>NZ_QHJE01000001.1:2502500-3102500 GCF_013626205.1 Hyphomicrobium methylovorum
ACGATGCATGTCGGTTGTGGCTTTACCATTAGGCATTCATCGCAGAGCACGCATTTCGTATTGTCGATGACCGGCGCCGGCGAACTCATATCCTCGAATTTGTCGTATGCAATATGGTGCTTCGGCATGTTGGCGGCGAGGAGTATTTCGATGCCGTCGTCAATCATGGCTGGGGGGCCGCAAAAATATGCCCGAGCCTTGCTTACATCCAATATTCCCTGCTTGATAAGTACATCCCGAACATGATTGGTGCCGCGTCCTCGTACGCCACGCCATTTGCTTTTGGCGGGTTCGCGCGACAATGTCGGGATGAAATGCAGCTTGTAATCAGGGTGCCAATTGCGCGCGAGAACTTCTAATTCTTTTTGACAGTAGAGGTCGCGCTGGCTGCGTGCGCTGTAAATGTAATACGCATCGCGAGGTAGTTTGGCGTGGGCGGCGTATTCGAGAATGGAATGAATTGCGCTCATACCGCTGCCGCCCGCGATACCGAGAATTGGATCTGTGCTCCCATCGAGCAAGAACTTGCCCATTGGACCACTCACGGTGAGTGGTTCGCCCGTCCGATCTGCTGCTGTTAGCCAAGTAGTAAATTCGCCGCCGGGCACGTAACGGATGAAGAAAGTCAGTTCAAAAGGGCGTTCTGCTTCTGGGGCCTTGGCCAATGAATAGGAGCGCGGTTTCTTGATATCCTTGTGGCGCAATACTGCGTATTGACCAGCTCTGAAACCGAAGGAATCTCCGTCGTTTTCGTACTCAACGACAACCTCATAGGTGTCGTGGGTAAGATTACGGATGCGGCTGATGAACCCTGGCTTTGATTTCACACGGCTGTTTTTTAAGCCAGGGTCGGGCGATGGTAGGGCAGTCAAAGTATCGCTGAATAGCGCAAAGCTTGAGGGATTTTCTGTCCATTCAAGGATTTCCGAATTGTTTCCCGACTTCGAAAGATCCGCCATCCGTAGGTCCTGTTACGATTTGCCGTACGCAATAGTGCGCTTTAATCACAGGCATTGGGCGATAACAACCCCGCGCTATTGCGAAGATAACTAAGGATAAATACGGATTTGGGGGTCGCGTAATGGGCAGTCTGAACTTCAGTATTGCCACGCGCCAAAACGGTTCAGCCTCACGGAGCTGACCATTGGGAGCTGAAGGGATTTGGTTTTATTCGTGCTGCGAGACGCTTGCGCGCCGGGTTTTCTTTGTCGGCGCGGGATCAATATGGCGTCGGCGGTGTTTGCAGCCATTGCTCTTAGAGAGTTGAGCGACGGCATTTATTAGATGCCGTCGCTAATTCGTGATGCCTGTAGGAATTCAATATCAGCCGCAGACATCCTGCGAATGAGGAGGCGACCCCCTCAGGATATTGTTTGCCGCAAGGTTCGTGGCGTCTTGTCGTGCTCGGGCGATATTGCGTGAGCCGGGCAGGCCTCCACGCAGGCATAGCAGCGGATGCACGCCTTCGAGTCGATGAACAGAGTATTGTAGTACAGTCCGGACGTGTACGCCGGATCGACACGTTCGTAGCCCGCAAAGTCCGACGTTTCGGTTTTGATGAGACGCGAGACCTCGACGATGCAATTGGCGGTCGGCTTGACCATCAGGCATTCATCGCACAACACGCATTTTGTATTGTCGATGACCGGTGCGGGAGAGCGAGCATCCTCAAACTTATCGAAGTGGATGTCGCGTTCGTCCATGCCGGCGTTTTTGAGTATCTCGGCGCCTGCATCGATCATTGGTGGCGGACCGCAAAAGAACGCTTTGCAGTTGTTCACGCTCATTTTGCCTGAATCGAGATAGGTCGATTTGAAATACTCGGTGACGAAGCCTCTGGCGCCCGCCCAGTTGCTGTCTTCGGGTTCGTCGGAGAGGACTTGAACGAATTCGAATTTGTAGTCCTTGTTCCAGTTTTTGCCGATAGCTGCGATCTCTTCGCTGCAGTAGAGGTCGCGTTGAGCGCGGCCGCCGTAGAGGAAGATGCAGTCGCGCTTGACCTTGAGGTTCGCGGCACTTTCAAGTAGCGCCTTGATGGCGCTCATGCCGCTGCCGCCTGCAATGCAGACCATTGTGCGATCGCTTGCGTCGAGCCCGAATTTCCCGAGCGGACCGCTGATCGTTATCGGTGCGCCGCTGCGGTCTTTCTCAGCAAGCCAGCTTGAGAATTCTCCGCCATGAACGACGCGTACGAAGAACGTGTGCTCATTCGGATTTTCGTTTTCAGGCGCGCGGGCAAACGAGTAGGCGCGAGCCTTGGTCAGATCCGGCGTATGCAACGTCGCGTATTGTCCGGCTCTGCTGCTGATGGGTGGCGAACCTTCATCGCATTTTACTACGAGCTGAAGCGTGTCGTAGTTCAAGCGCGTTACGCTCTTGAGAATACCTTGATTGATCTGAACCCTGCTGTTGTGCAGGCGACGATCGGGACGTGGAAGCGGCTTTAGTTCGCAATGCTCCGAGACGTGGGAGATCATAGTCGACATTCACTTCTCCATTTGCGGACAGTGACAACTCTGTTGCTACTGTCCGCGTTATCTTAGTTTCCGTGTACGATATGATCAGGCCATGAGTTTCGCTTTTTCGGCCGACACTTTTTCGACTTCTGCCAGACACGAATAGAATGTGGGACTGCGACCGAAGTCAGTGACGCGTTCTGAATTGAGGGCATTTATGTTGACGCCATTTGGCGTGTTGCTGCCCTTGTATTGCTTTTGCGCAGCAATCATTCCCGACAACATGCCTGGAATGATGACGGCGTAGCAGTAGGTCTCGCCACGGTCGTTATAGATGCGGACGAGATCGCCATCCTTGATACCGCGCTGGGCGGCATCCTCGGGGCTCAGTTCCACTGTCGGCCTCGAGGTCATGGCGTTCAAACGCGGTACGACCTGGAATGAGTCACCGATGAAGTGATGGGTGGCCGGAGAAAGAACCTGTAGCGGATATTTGGCGCGGAGCGGATCTTCCTGGCCTTCGATCTCAGGCACGTACGTCGGCAATGGATCCTGGCCAGGATAATCATTGGCGAGCGCTTCGCTGAGGATCTCAATTTTTTTGCTCGGCGTTGGCCAGCCGTTCTTCAGGAAGTTTCTCCGCTCAGATTCAACGCTTGAGCGGCACCAACCGTTGGTTTCGAATTGCTCCAACGTCAGGCCTTCCATCAACGGATTCACGGGATCGATCAGATCCGCGATCATCTCTTCATCCGTCTGCGTGAAGGCATCACCGCTCGTCTCGACGTAGCCCATCTTCTTGGCCATCATCCGGAACATCTCTGTATCGCGGACGCTTTCGCCGAGCGGCTTGATGGCAGCTTTGCTCAGCGAATAATAGTTCGAGCCGTATGCGGTATGGAGATCCGTTCGCTCGAGCGCGGTATCGGCCGGTAGGACGATGTCAGCGTACTGGCAGGTGTCAGTCCAGAACGTGTCGTGGACCGCAACGAAGAGATCTTCTCTCATCAGGCCTTTGCGCACGTTATTTGTGTTGGGCGCGGAATTGGCCACGTCAGAATTGTAAATGAAGATGGATTTGATCGGTGGGTCGAGCGGCTTGCCATCGATGCCGATGTGGTCCGCGAGTGCCCGGCCAATCTGCACCATGCTGGTCATGCGCGATTCAGGGCGCGTTCCGAGTTCTGGTCTTTGCAGCTTGGCGGTCGGAAGATGCAGCCACTGCTCTTCAAGAACGCCGAAGGCTGCTCCCCCGCACTTTTCGCGCCACGAGCCGGTGATGCACGGCAGGATCAGAATTGACCGGCACATCTGCCCGCCGTTCTGGTGGCGGTTCAAACCATAGTTGGCGCGGATATAGCTCTTCTTGGTCGATGCATATTCCATCGCCAGCTTGGTGATGATTTCTTCCGAAAGACCGGTGATCTTTGCAACTTTGTCGACCGGATAATCAGGGAGCTTCTTCTCCAGCAGCTCTTCCCAGCCGTGGGTCTGCTCCTTGAGGAAGTCCATATCGGCTTTGCCAGCGTCGACGATGATCTTCATCATTCCGAGCGCGAGAGCGCCGTCGGTGCCTGGGCGTGGCTGGATGTGCCAGTCAGCCATCATCGTTGTTCGCGTGATGCGCGGATCGATTACGATGATCTTCGCGCCGCGAGCCTTGGCTGCGTTGAGGAAGGGGATGGCGTGAACGCCGGTGCTTACCAGGTTGGCGCCCCAAAGAATGATCAGTTCGGCGCCGTTGTCGCAAGCTTCATGAATAGATACGGGATGCGCTAAGCCGTACGTGTAAAGGCCCGCCCACATAGCCGCGAAGATGCAGATGGATTGCTCCAAACGGGCAGCGCTCATCTTGTTCCAGAAGCGCTGATCCATGCCCCAGAACATCAGAATTCCGCTTTGGCCGGAATACGAGTAGGGCTGCACGGCTTGGGGGCCGTATTTCTCAATCGTTTCTTTGAAGTTGTTCGTGACGGCGTCGAGCGCTTCGTCCCACGTAATACGCTCAAATCTCGCGCCTGGTCCGCGCGGTCCTACGCGCCGGTGTGGGTAAAGAATACGATTGTCATTGTATACTAACTCAAGGTAATGATTGACTTTATTGCAAAGGTAACCGCGCGTGATCGGATGTGTTGGGTCACCTTGAAGCCGAACGGCCTTACCGCTGCGATCGTCAACCGTGACCAACATGGAGCATGTGTCGGGGCAATCGTGAGGACATACGACGTGATGGAGAGAATGCTCTGCGGGAACTGGTAGTCTGGTGCTAATGAGCGTCATATTGCTCCTCCGATTTTCTTTTCTTCGAAGCGATTTGGCCCCATTTGCGGTGTCTCATCGCTCCCGCTCGATTATTCATCGAGGTTGATTAGTCGTGTCTGCACTCTAGAATAACACTAAGTTCAGGTCGTCTAAATAACAATTTCTGCAAATTACGGATTGCTCGCTGTCAACAAGAAGTCATTGAGCGTTATCTCGGCCGGTCCGCATGATTATTTATTTTCTGAATGTATATATATATGCGGAATACGCATGTAATTGTTCAATTCAGAGGTTGGCGGCGGAGAGATCTCTCTGGCTTATTGGTTGGCAGTTGCGAACTTGCGGTGTCGTTCGATGCTACTCACATAAAGATGCAGCCGCTGGGAGTAAGCGCGACAGGCAAATTGCCGAGATCGCGGAGCACAGATGCAAGGCGGAAACTCGTCAGCCGCTCGCTAATTTCCTTTTCGGACGTACGCTCCAGGAAGCTCCGATGCACGCGAACTATGTGGACCTGGCCCAAGGATTTTAGCTGAAGAACGATCTCATCTTCGTTCTCGTGTATGCGGGCGATGTCGAACTGAGGAAACTCGGTTCGTAAATACGACATTACTTCCGATAGGCCCGCTTCCGGCTGACTATGCTCCATTTCAAGTGGCGCTCGCGTGTCGGCATCAGCAGATATGTCAGTGTGCATCTGTAGATTTGACTGCTCTATGCCGTTGCCGATGGTCCGACGTGAGTATCGTGGCCCAGATAGAATGCCTTGATATCGTCGCGCTGACGGAGCTCGGCCGTTTTCCCATTGAGAGCTACTTTGCCGTTTTCCAGAACGTAAGCTCGGTCGGCGTATCGCAATGCAATGTTTGAGTTTTGCTCTGCTACGAGTAGCGAGAGGTTCTCATTCTTGTTCAGAGATTTCAGGAGTTTGAAGATTTCTTCGACGATGATTGGCGCGAGTCCCATTGAGGGTTCGTCGAGGATGAGCAGCTTCGGTTTCGCCATCAATGCACGGCCGATCGCCGTCATCTGCTGTTCGCCGCCGGACGTCAGTCCTGCCAGGTTGTTACGTAGAGCGCTCAGTTTTGGAAATGCAGCATAGATGCGATCGAGATCCCTGCTCAGTTCGCTGCGGCTGATCCGCCGCGAGAGGGCTCCCGTCAGCAAGTTTTCTTCCACAGTCAGCGCTGGGAAGCAGTGGCGGCCTTCAAGCACCTGAACCAAACCTCTTTCGACGAGGTCAGCCGCCGTGAGATCTTTCGTCGATTTGCCTTCAAACAGAATGTCGCCGCGTTCGATTTTACCGCGTTCTGCAGCAAGCAGATTAGAGGCAGCCATCAATGTGGTTGTTTTGCCAGCGCCGTTGGCGCCCAGGAGAGCAACGATTTCACCGGGCTCTACCGACAGGCTCACGCCGCGTAGGGCGATGATCCCGAGGTTATAGACGGCCTCGATCTGGTCGATCTTTAGGATAGCTGTTTGTGTCATCTTCATCTTCAGCGTGCTTGCCCCGTCTGGCAGTGCCGAAGACCGGCACTGCCAGATATTTGGGAACAGGGCTTCTAGCTTATTTCTGTGCGGTTTCTTCTTCAGCGCAATTCCGCGGAGTTATACCCTTCTCCTTGGCATATGCGGCTGAAGCATTTTCGATGATAGGACGAAGCATTGCCCAGTCCGGCTTGATCCAGTCTGTGACCGGCTCATACTTCGTGCCATCCCACTTCTGGAAGATGAGCAAGCCATTTCCTTCGTGGTTTTCGCACGTCACGTTGATGGAGTGGAACAAGCCCTTTGCACCAACCTTATCGACAGCGGCCTCATCAAGATTGAGATGTTCGAGGCCCCAGCGGAATTCATCGCCGGTCAGCATTTTGTTGCCGAACTTCTTCTGTGCGACGCGCATTGCTTCGACAGTCAACATGCCGTTCACAATGCCAAGGTTGTGATAGACGCTGCCGATGCGTGATTTATCGGCGAGATCGCCCTTGTTCGCACCATAGACAGTTTTGATAATGTCCTGGAGGATCGGCGAAGACGTGCCAGACGTCTGGGTCGTAACAGCAGTGTATCCGATACCTGCATCGCCGGCGGGCTTCACGTCTTCTTCCGAGTTCGACCAGATGTTGCCGACGATCTTATCGATCGGATATCCGGTGCGGCGTGCCGTCTTGAGCGCCACGGGATTCATAATTCCCCAACCGCGGAGGATGATGAAGTCCGGCTTGTAGCGCTTGATTTCGAGCCACTGAGATCCTTGTTCGGCGCCCGGATGAGGGACTTCGATGTCCTTCACTTCAAAGCCGTACTTTTCACCCAGCTGCTTCAAGAGAGGGGTCGTCTCTTTGCCATAGGGAGAGCCGTGGAAAAGGATGACGATCTTTTTCCCTTTGAGGTTCTCCATGCCGCCAAACTTGGATCCAATGTACTGGACGATGGCGGATGTTTCGCTGCCCGAGTTCGTGAGAAGCGGGAACAGGTATTTGAAGACGCGTCCGTCTGATGATTCAGTACGACCATGGTTGATTGTCGTAAGCGGAACCTGGTCAGCGGTGATCTTATCGGTCATCGCGTAGGAGATGCCGACGCTGAGAGGAGTCCAGACGCCCGGAGGAGGATTGTGATCCTTCATTCTCTGGTAGCACTCGACGCCCTTCTCGACTTCGTAACCCGTTTCGCATTCGCTCCACGTCAGCTTGACGCCGTTGACGCCGCCGTCGCGCATATTGATCAGGTTCATATAGTCGATCATGCCACCGAAGAAGCCTGTGCCGCCGGCGGCGTAGGGGCCCTGTCGATAAACCTGTAGCGGGAAGTACTGTTCCTCAGCGGATGATGGTGTGGCACCAAGTGAAAATGCAATCAGTGATCCGAGTGCCAGGCTCTTCAGATAGCCTCGCCCCATTCCGAATGATTTAGTCATATTGGCCGTTTCCTTCTGATACGCTTGTTTGTTTTTATCAGTTTGGCTTGTTTTTATTTTCCGTTTGCCGTGTGGAAACTACGAGTAAATCGCTGCTAGTCTTAGGTGTTTCCGATTGTCTGTAAGTCGCTTGTTTTCTCCTTATCGTTTTTGTTGGCGCCAGTTATTTTGCGCCACATCCGGTCGATCAGCGCAGACAATCCATCGGGCTCAAAAATGAGAACGAGAATGATCAGGGCGCCGATAATGATTTTCTGGCAGTTCTCAAGAATGCCGGCGTTTAGATCGGCAAACAGATAGCCGCCTACTCGCGAAAGCAGCAGTGGGAATGCCACCATGAATGCTGCACCAAGATACGATCCACGAATGGTCGCCAGACCGCCAATGATGATGCAGAAGAGCACGCTGAAAGAGCGATTGAGATCGAAGCCGCCGTATCCAGCCTGGATCGTTCCCAGATAGGTGAACGCCCAGAGCACGCCCGAAATGCCGATGATGAACGAGCTGATCGCAAATACGAGGAGCTTGGTTTTCAGGACCGGAACACCAATCACTTTTGCGGCGAGTTCATTGTCGCGTATGGCGATGAAGTTGAGACCTGCCTGCGTCCGCACAAGACGTGCAACGAAGATGGTCAGCAGGGCGACAATGGTCAGAGCGACGAAATACTTGCCCTGGATTGTCTGGACGACATACCCAAATATCGAGATCGGCGGCGCATCGATAACGCCGGACGGGCTGTAGTTTGTGACCCATGGGAAGTTCGTTGCCCATTGGACAAAGAACTGAGCAGCAAGAGTCGAAATGGCCAGATAGAAGCCGCGCAGCCGGAATGCCGGCAGGCAGAATATGAGACCGATTGCTGCCGCAAAGAGGCCCGCCAGAATAAAGCTGACGACCATCGTGATATCAGGCACGCGCAGCGTCAGATTATACGCTGCGAATGCGCCGATCGCCATGAAGGCAGCGCTGGCAAGTGAGACTTGGCCAGCATAGCCCGTAAGCAGGTTGAGCCCCAGTGCTGCGAGACCTAACGCAAGTGTTGGCGCTAGGATCGCGTTGAACAGATATTCCGATCCGATCAACGGTGGGATTGTGTACGCCGCAGCGAGGATGAATAGAACGCCGGGCGTAATCAGGCTGTTCGTCGCTCTAGACGATGATGAAGATGCGCTGGTCACAATCAGACCCTTTCGACGAGACGTTGACCGAACAAGCCGGTGGGGCGAACGAGCAGGAAGATCAGTGCGGCCACATATGCGAACCACCCTTGGATACCGCCGCCCAGGAACGGGCCGATGTAGACTTCCGAAAGCTTCTCAGCAGCGCCGATGATAAGGCCGCCGACAATCGCTCCGGCAATCGAGTCAAAGCCACCCAACACCAGAACCGGGAGTGCCTTCAGAACCACGAGCGAGAGTGAGAACTGAACACCAATGCGGGCGCCCCACAGGAGACCTGCAACGAGTGCAACAAGACCCGATGCCGCCCAGACAGCAGCCCAGATGCGCGGCAAACGTAGACCGACGGACAAGGAAGCCAGCTGGTCTTGTGCGACTGCTCGGAATGCCAAGCCCATACGTGTGTAGCGGAAGAAGAACGTGAGAAGTCCAACCATGGCTGCAGCAACAAGAGCAGCGACCAGATCGAATGTGCTGATGAACACGCCGCCAACTTCGATCGGCACGTCGTCAATGCCAAGATCGAGGCTGTGAACCTGCGTGCCCCAAATGATCTGAGCAGCTCCTTCGATGATGTAGGAGAGGCCGAGCGTCGCCATGAAGAGCGTCATCGGCGTCTGGGCAACCAACGGCCGCAGGACGACGCGTTCGATGAGAATTCCCAGCAACACCATGATCGCAAGCGTAATCACGAACGCGGCCCACATGGGCACGCCGAGTTCGTTCAGACACACGAACGTCAAGGCTGCAAAAAGGAGCTGCGAACCTTGTGCGAAATTGAATACGCCAGACGTCTTGTAAATCAGCACGAAGCCCAGTGCGACGAGCGAGTACATGATCCCCGACAGTAAGCCACTGATGAGGACCTCTAGAAAAAATTGAAACTCTGCCATTTAAATGTGCCTCTCACTCATCAGCTTCGTGCGGCACGCCTAAGTAGGCGTCGACAACAGCTGGGTCGTTCATAACTTGCGATGGCGTTCCGTCGGCAATCTTGCGTCCGTAATCGAGAACGCTGACGTAATCCGACAATCCCATAACGACGCCGATGTCGTGCTCAATGAGAACGACCGTCGTTCCGTATCGACTGCACGCGTCGCGAATAAACTGGGTCATTTCTATTTTTTCAGTGCCGGTCATGCCCGCCATCGGCTCGTCGAGCAGGAGGAGGCGGGGTTCGATGACCAGAGCGCGAGCCAGTTCAACGCGCTTCTGCATGCCGTAGGACAGCGACGCGGCGAGGCGATCGCGTACAGATGTCAGATGCATGTGCTCGAGAGCTTTTTCGACCCGGGCTTCAGTGATCTCGCGTTCCTGACGCGCGCGCTTCGAGCCGAAAATTTGCTGGAACGTATTAGATTTTACAGCAGAGACGCGCCCGATTGCGATGTTGTCAAAGACGCTCAGGCCTTTGAAGAGGGCGATGTTCTGGAATGTTCGTGAAACGCCGAGATGGGATAGACGTTCGGTTGGGACGCGGGAGAAGGAGTTGCCGACGAGGCTGATAACTCCCTTGTTGGGTTTGTAAATGCCGCTGATGACGTTGATCAGAGAGCTTTTGCCCGCGCCGTTGGGGCCAATGATTGCCCGGATTTCGCCAGGCTTTACTGTGAGTGAAACATCAGTAAGCGCCTTGATGCCCCCAAAGGCGAGGCTAACGTCTTCGAGGGCTAGGACTGGTGTTGTGGTGTCTGCGTTGGCGCGAGTAGTTGTCTCCATTGAATTCTTGATTGATACAACCTTTGTGCTCGTTGCGGCATCGCGGTGTTGAGATGTCATTGGTGAGGCTGTTCCAACACTCATTGGCGCTGTCATTTTGGTTTTCTTGTCCCTAGATTTAGCAGTCGATCGTTGTACGAACTGTACTCGATCGAGCATCTACTTGAAGCGCTTTGCTTGAGTTTGCCGGTACCAAACGCGCCCTCAGCGAGCTCCTCCATTTCATTCTTTCTTCCCCCCTTGAATTCTTCAGAATTTTCTGTCGTCTCATTCGACAAGCAATATCCGCAATGACGTCGCAATCAGGCACGAGGTGTTCAAACACCTTTTAACGGCTCGCGGAAATCATAATATCCGCGAAGCATTTGACTGCCCCATGTTGAAATCAGTTGCCGATAGGGAGGATTTTGTTCGAATGGCTTCGCGTGGTTCCGGGCGCGCACGATTATGCAGACGATCTGCGTAACTTTTGCGGCTAGGAATTTCACGTCGGATCATCGATCACTGTCCTCCGAGCGCACGATCATCGAAATTTCCAATGGTCTCGACTTCTGAAGAAGCGGAGATTTATGTGGACACAATGCCAGCCGTAGGAAGTTGGCGTGTCCGGTGACTTGCCGAGTTCAACCTAGTTTTCCGCGCCGTCTCATAGGGCGCGCGGAGATATATTCAAGATCATGAAACCATCTTGCGATTTCTGCTGCTCAGCACACAAATTGTCTTTTTGAAATTATACTGATTTCTTTCTTGAATGAGCTCTTGCGCATGCTGCAATGCAAACAAAGTAGCTCTAGTAGAGGGATTTTTCGCTCTCGAATCCCCTGAAATGCTTGCAGTTGTGAAGATGTTTGATTGTTGGCGTGCAGCAATTTTTTGTCACCTTGCCTAGAAACTCCGCACTGATTTTACTTGTGGTTGTTGCTCGATTTCCTCGACGGTGCCGACTAAATTATTCAGAACGGCTGCGATGACGTCGTCAGAGTTTCTTATTCGAGAAAGTTTCGAGTCTCTCATCCCGTTTTGCTGGAGAAACCAGGCGTCTGTCATAGTCAATTATGCTTCCGATCCTGCGTTCCGAGAGCCGGATTCGAGGGTGTGGAAGAGGCTTGCTCGTTAAGGAGCTTGTTGAAAACTTTGCTGCGACGGGTGTCATCGAACGGCTGAATGATTGTGCGGAGACGCACCGCTTGCAGGTTCGATGATGTTCGGCGTCTGCTATAGCAGACGCGAAATCGTTGCGCTGGCGGTTGGGAGCGACCGAGAGAGTCGCTGCGACGGCGTCACGGGTGCGGGATCGCGTTCGACCATTTTGAGTTCGATCGGACGGCGAATTGAAATCTCTTCCTGGCGCGCGGGATTGCGCAGAGCGGGTTCGAATATTCGAGTGAGGGATTGAATGTCGAGCTGAGCTTTGGAGGGGGAGATAGGCGCGCTTTTTTCGTAATTCCCCGCGCTTTGAAGCAATCGATTTTGATTGCGCCAAGCTGACGGAGATCTCCGGCCGGGCGTGCTCCTGTTGACCGAGCGGTCCGCTGTCGAGGGGGCGGCTACGGTCAATGTTTACAGAGCTTTTGGGCAAGTCGGGCCTGGGCCAATTGCCCAGGCTCAGCAACGTTTTAGCTTAACGCGTTAATCCGCGAGTAGCGGAACGCCAAGCAGGGATTTTCCGATCCACGTTTTCAAGAGTTCGGTGGTCGGCGCCATAAGGTGGATCGCGCGAACATCGCGCAAGTGCTTCGAGAGTTTCGACCCTTGCGAGTAACCGCGGCCACCGGTGAGCGTCATGGCTTCGTCAACGATGGCGACGGCGCTCTCGGCGACTTCGACTTTACTCGCCATGATCTGCAGAAGTGCGTCGGGGCTGCCGTTATCGAAGCTGGCTGCCGCGCCGTATACGAGCTGGCGCGCTCGCTCGAGCATGCACCAGAGAGCTCCGATGCGATGTTGGACGATTGGTGCTTGCGATAACGATCCCGCATGCATGTGGCGGCGTGAAGCCACGTGGTCTCGCGCTTCATCGATCGCGCTTGCAGCAACACCGAGATAGGTGCCAGCCATTGCGATGATGAATAGGGGAGTGATTACATTGAAAATGTACCACATCTGATCGCCTTCGCGACCGAGAAGATTTGCGCGCGGAATACGAGCATTTCGCAATATCATCGTGCGCGAGGAATTCCCGCGCATGCCCACGCCATTCCAAACTCCTCCCCAGCTCAATCCCTCGGTTGTGCCGGGAACAACGACGCAGGAAAATTGAGCGGTGGCGTCTTCTTTTTCGCCGGAGACAGCGGAGACAACGTAAGAATCCGCGTGGCTGCCGTTTGTTACAAAAACCTTCTCTCCGGTGAGGCTATAGTAGTCAGCGGAATGATTGGTGAGCGTCGTTTGGGGGAGGTAATAGTAGCTCCCGGTTCCGGTCTCGCTCAGCGAAAGAGTTGTGATGTGTTTGCCTTCGCATATCGGCGTTAGCAACGCCTCGCGTTGGGCATCCGTGGCGTTCGCCGCGATGACGTAAGATCCGACGCAATGCATGCCATAGCAGATGCCGGTGGAGGCGCATTCTCTGCTCAACTGCTCGCAAACACGCGCAAGCATTTGCAGGCCTTGGCCCTTGCCGCCGTAAGGTCGGGGGACCACAAGGCCGCCCAGTCCGGCATCAAGAAGTGCCGTCATGCCTTTTCTGGGCCAAATTGCTTCGCTATCGACTTGGGCAGAATTGGCGGCAAGTACGCTTTTGGCAATCTCTTCGACGTTCTTGAGAATTGCTAAGGAGCCACCGTCCCAAAAATTCATAAATTAGACTCTTCTGAATTCCAAATATGAGGGAGAGGCAAATGCCTCCCCCGTATTGATCGTGAAAAAAGTCGGCTGGAATGCCTTGTCAGTGATGCTCGACAAGGGAAAATGCCAGCACCTTATCAACCGGCTCGATGCGGTTTGCGCCAGCGCCGACTAGGCAAGACCCGGCTTTATCAACGCACCACAGCGGGTATGCGCGGAAGTTCTGCAGGTCAGCGGGGATCTGATCGCGATGAGGAATATCGCGAGGAGAGACTTTTTCTCTGCTCTTCTCATCAGCAAGCTGTTTGCGGATGCGGGTGAGTTCCTGCATCAGTTCAGTTGCGGAAGCGCCGTTCCAGGTTCCGACGGCACGTCCTTCAGTCGTTTTAATTTCGTCGCTCATTTCATCACACCTTAAAAGCGATCCATGACCATGCGGAGAATCTTCTTCGGAAGAACGTAGTCCTTTCCGTGCTTCTGCTCTTGAACAGCAATCAAGAGATCGTCCCTGGTAAAGCTGATGTTCTGTTCCCGCGCCATTTCGCAGTAGACGTTTATGAAAGCTTCTTTTGTTGGCGTGGCTTCGAGACGATCCAGTAGGGCCGGATCCTTCATCACGAGATCACCGAGCTTTCTCATTTCTTTTTCAAACGGACGCGATTCCGCGTCGCGCTGCAGTGCTTTTTCCAACATTGTTTTTTTCTTCCGTTTGCTGTGTCGCTGGCAAGAACTCACCACTCCGACGGAGGATTAAAAGTCCTCTGATGAGGTGAGGCTTGAGGTAAGTAATCGAGCCATTTTAATGCCTGCCAGCGGAGTAGATGAATAGGTAAAATCTACCTAGTTTGTGCAGTGCACGTCGCTATGCGTTTCCGCAAAACCCACCTGCTAACCGGTAGAAATTTACCCATTTCTCTTAACCTGCGTTGGCCAACGCCTTCGCCTCGTTGATGCCGGCAGCAAGCGACGCCGTAAGCGCTTCTTCTCCGAAGAGGGTCTTTTCAACGCGAATGGTTTGAATGTCGGAGATGCCGATGAAGTTCAGCCAGGAGAGGAGGAAGGCCTTTTGATAGTCGAGGTTTTCCTCTGAGATCGGCGTTCCCTCGACGTACTCGAGACCGCGCGCGGCGACGACGACTGCGCGCTTACCTTTGAGCATGCCGCCGAAGCCGTTTTCGTCGAAGGTAAATGTCACGTTTTTCTGCGTAACCAGATCAATCAAGTGCTTCATCTGATACGGGACACCGAAATTCCACATCGGTGTGGCGATCACGATCTGATCTGCATTTTGGAAACGGGCGCCAAGCGCTTCAATTGCTTTCCATGCGGTTTGCTGATCTGCGCTCAACGGCTGCCCAGCAAGACCTGCGTATTTTGCTTCGAGTGCGTGGCCGTCAAATGGCGGCAAATTCGCATTCCAAACATCGAGTTCGTCGACCGTTACGGAACCCTTGGATTTTAGTGCGTCTATATAGGCTTCTGCCACGCGGGCCGATGCCGAAGACGTGCCTCTTGGTGAGGCCTTTATGAAGAGAACCCGCGTCATCTCGCTCCCAATCTCGTTATTGGTGATGTCTATACGGGCACACCAAAACACATCGGGCAGGGGCAGGGGAGACCGTGCAAATACCTAACCATGCGTAATCTGCCGGGTGGTTTATTCACCCCAGCCAGATGTATGGAGCAAAGGGGCCTCGATGCGTCACGACTCAATTATCGTCGCGATGACTTCGAGGGTTCAGACTGCTGACTTGGATTGCACTTCAATAGAGTTCTCGGGTCGCTTCTCTACTGAGGTTCTGCGCGTGCGGAGTGGGCTTCGCTGTTATTGCGACGGGGAGTCGAGATTGTACACGTAGTTCAACTGCGCTGGCTTGCGTAATCTCACGGATAGATTCGTGAAGTCATAGAGATAAAATGCGGTAAATCGAATTCTCTATTTATTCAGAGTGTGAATAAATAGAGGCAGTCTAAGCACTGCAAAAAATTTCGATTTCAGCCTCTCCGTTGGGGTTCAGGAGGAATAGAAAAAATGAGAAAACTGATACTTGGTCATCTTGTGTATCTATACACGCCGCTGGGAGTTCTGGCGTGCGTGGTAGGTATCCTACTAGGCGGACATTGGGCCTGGCTCGGTGTTGCAATTTTCGGCTTCAATATCGTCGTCGATACGCTGACCTCTGGTCTGCATCTCCGTGGCGCTGCCGCTGATAAGGACGGTTCGCCAGCTGGTATTCCGGCCGTGCTCAACTCCATGATGTACATGCAGTTGATCTCGTTCATTGCTCTGCAGCTCGCGCTCGCATGGCGTGTTTATCAGTACGTCGCTGGCGTGCCGATCGAAACCATGACCTGGAACGGTTATGAGTTCACGAACGGTATTGATCTGATCACCTTGGTTGGCGCCACGCTCAGCGCTGGTATGCACCAGGGCCTCGGCATCATGTTCGGTCACGAACTCGCGCATACCAAGGGCATCGGCTTCTTGATCTCGCGCTGGATGATGGCTCTCTCGGGCACGGCGCACTTCTGCTTTGCTCACGTCTATAACCATCACCTCGAACTGGGCCGCGCTTGGCTTGGTCCGGAGGGCAACAAGATGGATGACGACACGGATCCCGCTACGGCTCCGCGTGGTCGCTCGATCTACAAGCACTTCGTGATTTCGCATATCGGTCAGTCGTACTTCGGTGTCATCACCGAAGGCAAGCGCCTGAAGCGTATGGGCAAATCGTTCTTCTCGTTGTCTAATCGCTGGATTCGCGGTTACATGATGAGCCTCCCGACCGTAGCTCTCTTCAGCTACGCAGGATACGCCGGCGGCCAAGGCGCCAGCGGTGTTCTGATCGGTCTCGCTGTCATGCTCGTTGTCTGGATCATTTCGAACTTCGAGCTCGAAGCGCTGAACTACATGGAGCACTACGGTCTGATCCGTGTGAAGAACGAGCCCATCGAGTATCGTCACTCGTGGGACAATGACACGGCTTTCACGAGCTGGGCGTTCATTGAGATCGGTCGTCAGGCAGATCATCACGATCGTGGCGAAACGCACTTCTGGGAACTCACCGGTGTTGGTGGTCCTCCGACGGGTGCTCCGAACGCACGCATCGGGTACTACACCGAGTTCACTCTCGCGCTGATCCCGCCGCTCTGGCACTACATCATGCGTCGTAAGCTTGCTATCTGGGATCGTGACTTCGCGACGCCCGAAGAGCGCAAGATTGCTGCGATGATCAATAAGAAGGTCGGTTACGACCTTGATCCGAAGGCGATCGAAGGTCGCTACCTTGAAGTCAGCTACGTCTGATTGTGGGTAATCCCCTTTCAAAATAGATGAATGACGCGATCCACTTCAATGTGGATCGCGTTTCCAGGAGGTCGGAAACCATGAGTATGGAAGCTGTCGCGGAATCGGTTGCTCCCGATGCAACTCTTTATGAGCGGTTGGGCAAACGAGCCGGAATTGAGAAGATCGTCGAGCAGATTTGGATCAATCACACGACCAATCCCGAAGTTAAGAATCGATACGTCAATAGCGATCCAGTCAACGTGAAGCGACTGGTTACGGAAATGTGCTGTGCTGGTTTTGGCGGCCCGGAATCTTATTCCGGCAGAGATATGATCACCACCCACACCGGCATGAATATCAACGAAACTGAATTCGTTGCTGTTTGCGACGACGTGCTGGATGCGCTGGATAAGAACGGCGTAGGCAAGCGCGAGAAAGATGAAGTCCTCTGCATCCTCTATTCACTGAAGCCCGAAGTCGTTCGCCTCTAATCGCTCCAAGAGCGATAGCATTCACACCGAAGAGACATTCTTGATGTTCAGCTTTTTCAAGCAAAATAAAGGCCCGTTTACTGCAAAGATTTCCCCTCTGGGAAAGAGCATTACCGTGAAGAGTGGGTCTTCGGAAAACCTGCTTAAAGCTGCACTCGAGAATGGAATCCAGTGGCCGTACAACTGTCGGGTTGGAAGTTGCGGCAGCTGCAAATGTAAACTGGTGAGCGGCAAGATAAAGCCGCTCGCCGACTTCAGCTACGTGCTGACGGGCGACGAACTCAAGCAAGGTTACATCCTCGCCTGTCAGACGTCCCTCAAGGGCGATATCGAGGTCGAAGTTCAGCTCGAAGATACCGCCGGAGTTGAGCTCGCGAAAGCTCGGACGCTCAACGGCAAGATTTCGAATACCAAGCAATTGACCCATGATATTCTCGAAGTTCAAGTGGAACTCGATGGGCAATTCCAAGACTATTTGCCTGGGCAATATGCGGACATTCTCGTTCCAGGTATTGTCGACCGTGCCCGCTCTTATTCATTTTCGCAATCACCAGCGAATGAAAAACCGAATCAGGTCAGCTTCTTCATTCGCAAGGTGAAGAACGGACAGTTTACCGAATGGCTGCATGGCGACAATCACGTCGGCCACCCAATCGTCCTCGATGGACCTCACGGTAATTTTTACCTTCGTAAGCCTGAAGGACCGATCGTTCTTATCGCCGGCGGTAGCGGCCTGGCACCGATGAGAGCGCTGATGCAGCAGATTACAGCTGAGGGTGTGAAGTCGCCCGTGACGCTGATCTTTGGCGCCCGTACGCAGCAGGATCTCTATTGCTCCGAAGAGATTGCCGAATTCAGCTCAGCCATGAATGGCAACTTCAAATACATTCCGGTTCTCTCAGTCGAGAAGAACGGCGAAGGATGGCAAGGCGCCGTCGGTAATTGCCCGGACGCAATTACTCCTGAAATGATCGATGGAAAAAGCAGTCACGCTTACCTCTGCGGGCCGCCGCTTATGATCGATGCTGCGATTGATCGCTTGAAAGCGATGGGTCTCGAGGAAAATAGAATCTACTTCGATAAGTTCCTTGATGCGTCGTCTATGCCTGCGGGACGCGGCTAGTTTGCCAGTGGACCGTAACGAACAGCTTCAGATTTAGGGATGTCATAGGTATGAGCCTTCCGAGAACTGCTGAGCACGAACTTACTTTTACGGCTGCTCCGTGCGGGCGTTGCGATCTCTGCAGCGGATCGTGCGCAACTCGTGAAATCGGGACGATGCTTGTTCAGGCTGGGTTGCGTCCCACGCGTCAGCGTCTCGAGCTCGGGCGGCTTCTCTTTCAGAATGGTGATCGCCACGTCACGGCAGATTCTCTGCATGACGACGCTAAGAAGCACGGCGTTAAAGTTTCTCTCGCGACGATCTACAACACTCTGCAGCAGTTCACGAGCGCCGGTATGCTGCGTCGCCTAGCTATCGACGGTCAGAAGACCTGGTACGACACGAACATGTCGGAGCATCATCATTTCTTCTGCGAAGACGATAACTGCGTTCTGGATATCGATAGCACTCATCTGGCTCTGAACCAGATGCCGGAAGTTCCGCCTGGAATGGAAATCGCCAGAGTGGAAGTCATCGTTCGTTTGCGGCGTTGCTAATTTCAGCTTCGTCTTAGATCGCGAAGATCTGCTTCGACAACGCATGATTGGGTGCCTCCAAGATTGCTCTCACGGCCTCGCTGGTGTTGGCCGCGATCTTGACTGAAAGGCGAAGCCGCCAGCGAACTTTATATCCGCGCCGACCCATTCTTTGATCTGCTCAAGCTTGGCGACGTCGCAAAAAAATAGAGAGACCCGAAGGTCTCTCTTTTTTTGTGCCCATTTTTTTTTTGCCGCGAGGCGACAATCGCTCAGCGTGGGATGGTCGATTGGGCGTCATGCCCATGCTTTGTCCATGCGAGCATCGAGCCATCGTAAAGTGACGCGGACTTGTAGCCCAACAGTTCGTGGATCACGAACCATGAAATGGAAGCGACGTGTCCGGTGTTGCAATACGTGATGACCGGCTGATTGGGATTGAAGCCGACAGAAGTCATCGCGGCGGCGAGCTGATCTTTGTTTCGGAACGTCAGATCGGGATTCAAGTTTGCGTTGAACGGGAAGGATGCTGCGCCAGGGATGTGCCCGAACTTCAAAATGTTTGGCCGCTTTTCAATCCCGACGAAGAATTCAAAGAGGCGTGCATCGAGCAGTGTTAGGTTTTTACTCTGTAGCGTTTGCTCGACAGCAGGTGTGCCGGTGACAAGTTCCGTTCGTTCCGGACGTACAACGAAATTTCCAGGTTGAACTTCATCGTCATCGCCCCAGACTTCACGACTCTCTGCGATCCACTTCGTCGTTCCGCCGTCGAGTATGGCGACGTTGTCATGCCCATAACGCTTGAGCTGCCAGTAGAGGTATGTCGCGAGGCCGACATCATCCGGTCCTCTGCTTCTATGCGTGAGAACTATAGGTTGATCGACGGAGACGCCTGCTTTTCTCATGACGTCTTGAAAGGCTTCAGGGCTTACGCTCATTCCATCGACGGGGACGCCAGCTTCTGGCATCACGCCGCGCAAATTTTTGTAATCGACGCGCACGGATCCGATGATGTGGCCACCTTCCTTAAAGCTGGTGGGGTCATTGCGGACATCGAGAACGCGCACAGAATCCTGATTGCGAGCTAGCCATTCTGTCGTGACGAGAGGGCCGGGCAGATCCAGCGCAAATGCGCCAGCCGGGTACGACAGCGCTGCCATAGCGAGTGCGATGGTAAAGGATCGCGCCACTTCTAATCCTCCTTGATGTTTTTGTGATTGGTTTCTAAGCCGACGGTCATGTCGGATCGTGTGTCGTGTATTGCAATGACGACAGTACTGCGATGTGCAGCGTTCGCGCTTCAAATTCTGATGATGAGCGTTACGACGCGCCGCGTACGGATGAGATGAGTATGATAGCGTTTAGCGCGTAAATACTGGGATTTTTGAGCTTTCACGCGTGCAAGGTGTCTCAATCCGCGAACGAAAATGTCGCGGAGGATGTATGCAGCTTACTGTCGTGAAGTGCCCGATTATACGACCCAGTCGAGCGCGGAATCTTCTTCGTTCGTCGGCAGGACCAACGGATTTAGATTGTTCCAGATGTCCGAGAAGATATCGGGCGGCACTGTGTTCGGTTTGCCAAGCGCGAAGTAATCGATCATCACCGGCTTGCCGTTGTTCTTGATCGGAATTGCACCCGAAGCGTTGGTGTCGAACGACACTTTTGACGCGGGGAGGATCGCGCAGCCGAGCCCAAGGGACGCCCACTCTTCAATAACGGAGTAGCTGCTTGCCTCACCGGCATAACGCTTGATCGTTAGGTTCTCGGTTTCGAAAATGCGCTTTATGACGTGCGTTAGACCGCAAATGTTAGGGACGAAGACGAAGGTTTCGTCGGCGATGTCGCTAACGCTGACCTCGCTGCGATTGTGCCAACGTGCCTTTTCGGATTTCTTCGGCAGGAACATCAAAGGTTCGCTGCACAGAAGCTGGTAAATGCAATCTGCCGGCTGCGCGTCGATGCTATCGAGCGGCGACAGGATCAAATCGAGCTCTGCGCGTCTCAACGCGTCGGACAGATCCTGCAGATTGCCTTCACGGTAAATTACATTTACGTCAGGTCGAATTTTTCGGAATGCTTCGAGCGCATCTTCAGCTTGGCGAATGCCGACCACAGGCGATACGCCGACCTGCAAAGTGCAGGGTTTCTGAGTTTTTTGCTTTGCAAGCTCTTTAATTTTCTCGAAGGCGTTAAGCGTTTCGAGCACCGCTGGCAGTAGTCGTTCGCCTGCAGGTGTTAGGGAAAGGCTTCGCGTTGTTCGGCGAAAAATGCGTTGACCAAGCTCTGCTTCGAGCTGCGCAATGCCGTTGGATAACGTTGGCTGAGTC
This sequence comes from Hyphomicrobium methylovorum, assembly GCF_013626205.1. Classification (NCBI taxonomy): domain Bacteria; kingdom Pseudomonadati; phylum Pseudomonadota; class Alphaproteobacteria; order Hyphomicrobiales; family Hyphomicrobiaceae; genus Hyphomicrobium; species Hyphomicrobium methylovorum. The sequence continues at coordinate 2,523,571 of NZ_QHJE01000001.1, forward strand.
ACTGCGCAGCTTCCGGCCGCAGCAACAAACGATCCCTCTTCGACGAGCGCTCTAAAGTATCTCAGCTGCTGTAGGTTCACGACATGCCCTAGGGTAGCAAAAACCAACCGATTTTCTAATATTGGAACGATCTACTAAAATTCCAGATCGGTTAGCAAGCAATGTCTTTGATCTATAGGTTTGCAAAATAAGGGTCATTGTCAAATACAATTTAAGAAGGTGTACGCGCTCGGCTATGCTCCTCTTAGCTCACTGAAGAGCAATCTTGAATTAAGCCGTCGCATAGTGCGACGGAAGGAGGACCAAGGTGAAGAAGCATTTGTTGGCGGGCGTTTGTGCCCTAGCCATGGGGTTTGCGGTCATTCCCGGAACGTTCGCAGACGAAACCTGCAATTCGCCGTTCACAACCGCGCTGATCACGGGCCAAGAGCAGTATCTTCATGTCTGGACGCTCGGCATGCCGGGCATGGGCGATGAGTCTGATAAGCTTGTGACGATCAGTGTTGATCCGAAGTCCGACAAGTACGGCAAGGTCATCAATACACTTTCGGTTGGCGGACGTGGCGAAGCACATCACACGGGCTTCACCGATGATCGTCGCTACCTGTGGGCTGGCCGTCTGGATGACAACAAGATTTTCATCTTCGATCTCATCGATCCGGCGAATCCGAAGCTGATCAAGACGATCACCGACTTCGCTGACCGGACCGGCTATGTTGGCCCGCATACGTTCTACGCTTTGCCAGGCCGCATGCTTATCCAGGCGCTGTCGAACACGAAGACGCATGACGGTCAGACAGGTTTGGCTGTTTATTCGAACGCAGGTGAGCTGGTTTCACTGCATCCGATGCCCGTCACCGATGGTGGCGATGGATACGGATATGACATCGGCATCAACCCCGCCAAGAACGTGTTGTTGACCTCCTCCTTCACGGGCTGGAACAACTACATGATGGACCTTGGCAAGATGGTCAAAGATCCTGAGGCGATGAAGCGCTTCGGGAACACGATGGCGATCTGGGATCTCAAGTCCATGAAGGCTGAGAAGATCCTGAACGTTCCGGGTGCTCCGCTCGAAATCCGTTGGTCGCTGAAGCCTGAACATAACTGGGCTTACACGGCAACGGCGCTCACCTCGAAGCTCTGGCTCATCAAGCAGGATGAAAAGGGCGAGTGGATTGCGAAGGAAACGGGGACGATCGGCGATCCTTCGAAGATTCCGCTCCCTGTCGATATCTCGATCACGGCAGATGCCAAGGGTCTGTGGGTCAACACCTTCCTTGATGGAACGACCCGCTTCTACGACATCTCCGAGCCGGAACATCCGAAGGAAGTGTTCTCGAAGAAGATGGGCAACCAGGTCAACATGGTCTCGCAGTCCTATGACGGTAAGCGCGTGTACTTCACCACGTCGCTCATCGCGAACTGGGACAAGAAGGGCGCTGAGAACGATCAGTGGCTCAAGGCCTATGACTGGGACGGCAAGGAACTCGTCGAGAAGTTCACAGTGGACTTCAACGAGCTCAAGCTCGGCCGCGCTCATCATATGAAGTTCTCGTCCAAGACGAACGCTGCAGAACTCGGCACTAACCAATCGTTCCCCACGCGGCAGTAGCCGCTTAAGGTTTGATATGTTCCTCCAGAAAATGCCTAGACTTGTGACTCTACTGGCCGGCGGGTTGGCACTTGCTTCTTCACTGCTTCTGCACGTGACGATCGCGGGTGCCGGCTCTGCCGGCACTATTTATCCGGAGCCCGGAACTTACGAGCTCCACAAGATACAGAAGGCCCCAACGGGTTGGGTCCTCGAGAATAGTGTTTGGCGGCCGCATCGGCTTTCGAGCTACATGAGCGGTAAAATTACGCTGTTTTCATTCTTCTATACGAACTGCACTGACCTCAATGGATGTCCGGTCGCTTGGCTGGCATACCAGAATGTGCAGGAAGAAATCAGAAAGGATCCCACTCTTCATGGCCGCGTAAGGCTTGTCTTCCTTACGCTTGATCCGGATGTTGATACGCCCGAGCGTCTTGAAATGTTTGCGCGTTCGTTCGGCGATGCCCCGAAGGTTGCTCCGTGGCACTTCCTCACCACTTGGTCGAACTCTTTTTTGAAACCAATTATCGCTGACGCCAACCAGACTGCCTCGCGAGAGGTAGATAAAGACGGAAAAGTGACAGACGTCATCAACCACATGATCAAAGTGTATCTGGTTGATGAAAATCAGTGGGTGAGAGAGATCTATACGACGGCCTTTCTGGACCCACAGGTAATGCTCAACGATATCCGGACACTGGTTATCGAGAGCGATCTGGAAAAAAAGAGAACGAACTAATGGCACATAGGTTTATTGCTGGACTGCGCCCTCCAAGCGTCGGGCGCGTCCAGAAGGTATCAGTCGCGCTCTTAGCGATGGCAGGACTGGCTTTTGTTTTCACGGCGCCGTTTCAGGCGGCCAATCTAAAAGCGAACACGAATAAGAGTGGTGTTCCTCTCGGATTACCAGAGAAGACCTGGACCGACGGGTCGCCAGAGCAGATCGCTCTCGGGAAGAAACTTTTCTCCGACCGGCGCCTCTCATTCAACAACACGCTCTCCTGTTCGATGTGTCATCTTACAGAGAACGGTTTCGCCTCCAATCAGACAAGTCGTGCGATCGGCATCGAGGGGCGCACCGGGCGTCGCAACGCGCCATCGATTCTGAACGTCGCGTATCAGAAGACGTTTTTTCACGATGGTCGTGAAACCGACTTGGCCCAACAGGCTTGGCTGCCACTTCTCGATCATGCCGAAATGGGCAACACGTCGTTTGGGATGGTGATCGATCGCATTCGATCATATTCCGACTATGACAATCTCTTCGAGAAAGCCTTCAATGGTGAAGGCCCGACGATGCACTCCGTCGGGACAGCGATCGCGGCTTTTGAACGGACTCTCCTTTCTGGAAATTCGCGGTTTGACCGCTGGTATTTCGGGAAAGATGAGACCGCTTTGACTCAAGCTGAGAAAGACGGCTTCGAAGTCTTTTCTGGCAAGGGCCGTTGCACGCAATGTCACTTGATCGACTCTGATGGCGCGATTTTCACGGATCATCTCTTCCATGATACCGGGATCGGATATTATCAGACGCAGTCTCTTGGCACTGGTACTTTCAAAGTCCAGCTGACGCCGGACACATTCATCTCGATCACAGACAAGCTTGTCAGCTCTGCGAGTGAGCCGTGGAAGAACGATCTCGGTCGTTTCGAAGTAACGGTCAATCCTGAAGATCGGTGGGCGTTCAAGACACCGAGCTTGAGAGACGTGTCACGCACGGGGCCGTACATGCATGAAGGCTCGCTCCAGCACCTTGAGGATGTTGTCGACTTCTATGATCGCGGTGGCATTCCGCATGATGGTATGAGCGACAAGATCGCGCCTCTGGGACTCACAGCGACTGAGAAGGCCAACCTGGTTGCCTTCCTCAAAACGTTGGACGGCGATACGAAGCTGCTTCCGCATACCGACTGAAGTTGAAGATGTATTGCGATATATCAATCGCAATACATCTTTTCTCGTTATTGGCGAGAAATGGCGAATATCGCGTGCAGCGCGTTACGCGATTGAATTCTTACATTTGCGCGATCGAATAAATCGCCGTCCTTTTTATTCGGCGCACGGAGTAATTGCGTTTACGCTGGCCCCGCATATTGGGATGTCGGACGTATCCTTGCAGCGCGTGCTGATTCAGGCGCTCAAGCCAGCAATAGTGCCGCTGGCAGGCCATTTTGAATGGCTTCGCCCGTTGCTAACTCCATAGCCGGACATAACGCGGACGATAGAATGGACGTGAGCCAGCTCTTTTTGCGTGGCTTGCTGTCAGCGTGTTGAATTGAGGCCAATGGAAGATGCTCTCTGATAGAGCTCATTGAGCTTTCCAATTCAACGTCGAGATGCGCGAATCCAACTGCGACCCCGCGTTGCGAAAGTTCTTCGGCGGCGATGAAGCAGCAGTCTGTCAGTTCCGAGATCAAGACTGGCAGGTCTTCCGTCGGATAATCTTGATAGCCGTTTATCAGACCGCCGCGAGTCAGTGCTCTCTCAGCAATCGTTTCCGGGGCAGCAAGGCAGATGATCAGCTTGTCCGGAACGGGTGCAACTCGAAAATACTCTCTCGCATCACGCTCTTTGCATCGTGAAAATGGGAGAACGCTGAGTGCGCGATGGAGCGTCAATTCATCGTGCACGATGTGTCTCTCGCCGAGACTGTTGGCTGCGCCATTCTCCAATTTGTATCGTGTGAGCAACGTTTCCCGGCACATATCCAGTGCGAATACGCGTCTGGATACGCGGAGATCGGATTCCGCGAGAATGTTGAAGACGAGTTCGAAGGCCTGGCGATAGGAACCGCGGTCGAAAGCGGTCTTCTCCTGGTCGTAGCCCAGATATTGGAGCTGCTTCTCGGAAACGAAGCGGTCCATGTAGTGTTCGCTGACCGCCGGATCTCCGAACAACGCTTTGAGCGTGGTTGATTTGCCCACCCCTGGCGGGCCCATAACTTCAATCAGACGCGGAGCCGTCTGTTGGACTTCCATCAGCCTTCTCCCCCCGATTGAGAAGTGTGCTGACGTTATAGTCGACGTTTGGCCCAGGATGCGCATTTCTGCGCGCGTTATCCTCAGCCCGTTTCATCCGGGGGATCCGATTAGAATAAAGGGTGACTTTTATAACGGTGTTTTTGGTAGCGGGAGGCGGACTTGAACCGCCGACCTACGGATTATGAGACCGTCGCTCTAACCACCTGAGCTATCCCGCCACGTCGCGAGCAGTCTGCCGCGAAGAGACCCGTCTATAGGGAGCGCCGACCGGCTCTGTCAACACGGCAGACGCGCACTGTCTTAAGTGCCGCCGTGATCGGTAACCGGTAAGCTAAGTTCGATTAATTATTCAGCCGCAATGGGATGCTGCTCCGACACGGCTTCCTTGCGGAAACGCATCATCGTGAAGATGCCCCAGGGCCGCAGCGACTTCCGGTCGATCAGTTTCAGGTTATCGCAGACCATCACGCGGGAGACGTCGAACACGGAGTGCCAGCCGACGAGGTCGGCAAAGGGCGCCATCTGACGCTCGACCCAGCCGCGGACGCCTTCGTCCTGGCTGAAGTGGTTGACGAGCATGACCTGGCCACCGGGCTTCGTCACGCGGGCAAGTTCCAACATCACTTTCTGCGGGTCGGGTACGACGGTGATGACGTACATGGCGACGACGGAGTCAAAGTGATTGTCCGGGAAGTTCAGATTGCTCGCGTCCATTTCGTGCAAGCCGGAAACGTGCGCCAGCTTTTCGGCTTTGACGCGTTCGCGGGCCTTGTCGAGCATTTCCGGCGCGAGATCGATTCCAACGATGTCGAGGTGGTTTTTGTATTCGGGAAGGGAGAGGCCGGTGCCGACGCCGACTTCCAGAACACGTCCGGAGCCACTGTTGATGATCTCTACGGCGTGCCGGCGGCCGGCTGTTGAGATTGCGCCGAAGGTATAATCGTACACCGGTGCCCAGCGGCGATACGCATCCTTCACCGCGCCTTCGTCAAGCTGGATGGGCTTCGTCTCGAACCGTCTTTTGGCAACACCCGCTTGTGCCGACGCGCGTCGAAAGTCCAAGCCGTCTTTACCCACCGCTTATCTCCATACTTGCTGCTGCTTAGCCGAGGTCTCTTAGCTCCGCGCTTCTACGGCCGGCATCCGGTCGTCAGCGCGGAAGCTGCTCTGGCTTGCAGCTTCTTTCACCGTTCTCGCAATCCATCCACCCCCGAGGACGCGTGCTCCCGGGCTAGCGTCTGCATAAAACACGCACGCCTGTCCGGTCGCAATACCTTCTTCTCCATCCTGAAGTGCGACTGTCGCACTGCGATTTGGCCCTGAAGTGACAATTGCTGGACGAAGTGATTGCGAAGATCTCATGCGAACAAAAAGCGATAAGCCCTGGTCGCAACTGGCATTGAAGGGGTTTTCTCCCAACCAATTTACGTTGCGGAGCTCAAGGCCGATGGTCGTCAGCGCGGAACGGGGGCCAACGATGACCTCGTTTTTTGCCGCATCCAGGCGAACCACATAAAGAGGCTCCGGCGCTGGGATCTTGATGCCGCGGCGCTGTCCTACCGTGTAGTGCACAATTCCATCGTGGCGGCCGAGAACGCGGCCGTCGAGATGCACGATGTCACCCGAATCAAGCGCACTCGGCTTCAGGCGTTCGATTACATCCGTATAGCGGCCGGTCGGCACGAAGCAGATGTCCTGGCTGTCGGACTTATCCGCGACGGGAAGATTGAAAGTGCGGGCAAGTTCGCGGACGTCAGCTTTCTGCATGCCGCCGATCGGGAACCACAGCGCTGCGAGCTGTTCCTTGGTAATTCCAAAGAGAAAATAGCTCTGATCGCGCTCGGGATCGGCCGCACGAGCAAGCTCTGGCCCGTTTGGCGTGTCGCGACGCTGAACATAATGGCCTGTGACCAGTATTTCCGCGCCGAGTTCCTTGGCGGTGTCGAGTAGATCGTGGAATTTGATCTCGTTATTGCAGGTTACGCAAGGAATCGGCGTTTCGCCGTTCACGTAGCTTTCTGCGAATGTCTCGATGACCTTGGCGGCAAAGCGCGCTTCGTAGTCCAGCACGTAATGCGGAATTCCAAGCGTTTCGGCGACGCGGCGGGCATCGTGAATGTCCTGCCCGGCGCAGCAGGCGCCTTTGCGCTGGGTAGCGCTGCCATGGTCATAAAGCTGAAGGGTGACGCCGATAACTTCATGTCCGGCGGCCTTCATGATGGCTGCTGCAACTGAACTGTCGACGCCGCCCGACATCGCCACGACGACGCGTTTCGGTGTGGTGGCTGGGGGAATAGGTGTCAGCGTTTCGCTCATCGGGGGCCGGGAAAGCTAGGGTTGCGGTGTAGCGCGGGTCTCGCGCAGTTATACCAAGGTGCCGTGTTTCGGCAAAAGAATATGCTGTATCAAGTACTTGTCAGGCGTTGCGCCAGCTTACCCGTTATCCGCCGCGAGCGCCGATAGATCAGTAAGCCATTAAATGGTTCTCCCGCAAGGCGACGCAAGCGCCAACCACTTCATTTGGCCCGATATTCGCTACTTCCTGGTTTGGGTTACTGCGCTGTTTCAAACCGGAACATGGTCTCAACAACGCTTAATCCGAGGCGCTGAATCGTTGAATTGACACGACCCTTTAACTCTTTTTCACTCAAGGGCTTAGTGGTAATTTAATGGCAAGCCGCTATAACGTGATGATGTGGTCAGAGAGTGTGTATTGAGTATCATGACCGAACAGCAAATGAGAGCGCGCGGGCGCTACGTGATCGGACCCGATGGGTCGCCGCTCACGGTCGCAGATCTTCCCCCGCGGGATACCAAACGATGGGTGATCCGTCGCAAGGCTGAGGTCGTGGCTGCGGTTCGCGGTGGCCTTCTCAGCATTGAGGAAGCGTGTGAGCGTTATACGCTGACCGTTGACGAATTCCTGTCGTGGCAGCGGTCAATCGACAAGCATGGTCTTCCGGGCCTGCGTGCGACGCGGCTCCAGGATTATCGCGATTAACCTCGGCCTACGCTGAAGGTATTTGCGCGAGTGGCTTAGCGGCCGCTCGTAAGCTTATGCGCATGGCAGTTGCCTGACGCCGTATTCCTAATTGGAGTGCGGGGCGTTGGCCGTTGCTTCTGCAGCCTTCACTTTCGGCTTTTTCTTCGCCGCTTTGGTCTTCGGATGCTTCGCTGCGTCCGCAGTTGCTTTTTCGCTTGCCGGTGCGGCGGGCGGCCGAGCAGCCGCGACGACGGATGGCGTCGTGCAGCTTGGTTCGTCCTGCGCCCAGTGGCGAACGTCCTCCGTCATTGCGCTGGCGAAGGCGTCCGGCATTTTGCGATTTTCCGTGGTGACGTTCGCGGAATCATCGCCGGACGGGGTGATGTCGATCAGATAGACTTTCGCGCCGCGCGGATTTGGCTGCGTTGGATCGCGCCGATGGATGGCGATTGCTGCCTTGCCACCGCGCGAGGGTGCATCTGCGGATGCGTGATAGATATATTCCGACTTGAACGGCCCGCCGACAGCGAACCAGCAGCTCATCGCGCCGCTGGCGACACGCGAATAGATGGCCGTTGCCGATCCAACTGATCCGCTGATTGGGGTCGTGACCGGAGCCTTGTGTTCGTCCAACGCGTTGGCGGCAGTGGCCGATCCAGACGACGTGGGCGCGGCTGGCGCTCCATCGGGTGCGCTTTCGGATGATAGTTGAAGTGCGCCGACCGATGGCAAGCTCGGCAGGGTGAAGGATGGCGACTGACCGCCCGAGCCAGCGCAGCCCGCCGTCGCAACCGACAGCAGCGCAATCACGACCTTCGATGCGCTCCCTTTTGCCATGCGATTTCCGTCGGGCGACTCCAAGGGAATCGAGAATTAATCCCAATCCAGATCGCGTGTGCCTGCGCTCTCGCTCGTGGGCAAGAGGTTTACCCACCGATAAGCTCGCTTCCGGTGATCGTGACAGGTGAAAGTGGCGACTATGCGCGGGAAATAGCGTTGGGTCGCGGCGGTTTGTGGCGTTCTGGTGTGCGCTGACGATCCGAATTCTTCGGTGCGTTATCCTCCAGCAATTGGAAAGGCGCGCTTTGCGGGACTTGTTCTGGGAGGGCTGGGTGCGGGAGGGCTGGAGAGTCCGCGGGCGGATTTTTTGGATTCTTGCAGACGTATCGCCCTTGCGATCTTGGGTTGAGCTGGGGGCAGCTTCATCCGTTTATCCCGGTTCGGGACAAAGTGACCCAAAATAAAAGCCCCGCGGGCGCAGGGCCGACGGGGCTTTGATTCTTATCTCGGAACGGAGCTTAGCGGAGCGCTGTCAGCCCGAACGGACGGTCGCGGCGGTGACCGCGCGGATCGTCCCGGCCTTCCATCTGCTGAGCGGCGCGGGAAAGCTGTTCTACCGTGTCGTCGCGCTCGCGGACGGCGGCAGCCAGCTTCTCGCGCAGGCCTTCCGTCGACTGGCGGAGGTTGTCACGGCGCTGGGCGGCAGCCTTGGCAAAGGTGGAATAGGAGAAATGACCCCGGTCGCGCACGCCGGTACGGTCTTCTTCAAGCTGGATCTGGCGTTCGAGATCGGAAGCCATTTGATCAAATTCGCGAATAATTCGCTCAAGGTCTTCAACCTTACGCGATTTTTCGTCGACTGCGTGCTGCTTCACGCGGATGGCCGTGTCACGTGACTTCATCGTCCGATACCCCAAACACTTTTCGAACCCGTGACAGCGGCGATACATAAAATGTGCCAACTGAACGGCTAGACTTCGTGGCCGCAGCAACATGAAGATCGCCGTTAACGGGCTCCGTTAAGGGGCAAGAACTTTCTCGTTGCTACTTCAATACTACGTCTAGCATGTTGCACTTAAGTTGCGGTAAAGCAACGCGTAACCTTTTCTGACGGATCGTGCCGTGATGGGGCAGTTTTTATCCAAACCTATCTAGGGCTGGGATGCGAATTCTGTTAGCTCTTGATTCGTACCGAATGCAGGTCGCAAGGCGGTCGAAAAGACGGATTGAGGGGTGGGCGCCCCGATGTCTGGATTTCGCGGCGGGATTTGTGGGCGGACGAGAGGGGCGCAGTTCTTATTTCTATTTTCGAATCTTAAGCGAGCCGGCCTCGGCACGCGATGAGCCGTCATGGCTTGGCGTGAGAGGATACGCTTATCCGCTTCGCATGATGCGAAGGGAGGCACACCGTCCCAGCGGTGTCGGTTCACTTTGATGAAATGGCTAACGCCGCATTAGGGTTTGTTAACCTCTCGTCGCTAAATTCCTAACGATCGCTTAGCTCGAGTGTGATGCGTTTCTTTGGGCGAACAGCAGACATGGCGCGGAGACGGGTTGGATTGGCACCAGAGGGACGGCTATGAGGGTTCTACTCATTGAGGACGACAGCGCGACAGCGCAGAGCATCGAGCTGATGCTACAGTCCGAGGGCTTTAACGTTTACACCACCGATCTTGGTGAAGAGGGCGTCGACCTCGGTAAGCTTTACGATTACGACATCATCCTGCTTGATCTGAATTTGCCAGATATGAGCGGGTATGAAGTTCTGAAGACACTTCGGGTTTCGAAGGTCTCGACGCCGATCCTGATCCTTTCGGGTCTGGCAGGCATCGACGACAAGGTTCGTGGTCTCGGCTTCGGCGCCGACGACTACATGACGAAGCCTTTCCATAAAGATGAGCTGGTAGCGCGCATCCAGGCGATTGTTCGCCGGTCCAAGGGTCATGCGCAGTCGGTCATCGAGACGGGCGATCTTCGCGTCAATCTCGACACCAAGACGGTCGACGTTAACGGCCAGCGGGTGCATCTGACGGGCAAGGAATACCAGATGCTCGAGCTGCTCTCGCTTCGTAAGGGCACGACCCTGACGAAGGAGATGTTCCTCAACCATCTTTACGGTGGCATGGACGAGCCGGAACTCAAGATCATCGACGTGTTCATCTGTAAGCTTCGCAAGAAGCTGCAGGCTGCGACCGGCGGTAAGCACTACATTGAAACGGTCTGGGGCCGGGGATACGTCCTGCGCGATCCTGGCCATGAGGGATCTGAAGCCGCTTAACTCGGTTTCGCTCAATCTCCGTCATAATACAGGGGCCTTTCGGCCCCTGTCGTGTTTCTGGATATTCGAAAGCTTGGGAGCTACTTGAGCGGAGCGGCGTCAGCCGTGCCAAGCGGATTTCCAAAGCGGTAGTTGATCGACACGCGCCCAGTTTGAATGTCGCTATCGAACTTTGTCGAAATGACCTGGTTGATTTCAGGCTGTTCGTTCGGCAACAGCGTTGCGCTGCGGGTGCCGAGGTCGATGTAGCGATATTCCGCCTTCAGAGACAGAGCGTCCGTCAACCGTGTTTCGATGCCGCCGCCGATGAAGCCACCGTCGTAGCGTCTGCCGTCGATCAACGTGATGGACTCCGAGCCCAACGGCACGCCCTCAAAACTTGCTCCAGAGGTCAGGTAGGTGTCTTCCATGCTGGCGTTGGCGTAACCGCCGCTGACGAAGACGAGCGTGTCTGGCGTGGTGAGATAGCCGAGACGGCCGCCAACCATCAAAATATTACGGAACCCAGTGGAGGTTCCAAATCCTATTCCAAGGCCATCCGTATTTATTCCGAAGCTGTTTTTCTGATCGACATTGGTCAGATCAGCGTCAGCAAACGCGCCGATCACAAAGCGCGAATTCATCTGGTAGTCGTATCCGACCGTGCCCGAGATGAAGCCGCCGTCTCCTCCAAAGGGAACGGTGACCCCGAATGCCGAGCCTGGGACTGGTGAATTCTCGCCAATCTTCAGATCGCTGTTGGCAACGCTGTAACCCGTGCCGACGCCGATGTATCCGCCGGTCCAACTGCTGGTGATCGGAGGAATGGAGTCATCGACCTTTTCGGTTTTTCCATCGCCGAAGCGATAGTTCAGCGAGACGCGGCCTGTTTGGATTTGCGGCTTGATCGATCCCGTCACTGCGTCGCCGATACCGGATGCTTCAGTAAAGGTGAGAGATTCGGCCTGCAGCGACGTATAGCGATACTCGGCTTTCACGCTGAAGCCGTTCGAGATCATCGTTTCGATGCCGCCGCCGAGGAAGTAGCCGTCGAAGCTGCCGATGCTTGCGAGCGTGCCGCCGCCTGTCGCGCCACCCAACGACAGTGAAGCGTCGAGGTCGCTCGATTCGGCGTGCGCGTATCCGAAGGTGGAGTAATACATCGTCGTCGGCGAGATGAGGTAACCGATGCGGCCGCCGACGGAGAGCTGGTTCTTGATCTTGAAGCCTACGTTGGCGTCCAAGAACCCGAATGCATTGACGTTGATGTTCGTGTCGATGTCGGAGAAGTCGTAGTCGACGAATGCACCGACGACGAGTGGTCCGAGAAGAACGTGATCGTACCCGGCGCCGAGGGTGAAGAATCCTCCGGCTCCGCCAAGGCCGTGGATGCCGACGGATGCGCTGGCATCGGTATCAATCGGTGCGCCGAGATCGAGATCGTTTTTGGCCATTCCGTAGCCACCGCCAATTCCCAGCGAGAAGCCGCCCCAATCATTGGCGGCTGCTGGTGTGGCTATCCACGCTGCTACTCCTGACATCAAAATCAGTTTCATCAGATTGCGTGTCATGACTTCTATCCCACAAGTGCTAGGTAAATTTGCAATGCGGGCTGGAGTAATGTGATTCTGCTTCGTGCGGGCACGGGATGCTGCGGATTGCCGATTCGCATGTATCCGAGAGTCCTCGGACCGAGTATTGAGCTACCTGGCGGGCGGCAGAAAACCAATGCTTTCCGAACAGTGTGCAGATCGCCTAAGTTCTGCGCGTAGCCACAGGACAGCGATGATGACCGATACACGTGCTTCGCCTCTATCTCCTTTGAAAGCCGCGATCATTCAGGTGACGCCGTTCGAACAGAACTGCACGCTGGTCTGGGATGAGGCGACGAAAGTTGGCGCTGTGATCGATCCCGGCGGCGATCTCGATCGCATCGAAAAGGCGATTGCCGACACCGGAATGACGGTGGAAAAGATTCTGCTGACGCACGGTCACATCGATCATGCTGGCGGAGCGGCGGAGCTAAGAGACAAGCTCGGCGTCAAGATCGAAGGGCCGCATCAGGCCGATAGCATCCTGCTCGATAATCTCGAGAAGCAGGGTGAGGCGTATGGCATTGACGGCGTGCGCAACGTTACGCCGGATCGCTGGCTTGACGACGGCGATACGGTCACCCTCGCCGGACATACGTTTGAGATTTTCCATTGCCCCGGGCATTCGCCGGGATCGGTTGTGTTTTTCGATCGGGACCAACGGTTCGCGCTTGTTGGCGACGTGCTGTTCCGCGGCTCGATCGGCCGCACGGATTTCCCGTACGGCGATCATGATGCGCTGATTTCGGCGATCAAGACGAAGCTGTTTCCGCTGGGCGACGACGTCGCCTTCATTTGCGGTCATGGCCCGCCGGGCAGGTTCGGGCCGGAGCGGGAGACGAATCCGTTTCTCGTCTGAGGGAGTCTTTGTTGGCGCGTGCGACTCCCCTTCGGGGAGCCGGCCGCACGCGCGGCAGGTTGTTTCTCTAGCGGCGTGCGACTCCCCTTTTGGGGAGTTGGCCGCACGCGCGGTAGGGACCTCGTTAGAACGAGTATTCCCAGTGCAAGCAGCCGAAGATGCCGCATTCGTTGGCGAGCGTGCCGTAGCCGCCGTTGCTGAGCGAGTTGGTGCCGTCGCCGAAGATGTCGACGGTTTGAACGCGCAGCGTTTCCTCGCAGCTGCGACGGCAATCGACCCAGGTGCCTCCGCGCGGAAGACGGACTTGCCAGCCGTAACGGCCCCTGCGGACGACGCTTTGAACGACGCCGTTGCCGAAATGGCTGCGCGCGGTGATGACTTCACCCGGCTCATAGTTCGAGCGTAGGCGACGGATGCCACCTGCATCCGCGTCTTGTGGGATGGCGGTTGCGAGAATGGCTGCGGCCATCGTTGCGAGGCCCACTGTAATTGCGCGCATTTAGAATCGTTCCCCTGTCAGTCGCCGCCCCTCGCGGCTGCGAACCCCGGCATGAGACCGGAGTCGCTGATATCGATCAACGCGTCATAGAAATGCTGATGCCTTTCAGCGATGGACCGCTGGTCGCGACGGTCACCGAATGGGACCGGCCGCTGATCGAGACCTGCATCGAACCGGAAATGCCGCCGCTGATCGCGAGGTTCAAGCGGTTGTTCGATGCTTTGCCGTTCACGCTGCCCGATTGATTGTACGTGCGTTCTTCCCAGTGGCCGCTGACGTTGCCGTTGCTATCCACGATGTTAGCGCGTAGCTCAACTTTGGCTGACGCATTCGCGCAGCGGATGGAAATCCCGAGATTTTCTTTGCTGTCCTGGCTTGTGTAGTAGCCCTTGCAGCGCAGGCTTTCAGTTTTGCCGCCATCGAATTTGGCGGTGCCGGAGCCGGTCCACGTGCCAACGAGCGATGGGAATGGGTTATTCCCGGCGGCTGCTGCGGGCAGAGCGAAGCTAAAAGCGACGGCAGCCAGCATGGCTGGCACGGCCCGGACGAGCCTGCCGGCGGTTCTGTGATTGCAGAGCACGAGACATCCCTTTCGTGGCGGCACAAGCGGCGCACATTATTGTCTGGCTACTTCTATTTTGCGAGCCATATGGTTGAACTCCAGATGGTCTCGAAAAAGTGTTGCCCGACAATGACAGTCGGCGGCGCTGGGAGGAACGAATTCCCCCATAAACGAGCGTGACTAAGATTTTGTTGCGCGAGGTGCGTGTCGTGCGTCACTCGACGGAGATTGGCGTCCGGCCCGCGAGAAACCCAAATCCGGCCCCGAAACTGTCGCTATCCCGCGTCAAAGTCGTTCCATCGCCGGTTGTGGCGAACGTCGGAGCTGACGGAGCCCGGCCATATGGGGTTCGGATACAACTAGAAGTCGACTTGGCGCGGGAAGCGCTTTGGTTGCGTCCGTTTGTGAGGGAGTTGCGTTCGATGCGTCAATCATTCCGCGCCGCCATCTATGTGGCAGTGGCTGCGCTTTCCAGTCTTGCAGCACCTGAAAATCGCGCGGCGCCGCCGTCGGATCCGTTGGCTGGCTTGGCCGGACGATGGGTCGGCATGGCTACGATGACATCCAACTCAGGTCCCCAGTCGAATTTCAAATGCATCGTGACCTACATTCCGCGGCGGGATGCGCCCGGCATGCGGCAGACGTTGCGTTGCGATGATGGCGCGAGCTTCAAGCTGCACGCCGCAACGGATTTGGAACTCCAGGGCGAGCGCTTGACGGGCGCTTGGCAGGACAAGATCAACGATATCGGCGGAACGGTTGAAGGTCAGCTGACGCCGGCGGGTTTCGACATACAGCTTTCCGGGCAGTTCTTTGCTGCGCATATGGCCGTGGCGGGCGAGGGCTGTGCTCAGTCCGTGAAAGTGCTTCCGAAGAATTCCGATGTGTTCCGCGAGCTTGCGGCAACGCTGAAGAAGTGCTGATCCCGCCTAAGGGGGGAGCGAGCGTCCATGTGCGCCGCGCACTAGAGCCTGTTCGGGTTCTGAAAAGATCCGGGAGCGGGCTCTAGTGTTTTGTCAGTGAATGGTGTCGTCCGCAGCCCCAGGGTCTTTCGCGCGGGGCTGCTAGAAGGGTTCGACAACCTGAGTGACCGTAGGCGGGACTTCCGCCGTCGGCGAATAGACGAAATCCAAAATCAGATTGAACGTGTCGGGCTGCCAGGGGGATGGGTATGTCCCTTCCGGCGCGCCCAGTAGTGCGGCGATCTCCGGCAACTTGCCGTGATGCCAGCAGATGACAATAGTTTTGCCGCTATAAACCGGGTTCGAATAAATCTCGGAGACGAGTTCCTCGAAATTTTTGTCCTCGATGTCGTGATGCACTTCAAGGCCGAGTGCTTTGGCGAGCGGCGTTACGGTGTCGATCGAGCGGAAAGAATGCTTCGAGACGGCAGCAGCGAAGATGAAGTCCGGCTTTCCGAACGTTTCTGGAATGTAGGTGACGAGCCGTTCGGCGCGCGCTTTGCCCGCTTCGGAAAGATGCATATCTGCTTGATCGCCGGTTTTTTCGGCGTGGCGCATCAGCAGGATGCGCGCGGGGCCGGAATCGGTGCGCTCCGCCGCAACGACCGGCGTCGAGGAGAGGCCCGCGTAGCGGCAGGAGAGAAAGCCGACGGCATAAATGACCAGCGGCATACCGAGCGCGAGCACGGCCGCCTTCAGATAATGCGTGATGAGGGCGGTGCGAAATTCGTAATGGGAGAAGAAGTCGTCCGGGCGAACGCTTGATGACAGCAGCGGCGCATCAGTGCTGGCGCGCCAGGCAATAATTGCAATCCAGGCAAGACTCGCAACGGCCCAAACGCGTTGCAGCTGGCGGCAAGACTTCCGAAGATGTTTCATGCCGATTTTCCCTCGTATGGCCGGTGCTGAGGCTGCCCGCACGTATCGTATACCCCCGTGAGGCGACCAAGTCTTAACGAGGATTTAACGCTCGCGTCGTTAAAGAACCAGTGTGCAGACTTAAGTGATCCCTGTTCGCTATCGGATTGCCCTGCGTGGATGGGCACCCGCAATGGCGGCGCAAGGATCAGCGGCGAGTTTGCTTCGACATGAGGATTTTTCGCCAACGGTCGCTGGAATACGATGGAAAGCTCTACACTCGATCGCGATCTCTTAGACCAACTCGAACTCATTCCCGAGGTGGAACTGGCTGGATTCAGTGTCCGCGAAGGTCTGGCGGGCTCCGGGGTGACGCTTCTGCGTGGCCGCTCCTACATTGGAAGCTGGCGGGCAACGGATGAGGAACTGATTTGGGTCCCGGCAAATCTGGCCGAGCCGGGCCGCACCATGCCGACAGTCGAGGAAGCTCTACGCTTTACGCTGCTTCTGATCCTCAAGAACATTGAAGACAAATCACCGAAACCGCAAAGGCGCGCGCAGGCTGGCTAAACTCCTCCGTGAGGCGGCGGTTGGTTGACCTTGACGTTCCTGGCCATGCATGCGCGGGATATTGACGTTATCTCGATTCCTTATTTTAGGAGGTGAGCATGGCAGTCAAATCGGGCGGTGTTATTTCGGCAAGTCTTATTATTCTTATTCTTGTAGCCGCTGTAATCGGTGCAGGCGTTGCGCTTATTCTTCAAGATACCGGACTTGGATCACGGACGATCGCTATCGTTTCGGGCTTCATCGCTACGGTGATGGCGAGCGTCGCCCGTTACAAAATCATTTTCCTCGGTGCTGGGAAAGGAGCGGATGACTCGAGCGTTCCATCCCTCGTGTTGATCTATTCCGCGATTGCTTCGTTCGCTGGCAGTCTCGCTGCGCACGATCTTCATCGTCATCTGGCGGATAACATGGGCGTGGCGTTTCTGGGAGCGCTTGCGGGGCTCTTCTCCGCGATCCTGATGGCCATGCTGATGATTACCTATCACATGAATTCCGGTGCTCCGCGGATCTAACCTGCATCACCTTCAAAAACGGCAAAACGCACGCCCTTTTGGAGCGTGCGTTTTTATTTGCCGTTTTGTCCGTTAGGCGGCGAGGACGGCGCGTTCGTGTTTGCCTTCTTCGATTTCCTCGATGATCTTGGCGACAAAGGCTTCAAGATCCTGCGGGTTGCGGCTTGTTACGATGCCTTGGTCTGCCACCGCGGGTTCATCGACCCAGTTGGCGCCTGCGTTGATCATGTCCGTCTTTATCGAACTATAGGACGTTGCCTTGCGTCCGCGCACCGCGTTGGCTTCGATGAGCAGCCAAGGCGCATGGCAAATTGCGGCGACGACTTTGCCTTCTTCGATGAACGCTTTGATGAGCTTCATAGCTTCCGGCGATTGGCGCAAAGAGTCGGGATTCATCTGGCCGCCTGGAAGAACGATGGCGTCATACAGCGAAGTCGAAACGTCCGACAGTTCGGCATCCACTTTCACTGGCTTGCCCCAGTCGTGCTTTTGCCATCCGGTGATCGACTCTTTTTGTTTGCGCTCTTTGGGCGCGGCGACGTGAACAAGCTGCGCAACTGCTTTCAGCTTGTTGAGAGGAACTTCGAGTTCGGATTGCTCAAAGCCGTCCGTCGCAAGGATGAGAATTTTCGCGTTCTTTATTTTTGGCATGGTCACTCTCCTTGAAACTTACATTCTAGGAGAACGACGGATATGCGCAGGCGTTCCGCACGTGCGCGGAAGCGCGCGGAAACGTCCGAAATTTAGCGGGTTTTTCTCGGGAACGCGGTCGATACTGCGCAGACGTGACGTCGCTTATTGCCCCGGTCGACCGGTCTTTTTGGGCCTGCCGCGGCGGCCTTTTTTCTGCGCTGGGTCATCGAACTCGCGTGTGCGCGTCGGTGTGGTTATGCGTGACGGTGCGTCGCCGTTCTTGACCGGGCGAAATGCGTGCGGGCCCATCTCATCGAGTGTCGGTTTATGCGGACCAGCTATCTTCTCGCCGTAAGCACCGGCGCGTGTGCGCGTATCAATGTTCTGAATGCGCGCTGCTGGAATGGGGCGATCCGTGCCCGGGCCCATGTCATCGAGCGACGGTTTCTTGACGCGCGATGTCTGCTGCGCGTGGCTGGGCTGCACGGGTTCGTATGTGTTGGCAATCTTTGATCCCGACGCAGACTTCGGCGGCAGGTTTGCGCTCGCGCCGTATTTCCTGTCGCCTTTGAAGCCTCCGGCCTTGTCCTCGACTTCGGACTGGCGTGCGAGCGGATCGTCGGCAATTGCCAGCTCAGTGCTGCGAAGGCGCTTGATCTCGTCACGCAATCGCGCGGCGGTTTCGAATTCGAGATCGGCGGCGGCATCCTGCATGCGCCGCTCCATGTCTGCGATGACGGCCTGCAGGTTGTTACCCAGAACCTGGACGTTTTCGCTATCGGCAAGACCCGAGTCGACGGTGACGTGATCCTGCTCGTAGACCGATTGCAGAACGTCGTGAATGTTGCGCTTGATCGATTCCGGCGTGATGCCGTTGGCTTCGTTCCACGCGATTTGTTTCTCACGGCGACGATTGGTTTCTGCGATAGCGCGTTCCATCGAGCCGGTCATCTTATCCGCATAGAGAATGACTTTACCGTCGACGTTTCTTGCGGCGCGGCCGATCGTTTGCACGAGCGACGTTTCCGAGCGGAGGAAGCCTTCCTTGTCGGCGTCGAGAATGGCGACGAACGCACACTCGGGAATGTCGAGGCCTTCGCGCAGCAAGTTGATGCCGATCAGAACGTCGAAAGCGCCGAGCCGCAAATCGCGGATGATCTCGATGCGTTCGAGCGTTTCGATGTCGGAATGCATGTAGCGCACGCGCACGCCGCTTTCGTGCATGTATTCGGTGAGGTCTTCGGCCATGCGCTTCGTCAATACGGTGACGAGCGTGCGATAGCCTTTTTGCGAAACCTGGCGCACCTCGTCCAGCAGATCATCGACCTGAGACTTGGCCGAGCGGATCTCGACAACCGGATCGATCAAGCCGGTTGGGCGGATGACCTGCTCGGCAAATGCGCCCTCCGTCTGCTCCAGTTCCCACGCAGCCGGAGTGGCGGAGACGAATACGGACTGCGGCCGCATCGCGTTCCATTCCTCGAAGCGGAGCGGGCGATTGTCCATGCAGGAAGGCAGGCGGAAGCCGTATTCCGCGAGTGTTGCTTTGCGCCGGAAGTCGCCGCGAAACATGCCGCCGATCTGCGGCACCGTTACGTGGCTTTCGTCGGCGAAGACGAGTGCGTTGTCGGGCAGATACTCGAACAGCGTTGGCGGTGGATCGCCCGGGTTGCGGCCCGTCAGATAGCGCGAGTAGTTCTCAATGCCAGCGCACGAGCCCGTCGCTTCCATCATCTCCATGTCGAAGGTTGCGCGCTGTTCAAGGCGCTGGGCTTCGAGCAACTTGCCGGCGTTGTAGAGTTCTTCGAGCCGTTGTTTCAATTCGATCTTGATCGACTTGATTGCTTGCTGAAGCGTGGGCTTCGGCGTGACGTAGTGCGAATTGGCGTACAGTTTGACGAGCGCGAGCTCGTCGGTTTTCGTGCCGGTCAGCGGATCGAATTCGACGATGCTTTCGACTTCGTCGCCGAACAGTGAGAAGCGCCAAGCGCGATCTTCCAAATGCGCCGGAAAGACTTCGACGGAATCGCCGCGCGCACGGAACGAGCCGCGCTGGAAGTTGTGATCGTTGCGGCGGTAGTGAAGCGCGACGAGATCGGCCAGCAACTGATCGCGCGAAACTTTCTCGCCGACGCGCACGGTGAACGTCATTGCGGTGTAAGTTTCGACCGAGCCGATACCGTAGATGCACGATACGGACGCGACGATGATGACGTCGTCGCGCTCCAGCAGCGCACGCGTTGCGGCGTGGCGCATGCGGTCGATCTGCTCATTCACCGACGCTTCTTTTTCGACGTAGGTGTCGGTGCGCGGAACGTAGGCTTCGGGCTGGTAATAGTCGTAATACGAAACGAAATACTCGACGGCGTTGTTCGGGAAGAAGCTCTTGAATTCGCCGTAGAGCTGCGCGGCGAGCGTCTTGTTCGGCGCGAGGATCAACGCGGGGCGCTGCGTCGCTTCGATGACGTGCGCCATCGTGAAGGTTTTACCCGAGCCGGTGACGCCAAGCAGCACTTGGCTTTGCTCGTGCTTTTTTACGCCTTCGACGAGTTCGGCAATGGCCTGCGGCTGGTCGCCTTTCGGCGAGTAGTCGGAGACGATCTTGAATGGAATTCCGCCTTCGCTTTTTTCGGGGCGATCGGGCCTGTGCGGCATGAACATCGGCATGCCGCCAGAGACGATCGGATGCGAAGCCATCAGGGGCTGGCGGGCAATCAGTTCGCGCGCGCGGTCTGAGCGTTCTTCCGGCCGGGTGAGAAGCGCGTTGAGACTGTCGGTGAGGCTTTCGCCGCCCATGGGTGGGCGCGGACCGGACTGGCGAAGCGCGGGAAGCGAGCGCTTTTCGCCCGAGCCCTCTCCCTGGGTTAGGTGGCCGATGGATGCGGCATAGTTCGATTGCGGAGCTTCGCCAAAGCCCGGCGTTCCGGCTGCCGTTTCGACAGGCGGTCCGGCGGGCTTGCTGGCCTTGCCGCGCGACGGGCGCGGGCGAAACGGCTTCTGCGGGGGCGTGTTGGATGATTTGGGCACGGTGCAAATATAGATAGGCAAGCGCCCGGTATAAAGCCCGCAATGGATTTCCGCCAAAATACCGCGCGGACTGGGTTTTTCGGGAGGGCTCCTTACGGAAGAGTAAGTTCCTCCGGTGTGGAAAAGGGTGATAGCGAAAACATGCGGTCGCGATCCTATGGAACGTATCTCGACCGATGCGGTTCAGGGGGATGAGCCGTCAGCAGGCCGGTTGATCCCAACTACGCGAAACACGGAGATTAAGATGATTTCTATTAAAGCTGTTGCAGCGGCGGCGGTGGCGATGGTTGCTCTTGGCAGTGGCGTTGCCATGGCCAAAACCGCGAAGACGGCAGCGACGCCGGTGGTGCACTCGCCGGAATCGATCGAATGCTCGAAGCAGGCCGATGCGAAGGGTTTGCATGGCAAGGACCGGAAGAAATTCCGTGCGTCCTGCAAAAAGGATCTCATGAACCAGCATAAGGGCGAGAAGAAATCTTAAACGCTTTTCCTCCTGGTATCGATCTTTGGCCCCGCCGCGCATAACGGCGGGGCTTTTCGTTTGCGGACGCGACACTTCCGATGGTCGTGCCTCATCACTACGTTGAGACCGTTAAACTGGTGAACGTTGCGATCAGGAGGATGTTTTCATGGCGGACAGCAAGCGAATGAAGACGGCCCTTGTAACTGGCGCCAACCGCGGCATCGGCTTCGAGATTGCGTGTCAGCTCGCGCGGGCTGGCATCAAGGTGCTCGCCGGTGTGCGGACGAATGAGAGGGCGCTTACTGCGCGTGAGGCATTCGCCAAAGCGAGCGTAGCAGTCGATCCGGTCGTGCTCGACATCGCGGATGCAGCGGGCATGCCATCCGTGTTGGCGGATATCGAGCGGCTGCACGGAGCGATCGGTATTCTCGTCAACAATGCCGCGATCCTGATCGACGAGCCCGGCGGGTTCGATGCGAGTTTCTTCGATATGACCGACGAGACTTTGCAGCGGACGTGGACGACGAATGTACTCGGCCCGGCAGTGACGATGCGTACGCTCGTTCCCGGAATGATTGAGCGCGGTTACGGGAGGGTGGTGAACATCTCCTCGATCGCTGGCCAACTTAGCAGCATGAGTTCAGGGTTTCCGGCGTATCGCGTATCGAAGACAGCGCTCAATGCGTTGACGCGGATTGCGGCGGCTGAAGCGCCAGGAGACGTCAAAATCAACGCGTGCTCGCCGGGGTGGGTGAGAACCGACATGGGTGGGCCGTGCGCCGAGCGGACTCCAGCGCAAGGCGCGGAGACGGCCGTCTGGCTGGCGCAGCTACCCGCAAGCGGACCAACGGGCGGATTCTTTCACGACAAGAAGCCCATTGATTGGTGACTCGCGTGGGCGAGAGTCGCGGGGCTGATAGCCCAACGATTAAACAGGAATAGCCGGGTCAGACGAGATTAGAGCGTGCGTCCGCCGCGCGATCCCATGACCAGCGACGGGTCACCCTGATCAACTTCCATGATGAAGCGGATGGGGCGTGCTGTGGTGTCGGCAGAGTCGCGCGCGGTCACGAGCACGAAGTGCGTCGGCCCGGCGGCGTTGCTAATCTTGGTCGTCTTGGGTTCGAAGTCTGAGACGGTCGAGACTTCGAGAGTACGGTGCCGGCCGGCCAACGTCATCGACAGCTGATCGCCAACCGAGATGGTTTTGGATACGGGACCGCCGCCGCTGCCGTCACGGCGCATGGCCGTCAGCCAAAAATCTTCGGAGCCGGAAATCGGCGCAGCGGAGGCGATTCGCTGGTTGACCGTGGATTCAGACTTCGTCAGCGCCGTCGCGAAGCTCGATCGCAGGACATTTTCGCTGCTGGCCAACAAGGATGCACCCGCCAGGGCGATCATTGCCGCGCCTGAGCAGAGCCCCAGCCAGATTGGGCGAATGTTCTGCCTCGTCATGCTTCGGACCTCCACCAATCTTCTGCAATTAATAAAGTAGGGTAGGGACGAACCGTTTCCGTATCATTGGTACAAATCAGAATGCGGCAATTCAATAGCGATGCCGCAAAGGATTACAGTTATGCCTATTCCGCAGCAGGGGACTGCCGGTTCCGACTGGTGTAAACGCGGCGTAAGTGCCTGAAAAAGAAGAGATCCAAGGCCACAAGGAAAGATAGGGAGAGCCCCAGCAGGGCCCAAGCGGCGGTTTTCCCTGTGCGCCGGAATACCGCATCTGCCTTTTGGTCGGATGCAGTCGAGATTTGGAAGACGGATGCGGGCTTGGAGCTTGTTACCGCGTTCGCTCCAAGGGACGTTGGAAGGTGATCAATTCCGTTCACGGCCGCCGAGATCGGATGTGCGTGAACCTTCTCGCTCGTCGTCGTTATGACGGTGAGGGCAAGGAACACCGAGGCCGCCACCGCCGCATCGAACATCGGACGAATGAGCCGGGACCGGCGGCGGGGCTTTCTCCGCGCAACAGGCGCGGGTTGTTGCCGTAAATGACGCTTGTACGTGTTTCCATCATCCATGCCTGGACATCTCCACCGTCACTCCGCTCGGATCGTACCTGAGCTAAGCGGGAGGTTGGCTGCCGGGTTGGGCGCTCGTGGGTTCGGAATGTGGCGCTGGACGTGCTATTTTCTGAACCTAAGCCATTCGTGGCCTACAGTTGCGTTGCGGCATCACTGGTTCGAGCGTCGACTGATAAGCCTCCTCAAGCCCGGAAAAGTCGCGGTTCTGGGCAATTGGTCGACTTGCAGTGTGACGTGCTTGCTATTACGGTCCGCGCCGCCTATTTCGCTAATGCGAAATAGAAATGTCTCAGCTTCTTCAGCCATCCGAGCGCCTCATGGGCTTCATCGCCGAAAGTTTGAATCGTATCCAGCCGTCGGCCACGATCGCAGTTTCAACAAAAGCGCGCCAGCTTGCGGCGCAGGGTCGAGACATCATTTCCCTGTCAGCAGGCGAGCCCGATTTCGATACGCCGGACAATATTAAAGAGGCTGCGAAGCGCGCGCTCGATGCCGGTAAGACGAAATACACCGACGTCGACGGTATTCCTGAACTGAAGGCTGCAATTGTTGCGAAGTTCAAGCGCGACAACGGTCTTGATTATAAGCTCGAGCAGGTTTCCGTCGGAACAGGCGGCAAGCAGGTTCTCTACAACGCGCTGCTCGCAACGCTCAATCCGGGTGATGAGGTCGTCATCCCTTCTCCGTGCTGGGTTTCCTACGCTGACATCGTTCTGCTCGGTGGCGGTACGCCGGTATTTGCCGAGACGAAGCTGGAAGATGGCTACAGGCTGAAGCCCGAGGCGCTTGAGAAGGCGATTACGCCGAAGACCAAGTGGTTTCTGTTCAATTCGCCGTCGAACCCCACGGGCACAGCGTATTCAGCGGACGATCTCAAGCTGCTGACGGACGTTTTGCTTCGTCACGAGCATGTGTGGGTGCTGACGGACGATATGTACGAGCACCTGCTTTACGACGGACTGTCGTTCGCGACGCCTGCGCAAGTCGAACCGCGGCTTTATCCGCGCACGCTGACGATGAACGGTTTGTCGAAAGCCTATTGCATGACGGGCTGGCGTCTCGGTTATGCAGCAGGGCCCGTACCGCTCATCAACGCGATGCGTAAGCTTCAGTCGCAGTCGACCTCCAACCCGTCGTCGATCACTCAGTGGGCGGGTGTTGAAGCGCTGAACGGTCCGCAGGATTTCATTGCGAAGCACAATGCGATTTTTGTCGAGCGGCGCGATCTCGTAGTTGGCATGTTGAACCAGGCGCGCGGAATTCACTGCCCGACGCCGCAAGGTGCGTTTTACGTCTACCCGAGCATTAAAGAGACGATTGGGAAGACGACCAAGGACGGCAAGACGATCGCCAGTGACGAAGATTTTGTGACGGCGCTGCTGGAAGAAGAGGGCGTTGCGGTTGTTCACGGGGCGGCGTTTGCCGGTTCGCCGTCGTTCCGCATTTCCTACGCAACGTCGACCGAAGCTCTGAAGGACGCGTGCATGCGAATTCAGCGGTTCTGCGGAAACCTTCGATAGGCCAACAAAAAAGCGCGCCAGATGGCGCGCTTGCGTTCGCGTATGCCCAAAGATCCGATCAGGATCAGGCGGCTGTTGCGCTCCGTCCCGCGACGCGGTCTGTGAGCCAATCCCACGCATGGGCGACATAACCAGAGAGCGGCTTGCCGTCTATTGCCGGGACCACGGGGCGCCAAATCGCGATTTCCGTAGTCGGCTGCGATTTGAACTCTAGAATTTCCGGCTCCGCACCGAAGTTCGTCGGTAGCTCTTCCTCGGCCGCCATCACGTAACCGGCAGCTTCGGCAGCGGACATCAGTGTTTTAATACTCATACCCAGCCTCGCATTCCTGAGCCGAATACCGTTCGGCCCCATTTCCGAATTGTACGCTCACGCCTCTTAATACGCGCCAAACACGGAAGAGTTCATGATGAGCTAAGTTGAAAGTTATTCAAGTGATTTTTATTTCGTCAGATTTCATTTGACGATTTTGTTATGTCCGCACGCGGACTTAGCGTGCTGCATCGCCGCGCAAACCGGACTTATGCTATCGCACCGCAGTACGACAGTTTCACGAAACCGTGCAGCAATTCCCGTTGTGCGGGTTCGGCTTTAGGGACAGCATGGTTGTTGCCGTGCCTTTCCGAGGTGCGGGGTGCGGCCCAGTGCTGGCGCGCGCCTCGCAATGTCGGAGGCAATCATGACGAGTTCAGATGGCCCAACGGGCAGAAACGGCGCTCAAGGCAGGAGGAATGGGGTCCGCGGCGCGCGCTGCATCGCGCTGATCGGGCCCTTCGCAAGCGGCAAGACAACACTTCTGGAAGCTATTCTTGCTCGCACCGGACGTATATCGAGGCCCGGCTCGATCGCAGCGAATTCCACGGTCGGCGACAACACTCCGGAAGCACGCAATCATGCGATGAGTGTCGGTCTCAACGTGGCGAGCATTTCGTTTCTCGACGACGAATTTACTTTCATCGATTGCCCAGGCTCGGTCGAGTTCGCACATGAAGGCGCCCTTGCGCTGCCAGCGTGCGACATGGCCGTGGTGGTGTGCGAGGCTGATGCGAAACGCGTTCCGGCCGTGCAACTCATCCTGAAGCAGTTGAACGAGGCGAAGGTCCCCCATCTTCTGTTTTTGAACAAGGTCGACATTTCGCAAGCCGCGATTGCCGACATCATTCCGAACCTGCAGCCGGCGAGCGAAAAGCCGCTCGTGTTGCGCCAAATTCCGATTTCCGAGAACGGCGTCGCTACAGGATTTGTCGATCTCGCTTCGGAGCGGGCTTACGTTTATCGCGAACGTGCGCAGAGCGAGATCATCGAGCTGCCGAAGGGTATCGCAAGCGACGAGAAGGTCGCTCGTTTCCAGATGCTCGAAAAGCTTGCTGACTACGATGACGAGCTCATGGAGCAGTTGCTCAGCGATGTCACTCCGGCCAACGATCGCGTCTTCGACGATCTCACGAAGGAGTTGAAGGACGGATTGATCTGCCCGGTTCTGATCGGCTCGGCGGAGAGAGGCAACGGCATTCTCCGATTGCTCAAAGCGCTCCGGCACGAATGTCCGTTCGTGGATGAAACTGCGGCGCGTCTCGGATTGAGCGACGTTCCTTCAGCCGCCTATGTGTTCAAGAGCGTGCACACCAAGGCCGGTGGCAAGCTCTCGTTCGTTCGCGTGCTGACGGGGGAAATTCCGGACGGCGCGATCGTTACGGGTCGCGATGGGCAAGAGGTGCGCGCTGCAGGTATCTTCTCGATCCAGGGTGAGGAGACGAGTAAGCGCAGCGGTGCGAAAGCCGGTGACACGATTGCGCTTGGCCGGCTCGATGCGATCCATTCGGGTGAAACGATCACTGTTGGGAAAACGCCCATTCGGCAGATTTCCACGCCGGATGCACCGCAACCCGTTCTGGCAATCGGGCTCGGTCTCAAGGATCGCAAGGACGAGGTCAAGTTGTCAGCCGCGGCTGCCAAGCTCGTCGATGAGGATCCCTCTCTCGTTCTCGAACACAACGCCGACATGCATCAGATCTTGCTGCACGGTCAGGGCGAGATGCATTTGCGCGTGTCGCTCGAACGGCTACAGCGCAAGTACGGCATCGAAGTTGTGCGCGAGCGACGGCGTGTCGGTTACAAGGAAACGATCAAGTCGGGAACGGAAGTGCGCGGGCGGCACAAGAAGCAGTCTGGCGGACACGGGCAATTCGGCGATGTGAAACTCGACATTCAGCCGTTGCCGCGGAGTACGGGCGTGATGTTTGGTGAGAAGATCACCGGCGGCGCTATTCCCCGGAACTTCATACCGTCTGTTGAGATCGGCGTGCGGGATTATCTCAGCGAGGGACCGCTCGGTTTTCCGGTGGTGGATGTCTCTGTGACGCTGATGGACGGGTCGTTCCATTCGGTCGATTCATCCGACATGGCGTTTCGGCAGGCGGGGCGGCTCGCGATGACAGAAGGAATGCCGAAGTGCAATCCGGTGTTGCTCGAGCCGATCATGTCCGTTTCGATTGTGGTTCCGTCGGAAAGCAATGCGCGCATCAACGGCATTATTTCACAACGGCGCGGCCAGATTTTGGGCTTCGATGCGCGGCCGGAGTGGCCCGGCTGGGACGTGATTCAAGCGCATATTCCGGAAGCAGAGATGGACAACCTCATCATCGATCTCAGATCGGCGACGGCTGGTGTCGGCTCATTTACATCTGGCTTCGATCATCTGGCCGAGGTTTCGGGCAGGCTTAAGGATCAGGTGTTGGCGGCGAGTAAGGCTGTCGCCGCGTAACGTGAAACGGAAAAGGGCAAAGCATGTTGCTTTGCCCTTTTTTCATTTAGCCCGCATCTCCACCGCCATCGGCAAAGCTCGGCTCAGCGCCTTTCGGCGCGCCTTTGCGCGGATTGACCGTAACTTTCCGGCCGGTCGACTTCGGACCCTTGTAGTAGTCCGACATGGCTTCGATGAATAACGTCGAGAGGCCGTCTCCGCCTTTGTCGAGATAGGCCTTCATCTCATTGCGCATGCGCGGTTCCCAAGAATTGTGGATGTGCTTTGCGATGCCATCCAGCGCTTCAGCTTTGGGATAAACCGAGAAGTACTGGCTAATTTGGTTCGCCATGCGAACAAGGTCGGAACTTTTCATTATCTCACCGGTGTCGTTTTGACTGTTGCTTGGGTTAGGCGTTGAAGATCACTGCGCGGCCTTTTGCGAGCGCCGCGAGGAAGAGATTCGATTTTTTCGCGAGGTCGAGCGCGAGCGCGGTTGGTGCGGAGACGGTGACGAGCCCGCCGATTCCTGCCGTGACCGTCTTTTGCACCAGTTCGAAGCTGCAGCGGCTTGTCATCAAAACGAAGCCGTTCGTCAGATCCGTTTCATCGCGCAGCAGTGCGCCGATCAGCTTGTCGAGTGCGTTGTGGCGGCCGACGTCTTCGCGCACGAGTAAAATCTCACCCTCGCGCGAGACCCACGCGGCGCCGTGAACGGAGCGATTGAGCTGGTTCATCGGCTGATGCTGATAAAGGCTGCTCGCAGCGCGTTCGATGGCATCGGGCGACGGTGCCCATGTCCGCGTCAGCACCGGAAGCGGACGCAACGCAGACGAGATGTCTTCGATACCGCACAGGCCACAGCCGGTGCGCCCTTCGACGGTGCGCCGTGCAAGGCGCGTTGTCTCGAGTTCCGTTTCAGGAATCGCAACGTCGACGGCCACGCCATTATCGACCGGCATCACGAGAACGCCGACAATACTGCGTGGCGACTTGAGAATGCCTTCGCCGATGAGGAAGCCGACAGCGAAGTCGCGCAGGTCTGCGGGCGTCGCCATCATCACTGTGTAGGGTTCGGAATTGATCTGCAGCGCGACCGGAGTTTCCTCCGGCAGTTGCCAAGTGACGCGCTCAGCTTCACCAGCGAGCGACGTCACGCCCGACGCGGGGCGAGAGCAAAGGCTCTCACCGCCGCCGTCATGGGTTACTGCTTTCGGCATGACGCTCATTAGGTGTCACGTCCTCCGTTGAGCGCCGGCAGCGCATTACTCCGCCGGCTCCAACTTCTTTTCCTTGGCAATACGCTTGTTCTCGAGCTCGCGCTCTTCCCATTCCGCCTGCCAATCCGACTGGTGGTTCGAGACCAACACCTGCACCGCCGTCACCTTGTATTCCGGGCAGTTTGTTGCCCAGTCGGAATTGTCGGTGGTGATGACGTTTGCGCCAGTCATCGGATGGTGGAACGTCGTGTAGACGACGCCCTGGGGCATGCGATCGGAGATCTTTGCCTTCAAGGTCGTTGCGCCAACGCGACTTTGCAGCGAGACGATATCGTTCGTCCGGATGCCGCGGACTTCCGCGTCATGAGGATGGATCTCGAGAACGTCTTCCGGATGCCACGCGCTGTTTTCCGTGCGGCGGGTCTGAGCGCCGACGTTGTACTGCGAGAGGATGCGTCCGGTCGTCAGGATCAGCGGGAAGTTGCTGTTGGTGCGTTCATCCGTCGGCACGAATGCCGTCAACATGAAGCGGCCCTTGCCACGCGTGAACTCGTCCATGTGCATGATCGGCGTGCCTGTCGGATGCAGGGTATCGCACGGCCACTGGATCGAACCGAGTTCGTCGAGGCGTTCGAAGGAGACACCTTCAAACGTCGGCGTAACGCGTGCGATCTCGTCCATGATCTCGGAAGCCGACGAGTATTGCATCGGGTAGCCCATCGCGGTTGCGATGCGGCTGATGACTTCCCATTCGGGCATGCCCTGCTTTTCCTGCATCACCTTGCGGACGCGGTTGATGCGGCGCTCGGCGTTGGTGAAGGTGCCGTCCTTTTCGAGGAACGACGTGCCTGGCAGGAAGACGTGTGCGAAGGCGGCTGTCTCGTTCAGGAAGAGATCCTGGACGACGAGAATATCAAGCGCCTTGAGTGCATGCTCGACGTGATGCGTGTTCGGGTCGGACTGAGCGATGTCTTCGCCCTGGATGAACATGCCCCGGAAGGAGCCGTCACCCGCAGCGTCGAACATGTTCGGCAGACGAAGGCCCGGCTCCGGATCGAGGTTGGTTTTCCATTCCTTCTCGAACACGTCGCGCACTTCGGCGTTCGCAACGTGGCGATAACCGGGGAACTCGTGCGGGAACGAGCCCATATCGCACGAGCCCTGCACGTTGTTCTGACCGCGCAGCGGGTTCACGCCGACGCCTTCACGGCCGATGTTGCCGGTGGCCATCGCGATGTTGGCCATGGACATGACCATCGTGGAACCTTGGCTATGCTCGGTCACGCCGAGGCCGTAGTAAATCGCGCCGTTGCCGCCGGTTGCGAACAGGCGAGCAGCTTTCCGCACGTCTTCAGCCGGAACACCGGTGATGGATTCAACAACTTCGGGCGAATGCTCCGGCTGCTTGATGAATTCTTCCCAGCGTTCGAAATCAGCGGCCTCGCAACGACGCTTGACGAAATTACGATCGATCAAGTTTTCGGTAGCGATGACATGGCCGATGGCGTTCATCACCGCGACGTTCGTCGATGGCTTCAGCGGCAGATGGTAGACCGCTTCAACGTGTGGCGAGCGCACGAGTTCGATGCGGCGCGGATCGACGACGATCAGCTTCGCGCCCTCACGAATGCGCTTCTTCATCCGCGAACCGAAGACGGGATGCGCGTCAGTCGGGTTGGCACCGACGAGCAGGATGACATCGGACTTGTCGACGCTCTTGAAGTCCTGAGTGCCGGCCGATTCACCGAACGTCTGCTTCAGACCGTAGCCGGTCGGCGAATGGCAGACGCGGGCGCAGGTGTCGATGTTGTTCGTTTTGAAGGCCGCGCGGACCATGCGCTGTACGACATAGACTTCCTCGTTCGTGGTGCGCGAGGAGGTGATGCCGCCGATGGAGTCCTTGCCGTATTTCTCTTGCGTCTCTTTCAGGCGCTTCGCGGCATAGTTGATGGCTTCGTCCCAAGAGACGACCTGCCACGGATCCGTGATCTTTTCGCGGATCATCGGTGTAAGAACGCGATCCTTGTGCGTTGCGTATCCGAATGCGAAGCGGCCCTTCACGCATGAATGGCCTTCGTTGGCGCCGCCATCTTTGTAGGGCACCATGCGCGTGACGTCTTCGCCGCGCATCTCGGCTTTGAACGAGCAGCCTACGCCGCAGTAGGCGCAGGTGGTCACGACGGAATGCTCGGGCTGGCCGATTTCGATGACCGATTTCTCGATCAGAGTCGCGGTCGGGCATGCCTGCACGCAGGCGCCGCAAGACACGCACTCGGATGCGAGGAACTCTTCATCCATTCCAGCTGCAACGTGAGAAGCAAAGCCGCGGCCGTCGATCGTCAATGCGAACGTGCCTTGCACTTCTTCGCAAGCGCGGACGCAACGCGAGCAAACGATGCACTTCGATGGTTCGAACTGGAAGTAGGGGTTCGAAAGATCCTTCGGCTGATAGAGGTCATTGACCTTGCCATCGGCGCGAGCGGCGAAGACGTGGTTCTCGCCATCATAGCCGTAGCGGACTTCGCGCAGGCCAACTGCGCCCGCCATGTCCTGAAGTTCGCAGTCGCCGTTGGCGCCGCAGGTCAGGCAGTCCAGCGGATGGTCGGAGATGTAGAGCTCCATCACGCCGCGACGAAGCTTGGCGAGGCGCTGGTTCTGGGTCGTGACCTTGATGCCAGGCGCGACCGGTGTCGTGCATGACGCCGGCGTGCCGCGGCGGCCTTCGATCTCGCAAAGGCAAAGACGGCACGAGCCGAACGGCTCAAGGCTATCCGTTGCGCAGAGCTTCGGAATTTGAATTCCGAGCTGCATTGCTGCGCTCATGATCGATGTGCCTTCCGGCACGGTGATTTCCATGCCGTCGATCTCAAGCGTGACTTGCTTGGTCGTTTCGTGGAGTTCCGGATTCGGCGTACCGAAATCGGTCTCTTTGATGAGAGTCATCGGCTTAACGTGTTGGTTCATTTTCCGTCCTCGTTGAGGTCGTGAAGTCCTGGATCGTTATTCAGCTGCGTCTGCAAGAAACTTGTTTGGCGCCGGTTTGCGGAAATCTTCAGGGAAGCCGCGAACCGCGCTCATCACAGGGAATGGTGTCAACCCTCCCATCGCGCACAACGACCCATCGGCCATCGTCACGCAGAGATCTTCCAAGAGCACCATGTTCTTCTCGCGATCGACGTCGGCGATGATCCGGTCGATCACCTCCACACCGCGCGTCGAGCCGATGCGGCACGGCGTGCACTTGCCGCAACTTTCGATCGTGCAGAATTCCATCGCGAAGCGCGCTTGCTTTGCCATGTCGACGGTGTCGTCAAACACGACGAGGCCGCCGTGTCCGACCATCGCGTCGACCTTGGCGAATTCCTCGTAGTCCATCGGAACGTCGAATTTGGATTCCGGGATGTAGGCTCCGAGCGGGCCGCCGACCTGCACCGCGCGAACGGGCCGACCAGTCGCTGTGCCACCACCGTAATCTTCGACGAGCTGGCGCGTGGTGATACCGAACGCCTTTTCGACAAGGCCGCCTTGTTTGATGTTGCCCGCGATCTGGAATGCGAGCGTACCGCGCGATCGGCCGACGCCGTAGTCGCGATAGAACTCGCCACCTTTCGCGAGAATGATCGGTACGGCGGCGAAGCTCATCACGTTGTTGATGATCGTCGGCTTGCCGAACAGTCCTTCGATCGCAGGGATCGGCGGCTTGAAGCGAACGATGCCGCGCTTGCCCTCGATGCTTTCGAGCATCGACGTTTCTTCGCCGCAGATGTAGGCGCCAGCGCCCATGCGAACGAAGAGGTCAAACGAGTACTGCGAGCCCTGAATGTTGTCGCCGAGCCAGTTCGCCTTGCGAGCGATGTCGATCGCTTCGCGCAGCACATGCACGGAGTGGGGGTATTCAGAGCGGACGTAGATGTAGCCCTTGGTGGCGCCGCCAGCGATGGCCGCAATCGTCATGCCTTCGATCAGGCAATATGGATCGCCTTCCATCAGCATGCGGTCGGCAAAGGTGCCGCTGTCGCCTTCGTCGGCGTTGCAGGCGACGTACTTCTCGTCGCCCTTGAGATCGTGGACGGTTTTCCACTTGATGCCGGTGGGGAAGCCCGCACCGCCACGGCCGCGCAATCCGGACGTCGTAACTTCGGTCACGATGTCGATAGGCTTCATTTCAAGAGCTTTGACGAGACCGTCGAAGCCGCCATGTTTGCGGTAATCTTCAATCGACAGCGGATCGGTGATGCCGCAGCGTGCGAACGTCAACCGTTCCTGGTTTTTGAAATAGGGGATCTCTTCGGTCAGGCCGTGACCGAGTGCGTGCGATTTTCCTTTGAGGAAGCCGCCGTCGAACAGGCCTGCAACGTCGCGCGTCGATACCGGACCGTAGGCAACGCGCCCGGCTTCCGTTTCAACTTCGACGAGCGGTTCGAGATAGAGCATGCCGCGCGAGCCGTTGCGCACGATGCGAACGTCTTCGTTGCGGTTCTTGGCTTCGCGCTCAATCGCTGCTGCAACCTCATCGGCGCCAACGGAAAGAGCAGCAGCATCGCGTGGGACAAATACGGTGATCATTCTGCTGCTTCCTTCTCGAGTCCGGCGATGATCTCGTCGAAGCGCTGGGAGTCGACTTTACCATACAATTTCTCACCAACCATCACTGCCGGAGAGAGTGCACAGTTGCCGAGGCAGAATACCTGCTCGATCGTTACCGAGCCGTCAGCGGTCGTGCCGCCGAGGGGGACATTCAACGAGTGTTCCGCGTGCCGACAAAGCTCATCAGTGCCCATGGCCTGACAGGCTTCGGCGCGGCAGATCTTGACGACGTTCCGGCCAACCGGATGGCGGTGGAATTCATGATAGAACGTCAACACGCCGTAGATCTCAGCGCGAGACCTGTTCAGGGCCTGCGCAATAGGCGGTAGTGCCGCATCCGGCACGTAGCCCAGCTCATGTTGGAGTTCGTGAAAAATCTCCAGCAACTCATCCGGTTTGTTGCCGTGGCGGGCGCACACGGCGACCGCTGCGATTTCGACGGGGGTCAGCGCTGCGGGTTCTTCCCGGCGCGGTCCTTTTTGTTTCTTCCCGACCTTTGCCATGCTCAGCATTTCCTCAAGTAACGCCGCGGCATTCGCGCAGTGTTTATAACTTAGATGCGCAGTTCACCGCCTGAATTCTAGTGGGTTACTTTTTACTATCGATAAAATAGGTTTTGCTTATGTTCTCATCGACGCGGTCGATGGTGCGACGCAAAAAGCCCTACTGTCATCGAGTATACTAGAGCGGAAAGTGAAGGAATTCGAGCCCTCACGTGTTGGTTTTCGACCAAAGCTCTAGAGCGGCCGTGCGAAATGCGCGGACAAGGGGCGACACAGGGTCACGGTCGGCCGTGAGAAGTCCAACGCTGTGGGCAACTTCTGGCTTCACCAAAGGAATCGCGCAAAGCGTCGAATCGGTTCCGAGCAGCGATACGGTATCGCGCGGCATGATGGAGGCGATGCCCATCAGTTGAACGCTGGTGTAGAGGTTAATGATCGAGTTGCTCTCGAGCGCCGGAACGGGGCGCGCGCCGGCTGACTTGAACGCCTGATCGATAATCCGGCGATTCTGCATGTTCGATGTTGGCAGCCCAATGGGCAGCTCCGCGGCTTCCTGCCAAGTTATCGAGTCGCGCGTGGAAAGTGCGTGGCCGGCGGGCAGGAACAGGCAATACCGCTCCGTGTAGAGAGGCAGCGAGAGAAGGCCGTTAATCGGCTCGTTGTCGAGATAGCTGACGCCGACGTCGAGCGTATATTCGTCGAGGCCGCGAAGAATTTCCTCGGACGAGAGCGACAGGATCGAAAAGTCGATGTGAGGGTGCAACTTGCGCACTTCCCGCGTGAGACGCGGAAGCATCGACAGCGCCGAAGGGATCGCGCCGAGTGAGAGGCGGCCGATCAGCCCGAAGTCAGTCGTTGCGAGATGGGCCAGCTCCTGGTGCATGGACGACCAGTTGTTGAGGATCAACTGCGCCCATTTGAGAATGCGTTCGCCTTCCTGAGTCAGGCCCTGGTAGCGCTGCCCGCGTTCGACGATCGGCACGCCGAGTTCGAGTTCGAGCTGGCGGATGCGTCCCGACAGCGTCGGCTGGGTGACGCTGCATGCGGTTGCTGCGCGCGTGAAATGCTTCTCACGCGCCAGCGCTACGAGATACTGAAGCTGCCGGATATCCATGGGGGCTCTCGCTCCGTCGAGAGAAGCGAGATCATTGTTGTTTTGCTCAGCAAATGCAACAGGTCCGCGTCTGGCTGGAGGATTTCAGCACTCCATGCCAGCGGCGTCGAAGACGTGGCCTGACAGCGAACGGCCCTTGCGGGATGCGAGATGCAGCGCGAGGGCGGCAACGTCGGTTTCGTTGGTCAGCACAGCGCCGGTATTGGCGTCGCCCGCATCAATCACCCTCGGACCTACGGCGTTGACGCGAATGCCTTTGTCTGCCCAGTCGCGCGCTTCGGCTGCGGTCATCGCGGCGAGCGCCGTGCGCAGGTAGCCAGCAACCGCCGCATCGCGCTTGTGGCGCGGGGTGGGCATCTTCAACACGTTGAGGATAAGGCCATCGGTCATCACGAGGCTCATCCGGTTCGCGAGAACGCGCGTGAGTTGGGCAAGCGAATCCAGCTTTGCGGAGACGAGTGCGTCCAGGTCGTGATCGAGTTCGATGGCGTCCAGTTCGGCTTCGGATACCGTGGCCATGTTGATTGCCACGTCGAGGCCGCCGAAGACTTGCGCTGACGTTTGCGCAAAGCGTGCCGCCGCGTTGGCTCCGGAAAGATCGAGCGTGTGCAGGCGAATGTCACCGGCGCTTTGGGTGAGAAACGCGACAAGCTCGATGAGATCTTGAGACGGCTCAGTCGTCTGGACGACGAGCTTTGCGTTCAGCTCCGCGAAGGAGCGCGCAACGTCTACCCCGGCCGTAGCGGTGAGGCCGGTTACTAGAACTCGTGTATCGGCAAACTCGCCGGACAAGCTATCCTCAGGACGCGCACTGATACGATCCATATACATGACGCTTTTCCCCCTCAATCCACAAACGCAAGACCGGCGAACGCGAGAGGCGCCGTCGGTTCGCACCATAGCATGCCGATTCGCCTAACGAGACCTAAACAGCCAGCCGATTCGGGTACGCTGGCGACGGGTCAAGGGCGCTTTTGCGGCTGTGCACCGGCAGAAAATGAACGTGTGTGTGACTGAGGAGCCCCGTCGAAGTATAGAAGTGGGCTTTAGCGCGCCTGCAACTCGGGAAACATGGTGATAGGCGTGCCGGCAACATTGCGACTCGCTCGATGAGACTGCGAAGCTCTCAACAGTCGAATCGATTGGCGGCCTTTACACTATGAGAAGACAAGACAGTCCGAAGCCATCCGCAGCGATCGAAGCGCCAGCAGAATCGCGCGTTGATCCGGTGATTGAACCCAAGAAAGCGGCTCCGCGCGATGGGTTTGTGCTTTGCTGCATACTCGTCGTCTCCGTCGCGCTGGCGACGATGCTGTATTCTCAGTTCGGATTCACGTTTCCTGCCGCGTCGATAGCGGGCGCCTGCGCGTGGGCTATTTTCATGCTCATTCACAAGCAGGTGCAGAAGTCGGCGCAGATTGCGCATCTCAAAGCTGAGTTGGCGCGGACGCGTCTGCAGGGGATGAAAGCGCGCGGTGCTCCGGGGCGCGGGCCGATGCCGGTTGCGCCGGGAGTACCGAATCTCGATGGGCCTCCGTCAGTAGCTCCGCAAGGGATGGCGCAGCAGCGCCACGGTCCATCTTCGCCGTTGGCTCCCGGCGGCGCGAAGACCGCCCAGCGTGCTGAAGGTGCGCGCCCTAGCGGTGAGCGCGGGGCGGGCGTCCTGTTGCGCGGGTCGTTGCCGACACCAGAAACGCACTCTGGCGACCGTCATATTGGGCCGGAGGCACCTCCACAGCTTTCCGGGATTGATTTGTCCGGTGCGCACATTCCGGTTCTCGGCGCCTTGCCGTCGATGGATGAGCCGGCGTTGGAGCCTGCTCGAGGCGACGCTGTGCCTCCCAAGGGCGAGATGGTGCGCGAACAGTGGTCTTTCCGGCCGCGCTCGGAGGCCGGTGCGTCGCTGCAATCGGGAATGCAGTCCAAGGATTCCGAACTCTCCCTCAATGGCAAGGGCCACGCGTCGGGATCGACTGTCGAAGCCGACCTTGAGCTTGTGCAGCGGAAAATCCGCGAAATGGCGGATGAAGTGAATGCCGCCGACGTGACGCGTGCGCCGGTCAAGCCGATGCGCACGGATGGCCGGGGCAACCCGACGACCGACGCGATCGAGCATTCGATTGATGCGCTCAAGGCCGCGGCGTCCAACATGCGCCAGCGGAACGTGCCGCCGGATTTCATTCCGACGCTGACGTTGCCGTCCAGCGAGAAGGCGCATGCGGCAAAGGCCGCGGAGCCCGCGCAACGGACTGAACCTTCGCTCGGCGAGTTCGTCATTCCGGCGACGGCGGAACGTATCGCTGGCTCCGATCCGATCGGTCCGTCGGATTTTTCGACGGCGCATTTCGATCTGCCGCAGCCGGAGCTTCCGGGCCTCGATTTTTCTCGCCTGGCGGCAAACGAGTCCGAGATGCAGATTGCGCGGATCGCTAGCGCGATCGAAGCCGACGCGATGGATGTCTTTCTGTCACCGATCGTGAGCCTCTCCGAGCATTCGGTCGTGCATTACGACATGAGCGTCTCGCTGCAGACCGGTGAGGGCAAGGCTGTCAGTCCGCATGATGCCGCGTTTTCCAGCGCCGACCCGGAATTGCAGACGCGGTTCGATGCGGCTCGTTTGCGCCGCGCGGCAGAGCTGTCGTTGCGAATGGAAGCGCGTGAAAAGGGCGGCATGCTGTTCGCGCACGTGCTTGGCTCGTCGTTCGGCAACCGTGCGTTCCTCACGACGATCGCCGAAATCTACGAGTCACGGCCCAATATCGCGTCTCAGCTTGTTCTAACGCTGTCGCAGCGCTCGATCGATGCCACGACGCCCGCGACGATGCAGGCCATTCGCGACATGAATGCCTTCGGGTTCCGTTTCGCGCTTGATGACATTGAGCACATGGAAACCGATTTCGGCGCGCTTGCTGCTGACGGCTTCCAGTTCATCCGCATCGATCCGTTGGCTCTGATAAAGGGTATCGCGACGCCGGAACGTTTCGTGCCTGGAGAGGAAGTGTACCAGCGCACAACGCTCGCCGGGCTTTCGGTGATTGCCGCGAATATCGCGGATGCGAAAACGCAGAAGCTGCTGCTCGACGCGGGTGTTGGTCTCGGACAGGGTCCGCTATTCGGCGAGGCTCGAAAGATGCCGATGGATGGCACAAGCGCTCCACGGCGTTCGGCGGCTGCGTGATTTTTCAAGGGGCGAGCAGAATTGTTCGCCCCTTTTTATTTCCTCACGATGACCGGCGGCTGGCTGAGGCGCTCGCTTCGAGAAACGGCTTCGCGGGTGGCAAGTGCTGCGCTGAGCGGCTATAGCGACTGCCATCATCCTCAGCCGCATGTGATTGCAGACTTCCCATGACTTCCATTCCTGTTTTGTCGTCGATTGAGCCGCTCGCCGCGGAGACGGATCTTTGGTTCGTCGATATCTGGGGCGTGATGCATAACGGCGTTCGCCCCTACACCGCTGCTGTTGCCGCGTGCGAAGCGTTTCGCGCGAAGGGTGGCACCGTTCTTCTCGTCAGCAATGCGCCGCGTCCGCACGATAGCGTTATCCGGCAGCTGGACAGCATCGGCGTCTCCGGCGACGCGTATGACGCTGTTTTGAGTTCCGGTGATGTTTCGCGGAGTTTGATCGAAGGTTGGGCCGGAAGGCCGATGCTTCACATCGGGCCTGAACGTGACCTGCCGATTTTCGTCGGGCTCGGTTCGCAGCCTGGAGCGGATGTCGAAGAAGCCGAAGTCGTCGTCTGTACCGGGCTCTTTGACGACGAGACGGAAACGCCTGCCGACTACGGTGATCGTCTTGGGCGGCTGCATGCGCGTGGTGTGCCGATGATCTGCGCCAATCCCGATCAACGCGTGGAGCGTGGCGGGCGTCTGATCTATTGCGCTGGGGCGATTGCATCGGCCTATGAGGCGCTGGGCGGACGCGTGCAGTATGCCGGTAAGCCTTACAGGCCGATTTACGATCTGGCTCTCGCAGCGGGAGCCAAGATGCGTGGAGGGGACGTACCTAAGGAGCGTGTGTTTGCTATCGGCGATGGTGTTGCAACGGACATTCTCGGCGCTTCGCAGTTCGGCATTCGATCCGTCTTCGTCGCCAGCGGCGTGCATGTGCGCATCGGTGAAAGCCTGAGCGAGGCATCCTCACGTCTCTTTGCCTCGACGGGCGTTTCGCAACCCGTTGGCGTGATGGGCGAACTTGCGTGGTGAGACGACGCTCATTCCAGTGATGGCTAGCGATGAGCGTCGTGGCGACGTCGATCAAGCTCAGACGGTCAGAACGATCTTACCGATGTGCTCGCTCGTCTCCATCCGTTGATGCGCCTTGGCTGCTTCGGCCAGCGGGAAGGTGCTATCGATCGGAACTTCGATCTCGCGCGCTGCGACGCGCGGAATGACTTTCTCTTCAATTGCGCGCGCAATGCCGCCTTTGAATTCGTCGCTCCGGATGCGGAGCGTTGAACCCGTCAGCGTCAATCGTTTCAACATCACGCGCATGAAGTCGACGTTCGCTTTCGAGCCCTGCTGGAATGCAATGTTGACGAGGCGGCCATCGTCGGCCAGGGCGCGGATATTCTTTTCGATGTAGTCGCCGCCGACCATGTCGAGAATGACGTTGACGCCTCGGCCTTTCGTTTCGGCTTTGACGACTTCGGAGAAATCCTCGGTCCGGTAGTTGATCGCAACGTCAGCGCCGAAGCTCTTCGCGGCCGCGCACTTGTCATCCGATCCGACCGTCGTGAAAACGCGCGCTCCGAAGGCTTTTGCAAGCTGGATGGCGGTGACGCCAATGCCGCCTGTGCCGCCGTGCACGAGGAAGGACTCGCCGGGTGTGAGGCCGCCGCGTTCGAAGACGTTGTGCCAGACGGTGAAAAACGTTTCGGGGATCGCGCCTGCTTCAACGAAGCTGATCGTATCTGGTTTTTTGATGCAGCAGACTTCGGGCGCGAGTGCATATTCGGCGTATCCGCCACCTGCGACGAGTGCGAGGACGGCATCTCCCACGGAGAGGCGCGTCACGCCTTCGCCGATCGCTGCCACGACGCCGGACACTTCGAGACCCGGCAATTCCGAATGACCTTTGGGCGCCGGATAGTTTCCCTGTCGCTGCAGGACGTCCGGGCGATTGACGCCGGCCGCCGCGACTTTGATCAGCACATGTCCGGGCGTGATCGCGGGCAGAGGCAACTCACGTGGCTGCAAGACTTCGGGGCCGCCTTTGCCGTCGATAACGACCGCGTTCATCGTGGTTGGGAGGGTCATGTCGATCTCGCAGATGATAAAGAGGCGAAAGACCACGGCCGGAGCGTATGAGCAAGGCGGCGCAAGGGCGCCATGCCTCGCGCAATCTCGACCCAAGGTCTTCCATTGGCTAGCATCGTGCGAATTTGAAAACCCGGATTGGGAGGATGAAATGGACCTTGATGATCTGATGCCTCAGCGCAAATCCAGCGGCGTAACGATTGGCGAAAGTCTGGAGACGCTCTCGGTCGCGGAGCTTGAAGGGCGCATCAAGGATCTCGAAGCTGAGATCGAACATGTGAAGAGCGAGCTTACGCGCAAGCGCGCTCATGAGGCAGCTGCGCGGTCACTCTTCAAATCCTGAAAACGTGCCGTGTGCGCGCTATCGATGAAAGCGGTGGTCATTATCGCCGCAGCTCGCAAAAAAAATGTCACGATAGAGCAATGAATCGCAACGTGACCGTGAAGACTCTTAACGCGGGCGTCCGTCGGCAGCCGCGGGGCTTAACCCGAACTTAAGCATATCGATGCAAATTTGAGCTTCGATCCGATCACTTTTGGATTGAAGCGGCACCCCGCCGCTTATTTGACGCCTCCTTATTGACTTCGAGCCGCTCCATCAGGGCGGCTCTTTTTTTGCACCGTCCACAGCACATTTTTATTCGCCCCGTTTTGGGCGTTCTTGTTAACTATGGTGCACTAATGTGTGATCGTGTAATCAGTCCCGGACGGGTAGCGTTTTGTAGTGTTGGGGGTCATGAGTAACCTATATCGCGTCGATGGCGCGCGTTCGGATGGCGCCACAACCGTCTCCTTCGGAGAGCGGTTTCAATTTTCCGGACAATTCGATCATATTTTTAAAGAAGGTATGGCTCTCGTCGAACGGACGGCGAGCTATCTCGACGGGCCTGGCCGTAAGGAAGCAAAGTCGCTTACGGGCAGCGTCGGTGTTCTCTACGCAACGGAGAGCATGCGTCTGACGACGCGTCTTCTCGATCTTGCATCGTGGCTGCTCATTCGTAGAGCGCGCCGTGAAGGTGAAATCACTGAGGAAGAAGCGCAGAAGAAGCGCCGGCGCGTTAAGCTCCAGGCCTTCGGTCGCCCTTCGCACGTGAAGGGCTTCAGCGGCCTTCCTGATGGTCTCAGAGGACTGATCGAAGAAAGCTTCGCGCTGCATGATCGCATCTCGCAGCTCGATCGTGCGATGTCGAGAGATCAGGAGAACGATCCGTTGGCGGCGCCGATCACGAACCCTGTTGCTCAGCAGGTCGGTTTGCTTGAGCGCGCGTTTGCGACGAAGTTGAGCTGAGACTTTTCAAGCCCTTCGGGGCGAACCGATACGACAAAGGCCCGGTCGATGACCGGGCCTTTTGCATTTCGGAGATTTCGTTCTGCTCTGCAGCATTCGCTGCGATCAGAACATGCCCTCGAACTTCTTCTTGAAGCGAGACAGGCGGCCACCGCGGTCCATCAGCTTCTGATCGCCGCCGGTCCAGGCCGGGTGCGTGTTCGGGTCAATATCGAGGGTGAGCGTGTCGCCCTCTTTGCCGTACGTCGAATAGGTCGTGAACTCAGAACCGTCGGTCATCACCACCTTGATCTGATGATAATCGGGATGTAGGTCGGCATCTTTCTTCATGGCTCGCGTCCGCTAATAACAAAATCCGGGTGGCGAAGCTTCGATAGCTCCGGCGGCCTCGGATCGGAAAGGCTGGATTGGCGCGTGTGTAACCGGAAAGGGTATCGGGCACAAGGCCGGAAAGTCGCACCTCTTTGGGGTGGGCGCTCATTCGCCAGCGGCCCATTGTCTCTTGAGCCGGGTCTCTGCGTCGGGCATGGTCCAGCCCGACTTTAGGGTTGAAACGTGTTGTTTGCCCGGACGTTGGAATGAAGAGCCGATGAGCAGCACATTTGCAGACCCCGCCCCCCCTGACGGCTCGGCCGTGCCTGCGGGTAAGGCGCCGCGCCCCTCTCTTCGGCCGCTGCTGGCTCTGAAGCCTCTGATTCTAGCGCATAAAGGGCCGCTCTGGGGTGCCATTATTTCGCTCGTCGTGGCGGCGCTGGCCATGCTGTCGGTTCCGATGGCCGTGCGCCGGATGATCGACCAGGGCTTCGGCGCGCACGATACGTCGCTCATCAATGCCTACTTCCTGACGCTGATTTGCATCGGCCTCGTGATCGCCATCGCCAGCCCGGCGCGCTTCTATTTCGTCAATTGGATTGGCGAACGGACAGTCGCGGATCTCCGCGCGAAGGTTTTTGCGAACCTGGCCACACTTGGCCCCGGCTACTTCGACAGCAATCACTCCGGCGAACTGATGAGCCGGTTGACCGCCGATACAACGCAAATCAAAGCCGTCGCCGGTTCGGCGCTGAGCCAATCGGCGCGCAACCTCATCATGCTCGTCGGCGCGCTCATCATGATGTTCGTGTCGAGCCCGCAGCTTTCGGCGATGTTGTTTGTCGCTATTCCGGTGATCGTGCTGCCGCTGGTCGGCTTTGGCCGCGTCGTCCGCCGCCTCTCGCGGGCCGCGCAGGATACGCTGGGCGATGCTTCTGCCTATGCTGCTGAAAACCTTGCCGCGCATCGCACGATGCAGGCTTATGGCAACGAGGCGACGGTTTCGCAGCGCTTTGCCGTGGCGGTCGAGCGTGCGTTCGACGCAGCGCGTGGCCGCATGCGCGCGCGGGCGGCGCTTACCGGCATCGCAATTTTTCTGACGGTGGCGAGCGTTACCGCTGTGCTTTGGTATGGCGCGTCGGCTGTTATCGCAGGCGAGATGACGGGCGGACGGCTTGGTCAGTTCGTTCTTTATGCGCTCTTCGCGGCGGGTGCGCTGGCAGAGCTTTCTGAGGTTTGGGGTGAGATCACTCAGGCGGCGGGCGCGGCCGAGCGGCTGACGGAGATGATGTCGACCGTTCCTGAAATCCGTTCGCCGGAACACCCCGTTCCGTTGCCGGAACCGGCACAAGGAACGTTGGAATTCAACGACGTCTCGTTCTCTTATCCGGTGAGACCCGGTGAGCTGGCGCTCGATGATGTTTCTTTCCGTGTCGGCACGGGAGAGACGGTTGCGCTGGTGGGCGCGTCCGGTTCGGGCAAGAGCACGATCCTCAATTTGCTTCTGCGCTTCTACGATCCCACCAGCGGCATCGTGAAAGTCGACGGCGTGAATGTTGCGGAAGCCGATCTCGCGGCAGTTCGGCATCGTATCGCGGTCGTACCGCAGGACGTGGCGCTTTTCGCCGACACGATTGCCGAGAATATTCGCTACGGAACGCCGGACGCTTCTATGGCGGAGATCGAGCGGGCGGCCGTCGCCGCGCAGGCGGACGGATTTATCCGTGCGCTGCCGGGTGGCTACAATTCCAAGCTTGGTGAGCGGGGCGCTACGCTTTCCGGCGGCCAGCGTCAGCGTATTGCCATCGCACGCGCCATTCTGAAGAACGCGCCGATCCTGCTGCTCGACGAAGCGACAAGCGCGCTCGATGCGGAAAGTGAAACCGCGGTTCAGCGTGCGCTCGACGGCTTGGTCGAAGGGCGGACGACGCTCGTGATCGCGCATCGCCTTGCGACCGTGCAGAAGGCGGATCGGATTCTTGTCATGGACAAAGGGCGGATTGCGGAAGCGGGCACTCACAGCGAACTCGTGCGCCGTGGCGGGATCTATGCGCGGCTCGCCGAACTTCAGTTCGGCCGCGAGGCTGCGGAATAAGCTTCGTCATCCTCGGCCGAGCGTGGCAACGCCACGCCGATCGCTGGGGCTCCAACCCAAGACTTCATCGCGCAGACGCGTTTATTGTGCCTTCGGCGCGCTTTGCGCTGGTTCCCCGATCCGTCTCGCGTTGCTCGCCGTATCGAGGATGACGATCCGAGGGGGAAAGAGCGGAGGCTCTTTATCGTTGGCCCCTTCCGACTCTCCTGCGGGGAGGCGCCATTTTCTTGTTTGCGTTTTCTGACGGTCTGGAGTGCCAGCGTAGTCGCGCTAGCGGCTCGTCAGCTTCAGCTCGATGCGGCGGTTCTTCTGCATCGCTTCTTCAGACGTTCCGCCATCGACGGGCTGGAACTCGCCATAGCCCGCAGCGACGAGGCGGTCGGCGGGTACACCGCGCACGATGAGGTATTTGACGACGGCTGCAGCGCGGGCTGTCGATAGTTCCCAGTTCGACGGGAACTGTGCCTTGGAAATTGGCCTGCTGTCGGTGTGGCCGTTGATCTGCAAAGCCCAATCGATGTCATTTGGAATGCTGCGTTGAAGCTCAACGATAGCTTCGGCGATCTTGTCCATC
This sequence comes from Hyphomicrobium methylovorum, assembly GCF_013626205.1. Taxonomy (NCBI): domain Bacteria; kingdom Pseudomonadati; phylum Pseudomonadota; class Alphaproteobacteria; order Hyphomicrobiales; family Hyphomicrobiaceae; genus Hyphomicrobium; species Hyphomicrobium methylovorum. Next base: position 2,567,949 of record NZ_QHJE01000001.1, read on the forward strand.
GCGGACATGCCTTCCGGCGTCAGCGTTGCCGAACCCGACGGGAAAAGGACTTCGGATTCGAAGACGAAGCGGTCACCAACGACGCGGATGTCTTTTCGATCTTTCAGCAGTTCGCTCAAGCGGCCGAAGAAGTCGGAGCGGTAGCGTTTCAGTTCCTGAACCTGTATCGCGAGGGCCGCGTTAAGGCGCGCGCCGAGATCCTTGATCGTCTTGTCGCTCTCGTCGCCTTTCTTGTCGGCCGCGTCCAGGGCGTCATTCAGGGCGGCGATCTGACGGCGCAAAGCGATGAGCTGCTGGTTCAGCAAATCGACTTTCGACAGGGCTTCGGATGAAATGTTTTTCTGAGATTCGAGATCCGCGCTCAGGCCTGCGATTTTACCTTCGGCTGCTTCCGCGCGCTCGTCGGCACCGAGCCCGGCGCCGGTCAGTTTCTGATTGTCGGCTTTCAGTGCGGAGAGAGAGGCTTGCAGCGCCGCAAGTTCATCCGCCGCGGATTGCGATTTGCCTTTTTCGAGTGACAGCATCGACGTCAACTCGCTGATCTGGCGCGTTAGCCGCTTCAGAGCGGAATCCTTGCCAGTCGCTTCCTCGGCCGAGAAATACTGTGCGATCATGAAGATCGACATCAGCAACGTCACGACGAGAAGCAGCGTCGAGAGCACGTCCACATAGGCCGGCCAGAACTCGCCGTACTCGCCACTGCGCCGCGATCGTCCGCGCGCCATCTCGTCAGCCTCCGCGCTTCATGGCGTCGGCGAGGCTGCGCAACATGCTCGCGACCTCCGCCTGCTGTTGCGCCTGTTCGTCAACCCATTCGCGAACGACCTTCTGTTCGGAGCGCATCTGCGTCACGAGCTGGTTCACGCCGCGAGCGAGATCGCGCACTTCGTCAGGATTTTGGTTCGGGGCGCCCGTGGCGATGCGCGGTGGCGTGACCGGTTCTTCTGTCAGCCGGTTGGTGAATTCTTCGAGCGCGCGCTGCATGTCTACGACGGCGCCGAGAAGCTGTCGGTTGATGTAATCGCTCGATGCGGTTCCGGTGCCGCCAGGCGTCAGCTCTGTGATACCCGACAGCCATTCTTCCAGTTCGTTATAGAAGCGGTTGTGGGCGTGGCTTGCTTGCAGTTCGAGGAAACCCAAGATCAGCGAACCCGCGAGGCCGAGCAGCGAAGACGAGAACGCAGTGCCCATGCCCTTCAGTGGTGCCGACAGTCCGGCTTTCAGGTCGCTGAACAGCTGAACGTTATCGGCGGCTTTGGTGTCGAGCGTATCGATGGCTTTGCCGACGGACTGAATGGTTTCAAGCAAGCCCCAGAATGTGCCGAGAAGGCCGAGGAACACCAACAGGCCTACGAGATAACGGCCCGTGTCGCGCGCTTCATCGAGGCGCGAGCCGATCGAGTCCATGAAGGAGCGCATTGCGGCGGTGGAGATCGAGATGGTGCCCGTGCGATCGCGCAGCATCGTTGCCATCGGCGCGAGCAATACGGGCTTGGCGCTGATGCTGAGCCCAGGGTCGGAAATGCGGAACGCATTCACCCAGCGAATTTCCGGGTAAAGGCGCATGACCTGACGGAAGGCGTAGATGATGCCGAGAAAGAGCGTGCCGATGATTAGCCCGTTCAAGCCGGGATTGTTCAGGAAGGAATGCTGGAGCTGATCGAACAGGATGGCGGTCAGGAAGCCGACGAGCGTTAGAAATATCGTCATGCGCAGCAGGAAAACACCGGGAGGCGTCAGCCGCCGAGATACCGGGTTCAACGCCGCGGGATCGCCCGGACGATTCTTCGCCATTTACAGTCTCCGGAACAGCCCCACGATCATCAGAACGATCTTAGCGTAAGGCTCTTCCATGGAAAACGGGCAACATGATGCCGAAAAGCAATCGTTGTTGGCGAATGCTGCGGAAAATGGTGCTGATGAACGTCAGTTTGCGGCGGAGAGAGCCGCGCCCAATGCCTTGTGAAGACTGGCGTTGGCGGCGAGCACGTCTCCGCTCGTCAGCATCTTGTCTCCGCCATTCAGATCGCTGACGAATCCGCCCGCTTCGCGCACGAGAACGATTCCTGCCGCGACGTCCCACGGCTGCAGGTTATGCTCCCAGTACGCATCGAACCGTCCAGCAGCCACGAATGCGAGGTCAAGCGCTGCTGATCCGGAACGGCGGATGCCAGCAACTTCCTGCATCAGCAGGCCCATTTCCTTGAGGAAGCGCGGGTGACCTTGCCGGCCGCGATGCGGAATGCCGGTTGTGACCAGTGCGTCAGCCAAGGTTTTGCGGGCGGCGACACGCAGGCGCCGGTCGTTCATGTAAGCGCCCTTGCCCTTTTCGGCGGTGAAGAGTTCGTCGCTTGCGGGATTGTAGATGACGCCAGCAATGAGCTGGCCTTCGCGTTCGAGACCGATCGAAATCGCAAACAGCGGATTGGAGTGCAGGAAATTCGTCGTGCCATCGAGCGGATCGACGATCCAGCGATGCGTTTTGTCAGCGCCTTCGACCTCGCCGCGCTCTTCCATCAGGAAGCCGTAGCCAGGGCGCGCTTTGGACAGTTCCTTGAAAATGATGTCCTCGGCCTTGTGATCCGCTGCGGAGACAAAGTTGGCCGGGCCCTTGATCGAGACCTGAAGCTGCTCGACCTCGCCGAAATCGCGGACGAGGCTGCGGCCCGCCTTTCTTGCAGCGGAGATCATGACGTTCAGGGTCGGCGATACGTTAGCCATGGGAGGTCCGAAAGTTTGGGAGGTACTCGGGGGCTCTAGCGGCTCTTCCCGGAAGTAGCAAGGTTGCCAACGCCGCTGGCTGATCGCGCGATTAAGGAAGAGCGCTCATTTCGGGCTCAGCCTGGATGTGGTCGCTCCATGCCGCGGCGGCCGCTTCTGCCTTCTTGCGGTCTGCCTTGGACAGCTTGGCGATCATGTCGTCCATGGTTTGATCGATAACGCCGTGGCGCTTTGCGATCAGGCGCCACTTGGCTCCCTCCACCGGGTTTTTCTCCATCTTGATGCCTTCGAAGCAGATGTAAGCCATGCGGTTCTGGGCGCCGGGGATGCCCTTTTCGGCGGCTGCTTTCATCAAAACGGGAATCTTCGGCTCGTCCTTTGTGAGTCCGAACCCTTGCAGCAGCTTCACGGCGTAGTCGTACTGCGCGACGGGAAGACCCTGCTCTGCGGCGCGTGAAAGCCAGCGTGCGGATTCAAGTGCGTTGGGATCTGTTCCTGTGCCCGTCTGATACAACTCGGCGACGTCGTACTGCGCTTGCGGCAGACCTTTCTCCGCTGCGAAGCGAATATGCTGAAAGGCGCGTATCGGGTTTTCTGGCTTGCCGTCGCCCTTCAGAAAGAGAACGCCGAGATTGTAGTTCGCTTCCGCGTGTCCGGTCAGCGCGGCCTTCTCGAACATCACGGCGGCCATCCGGCGGTCTTTCTTGACGCCGTATCCTTGCGCGAGTGCGAGCGCGATGGCGAATGTTCCCTGTACGTCTCCGAGCTCGGCGGCCTTCGAGAAATACGAGTAAGCTTTGACGGGATCTTTCTTGATGCCGAGGCCTTCGGTGTAGATGCGTCCGATCAGCGTGTTGGCTTGCGGTTCGCCACGTGCGGCTGCTTCCTCGGCGAGTTTCAGCGCGGTGAGATATTGCCCTTGGTCGAACGCCATGTACGCCGCGTCGTCGCCCGTCGCGGGGGCGGTGGAGGGGATGTTTTTCTCAATTTCAGAGGTGCCTGCGTGCGATTGCTTCGCGGCGGCCGGTTTGGTTACAAGCGGTTTTTCCGGTTCCGGCGCCGATTTGCGCGTAATCCAGGAACTCGTTTCGGCGGCGAGCGGAATGGCGCCGACCATCGTGGATATCAATGCGATAGCTGCACACGGCAGCATGCTCATTGCAGCCGTGCGTTTCACTGTGCGTCCTCATGCACTGCCGCTGCGGCGGCAAAATCCTTCGCCCGCGCTACGGCGTCTTCGACAGAGTCATCCGGACCGATCGTCAGCGTTACGAAGTCAGCGCCAGCCGAGAACAGGTTGCGCGCATGCTCTTCACTGGTAACGTCGAAGGCGGCGCACGGAATCTCAAAAAGTTCGCTCCACCAGGAAACGAGATCGATCTGCCGCTCTGCGGCGCGGACGCGGTCTCCGACATGGGGCGGGACGCCGAACGCGACATAGTCTGCGCCGTTTTCGCCGAGTTCCATCGCGTCATGGCGGGTTCGGCCCGCATCCGCGCCGACGATGGCGTCCTGGGCGGCGCTGCGGCGGGCATTCGCAAACTCGGTGCCGATCTCTTCGGACCAGGGGATGTGGACGCCATCGGCGGAAAGCGCCACGGCGGTGCCGGGATCGGACAGAACGAGCGCGGCAGCGTCTTTGGACTGCACGAGCGCCACAAGCTCACGCTTTGCCTGGTCGTTCAGGCCGCTACCGTCGAACCGCAGCAGCACACTCGCAATGGGGCTCGTGGCAAAGACGTGGCTCAGCACGTCTCGTGCGCCCTCAAGTGAACGGGCGCCCACGGCAAAGTCTATGTAGAGGCGGGCATCGCGCGACACGAAAGTCTTCTCCGGATCAGGTGTGCTCAATCGAAGCCGAATGCGGCAGAAACAAGAAGGACATTCGAGCCAGACCCTTATAGCGCAATGCGAATCGCGTTTTGGGGGTCACAGAGCGTTTTTTTCGCCGGATTAAGCGATTGTGGAGGTTTACCCTAGGGAGAGAACGGGCCATGGTTCGGCGCGGTCTCGAGTTTCGGCGTTATTCCGCCAACATGAGGGCTCACGAACTGCTCGGGGACACCGGCATCTCAGCGCCTCTCGCCTTTCGGAGCCTATCCGCATGAAGAATTTTTCCGCTCTTTGCGTTCTTGGTGTGAGCGCGCTGGCGCTATCCGTTTTCAATACAGGTGCTGTGCGCGCGACTGACGCGAACGCGCCAGCGGACACCGCTGCACCGGCTGCCTCAGCCGTACCGGGAGGCGCTCCAGAAGCGCCGGGGGATGCGCCAGCGGCCGCTTCTTCGCCGACAGCACCACAAACCACGGGCGCTATTCACACCGACGATGCAACTCCGCCGTCTTCAGCTACAGCGGCTGCTCCTGACGCGCCAACGGCTCCGGCCAACGAGCCGAGTGCTACAGCGGCTGAGCCCACTGCCACGCATGATGGCCCGTCGACGGCTGCTGCAACTCCAACCGAGTCGACTCCGGCGGCGCCGCCAGCGGCCAGTACGTCGACACCTGCCGCAACACCAGACTCGACGACGGCGCAACCATCTCAGCCCGCATCGCCTGCTGCTGAGGCCGCCGCGGCGGCAAGCGTGCCAGCAGCGAGCCCTGTCGTGGAAGCTGCACGCAAGCGGCTTACCGATCAATCGATCGCGGGTCGAAAGAATTTGGCTTCTGACGTCGCTGCCGCAAGCGCGTTCTACGCGACGCGGACCGATGCGCTCTGGATTGCGAATGACGCTTATACCGACAAGGCAAAGAGCGTCATTTCGGAGCTCAAGAAAGCAGGCGACTGGGGACTTGAAGCATCGGATTTCCCCGTCGCTGAGCTTGCGTCTGGCGCAACGCCTGAAGCCGCAGGCAATGCTGAAGCGGAGTTGACGCTCGCAGCGCTCAAGTATGCGCGGTATGCCCGCGGCGGTCGTTTGGATCCGCTGGCGCTCAGCAACATCTTCGACATGAAGCCGCCGGTCAAAGACGCCAACGAGGTGATGAAGGAACTTGCGGAAGCTTCTGAGCCGGGCAAGTATCTCGTGCACCTCAATCCGAAGCACGACGGCTTCGAAAAGCTGCGCCAGGAATTGATCAAGGCGCGTGGGCCTGAAGAACCTGAAGCGACTGTCGATCCGGCACTGCTCGTCAACATTCCGAGCGGAAAGCTCATTCGGCCCGGAATGCGAAACGATCAAGTTTCGTTGCTGCGTCAGCGCCTCAAAACGCCGTCGGAAAACGCTGAAGACGATGATCTTTACGATGAGAAACTCGTAGGCGCTGTAGAGGATTACCAGCGCGAGCACGGTCTTCGCGTCGATGGGATTGTGGGTGGTCAGCTGCGCACCGCGCTCAACAACGAGGGCAAGCCCGAGAAGGCCGATCCCGCGCGCAATGTCGATCGTCTCATCGCCAACATGGAGCGCTGGCGCTGGTTGCCGGAGAACCTCGGCGATTTCTACGTGTTGAACAACACGCCCCAGTTCGTCAGCGAAATCTGGAAGGGAAAAGAGCTCAAGCTGCGCCAGAAGATGATCGTTGGCATGCCGTCCTGGCCCACGCCGATCATGATGGCGGATATGAAGTACGTCATGTTCCGGCCAAGCTGGGGCATGCCGGACGGAATCAAGCAGAAAGAGCTTCTGCCGCGTCTTCGCAGAGCTTCGAACTCGGGGAATAACTTCTTCGATCAGCTGTTCGGCGGTGGTGGCGGCGGTGGTGGCGCGCGCGTTCTCGAAGCCTACAAGCTGCAGGTGTCTTACAACGGACAGAAGATCAATCCGGATTCGATCAACTGGAGCACGGCCGACATTCGTCGCTTCAGCTTCGTGCAGCCGCCGGGGCCTGAAAATCCGCTCGGCCTCGTGAAATTCCGCTTTCCGAACCGGCATGACGTCTACATGCACGATACGCCGGAACGGAGCCTGTTCGGCCGTAGCGCTCGTGCGTTGAGCCATGGCTGCATGCGCGTCGAGGAGCCTCGGCGCACGGCGGAAATTCTTCTGCAGGAAGACAAAGGGTATTCGGAGCAGAAGGTCGGTGAACTCTGGAACAGCGGAGCCGACGTGACGCTCGATCGTCCGGTTCCGGTTTACCTCGCTTACTTCACGGCACGCGTGGACGACAGCGGACGGCTCGCGACCTACGGAGACATTTACGGTTTCGACTCTCGCGTTATGTCGGCGCTTCGTGGGCGGCCGGTGCGTTACAACGCGCCGGAAGCGATTGATCCGAGCTCTGGCGATGTCGATAGTTCGTACGTCAGTGATGCAGGCGGTTATTCGGATTCGGTCGCGCCGGCACGCAAGACCAACAACAAGAAGACCGCTCGCAGTAAGCGCGAGCCGAAGTCGGCCGGTACGACGCTGCAGGATGCACTGTCGAATATCTTCCTGAACTGATCGGCGCTCTCGCGCATCACATTAAAAAAGGGCGGCTCGATAGCCGCCCTTTTTCATTTGTATTCGGTTGTCGGAGAAATCGAGCGCGCGCTGTTACGCGGCTTTCTCGAGTTTCTCTGCCCATTTGCCTTCAGCGGCGAGGCCGTTCATTTTTGCACGGTGTGCGAATGCACGCTGCGCGGCGGCAACGTTTTCCGTCTTGCCGCCCCAGGCCTTGATGGCTGCCGCCTGGAGAGCGCGGCCGTACGAGAACGTGAGCGCCCAAGGCAGCGGACCCGCAGCGTTCATCAGCGACAGATGCTCGGTCGCTGCTTCGTCGGACTGGCCGCCCGAGAGGAAGGCGATGCCCGGAACAGAAGCCGGAACCGTTGCCTTCAGTACAGCGACCGTTTTTTCCGCGACTTCGGCGGCAATGGCCTGCTTGGCCGCCTTTTGACCGGCGATGACCATGTTCGGTTTCAGGATCATGCCTTCGAGATCGACGCGCGCATCGTAGAGTTCACGGAACACCGTGCGGAGAACCCATTCCGTCACCCGGTAGCATTCGTCGATGTCGTGGGACGAATGCGGACCGTCCATCAGGACTTCCGGTTCGACGATCGGAACGATGCCAGCTTCCTGCGCGAGAGCCGCGTAACGAGCGAGCGCGTGTGCGTTGGCCTTGACGCAATTCCATGTCGGGATGCCGTCAGCGATCGTGATGACGCCGCGCCACTTGGCGAAGCGCGCACCGAGTTTGTGATATTCGGCGAAACGCTCGCGCAAACCGTCGAGGCCTTCAGTGACCGTCTCGATTTTGACGGTGGGGCCGGGGAGGGGTTTCGCGCCGGTATCGACCTTGATGCCGGGAATGGAGCCTGCCGCCTTCATAACGTCGACGAGCGGCGTGCCGTCTTTCGCTTTCTGACGGATCGTCTCGTCGTACAGGATGACGCCCGAGACGTTGTTTTTCATCGCGTCTGTCGTGCGGAACAGCAGTTCGCGATAGTCGCGGCGGCTGTCTTCCGTCGACGTCAGATTGATGGTGTCAAATCGCTTCTTGATCGTGCTGGTGCTTTCGTCCGCAGCCAGAATGCCCTTACCGGGCGCAACCAGAGCGCGGGCGATGTCTTGAATTTTTTCGCTCATAAGAAACTCCGTCGTGCCGTTTACGTGTTCTGAATATGGATCGGGCGCCGTTACCGGGCGCCCGAATTGAATTGAATGACTTAGAGCAGTTTCCCCATCGCGACGGCAGTATCTGCCATGCGGTTCGAGAAACCCCACTCGTTGTCGTACCAGGACAGCACGCGGACGAGGTTGCCGTCCATAACCTTCGTCTGATCAAGGTGGAAGATAGACGAATGGCTGTCGTGGTTGAAATCCACTGAGACGTTTGGTTGATCCGTAACCCCAAGGATGCCCTTGAGTTCCTGCGACGCGGCGCGCTTCACGGCGGCGTTGATCTCATCCTTGGCCGTTTCGCGCTTGGAAACGAACTTGAAATCGATAACGGAGACGTTCGGCGTCGGCACGCGAATGGCGGTGCCGTCGAGGCGGCCGTTCAATTCGGGCAGGACGAGGCCGACGGCCTTGGCGGCGCCGGTCGAGGTCGGGATCATCGAAAGTGCCGCCGCGCGGCCGCGATAGAGATCCTTGTGCATCGTATCGAGCGTCGGCTGATCGCCGGTGTAGGAGTGGATGGTCGTCATGAAGCCTTTGTCGATGCCGACCAATTCGTTCAACACCTTCACGACCGGCGCGAGGCAGTTCGTCGTGCAGGATGCGTTCGAAACGACGACGTGGTCCTTCGTCAGCTTTTCATGGTTGACGCCGTAGACGACCGTGAGATCGGCGCCGTCAGCAGGCGCGGAAACGAGAACGCGCTTGGCGCCAGCATCGAGATGCATCTTGGCTTTATCACGCGCGGTGAAAATGCCGGTGCATTCGAGCGCAATATCAACGCCCATTGCCTTGTGCGGAAGTTCGGCCGGATTCTTGATGGCCGTTACCTTGATCGGTCCGCGACCAGCATCGATCGTATCGCCCGATACTTTAACTTCGTGAGGGAAGCGACCGTGCACACTGTCGAAGCGCAAAAGATGTGCATTCGTTTCGACGGGACCGAGATCGTTGATAGCAACGACTTCAATATCGGTCCGGCCACTTTCAATAATTGCGCGCAGCACATTGCGACCGATACGGCCGAAACCGTTGATCGCCACCTTCACTGTCATTCTGGGGAATCCTCCGATCAAAGCTGACTTGCGGCGGAGTTTGGCTCGTGCGCCGCATAACCTCTTCTTGTTATCGTAACAATTGGGGTCTTTGAATGAGACCTAGTGGACATCTGCCCACGTGGCAAGGTTCGAAGGCTGCGACCCTTCTCGTTCAATTTTTTTGATTTACGCAGTTAAACACACGCTCGTTGTTGACGGCGTTTACGATACGCGTAACGTAGGGAGATGCACTGGTGATACGCGTCAATCGTGTCGCTCGAGAGGGCGATGAGAGGCCATGACTGAACGCAACACCGCGAAAATCAAAACGGCCGTCGATCTTAAGCCGGCCCGCAAATCCGTTACGGACGGAAACGTCAGGGCGGAGAACGTTAGGCTTCGCGCGGAGCTGGCAACTGCCCGGCAGCGCATTGCCGAACTGGAACAACGCACAGTTGATGCGCTCAATCGGATTGATTGGGCCCTCGATTCGCTTCATAACTTCGCGCACGAAGACTAGTGCGCGGCGTTTGAGCGGGAGGGCGGCAGCGCGTCGCCAACGGCTGCGTGGCTCAGGTTGCAATCAATTTTAACGGCCGTAGCTACCGCTTCAATTGCGCGGAAAGCGAAGTCGAGCGCCTGCAAGACATCTCCAAGTACTTGATGAGCAAGCTTGAAGCGCTTGTGCGTGAGCACGGGTCGATCGGTGACGAGCGCCTGATGCTCATGGCGGCTCTGGGCGTAACCGACGAACTGCTGGACGCTCGCGCCGACATCGACGAACTACTCGAAGGCGCATCGAGCAAAGACTCGAATTCTGTCGTCGGACGGCTTCGCCAAGCCTAAACCCTCAGATCATTTATGGGATTTGTCGCAGCGAGCCTGCTGCGGACAGGCAATCTGGACACTGGATTTTTCCCTTGGCTGTCCTTAGATTCACATTGCTGCGGGGCTCGTCAGGGGCAATATGACCCGGGGGCCTATAAGATCCGCACGGGTGCTGTCCCTGACCGGAGCCGTGGCTTCGGACACACGGTGCCCACCTACGCTCGTAGGGACCACGCGGGATCATGATCCCAACGGCCTTCGCGGCACTGAATTCACTGTCGGTATCTCGTCAGGATTTGACTGAAAGAGGTCATGTCGGAAGCTAAAAAGCAGTTGCGTGCCCAGGCATTTGAGCGGCGGAAGGCCGCCTTTTTGTTGCACGGACTGGAATCCAGTCGGAAGATCGCCGCCTATGGGCTCGATTTTCTAAACGCGCCGTCCGGGGCAACCGTGTCGGGCTTTGCTGCGATCAACGATGAGATCGATCCGCGGCCGTTGATGATGTGGCTGCAGGCGGAAGGTTGCAAACTTGCGCTGCCCGTCATGCAGGGCAAAGGCAAACCTCTTTTGATGCGAAGCTGGTCGCCGGGAGACGCTATGGCGACAGCTGCTTGGGGCATCGCCGAACCGATGGACGACAAGCCGGCTGTCGATCCCGATGTTGTGCTGGTGCCGCTTCTGGCATTCGATGCACGTGGTTATCGTCTCGGCTACGGCGGCGGTTTCTACGACCGCACGCTGGCACGGTTAAGAAAAATAAAGCCCGTTATCGCTGTTGGATTGGCGTATGACGAACTAAGGGTCGACGCGGTGCCGGTCGAAAGTTATGACGAAAGACTCGACTGGGTCCTTACGCCCTCTGGCCCTGTACACTGCCTCGATTCCTGATCCGGACTTTTCATGCGTCTTCTGTTTCTCGGCGATATCGTCGGTCGCCCGGGCCGTACGGTGGTTTGTGAAAACCTGCCCGGGCTTATCACGCGCCATGCAATCGACTTCGTCGTCATCAATGGCGAGAACGCTGCTGGCGGGTTCGGCATCACGGAAGCGATATTCAATGATCTGATCGATGCTGGCGCGGACTGCGTGACGCTCGGCAATCATTCGTTCGATCAGAAAGAGGCGCTGGTTTTCATCGAGCGCCATGACCGGTTGATCCGTCCGCTCAACTATCCCAGAGGTACGCCCGGGAAAGGCGCAACGCTTGTGAAGGGCCGCAGCGGAGCCGAGGTGCTCGTTATCAATGCGATGGGCCGCGTGTTCATGATGGAGCTCGATTGTCCGTTCCGCGCGGTCGATAACGAACTGGCGGCGTGCGCGCTCAAGCAAGGCGCGGATGCGATCCTGGTCGATTTCCACGCCGAGGCAACGAGTGAAAAGCAGGCCATGGGTCTGTTCCTCGATGGCCGGGCCAGCGTCGTCGTCGGGACGCATACACATACGCCGACGGCGGATGCGCGCGTTCTTGCCGGTGGCACGGCGTATATGTCGGATGCTGGTATGTGTGGTGATTACAACTCTGTCCTAGGGATGGATCCCGAGGAGCCGATCAACCGGTTTTTGACGCGGATTCCGCGCTCGCGATATGAACCGGCGACGGGGCAGGGCACGCTTTCCGGTCTGGTGGTTGATATCGACGACGCGACGGGCCTTGCCACGCGGGCGCAGCCGCTTCGCAAGGGGCCACATCTCTCTCCGGCACTGCCTGAGGATATTGCGCCGCCCGGAGAGGCTTGACCTGCAGCGGGTGAGTCCGCGAAAAGGGGCGCCAACGACACTTTTTTTGACGGATAGGAGCCATGGCCGGTCACTCGCAATTCAAGAACATCATGCACCGCAAGGGCAAGCAGGATCAGATCCGCGCCAAGCTCTTCGCGAAGTTTGCGCGTGAGATCACGGTTGCGGCGAAGACCGGTGTTCCAGATCCCGAGATGAACCCGCGCTTGCGCCTCGCGATTCAGGAAGCGCGCGCCGAGAATATGCCGAAGGACAACATCGAACGCGCCATCAAGAAGGCGTTGGGCGGCGATTTGGCAAACTATGAAGCGGTTCGCTACGAGGGCTATGCGCCTGGCGGCGTGGCCGTTCTCGTTGAAGCGCTAACGGACAATCGCAACCGCACGGGCGGTGTGGTGCGTAGCGTGTTCACGAAGTTCAATGGCAACCTCGGTGCCACCGGCTCCGTCAGCCATATGTTCAATCACATTGGCGAAATCGTCTACAAGCCGGAAGCGGGCTCGGCGGAAACAGTGCTCGATGCAGCGATTGAAGCGGGCGCTGACGACGTGCAGTCGGATAGCAACGGGCACGTTATCGTTGCGGCATTCGACGTTCTGGGTTCGGTCGCATCGGCTCTCGAAGCCAAGCTCGGCGAGGCGACAAGCGTGAAGGCGGTCTGGCGGCCCAATCTGACGACGTCGGTCGATGAAGACAATGCGCAGACCATCATGAAAATGCTGGCGGCACTGGAAGACGACGACGACGTGCAAAACGTCTATGCGAATTTCGACATCTCCGACGATGTGATGAAACGGCTGACGGCGGCTTAAGCCAGTGCCGAGCTGGCGTCCGACTGGCAAGCGTACTGGCTATGGCCCGACGTAGAAAATGCCGAGAAGCGCCGCCATCAAACCTGCGATAATCAGAAGAAATCCGACGATGTCGAAGAACTGAGCCATCGCGCCTCGAAAGCGGTGACCGGACATGGAACGTGCGTCTGCGCGTTCAGCGGAACGGTCGCGCGGCGGGGCGCCGAAGAGTTTGCGGACGGTCGATCGATGTGTCGCCGCCGCAATGTGACCACGGGATTTGTCCCGCGCTGCCCAGCGAAACGAGCATAATGCCCGCGAAGATGAGCAGAACGCCTGTGGAAATCCAGATGGGGTGGGCGAAAACCGGCTCCATTCGCGCTCCCGGATGGTCGGTTCGCGCGAGATGCGCAAACTGCGGTTAATGATTGAAAGTAGAAGGAATCGAAGCCGTTGACGAGGCCGTTGACGCGGATGAGTGCGCAATTCACGGTGCGCGCGGTGCGAAAGACATTATGATCCGGCAAGATTTACCGGTCGCGTGGGGACAGACATGGCCGTGGAGGGACTGGGCAGGGAGAGCGATCCGCTACGCATCGGACTCGTCATCGTGCATGGCGTTGGCGATACCGAACCTGGCGATTGCATCAACGCGGTTCTTGATACCCTAGCGGAGACGCGGCCGGGCTACACGGTCTCGCCGTCGAACCTGTACGATCGGATCGAGGAAACTGGGATCGACGAAACGCCGACCGTGTTTCCCGTCGTGCGCCGTGGTGCGCGCCATACCAGCGGCATCGACATCGAAGCGGTCGAACTTCATTGGGCCGATCTCACACATTTGCAGCCGGGTCGGCTCAACACGATCTTCGGGCTGTTTCGCGTCATCTTTGAATCGCATCACCTCGTGCATGCGATGCTCGACAGGTCGCTCGGCGCGATGGCGATCCTCGTGCGCGGGATTCTGTGGCTAGCTGCGTGGCTGCTACGCGGTCCCATTGTCGGGCTTACGGCAGCGGTCTCTCTGATCTGCGCAGTCTATGTGTATGAACCGAAGTGGTTCAGCGTCGATCGTGTCGATGCCCGGCTGCAGTTCATCGCGGTGGAGGCCGCGTTATGTGTGGCTGCGGTATACCTCTCCTATTCCGTGCTCAAGGGGCGCGATTATTCCTGGTACGACGCGGTCGCCTGGCTCGTGATCACGAGTGCAGGCTTAGCGCTGCTCGCGACGCACGGATCTCTGATCGGTCTGATGGATCTTTTTCCGCCGTTGCAGGCGCGCGGACATGAACTCGCAGTCGCGCATCAGAGCTGTCTGGCAAGCGATCCGGTCGCTGCGTGTTACGTCAATGGGCTTTACCGCGTTCTCATCTACGGCTGGCGGCTGTGGGGATTTCTGATTCTCGTTGCGACGGCGCTGTTTCTGATTGCGCTCGGGCGGGCCTGGAAATGCGGCGACCGCTCGCGGCTCTCGGCGCTTTCGACCAGCATCGGCATCCTCGTCATGCAGTTCCTGCTGTGGACGACGATCGTCGTGACGATCATCTACACGATGCTGATGCGCGCTGAGACTGGCTCGGCATTGCAAGTGCTCAGGGAGCCGATCATGGAGGCTGTCGAGCACGGCGCGATCGCAAATGACGGGGCGATCGTGCAATATCTGCAGATCCCGGACCTGAAGCTCGAGTGGATCGCGCGGTTTAAGTTCATCTATGCGGCCGCGGCGCTGACGTTGATCGCGTTTCTTTTTGCTGCCTGGGTGTTGATGGCCGTTCGCCGACGGCGTGCGCGTCTCGGGCTCAATGATCCCGAAAAGACCGCTCGGGAAATGCCCCGCCTTCTCTTCAGTCCGTGGCTTGCCGGTCTCCTCGTCGCCGCGTTCGTGATCGTCATCACGTTCGTCTTTTTCCAGCCTGAGCTGGAGATGCGGCCGACGTTCGTTGCCGTCCGCGGTTTGGTGTTGCCCCTTGCGGCGCTTGCCGCGCTTCTCGTGCCGCTGGCATTTGGGCAACGCGTTGCGAACGTCATCACCATCGCGCGTGACCTGATCGACCATCACTACCGGCCTCGGCTGGAAGCGGCGTTCTTTCTTGTTCCGGCACGGTTTCGGACGAACCTCGAATGGCCGCGCCGGGCTCGCCTCGCGCGCCGGTTGAAACGGGTGCTCGAAAGCTTCGTCAAAACTCAGAAATATGACGGCGTGGTCTTCCTGGCGCATAGCCAGGGCTCAGTGCTGGTCTACGATTACCTTCGTGACAACGCTCCGGCGTATTCCGATCTTGGCGCGGCATCGCCCGCGTTTCTGTCGTTCGGGTCGCCTCTCGGCAGCATTTATCAGAGGTATTTCCACGAATATGACGCCTCGCGCCCAGTGCCCGTCGGGATGGCGGCGCGCCTCAAATGCTGGATCAATCTCTATCGCGTCGACGACTACATTGGTGGGCCGATTACAGCGCCCGCTGGGCTGCGAATCGACAACCACGTGATGGGGCTCGGCGGTCACACCGGCTACTGGTCCAAGCCGGAGATCGCGGAAGCTCTGGACGCCATTCTGATGGGGAAGGTCGCGGATGCGACACAGCCTCCGCCTTTACCGCCGCAACCTGCTCCAGCGTCGGCGGCGTACTCGGTTCGTGCTATGCGAAATGCATGAACGGGCGAACGATTCGAATCATCGGTATTGATCCAGGGCTGAGGCGGACCGGCTGGGGCGTCGTCGAAAGCGACGGCGTGCGGCTGGTTTACGTCGCGTCCGGCGTAATAACGCCGCCGACCGATGACGATCTCGCCTATCGGCTTTCGGCGCTGTTCGACGGCATAACGGGAATAATTCAGAGCTTCAGTCCGTCGGAGGCGGCGGTTGAAGAAACGTTCGTCAACGAAAACCCGCGCTCGACGCTGAAACTTGGTCAGGCACGGGGCGCTGTTCTGCTGGCGCCAGCGCGGCTTGGACTGCGCGTTGCGGAATATACGCCGAACCTCATCAAGAAGTCGGTTGCGGGAACGGGGCATGCTGAGAAACGGCAGATACAAGCGATGATCGCGTTTCTCTTGCCCAAAGCGACGTTCGAGTCTGCAGACGAGGCTGATGCGCTGGCGATCGCGATCACACATGCGCATCACCGCGTCAGCCGTGCGCGGGCTGCCGCGCTCCGGCCGTTGAAGGCGGTTTAGTCATGATCGGGAAACTCAAAGGCAAGGTTGACGCCATTGGCGAGAGCTTTCTCATCGTCGATGTTCACGGCGTCGGTTACGAGGTTCAGGCGTCCACGCGGACGCTGCGCAATCTAAAACCGGGCGATGATGTTTCACTGACGATCGACACGCACGTTCGCGAGGATGCGATCCGTCTGTTTGGATTTCAGAGCGAATTCGAGCGGAACTGGTTTCGCACGCTGCAGTCGATTCAGGGTGTGGGTGCGAAGGTGGCGTTGAGCGTGCTCGGCATTCTCAGTCCGCAGGATCTTGCCAGTGCAATTGCGCTCGGGAATTCGGCGGCTGTCGAGGAGGCGCCCGGAGTCGGCAAGAAGCTCGCGCTGCGCATCGTTGCGGAACTGAAGGATAAGGCGCCCGCGCTGGCGGTTGCGGGGCTTCACGTCTCCGGGGCGGCGGGAACGGCACAAGGCGCTGGTTCTAGCGCTATGCCGCCCGCTGGCCTTGCGGCGGCAGAGGCCATCTCGGCCCTCACAAATCTCGGATATAACCCCGCGCAAGCGAGTGCGGCGATCGCGGTAGCGGCGCGCGAACTCGAGGGGGCCGACACGGCCGCGCTGATCAAGCGTGGTCTCAAGGAGCTGGCGCGATAACGACGCGTGCTCGCAATGGAATAAAGGCAGACTGACAGTGAATGAAGTGAGCAATGTCCAGCGTGCGATATGGATGACGCTGATTACGTCCCTCGCAACGCCCCTATTCGCGAGCCTACTGTTCATGGCGCTGGGGCTTGCCCGGCCTTTTACGGATTTTATGTTGCAGTCAACGGAAGGGCTGCCGATCGGCGAAGCGGCCGTTGATGTGTTCACATGGGCGGCGCTGCCTTCGACGGTAGCGGGAATTGGCTTGTCCCCGTTCGTCCTCCAGCATGGCGGCTATACGTGGTTGCACGCGGCCGTTGGCGGTGTGCTGGCATTCATGGCCAGCGCGATCATTTTCCCGATCGATGCGGGTGGGGCGATGCCGCTCCTGGCTTTTCTGGCGGGGCTCATCGCGATCGGCATGCGGCAATTGCTGATTGCGATTGGTATTATCCTCGACCGGTCGGGCCCATGACGCGAGGAGCGGTGCGTAGAAGCATCGCCCGGTCGTCTGCCCGCCTTGACGTTGTCAGCGAATAGAGCCACGAACAAACCATGACCGACCGGCTCGTCAGTAGCGCGCGCAAGGAGGTGGACGCCTTCGAGGCGACGATCCGCCCGCAGTCGCTCGACGAATTCATCGGACAGGAGCAGGCGCGAGCGAACCTTCGCGTCTTCATCCAGGCGGCGCGCGGCCGGGGTGATGCGCTGGATCACGTGCTGTTCGCCGGACCGCCAGGGCTCGGCAAGACGACGCTGGCGCAGATCATGTCGAAGGAACTCGGCGTCGGGTTCCGCGCAACGTCGGGGCCTGTCATCTCGAAGGCGGGCGATCTCGCGGCGTTGCTGACCAATCTCGAAGAGCGCGATGTTCTTTTCATCGACGAAATTCATCGGCTCAATCCGGCAGTCGAAGAAATCCTCTATCCGGCGATGGAAGATTTTCAGCTGGACCTGATGATCGGAGAAGGTCCGGCGGCGCGCTCCGTTCGCATCGATTTGCCGAAATTCACGCTGGTTGGGGCAACGACCCGCGCAGGGCTTCTGACGAACCCTCTGCGTGACCGGTTCGGAATTCCTGTGCGGCTCAATTTTTATTCGATCGACGAACTGGAAGAGGTCGTTGCACGCGGTGCTCGCGTGCTTGGCGCTCCGATGTCGTCGGACGGCGCGCGAGAGATTGCGAAGCGCTCACGTGGAACGCCGCGGATCGCTGGCCGGCTGCTCAGGCGCGTGCGCGACTTTGCGACTGTCGACGGCGCGAGTGTCGTCAATGCTGCCGTTGCGGACCGTGCGCTCAAGATGCTGGAGGTGGACGGCGAAGGGCTGGACGCGCTCGATCATCGGTATCTCGCTTGCATCCTCAGAAACTATGAGGGTGGGCCAGTCGGCATCGAGACGCTTGCGGCGGCGCTTTCAGAACCGCGCGATGCGCTCGAAGAGATCGTCGAGCCCTATCTTCTGCAGCAGGGTTTCATCGGGCGCACGCCGCGTGGCCGCGTGCTGACTCTCAAGGCGTACCGGCATCTCGGCGTTAACCGACCCGTGGGTTCGCCAACCCCTGAGCTGCCGATCTTTGACGGAGATGACGGCGAGGCTTAGCCGTTTTGACGATCATGCTTTGGTCAATTTTGCAGCGAACCAGGGTCGCAAAAATTCGGGATAAGACGGGACGTCCATCGATGTCAGATGCTATCGGCACAGCATTGGGCAGTGCTCTCATCGCCGGCGATGTGGTTCCGATGTCTCTTTCTGCACCCCGTCAGTCATAGCCAGGAGCCTTTGGTGTTCAGCCGTCGCGATGCGCTCAAGATGATTGCCGCGCTGGGCCTGGGGTCCACGGCGCTCAGCAGCTATGCCGTGGCCGAGTCGTTCGGAGGCAGCGTTACCCACTACAGCTTGACGCCGCCGGGATGGACACCCGGCCTCTCGCTTCGTCTCGCGGTTATTGCCGATATTCATGCGTGCGATCCGTGGATGTCGGTCGCGCGGATCGATCGCATCGTCGAGCAAACGAATGCGCTGGGTGCAGACGCTATTTTGCTGCTCGGCGATTACGTCGTCGGCCGAAGGCTCGGCAAACTGTCGACAGCAATCAGTGCAGGAAGCTGGGCGACATCGCTCGCCAATCTCAAAGCTCCGCTCGGTGTTCATGCAGTGCTCGGCAATCATGATTGGTGGGATCAGCTTGAGGTCCAAAAGCGGCGCAGCGGGCCGACGCGTGCCGGATTGGCGCTGAAAGCCGTTGGGATTCCCGTTTACGAGAACGACGTCTTGCGGCTCGAAAAGAACGGTAAGGCGTTCTGGCTCGCGGGGCTCGGCGATCAATGGGCGTTCTGGCCGCGACGGTCGGACTATGACGATTTCGTTCGCGGTGGGAAAGTCGGCTATATCGGCGTGGACGATCTGCCGGGAACGCTTGCGAAGATAACGGATGATGCGCCTGTCGTGCTGATGGCGCACGAGCCCGATATATTTCCACGCGTTCCTGAGCGCGTCTCACTGACGGTATCTGGGCATACGCACGGCGGGCAGGTTCGGATTTTCGGTTATACGCCGGTTGTGCCGTCTCGGTTCGGGTCTCGGTATGCGTATGGCCACAAGGTCGAGGACGGACGCAATCTCATCGTCTCGGGCGGCCTTGGATGCTCGTCGCTGCCGCTGAGGTTCGGTTCGCCACCGGAAATCGTCGTCATAGATCTTGGTCAGGAAGGTAACGGTACAGCGTGACGGATATGAAATGGCCCGATCTGGCGGGTCGCATCGTGAACGACGAACACGGGCAAGGGCATGTGCTGCCGGTTCGGGTTTACTTCGAAGACACCGATGCGGGCGGGGTCGTCTATCACGCGTCATATGTGCGGTTCGCCGAGCGCGGGCGGACGGATTTCCTGCGTCTTCTCGGTACGGACGCTCGGCAGTTGATCGACGGCTCCGATAGCCGAGAGCCCGCGGCGTTCCTGGTTCGCCGCATGTCGTTCGATTTTTTCCGGCCCGCGCGAATGGATGATCTGCTGGAAGTCGAAACGCGGGTGAAGGAACTCGGCGGCGCAAGCGTAACGCTCATTCAGACGATCCGAAGGGGCGAAACGCGTCTCGTCGAAGCCGAGGTGACGGTGGTTCTTGTGGCGATCTCGGGAAAACCTCTCAGGCTCAGCCAAGCGGTGCGGAGCGCGTTTCTCAAGCACACTCAAAATAATTGATTGGCGGCATCGCCTAGCCGAGGACCGCGGAAAACCGCGATTAAGACGCTCAGAATGAGCCAAAGAGCACGGTTTTTCGTGGATAAACCGGAACATGCGCCAATACGACGGCAGTTTGTGAGCCCTTGTTTGGTCATATTGCCCGGCGAAAGCTCTCGTTGAGAAAGCGCATGCGGCGGGGCATGGCTACCGGGGTCACCGTCATATCACCGTCCTTCGCGATCTTCGGCGAGCTCACTGTGCGCGGTTGCTTTGACGATCCGTCTAACTTTCTCGCGTGCGCGCTTTTGGGTTCCTGCAGTTCTTCGACATGGATGGTGAAATGAATCCCGCGGAAGTCGCTCAAGGCGTCGTCGCCCCGGTCCACGCGTCCGGGTTTTCCTTTGTCGAGCTGTTTCTACAAGCCAGTCCCGTCGTTCAAATCGTCATGACCGGACTCGGATTGGCGTCGATCTGGTCGTGGGCGATCATTTTCGAGAAACTGCTCGCGTTCCGGAAAGCGCGCATCGAAAGCGATCGGTTCGAGCAGTTGTTCTGGTCTGGTCAGTCGCTCGACGAACTTTATGCAAATCTCTCGCGCGGGCGTGCCATCACGATGGCGGCGCTGTTCGTGGCGGCGATGCGTGAATGGAAGCGCTCGGTCGAAGGTAACATTCGCGCGCTCGGCGGCATTCAGTTGCGCGTTGAGAAGGTGATGGACGTTACGATCAGCCGCGAGATGGAACGTCTGGACCGTCGGCTGCTGTTCCTTGCGACGGTGGGATCGACGGCGCCGTTCGTGGGGCTGTTCGGCACGGTCTGGGGCATCATGACGAGCTTCCAGTCGATCGCGGTTTCGAAGAACACTTCGCTCGCAGTCGTTGCGCCGGGTATCGCTGAAGCCCTTTTTGCGACGGCTCTCGGCCTCATGGCCGCCATTCCGGCGGTGGTATTCTACAATAAGTTCTCCGCAGATTCGTCTGCGATTTCGCAGCGTTTATATGCCTTTTCCGATGAATTCGCCGCGATCGTTTCGCGCCAGATCGACGTGAGGGCCTAAGCCCTATGGGTGCCAGTATCAAAATGGGTGGCGGTGGCGGCGGCAGACGTCGTCGTGCCCGCAATATGCCGATGAGCGAAATCAACGTCACGCCGATGGTCGACGTGATGTTGGTGCTGCTGATCATCTTCATGGTGGCGGCGCCGCTGCTGCAGGTCGGTATTCCGGTCGATTTGCCGGAAGCGAAGGGGCAGCAAATCCCGACGCCGAAGCAGGAGCCGCTGGCCGTTACCGTGAAGGCCAACGGTGATGTGTTCATCGGAGATTCCCCGGTTCCGCTCGACGAGCTTCCTGTGAAGCTGAAGGCGATTGCCAAGAACGGTTACGACGAGACGATCTTCGTTCGCGGCGACCGCGGCGTGCCCTATGGCGTCGTGATGAAGGTGATGGGGCGCATCAACGACGGAGGCTTCAAGAAGCTGTCGTTCGTTCTCGATCAGGAGCAGGGAGGCACTTAGCCGTGCCCTTCGGACTTGTTCTGTCCTTTGTGTTCCACGCAGCACTGCTGGGGTGGGCGCTACTCGATCTGCGCTCGACCCCTGAGCTGACGCCGGACACGCCTGCGATTTCGGCTGACATCATATCGCCGTCCGAATTCCTGCGTCTCAAGCAGGGCAGTGAGGACGCGAAGAATCTCGAGACGAAGGCCAAAGAAGAGCCGACGCCGGACGACAGCCAGAACGACACGAAGAAGCCGAACAACGCTCCGCCGCCTCCGCCGCCACCCTCCGAGCAGGAAGTGGCCAAAGTCGAGCCGCCGCCGGAGCCCGAACCTCCAACGCCCGAGCCTGAACCCACCGGTCCCACGATCGACGAGAAGAAACTTCTCGAAGAAAAGATCGAGGCGGAGCGTCGCGCGGACGATGCCAAGAAGGCTGAAGAAGCGGCCAAGGCCGCGGCGGAGGCCGCTCAACAGAAGGCTGAGGCGGAAGCGGAAGCTCAGGAGAAGGCCGCAGAAGCGGCAAAGCAAGCCGCTGAAGAAGCGAAGAAAAAGGCTGAAGAAGAAGCCAAGAAGAAAGCTGAAGCCGAAGCCAAGAAAAAAGCGGAAGCGGCCAAGAAGAAAGCCGCTGAGCTCAAGAAAAAGAAGCAGGAAGAGGCAAAGAAAAAGGCCGAAGCTGCCAAGAAGCAGTTCGATCCAAGCCGTATCGCGTCGCTCCTCGAGAAATCCGCGGATGACGCGAAGCCGAAGGCGCTTCTGGACAAGGATCCGCGCAAGAAGGGCCAGCAGGCAGCGGGCTCCAAGGCTGATGCAGAAAAGTTTGGCCAGGAAGCTGGCACCGCGACAGGAGCCGACACGGTTCTATCGGCGCGCGAGCAGGATTTGCTCAAGGGAATGCTGAAATCGCAGCTTAATGGCTGCTGGCGTCCGCCGGGCACGGGTGGCGGCAGCGAGGTGCCCGTCGTCGTGCTGCATTGGGAACTGAACCCCGACGGCTCGCTTGCTGGCGACCCGCGCGTCGCGTCAGCTCCGTCCACGGTTGCGGGACAAGTTTACACAGAAGCCGCGCTTCGGGCGGTCAGAATGTGCTCACCTTTCCGGCTTCCGCCCGATAAATACGAAGGCGGGTGGCGCTTCATCGACTGGACGTTCGATCCGCGCGAAATGTTGTAATCGCCGCAAAGTTGCTTCATTCGACGGCGAAGCGAACCACCAGCGAATTGATTTCAATCCTTTCAGCGACGGATCCATGCCCATCATGAAATCGTATGACAGCCGAAACGCGATGCTTTCCGTCCTCTCGGCCGTCATGGCCGCGCTGATTGGTGCAGCGGGGTTATCGTCGTCGGCGTTCGCGCAGCTCAAGGGCACGCAGACCGAAGGAACGATCGCGCCGATCCCGATCGCGGTGCCGTTTTTCGTCGGTGACGATCAAAAGCTGGCGGCCGATATTTCCGACGTCGTGCAAGCCGACCTCGAACGCTCGGGGTTGTTCCGGCCTCTCGACCGGGCGTCGTTTCTCGAACAGGTGCGCGATATCAATTCCGCGCCGCGCTTTGGCGATTGGCGCTCCATCCAAGCGGACGCGTTGGTCGTTGGCCGAATCGTCAATGGCGGTGACGGCCGGGTTGGCGCAGAGTTCCGGTTGTGGGACGTGGCAGGTGGCAAGCAGCTCGCAGGGCAGCGGTTCTCAACATCGGCACAGAACTGGCGGCGCATCGCGCACATGATCGCGGATAGCGTTTATGAGCGTATGACGGGCGAAAAGGGCTATTTCGATACGCGCGTCGTGTTCGTCGACGAGACGGGTTCGAAGGAAAAGCGGATCAAGCGCCTGGCGATAATGGATCAGGACGGAGCCAACGTGCGCTTGCTGAGCAAGGGCGACGAGCTTGTGCTGACGCCCCGGTTCTCGCCGACGAACCAAGAAATCACGTACATGTCTTACACCAGCGATCAGCCCAAGGTTTTCATCATGAACCTTGAGAGCGGTCGTCGCGAACTCGTGGGCGATTTTCCGGGCATGACGTTCGCGCCGCGCTTTTCGCCTGATGGGCAGCGCGTGGTGATGAGCCTTGGCACGCCGGATGGGCGATCGAGCATCTATGAATTGGATCTCAGAACCCGTCAGTCGCGGCGGCTCACGCAGTCGGACGGCATCGACACGAGTCCCAGCTATTCGCCGGATGGGAATCAGATCGCGTTTGAAAGCGATCGCGATGGAGCGCAGCGGCTCTACGTCATGAACTCGGACGGTTCCGGCGCGCGCTCGATCTCAATGGGCGACGGAAGCTATTCAACGCCGGTTTGGTCGCCGCGTGGCGACTACATCGCCTTCACGAAGCAGTCCGGCGGGCGATTCTTGATCGGCGTGATGAAGCCGGACGGTTCAGGCGAGCGCGTTTTGACCGAGGGCTTCCATAACGAAGGGCCGACTTGGGCGCCAAACGGGCGTGTGTTGATGTTCTGGCGCGACTCGCAGGGCGGCAGAGGCGGCCCGAGAATCTTCTCAGTCGACATTACGGGCTACAACGAGCGGCAAGTGCAGACGCCATCGTTCGCTTCTGACCCGGCGTGGTCACCGCTTCTCAATTAACACCCTGTTTACGAACGCACTGCCGCAAGCGCGGCGGTTGCGTTGCGGGATGCAGTAAAAGCCATGAAAAATCATGGCCTTATTAACCTTGATTGCATCTGCAAAAGTGTTGAATTTCGCCCACTCATGCCCGTTGCATTTTCGCATCTACCCGTTTGGAAAACTTGACGTTTGGCCCCTCGGTTCTTGATCGGGACGCGCCCTGCAAGTACCCCAGAGTACGGCTTTAGCCGGAATCGTATCAGGAGATATGACCATGCAGGGTGTGAAGGGGCTGATCCTTCTGTCAGTCGTAGCAACGGCTATTGCGGTTGGCGCTTGCCGTCGCGAAGCTGAGCATGTTCCTTTGAAGCTTGGCGGCCCGACCGCTGGCGACCAGATCGCTCGCTAATTAGCGAGTTCTTTGGTTTTCAAAGGACACTGAAAAACGCAGTCGTCTTAGCTGTCTATACGGTTAGGTCGATTGTTGCGGGGCAGGTCGCGCAACACGCGCTGCCTGTCTTCAACAGGCGGGTTTCATACTACTCTTCAAGGCCGAGCTGTTGGCGATATCCTCGCCGTCATCTCGGTCTTGAGCTTTTTGGGCGTCTGTTTGTTTCGTGTTGAGCGTTGTTGTGTGGGCGTTCCGAACGGTATTTGCCGATTCGACGAATCCGGTGTGAGGCTGGATTAGCTCGTCTGCATTGGACGCGAGCGTGAGTGATTCCCGGCGCGTGTCGCATCAGCGACAGGGCGGGAAACAAGGCGGCCAAGTCGCAAGAAAAGTGTTGGTATCGATTTCGCCGCACACACCTGCCATCGCTGCAGTGTTAGAGATGCCACTCGAAATCGCCGCTAAACCGAGCAAATTTCGCAGGAATACCTCATTGGTCCGTTCAAATGGCCACATTTTTGGCAGAACGGTCATCTAAACGCAGACAACACGTGCACCACCCGGAACTAAGTACGCTGATCTGTCTTTTCCGTGGTGTTCAGTCGAGACGAAGAGGAAAAACGGAATGCTGGCATCGTTCGCGCGGAGCACTGGCCTGCGCCTCGCCTTCGTTTCGATTGCAATGGTCGCGCTGGGTGCCTGTGCTTCGAACAAAGAACTCGCACCCGATGCATTGAGCGGCAAATACGGAAATGCGACGCCGGGCTCGCAGCGTGACTTCACGCAGAACGTCGGCGATATCGTCTACTTCTCGACCGACTCGATTGATCTCACCGCGGAAGCGTCTCAGACACTGATGAAGCAGGCTCAGTGGTTGCAGCAGTACCCGCAGTACGCGATCACCATCGAAGGCCATGCCGACGAACGTGGCACGCGCGAGTACAACATCGCGCTGGGTGCGCGGCGTGCAACGACCGTGCGCAATTTCCTTTCGCAACATGGAATCAACGGCGGCCGCATTCGCACCATTTCGTATGGCAAAGAGCGCCCGGTTGCAGTTTGCGACGACATTTCGTGCTGGTCGCAGAACCGCCGTGCACAGACTGTCCTGAACAGCGGCGGACGCGTCAGCGAGCGCTAGATTTCGATAGGGCGACGGGCCGGTTTATCTGGCTCGTTTTTGCCACAGTCGGGCATGCCACAGGCCGGTACTCCACAAGAGCTTATGGGGGTCCTTATTCCGGCAAAGTTTAGCCCTATTGGATCAGCATAACGGCGGCAGTCCAGAAGTTGCGCCGCTGTTGCCATGTACAAGCTCTGCTCATCGCGAGTCGTTTTCGGCGCGGCCTTGGCGCTCATGATGGCGCTCTCTCCTCTCGTCGCGGCTGCCGCCGCTCAGGACGATAACGCCGCTGACGGCGAGACGCCGATCGAACTCCTTACCGATGGATTGGATGCCGTTGCCGATCACGCCGACGACTCGGCTCGGCGGATTTTCGACAAGCTGATTTCCGCTTTTCCGAACTCGATGGAAGCTGCTCGTGCGCGGCGTGCGCTTGAGCGGCTTGATGAGGGCGTTCAAGATCCGGAAGTCCGCGCTGCAATCCATGCCGAGAACCTCGATCGCAGCGCGCAGTACCGTCATGCGTTTCTTCTCGAAGTGGGCGATCGAGTCTTCTTCGCGGAAGACAGCTCGTTGATTGGTGGGCGCGCGCGGAATGTGATCGAGAATCAGGCGCGCTGGTTGAAGGCGCGGCCCGATCTTACGGTCACGGTGATCGGACGGTCTGACGACGGAGGCACCGCGCAGGCTGGACAGCTGTTGTCCCAGGGGCGTGCGGAAGCGGTTCGTGAACGGCTTGTCGCGTCGGGAGTGGATAGCCGGCGGATACGAGTCGAGTCGACGGGCCGCGAGGGACGGCTCGCGACCTGTAAAGAGGCGATCTGCAAAGCGCAGAATCGGACCGCTGAGGTTTATATTAACGACCTCGGCTCCAGCAGCTTGCTCGACTCCACGGTTTCGCCTGCGCGGGGAATAGCAAAAACGTCGATGGGCGCCGAGCTGGACCTCGAACGCTAGTGCTGGTTTGCGTGCGGGAGATTCCCAGGTACCCTGCATACATAGACAGTTGAACGTTTGAAGCGCCCTGATGTCCTGGTTTCAATCTGGCGAGCGCGCGCTATAGACGAGAACCGATTGACACGGAGAGAGGCCAAGGATGGCCAGACTTGAGCGGCTGCACGCAGGTTTTATGAGTCTTTCAGCGGCGGCGATGATGCTCGCGCTTGCCGCCTCGCCTTCGTTTGCGCAGTCGAAAGCACCGGCAAAGGGCGCTGCGCCTGCAGCGGCCGGGGGCGATGCGGCGTTGAAGGCTCGAGTCGAGAGTCTCGAAGAGCAGCTCGTCGATATGCAGGTTGTGATCGGCACGCTGGAATCGCTTTCCAAGAACGGTGGCGCGGCCGCGCCGTTCCCCGCTGCTGCTGCCGGTTCTAGCGCGGACGCTGCGCGCATCGATGGTCTCGAAACACAGATCCGAGCGCTGACGAGCGAACTGCAGAATCTTTCCGATCAGGTGCGGAGCCTTGGGGGCTCACCGAAGCGTTCCGAGATTCCGTTGCCATCCGAAAAAGCGACGGCGGATGCGTCCGGCGGTTTTGACAGCACGGATCTGACCGGCGGTTTCGGTTCGACGACCGTTTCGCAGGGACACGATGCAATCGGCGGATTGCTCGAAGGCCACGGTGACTCGAACGGGACGGTTGCTCAGGTTGGTCCGCCGCCGCGCGACGGACTTGTTCCTGCCGCGTCTCAGGTTGCGACGGCGGCGCTGCCGCCCGCGAGCGACGGCATCAACGATCCGAAGCAGCTTTATGAAACTGCATACGGCTACTTGCTGCAGCGTGACTATGGAGCGGCGGAAACGTCATTCACGGAATTTCTGAGCAAGTTTCCGAACGACTCGCTCTCAGGCAATGCTCAGTACTGGTTGGGTGAGACGCATTTCGTGCGCGGACAATATAAGTCTGCTGCTGGCGCGTTTCTGAAGGGCTACCAGACGTATGGGCAGAGCGGGAAAGCGCCGGATAGCCTCTTGAAGCTGGCGATGTCGCTCGATCGGCTCGGGCAGAAAGAGGCTGCTTGCTCGTCGTTCTCGGAACTCTCGAGCAAGTTCCCGACGGCTCCGCAGAGCATCAAGACGCGGGCGCAAAGCGAGCGGCAGCGGATTGGGTGCCAATAGGCGCAGGCTGGACGTGTTGTGTTGCGTGACGATCGATCAGACGTGACAGAGGCTGAGGCGGACGCCGCGTTCGATTGCCTCAAACGCTACGATCATGTCGTGCTGGCGGTTTCGGGCGGGCCTGACAGCATGGCGCTGATGCTGCTGGCAGCCCGCTGGCGGCTCCGGCGCGGCGGAACTGCTCCCACAATTTCAGTTGCGACCGTCGATCATCGTCTTCGTGCGGAGTCGACGGCGGAGGCTGTTTTCGTTGGGCGGGTGGCAGCGGAGCTCCAACTCGATCATACGATTCTCATGTGGCTGTCTGAGAAGCCGTTGGCGGGTGTGCCCGATGCGGCGCGTCGCGCGCGATACCGTCTTCTGGAAGAGCACGCCAACGCACTCGGTATCGGGCGGCGTGTTGCGATCGTGACGGCGCATCATCTTGACGATCAGGCCGAGACCTTCGCGATGCGTCTTGCGCGCGGTTCGGGAGTCAACGGACTTGCAGCCATGCGAGCAGTGCGTCCGTTGACGGACGACTCGGGGATCGATCTGGTTCGGCCGCTTCTATCGATTGAGAAGTGCCGTCTGGTGGCGACGCTCGAGGAAGCCGGGGTTCCTTCGTTTGATGATCCGACCAATGTGGATGGAAAATACGAGCGGGCGCGAGTTCGCCAGGCGATGGCGGCGCTCAATGCTGCTGGGATTTCTTCAGCGGCGATTGCGCTCTCGGCGCGTCGGCTCGGTGAGGCGGAGGCCGCTCTCAGGTTTGCCGACGATCAGTTCCGTGCCACGCTTGGTCTGACATTCGGGAACGATGTGTTCGGTCAATTTGCGCGCGATGCGTTTCGGGCTGGGCCTGAGCTTCTCGGGCAGCGTCTGATGTCGCGGTTGATCGCACGGTATGGCGGAGCCAGTGAGCGTCCGCGCCTCGATGAGATCGAGAACCTGACTGAAAGGCTTCGGCACGAGAGCAAATGCACAGCGACGCTCGGCGGGGCGATGGTGACGGCCGGGCAGCGCTTCATTCGCATTTGGCGCGAAGCTGGGCGGCTTGTTGATGCCGACCTTCCGCTGCAACCTGGCGAGAGCAAAATTTGGGACCGTCGATTTCGCGTCACCCGGTTCGCGTCGGCGGCTGGGCCGGTGACGGTGAGAGCGCTCGGCGCCAAAGATTATCCCAAAATCTGTGAAACCCTCATTTCTGGCGGCCGGCCTCCGGCGCGGGCCGCGCATGCGCTTCCGGCGTTTTGGGCTGGCGATCGTCTTGTTGCAGTGCCGTCGCTCATGCCATTTGTGCGTGCAGACGTTGCTTTTCTGGAGCAGGCGGGTTGCGGGGTGGAGGCCCTGGAGCCGTCCGCTGCTCCTTATTAAGGATTTGGCGGCATCCTGACTGAATGGTCTCTCGGATGTCATCAGGTGAACTTGTGCGGCGATAGAGAGACACCTATGTTAATCCGGCGATCCGGCCACGAGCCCGGTCCCCCTGCCGCCGATGGGCGCGGCGGGCGTCAGCAGGGAACCAAATGAACCCTAATTATCAGAAGCTTGCGATTTGGGCGGCGCTCCTCGTGTTGCTGCTCGCGCTTTATAATTTGGTCAGCAATCCGGGCCAGGCTCGGCGCACCAACGAAATTCAGTATTCCGAATTTCTCGATGCCGTTGATAAGGGCACGATTTCGGAAGCTGTTTTGGCCGGAAATCGGATAACCGGCACGCGGCGTGACGCCGCTTCGGCCGAGACTGCGTTCTCGACCTATGCGCCGGAAGATCCTAACCTCGTCACGCGCTTGCGCGAAAAGGGCGTGAAGTTCAAAGCGCGACCTTCAGAGGACGAAGTGCAATCGATCACCAGCATACTGCTGAGTTGGTTCCCGATGCTGCTCCTCATCGGCGTGTGGATCTTTTTCATGCGTCAGATGCAGTCCGGCTCCGGCCGGGCCATGGGCTTCGGAAAATCTCGCGCCAAGCTTTTGACGGAGCGGCATGGCCGCGTGACGTTTGAAGATGTGGCTGGTGTCGACGAAGCGAAATCCGATCTCGAAGAGATTGTTGAATTCCTGCGTGATCCGCAGAAGTTTCAGCGCCTCGGTGGACGCATTCCGCGCGGCTGTTTGCTGGTCGGCCCTCCGGGCACCGGTAAGACGCTGATCGCCCGTGCGGTTGCCGGCGAAGCAAACGTTCCGTTCTTCACGATCTCCGGTTCCGACTTCGTCGAGATGTTCGTCGGCGTCGGCGCAAGCCGCGTGCGCGATATGTTCGAGCAGGCGAAGAAGAACGCGCCGTGCATCATCTTCATCGACGAAATCGACGCGGTCGGACGTCATCGCGGCGCCGGTCTCGGCGGCGGTAACGACGAGCGCGAACAGACGCTCAACCAGTTGCTGGTCGAGATGGATGGCTTCGAAGCGAACGAGGGCATCATCATCATCGCGGCGACGAACCGTCCCGACGTGCTCGATCCGGCGTTGCTGCGGCCTGGCCGTTTCGACCGTCAGATCGTCGTTCCCAATCCGGATGTGGTCGGGCGCGAGAGAATTCTGCGCGTTCACATGAAAAAGGTGCCGCTTGCGCCGGACGTTGATGCGAAGGTTATTGCTCGCGGTACGCCTGGGTTCTCGGGCGCCGATCTTGCGAACCTCGTGAACGAGGCGGCTCTGTTGGCTGCTCGCCGCAACAAGCGGCTCGTGACGCAGGCCGAGTTTGAAGATTCCAAAGACAAGGTCATGATGGGCGCCGAGCGCAAGACCATGGCCATGACCGAGGAAGAGAAACTCGCGACTGCCTATCACGAAGCAGGCCACGCCATCGTGAACCTTGTCGTGCCGGGCAACGATCCGTTGCACAAGGTGACGATCATTCCGCGTGGCCGTGCACTTGGCGTAACGATGAGTTTGCCGGAGCGTGACCGTCTCAGCTATTCGAAAGAATGGTGCGAGGGCAAAATCGCGATGGCGTTCGGCGGCCGCGTTGCAGAGCAGATCATCTATGGACGCGAACACCTCAATACCGGTGCTTCCAGCGACATCAGTCAGGCGACGGGTATCGCCAAGCGGATGGTGACTGAGTGGGGTATGAGCGAGGTTCTTGGTCCGCTGCTCTATTCGGAAAACCAGCAAGAGGTCTTCCTCGGGCATTCGATCACGCAGCAGAAGAACATGAGCGAGGAAACTGCCAAGCTCATCGACGAAGAAGTGCGGCGCATCGTGACGACCGGGCAGAAGATTGCTTGGGACGTTCTGACAAAGCATAAGGCCGAACTTGAAGCGATGGCGCAGGCTCTGATGGAATACGAAACCATCTCGGGCGAAGATTGCCAGGCGATCATGCGCGGCGAGAAGGTCGTGCGGCGTAGCGATGATGACAACACGCGTGGGCCTGCCGGTTCGGCGGTGCCATCAGCGGGTCGTCAACCACCGAGGCCGCGCGGCGAGTCAACCGGTGGCATCGATATTGGGCCCGGTCCTGAACCGCAGCCGCAGTAAGATGCCTTGGGCGGCTGCCCACTTTGAATAATCTGGCGGTCGCGATACCTTCGCGGCCGCTATTCTTTTGCGCGGAAAGTTCCTCCCATGAAACGCTCGATCTACTTGCAGCCGACCGCTGTGTTCTGGAGCCGTGCCGAGCGTCGTCCTATCGATCAGCCCGACATTCCCGAATGGCGCGGACTGCCGCTTGCGGGCGGACAGCTATCCTTCGCGGCTCTCGATGTTCTGACGCGCGGAAGCCCCAACACCACGCGCCGTACGATTGTGCTTGGTGACGCATTTAGCGGCGACTGGGGACGGGAAGCACTCGCAGCGGCGGATATTCTGCAGGAGCTATCCGAACAGCGTCCGCGGTTCGCCGGGATGTCTCTTGATCGGCCGCGCATCATGGGCATCGTCAACGTGACCCCGGACAGCTTTTCGGACGGAGGGCAGTTTTCTTCGACCGAGGCGGCGATCGCGCACGGGCTGAAACTCGTAGAGCACGGGGCCGATATTCTCGACATCGGCGGCGAAAGCACGCGTCCGAAGTCGGATGCTGTTGCGGTTGACGATGAATTGCGGCGCGTCATTCCGGTGATCGAGGGACTGCGCGCGCGAACGGACGCGGTGATTTCAGTCGACACGCGGAAGTCAGAGGTGATGAAACGCGCGGCCGAAGCCGGTGCTGATATTCTCAATGACGTCTCGGCGTTTACGCATGATCCTGAGGCGCTATCCGTTGCTGTTGAGACGGGATTGCCGGTCATCCTGATGCATGCGCAGGGCGACCCGAAGACGATGAACGACGACCCGAAGTATGATGACGTCGTTCTCGATGTTTTCGATTATCTGGAAGGGCGCATTCAGGCGTGCGTCGCGGCGGGTATTCCGAAGACGAAGATCGTTGCGGATCCCGGCATTGGTTTCGGTAAGCACCTCCACCACAACGTTGCGGTTATGGCGGGTCTGTCGCTCTATCACGGGCTTGGCGTGGCGCTGCTGCTTGGGGCCAGCCGCAAGAAGATGATCGGCGAACTATGCGACGTAGCCGATGCCAAGGACCGGGTGCCGGGCTCGCTTGCTTGCGCCATAGCGGGCGTTGGGGCTGGCGTGCAGATCGTGCGGGTTCATGACGTCAAAGAGACGAAGCAAGCGATTGCCGTCTGGCGCGCGTGCATGGCGGGCACCGAGAAGGGGCTCGATTGAGCCGAGGGGCTTTTTGATATGCCCCCGTTCGTTTGCATGACGGGCAAGCCGTGTGGTTAGCGCAGTTCCTTTCTCGAAGCGCGCAGGACAACGTAAGCGACAACGCTGGCTAGCAGGATTGCCATCGCAAGCGCTGGCGCCTTCCAGTTCGAGCTTGCGATGCGTACGGCCAGAAGCGTTCCGCAAATCAGCAAACCGATAACGGGCAGAATGATCGGTATCTCAAAGCGGCCTGGCACTTCGCCCGGCTTTCGCTTCAGCACGATCAGAGATGCGTTGACGGCGATGAAGACGACGAGAAGCAGCAGCACCGTCGCGGCGGCGAGGTCTGCGATATTTCCAATGACAAGCAGAAGCAGCATCGCGACAAGCAGCGCCAGGATCGCAACATAAGGCGTTCTACGGGTCCGGTGGACGCGTGCAAATCGCTCCGGCAGCAGGCGTTGGTTCGCCATTCCGTAAATCAATCTCGACGCGGTGACGTAGTTCACGAGCGCAGTGTTGGCGACGGAGAACAGCGCGATGAAGCTCATCAACCACGGCGGTATCGACGGTGCGCTACGTTTCATCACTTCGGTCAGCGGGCTTGGCGCTTCGGCCAGCTCTTGCCACGGCACGACGGAGACGGCCGTGATCGCAACGCCGATATAAAGGACCGCGGCTGCGAGTGTTGCGATGACGAGGCCGAGCGGAATCGTGACTTCCGGGTTCTTGCATTCCTCCGCGACGTTGATGGCATCTTCGAAGCCGATGAAGGCGAAGAATGCGAGGACGGATGCTTGCAGCACGACGACGGCGAGGGTTGCGTCGCCATGTTCCGCCGGGGTCTGGAAGTAGTCGACGGTGCCCCAGTAGGACATTCCCGACATGATAACGAGCAGGAGGCCCGAAACTTCCATGATCGTGCAGCCGACGTTGACCCAGATGCTCTCGCGGATGCCGCGAAAGACGACGCCGGTCATAATCAGCAGGAAGCCCACGGCGACGACTGCCGGAGAGGCTATGCTGATGCCCGTGAGATCAACGAGAATTTCTGCGAAGATCTTCGACTGAGTGGCGATCGACGTCAGCCCGGATGCGATCAGCGCAAGGCCCACGGTGAAGCTCAGAACCGGGATACCGAAGGCTCGGTCCGTCATGTAGGCGGCGCCGCCCGCGCGGGGGTATCGCGAACCGAGCGATGCGTACGAGAGCGACGTTAGCAGCGCCGCGAACAGCGCGACGAGGAACGAGAGCCACACGGCCGATCCGGCTTGTCCTGCGGCCTTGCCGATGAGGCCGTAGATGCCGGAGCCCACCATGCTGCCGAGCGCGTAGAGGGCGAGTTGCGTCGTTCCGATGGACCGGCGGAGGCGCGGCGCGCCATCGGTATCGATGTCGGCCGTCATCAATTCACTCCGGGTTCTTAGGGTATGTGCGCTGTTGCTTCAGCTCGCGGCCGCCTTACGATCGGCGAGGCGTTGCTCCGCTGCTGCAACGATGGCTTTGCGAATGTCGTCGACACGTTTTACCGATTTTTCGACGGGAACGTGCTGGGCTTCGGCGAAGGCGCGCAGGTTTTCCGCTGTCTTGATTTCCTGCAGGCGCTTGAAAAGGCCATCGCGCCCTTGCTTGGCGAGCACGACGATTGCGGAAAAGAGATACGGGTTAAAGCCTTCGCGCGGCGAGGAGCTGTCAGATTCCGATTGCGTTGCGCTTGCGCGGCGCGATGCGGGCGCTTTTTCGGGGACTTCGTCAATCGACGGCATGTCCCAGACGAGCATGCGATTGACGGCCTTCGTCAGCGCCGTTGCGAGGCGCTCGGCGGCGGCGTCATCAAGTGAAGTCTCACGGCGGATATGCGCGCGAAAGAAGCTGCGCATCGCGTCGCCAGGCCAGAGCTGTCTGCCGTTGCTCATCTTCGCCACGTTGCTGGTTTGGCCGATCAGGCGGCCGACACCTTGGTTTTCTTTGCTGCGATCACCGTGTCAATAAGTTTGGTGATCTCCTGGTATAGCTCCTTCACGTCGCCCGCAGCATCGGAATACTTGGTCTCGATGGATCTTGGCTGGCCGATGTAGTCGAAGGCATTGGCGATGCCGTTGCGCTGGGGCAGGAACGTTTCCAGGACCGGATGCACGAGGCTGATTTCCTCGATCATCATGTAATCGCGGTCGTCATTGCGGACGTAGTTCGCGAGGCAGGCGTAGCGCCGTTCTTCCGTTGGGATCGAAGCGAGATCGTCCAGATTGCGCGTGTCTTCGATCAGCATCGCGACGCGGTCGACGGCGAGCTGGGACACATAATCCGGGCGGAACGGAACGATCACCTTGTCGGCCGTCTTCAGTGCGGCGAGTGCGGCGAACGACAGGCCTGGCGCGCAATCGAGGATCACGACGTCGTACTCGCCTTCAAAACGGCGAACGAGGCTTTCCATGCGACCGCGGACGCGGTTCGCGACGACTTCAGGCACGTTGCTCTGGCTTGCCTGCTTTAGGTACAACTCGCCCTGGATGTCCTCCAGCAGCAGCGAACCGGGAACGATGGAAATCGGCGCGGGCTTGCCATTTGCCAGGGTTACGTCTCCGGCGTTCTTGAAAACGTAATCGCGCGCGTTGGCGGGAATTCCGTCGAACAGGTCGTAGAAATAGTCGGCGATGGTCTTGCCGGCCTTTCGGGCTTCGTTCCAGCCCTGGCCGCCCATGAGGATCAGCGAGGCGTTGCACTGGGAATCGAGGTCGATCAGCAGAACCCGCTTGCCGCCGTGGACCGAAAGGGCGTGCGCCAGCATGACGGAAACGGTGGATTTGCCCACCCCGCCCTTGCGGTTTGCGACTGCCAGAAATACCGCCATGCCCCTCAACCCCTCAATTCGTAAGCCCCGGCCCTCGTGCCCCGGCCGCCGGTTCGAAACTCGATAGTCGACCTA
Source organism: Hyphomicrobium methylovorum (assembly GCF_013626205.1). Classification (NCBI taxonomy): domain Bacteria; kingdom Pseudomonadati; phylum Pseudomonadota; class Alphaproteobacteria; order Hyphomicrobiales; family Hyphomicrobiaceae; genus Hyphomicrobium; species Hyphomicrobium methylovorum. The sequence goes on from NZ_QHJE01000001.1 coordinate 2,602,857, forward strand.
TGGGCCGATTCCGTGGCCCTATCCAACCCGGCCCGATAGGTTCAGGATGATATTTTGTCCCTACAACATTCTGGAAATTGACCGGAAATTTGCAGTAGCTCAACTATAGGGATGGCAGGATGGGCTGGCCCCTGGTGCGTACCGGCAACGTTTTGCCCCGGCAACGGCGTGGGGGCGGCAGGTAACAGGGGTGTCCAAAACTATTTTGGATACGACGGCGGCGCGATTTTGCGCCTTCGGCACGACACGGGGAATGGACATGACCAGGCGCTATTTCGGTACGGACGGCATTCGCGGGTTGGCCAACCGGCATCCGATGACGTCGGAAATCGCGCTGAAGGTCGGTATGGCGGCCGGAACGGTTTTCCGGTCGGGCGCGCATCGACACCGGGTCGTCATCGGCAAGGATACGCGGCTCTCGGGCTATATGCTCGAAGCGGCGCTCATGTCTGGCTTCACCTCGGTCGGGATGGACGTGTTCCTTCTCGGCCCGATGCCGACGCCCGCTGTCGCGATGCTCACGCGCTCGCTCCGCGCGGATCTCGGCGTGATGCTGTCTGCGTCGCACAACCCGTCGGACGACAACGGAATCAAGCTGTTCGATCCGGATGGCTACAAGCTCTCCGACGACATGGAGAAGCAGATCGAAGATCTGATCGACGCGGACACGCGTTCGCTGCTTGTCGAAGCCCAGCACATCGGGCGGGCGACGCGGGTTGAAAGCGCCCAGGAGCGCTATATCGAATTCGCGAAGCGGACGATGCCGAAGAACCTGCGTCTCGCTGGGCTCAGGATCGTGATCGATTGCGCCAACGGGGCAGCCTACAAGGTGGCGCCGGAAGCGCTTTGGGAACTTGGCGCGGAAGTCATAAAGATCGGCGTCGAGCCGAATGGCCAAAACATCAACCTGAATTGCGGTTCAACCTCGCCGGACGCACTGGTCGAGAAGGTCAAAGAAGTCCGCGCGGACATCGGCATTGGCCTCGATGGCGATGCCGACCGAGTGGTAATCGTCAACGAGAAGGGCGAGATCGTGAACGGCGATCAGCTTATGGCGGTGATCGCCGAGAGCTGGCATCGCTCCGGTCAACTTGCGGCGGGCGGCATCGTCGCGACGGTGATGAGCAACCTCGGGCTCGAACGATATTTGAAGGGAATTGGTCTGACGATGGCGCGCACGCCGGTTGGCGACCGCTACGTCACCGAGCATATGCGCAAGCACGGCTTCAACGTCGGCGGCGAACAGTCCGGGCATATTGTCCTGTCGGATTTTACAACGACGGGCGACGGCCTCGTCTCGGCTTTGCAGGTTCTGGCCTGCGTCGTGGCGATGGAAAAGCCGGTTTCGGAGGTCTGCAACCGTTTCCGTCCGCTGCCGCAAATCCTGAAGAACGTGCGCTATGGCAGCGGTCGGCCGCTTGAAGATAAGCGCGTCGTCAAGGCCATCGAGGGTGCCAAGTCAAAGCTCGGCGAGAACGGGCGTTTGGTGATCCGGCCATCCGGCACCGAGCCGGTGATCCGCGTTATGGCCGAGGGTGACGACGAACAGGTCGTTACCCAGATCGTGGGTGATATCGTTGACGCGGTGAAAACAGCCGCCGCCTGATTGACGGCAGGTGCGGCCTTCCTACGGGGAGGTCGGCCGCCGGTTGTGTTGCTGGACGATCCAGCCGAGACGCCGCGTTTCAATTCCCTACGCGGATTAAGTCTCCCTTAAACGTTCTTGAGCAATAGTTCGTTCAAGTTCAGTGGCGGGTCCGGTGCGCCTCGGAGTTGCGTGCCGGCGAAAGGGAATTGGAATGTTCAAGCGCAAATTAGTTCTTCTTAGTGCAGCTTTTCTGCTCGGCGGCGCCGTGGTGGCGACGGCGGCAGATCTTGGCGGCGGGATTCAGGACGCGCCAGAAATGGCACCCATGCCGGCGGCATCCGCTGGCTGGTATGTGCGCGTGGACGGTGGTTACAACTGGTACACCAATCCCGATATCGACGTTCTTGGATTTACGACGCACGGCAACAAGATGGACGGCACGTGGACCGTCGGCGGCGGTATCGGCCGTTATTTCGGCCGCGGATTCAGAGGCGATATCACGGTCGATTATCTCTTTGATAACGGAACCGAGACGACGCTCTGCAATTGCGAAGGCACGTTCGGCCAAGCCAAATTCGATTTCAGCAGCACCGTGCTTCTCGCCAACCTCTACTACGACTTCAATCGTGGTGGCCGGTTCGTGCCCTACATCGGCGCGGGTATCGGCTTCGCGCATAACCGTGCATCGGCTGGCATCGTCGATACGGAGTGCGGTTGCGATTACGACATCGCAAAGGGTTCGAGCAACAGCTTCGCGGCAGCCGCAATGGCGGGCGTGTCGTGGAAACTTCGTGGCGGCGAGACGCGCTACATCGGCGGCATGAAAGACGAGCCGGTCGCAGTTAGCAGCGGCAACGCGCTCTATCTCGATGTCGGGTATCGCTTTCTTTATCTCGGCGACGTGTCGGGCGGCTTGATCGAGTACGCCTCGACAGAAGCCCACGTGAGGGACGTCACGGCGCATCAGCTTCGTATCGGTCTGCGTTACGACTTGAACTGACGAATTCTGCTGGCGCTGAGGTGCCAGATACACGGCCGGGAGCAGGAGCGCGATGAGTGCCTGCTTCCGGATTGAGATACTCAAGGTGTGGTTTGTATTTGCGGCGTTCGCGTTCGTGGCTCTGGTTCAGAAGAGCTCGATGCGAACGTCGTTTTTCCCTCCTGAGGCTCGTTTAGTGCGCGCGTTTGCGTCGAACAGAGTCATTAGCGGTGCGTTGAGAGCGCCCGCAACGAGGGAAGACGGCTATGACGTTTCTTAAATCATGGGTTCTTGCAGGGATCGCATTCGCCATCGGGTGCACTCCGGCGCTCGCTGCCGACTGGGGTAGCGTCAAGGACATGGGCGGCGTACCGATTCCCGTTCCGGCGCCTGCGCCGGTTCCGACTTATGATGCGGATTCGGATTGGTACGTTGGGCTTGCGATTGGCGCCGTCGTCTTGGACCAGGCGAACATCGACAGCTACGTCACCGATAGCGCAGGCGGAGTAACGCCAGGTCTCGGCGCCAGAGATGGCAGCGACATTGGTGCTTCGCCGATCTTTGGATTGAGCTTTGGTCGCTATCTGACACCGCAGCTGCGCGCTGAAATTGCGATCGATTACAATCGTGGATCAACGATCGCCGAAACAGAACAGTCTGATCTTGCTACAGGGTATAGGTCCGGACTTTCCACTTACCAGTTGCCGGTTACGAACGCTCCGACCTTCGATACGTCAGAGTATTCAATCAGCCGGAGCGACACCGTAAAGCTCTCGCGCACCACAGCGCTCTTCAACGTCATTTTCGATATTCCGACCGGCACGCGGTTCACGCCTTACATCGGCGGTGGCGCGGGTTTCACTTGGCGGCAAATGAAGCGCAGCTACACTGAAACTGCGAAATGCGTGCAGACGACCAATCCGGATCTGCCCGTTCCGTATCCTACCGACTATTGCGTGAACACCGCAGCGCTTCCGAGTTCGTATTCGACCAGTGGATCGGTAACGAAAGACCAGTTTGATTTCGCCGCAGCCGTTCAAGCCGGTATTGCATACGATATCACCGACAGCATTACCTGGGATAACGGTTGGCAGATGCTTTGGGAGTCCAATTCAATCGCCACAACTGTTCCTACGGTCGCCGGGGAAAGCACAATTGCCTATAAGGATTCCGTCCTGCATCAGTTCCGGTCGGGCATTCGTATCAAGTTCAACTGAAAGCTGCGCACCTTTTTCTTCGGTGCCGAGAGGGCGGCTGTTTCGGCCGCCTTTTTTGTTGCGCGTTTGCCGTGGCTGTGGCCCCTAACGGGACGGCCGGATCCGGGACTCGGCGCTGGGCCCCTTCAGGCGGTGCAAAGGGGGCGGTTTGGCCGCCTTTTTCGTGGTGCTCCAGCTATGCTAATAGGCCTCGATCCCGCGCTTTATAGAGATGCAGATGTCCAACTTAGAAAAGCCCAAAAACAAGCCTGCCCGCCCTTATTTTTCCTGCGGTCCCTGCGTTAAACGTCCGGGTTGGACGACGGATGTTTTCAAAACGGCGCTGGCTGGGCGGTCGCATCGGTCGATCGAGGGCCGCGAGAGGCTGAAGCGCGCCATTACCGAGACGCACGACATCCTCAACCTGCCTGAGGGATACAAAGTGGCCATCGTCGCTGGTTCCGATACCGGGGCGATGGAACTCGCGATGTGGAATCTGCTCGGCGGGCGCGGGGTGGATGTTCTTGCCTGGGATGTATTCGGACGCATCTGGATTCGTGACGTTATCGAGGAATTGAAGCTGCCGGACGTGCGGATGATGGATGCGGAGCCGGGCTATTTGCCGGATCTCGGCAAAATCGATTTTGCTCGCGACGTCGTCTTCACTTGGAATGGAACGACGACAGGCGTTCGCGTGCCGAACAACGATTGGATCCCGGACGATCGTCAGGGATTGACGATTTGCGATGCCACGTCGGCCTTGTTTGCCGAAGATATCGATCTCTCAAAAATCGACGTTCTGACCTATTCCTGGCAAAAGGCGCTTGGCGGCGAGGCTGGTCACGGCATGATGATCATGTCGCCGCGCGCGCTCGAACGACTGGCGACCTATCAGCCGCCATGGCCGATGCCGAAACTGTTCCGGATGAAGAACAACGGCGCCGTCATTATGGACGTGTTCGAAGGCGTAACGATCAACACGGTGTCGATGCTGTGCGTCGAAGATTATCTCGACGCCCTCAACTGGGTGCGCGAGATCGGCGGTGTGGCTGGCACGATTGCGCGCTCCGATGCTTCGTCGCGTGCGCTGTACGATTGGATTGCGGCGACGCCGTGGGTCGAGCCGCTGGCCGTCGAGCCCGCAACGCGCACGCATACGTCGATCGCTCTGCGTTTCGTCGAGCCTGCGGTTCTGGCTCTCGGGCCAGAGAAAAGCGACGCGATGGTGCGGTCGATGGTGCGGATTCTCGCGGAAGAGGGTGCAGGCTTCGACCTCGCGGCCTACCGCGGGATGCCGCTTGGCTTGCGCATCTGGTGCGGACCGACGGTTGAAACCGAGGATATCGTGCGTCTTACGCCCTGGCTCGAATGGAGCTATGCGAAAGCCCGAAAAGAGGCGGGACTTTGAGACGGGGACCGGATTTTTGCCGTGGTTAACAGGCATGTAGCTGTCAATACTTTTGCTCTGGCGACGTATCGGCCATAATAAGCGCTGGTACGTTCTGGGGCCCAAGGGGCGATCAGCGACCCCACTCGGCAACCGAAACAAACACGAAGGTCACAGCAGATGCGTTTTGCCCTCGCGGCGGTTTTTGTTGCCGTGCTTCCGTTCGGCGTGTTTGCCGCCGAAATTCAAGCACCGTCGACGATTGGTTCCGTGACGGTGTTCTTAAAAGGCGCGGAAATTACGCGCTTCGCGAAGACGCATCTGGAGAAGGGCGAGCACACCATCGTCATCGAGGACGTTCCGGCGTCTGCTGTGCCGGCGTCGATCCGAGTTGAAGGACGCGCGACGGGCAAGCTCGATATCAGTTCGGTGGATACGGCGCGCAAGTTTTTGCAGCGGGCAGAAAGCCAAGCGGCAGATGTGCAGCGTAAGTCGATCGAGGACGAGATCGAGAAGCTTCAGGATGAGCGCGCAGGGATCGCCGCGCAGGAGCAGGGCGCGCAGACGCAGAAGGCGCTGATCGCCAATCTCGCGCAACTGCCGACACGGCCGCGCACCGTGACGCCCGGTGCCACGGGCACGTCTGGCGAAGATGATTGGCCGAAGATTCTGGAATTGATTGCAAGAGCGACGGGCGATGCGAACAAGCTCGAGTTGGACGCCCAGCAGAAACTTCGCATTGTGGACCGAAAGATTGCGGACCTCGAGAACCGGCTAAAGACTCTTGCTCCCGCGCAGACGCAGCAGACGGAAGTGCGCGTTCACGTGATTGCGCAGAGCCCGCTCGATGCGGATTTTACGATCCGCTATCAGGTGCAGGATGCGAACTGGACGCCGATTTACGACGCGCGACTTCAAACAGGCACCAAGACCGAACAGCCGAAATTCGTTCTCGCGCGGCGTGCTGCGATCAGACAGTACTCCGGTGAGAATTGGGATAGCGTAGAGCTTAAGCTCTCGACCGCGCGGCCTTCCGACAGTGCAGCAGCGCCTTTGATCGATAGCCAATTTGTCGATTACGAACCGCCGCCGCGGCCCCGTCCGTTGGCGAGCGCCGCGCGATTAGAGCGCGCCGAGTCCAAGCGTGAACGCGCAGCCGGTAATATGGCCGACGCCGATGTGCTTTTGGAAGCGGCGCCTGCTGCTCCGCCGCCTATGCCTGTCGAAGCCGAGGAATCGACTGCGCGGCTCGAGGTTGCTCCGTTCGAAGCAACGTTCGAAGTGCCGGGTCGGAACACCGTCTTGGGAACGGGCGAGGGTAAGCGCGTTCTTCTGATGACGGAAGATTTGACGGTGACGCTTGGCAGTCGCTCCGTGCCCAAGCTCGACACCAATGCTTACCTCTATGCCAAGATAAAACTGCTCAAGGGAACGCCGCTGCTTCCTGGCAGTGTTTGCCTGTTCCGCGACGGGACGTTTGTCGGCATGACGGATATTCCCGCCGTCGCTGTCGGAGAGGAGCATGATCTGGGCTTCGGCATCGACGATCAGGTGAAAGTGAAACACGCGGTCTTGGAAGAGAAGCGCGGTGAGACGGGCCTGATTTCGACGTCTCATGTCGACAGCCGCAATTTCCGCGTCAACGTCAAGAATCTGCATGAAAGGCCGATCGCGGTTACGATTCTCGACCGGGTTCCGGTTTCGCAGAACGATGAGATCAAGGTCGAATACACGGGCAAGGCGACGCCGAGCACGAAGAACGTGGACGACAAGCGCGGTGTCATCGCGTTCGATTCACAGCTAGAGCCTGACGAAGAGAAGATCTTTGAATATGGCTATCGCATTTCCTGGCCGGCTGCGAAATCGATCGTATACGGTCCGTAGCGCCAATCCTGAAGACGCATTGCAACGCTCGGGGCAAGGCTGCCCCCATGGCCCGGCCAATGCCGGGCCTCGTTATGAGAAGGTGTGAGAATGACGAACGTTGTCGTAGTCGGCGCCCAGTGGGGTGACGAGGGCAAAGGGAAGATCGTGGACTGGCTGTCCGAGCGTGCGGACGTCGTCGTGCGCTTTCAGGGCGGGCACAACGCTGGGCATACGCTTGTCATCGGCGATAAGACGTACAAGCTCTCTCTGTTACCTTCGGGCGTTGTCCGGCCGGATAAGCTGTCGGTAATCGGCAATGGCGTGGTCGTCGATCCGTGGGCGCTGGTTGCTGAAATCGAGCGGCTGCGCAAACAGGGCGTGGCGATTTCGCGTGACAATCTTCGCCTCGCGGAAAACGCAACGCTGATCCTGCCGCTGCATCGGGAACTCGATCAGTTGCGCGAGGATGCTGCGGGTACTGAGAAGATCGGTACGACCGGTCGCGGCATTGGCCCTGCTTACGAAGACAAAGTCGGCCGTCGCGCTATTCGCGTGCAGGATCTCGCGTCGCCGCAGACGCTCGGGCCGAAGATCGACAGGATACTTACGCACCACAACGCGCTTCGGCGCGGGCTTGGACAGCCTGAGATCTCCAGAGACAAATTGATTGCGGAATTGACGGCGATTGCTGGCGAAGTTCTGCCGTACATGGATGTGTCCTGGGAGCTGCTGGACGCGGCGCGTAAGGACGGAAAGCGTATTCTGTTCGAAGGCGCGCAGGGAGCGCTGTTGGACGTCGATCATGGTACGTACCCGTTCGTGACGTCGTCGAACACGGTGGCGGCACAGGCGTCGACTGGATCGGGCATCGGCGCGCGTTTGACGGGCTACGTTCTCGGTATCGCCAAGGCCTATACGACGCGCGTTGGCGCGGGTCCTTTCCCGACTGAATTGTCGGATGCCATTGGTGAGAAGATCGGCGAGCGCGGCCGGGAGTTCGGCACGGTTACGGGACGCAAACGGCGCTGCGGCTGGTTTGACAGCGTGCTTGTTCGTCAGGTTGCGAAGGTTTCCGGAGTCGATGGCATTGCGCTGACGAAGCTCGACGTGCTCGACGGTTTCGAAACGATCCGGATCTGTGTCGGCTACACGCTCGACGGTGAACGGCTGTCGCGCTTGCCTGCGAGCACGAGTGCGCAGGCCAACATCATGCCGATTTACGAGGACTTCGAGGGGTGGTCGCAATCGACCCAGGGTGCGCGGCGTTGGGCCGATCTTCCGGCGCAGGCGGTGAAGTATGTGCGCCGTGTCGAAGAGCTGATCGAGTGCCCGGTTACACTTCTCTCGACCAGCCCGGAGCGCGAAGATACGATTTTGATGAAAGATCCTTTCGTCTGAGGCGGAGCCGACAGGCTCTTCGGGCAAAGTGCTGCGGGTGCTTTCCAGTTGACTGCGAAGCGCCAATATAGACTGTTTGGAGCTTGCAATATTGCACTTCAGCTGGTCTCGCATACGTGTATCGCGGTGGCGAGAGAGTGTTGGGCGGCATGTCGACGATGCAGTTACGGTGAAGCCGGATCATGGCCACTAAACCGAGAAGCGCTGTTTCGGCTGCGCTCGGCGTTGCGATGCGCGATTTCGGAATCGGCTCTGCAACGGTGCTGAAGATCGGCTTTCTAGCGCCTTTAACCGGGCCGCTGAGATCCTGGGCTGCTCCGGGATTGTACGGCAGCCTCATTTGGATCGACCGCGTTAATGCGGCTGGCGGGCTGAAGGTCGGCAGCCGCCGGTACATGCTCGAACTCGTGCCGTATGACACGGAATACAATAGCGAATTTTCTGCGCGAGGCGCGAGAAAGCTGATCCGCGAGGATGGCGTCAAGTTCCTCATGATGATTGGCGGCAACGACGTGACGCTGGAGGTTCGCAGCGTCATCAATCGGCACAGAATGCTGGTTGCAACGCTGCTGCCGTCGGATCTTTCTCCGGACGCGCCGACGCTGATTGCGCCGAGCGAAGTGCATCCGATTTATAACGTTACTGGTGTGGATTGGTTGAAGCGCAACGCGCCGAAGTTAAAGACGGTATCGCTTTGTGCGCAGCGCGATTTGCTTGGCCTTCCTTCGATTGCGACGTACCGGGCGGCGTTCGAAGCGGCTGGAATCAAGATCGTTGCAGAGCAGCTGTTTGAGCCGGATACGACGGATTTCGGCGGTATCGTCGAAGCTATGATGGCGCCGGATCCGGATATTCTGTGCTGGGATACGGCCTATGAACCGTTCGTGCATGAACTGACGATCGAAGCCTATAAGCGCAATTTCCGCGGCCGTTTTCTCTCCTGCACCTGCGATAATTATCCGGAGTTGATCCGGCGAACGAGCCCGGAGTTCATGGAAGGCTTCGTCTTCCAGTTTCCGGACTTCGACGATCCGCGCCTGGACGATGGGCGGATCAATTTCGAAGAACCGCGGCTGTTTTACGATGAGTATTGCAGGCGGTTTCCCGGCACGTGGTCGGCCGTTTCGTGGGAGTACGCGGCGACGCTGGAGCTTTGGAAAGCCGGTGTTCAGCGCGCGCGTTCGTTCGAACCGTTCTCAGTGCTTGCGGCCATGAAGCTGGGCGGTATCGGCAGTCATGCCTTCGGCGAAGCGACGTGGTGGGGAACGGACCTCTTCGGGATCGATAATGCGCTGGTTGGCGATTGGCCGGTGGTTGCGATCGAGAACGGGCGGGCGCGCATTCAGGAATTCTGCTCCATTCCCGATTGGTGGTCAAAGAACGGCGACGTTCTCGTCAAGCATCTGCGCGCGCTCGATCTGATGTGGGATCAGCGCGAACAACTCGCCGCTGTTCCCGTTGCGGGCAACAAGCTCACGCCTCAGGATTCGTAGAGCATTTCTTCGTGGTTGTTGGCCACGTATAGTTTGATGATCTCGATCGCAGTTTCGACGTTGCGTCGTTCGATGGCGTTGTAAAGCGAGCGCATCAGCATCTGCACGTTTTTCATCTTCGCAGGCGTCAGCGTCTGTTGGCGGCTCGTGGCCCACTGCGGGCGACGGCGGACTTCGTGCAATATCGAATACATCGCGGTGATGAGCGAATTGTGCGTGCCGCGTGCAATGGTCATCATGATGTCGTCTTCCAGGGCGCCGAACATGGCGGACTCGGTGACGATAGTTTCGAGCCGCGTCAGCTGTCCGCGTAGAATGGCGATGTCTCTATTCGACATGTAGATCGTGGCGATACGCACCATCTCCGGCGCGAGAATAGACATGGCGATATTGGCGGCGAAAGGCGACGCGTTTTCAGCGAGCTGATCGATATTGAGGTAGCCCGGAAGGTCTTCCTCGATCTTGGGGGCAGGACCTTCCGGCTTCGCGTAGGACACGAACGTGCCGCTTCCCGCGCGCCGAGCCACCGCTCCGTACAACGACAAGAAATCGAGTGCCTGGCGGATCGTTGCGCGGCTCTCTCCATAGGATTGCGCAAGATCGCGTTCGGCCGGGATTCGCGTGCCGAAGGGGAATTCGCCCGCCGCGATGCGTTCGAACAGGTGTGTTGCGATGTCTTTCACGCGCGCTGTCACGAGCGGATGCTTGGTGAGGTCATTCACCCAAGGCGGAGTTTCGCGAGTGGCGTTTCCGGTCATGGCGTTCATGCGCAAACCGACAATTTCGGCGAGGCGGTTTTGTTCGCTTTTTCCGCGCATTGCATGGTTGGCAAGAGTCTCATCCGCACCGGTCAAACACCTCAATTGTCATGCCGCTGGCGCATTCATTTCACACGCCCGCGAAGACACAATGCATGATTTTGTGGCCAGTAACAACCAATTTTGTCCAAACAGGGCCAAAGTAGTTTCGCACCTGCAATATCGAGAAATTACCGATTTAACACAGGAAGTTGCTCTCTTTCTGCTCTCTCAATAGGCAGTTCTGGTTCGAGATTGTACGAAATTCGGACTTTTCTTGAGACATTTGGTCTCGTAATATCCGGCCACTGAGACCCTTTGGTCTAATTTTGGTTTTAATTGGTTTTTTAGGGCATGAAGTGGGCGGGCTCCCAGTAGGGGGCTCTCGGCCATTTGGTCGGGCAATACAAAGAGTGGGAGCAACCATGGCATCGGACACGACGGCATCAGCAACTTTCCTGGATAGCGGGCACGCGTCCGGTGAACTTTTGCGCACCATCGATTGGCGGGGCGCGTTCTGGGTGGCGAGCGGGGTGCCAGCACTGGTCCTGTTCTCTATCGGCGGTATCGCAGGCGTCGCCGGCAAGGTGGCGTTCCTGGTCTGGACCGTGTCGATGATCATGGGACTGTTGCAGTCCTTCACTTACGCGGAAATTGCCGGCCTCTTCCCGAACAAGTCGGGTGGCGCATCCGTTTACGGCGCGGCCGCGTGGGTTCGGTATTCGAAGATCATCGCGCCGCTTTCGGTGTGGTGTAACTGGTTCGCGTGGACGCCTGTGCTGTCGCTCGGTTGTTCGATCGCGGCGGCCTACATCCTTAATTCGCTCGCGCCAATTCCTCCCGCAGATGCGCCGCATGTTTTGGCTTGGGCCGCTTCGCACGCCAATTCGATTCCGCTGGATTCACCGCGCGTCGCAGAATGGTTGAGCGCCAATCACGGAAAGGCTGCGGCGGATGCTGTGGCAGCGCTTGTTTCAGCGGACGCCGTTGCCGCGATGACCCCGTCCATCCGGAACTGGGCTTTTTATCACGGAACGCTCGGACCGGTGTCGTTCTCGTTCAACGCCGCTTTCATCATCGGCGCTGTGCTGATGCTGCTGACGTTCGCTATTCAGCATCGCGGTATTCTCAGCACTGCGAGCGTGCAGAAGTACGTCGGGCTTGCGGTCATCATTCCGATGTTGATCGTTGGCGTCGTCCCGATCATCACCGGTCAGATCGAGTGGTCTAACTTTACTCCTCTGGAGCCACTGAAGGCGGCATACGCGCCTGAGATGGGGCAGTGGGATATCGGCGGGTGGACGCTGATCCTCGGCGCGATGTTTATCGCAGCGTGGTCGACCTACGGCTTCGAGACGGCTGTTTGCTACACGCGGGAATTCAAGAACCCCGGCACCGATACGTTCAAAGCGATCTTTTATTCCGGTCTGCTTTGCCTGCTTCTGTTCACGCTGGTGCCGTTCACGTTCCAGGGTGTGCTTGGACTCAACGGTATGCTTGCACCGGAGATCGTCGACGGTTCGGGCGTTGCGGCCGCTATGGGCAACATGGTTTCGGGTGGCGGTTGGGTCACGAGCCTGCTCGTCATGATGATGATCCTGGCGCTGATGCTCTGCCTCATGACGGCAATGGCTGGAACGTCTCGCACGCTCTACCAGGGCGCACGTGACGGATGGCTTCCGCGCTATCTCGATCACGTCAACTCGCATGGCGCACCGACCCGCGCGATGTGGACCGACCTTGGTGTCAACCTTGCGATCCTCGCGATTGCCTGTGCGGACGCGACAAGCTTCTTCTTCATCCTGGCCGTGTCGAACTGCGGTTACATCATCTTCAACTTCCTCAACCTCAACTCGGGATGGATCCACCGTCTCGACAACGCACACGTTCATCGTCCGTGGCGCGCGCCGACCGCAATTCTCGCTATCGGTACGGTTCTGGCGTTCGTCAACGCGGTGTTCATGGGCGCGGGTGCGAAGGTCTGGAACCCGATTGCGCTGTGGGCCGGTCTCTTCACTGCGGCGCTCATCATTCCGGTGTTCGCTTATCGCCACTACGTTCAAGACAAGGGCGTCTTCCCGGCTCACATGATGGAAGATCTCGGTCTTGACGGTGCGGACATGAACCGCCGCAAAGCTGGCATCCTGCCCTATCTGACTTTGATTGCAGGACTCGCGACCGTGCTGATCGCCAACTGGTTTTTCCAGCTCCCGGCTTAGCACGAGGATGCGCGCCGGAGCTCCTATTTCAAAGCTCCGGCGCACATCCAATACCAAAACTTCAAAACCAAGAAGACGGACGAGCCCCCGGCTCAAACCCATTTCAAATATCGCCATCAACTTAAGAGGAAACGATTATGGCAGAGCGTATTGCAGTCATCGGAGCCGGACCTAGCGGACTTGCTATTCTCCGCGCGTTCGAAAGTGCTCGACGCAAGGGTGCGGAAATTCCTGAGATTGTCTGCTACGAGCGGCAAAGCGACTACGGCGGTCTCTGGAATTACACCTGGCGCACGGGCATCGATCAGCATGGCGAGCCGGTGCACGGAAGCATGTACCGTTATCTTTGGTCCAACGGACCGAAGGAATGTCTGGAATTCGCAGACTACTCGTTCGAAGAGCATTTCGGACGGCCGATCCCCTCATATCCGCCGCGCGCTGTGCTTCACGATTATATCAAGGGCCGTATCGAGAAGAGCGGTATCACCCATTACATCAAGCTCAACCACGCGGTTCGCTGGGTTTCGGAAGATGAGAACACCGGCAAGTTTACAGTAGCCGTCAAGGATCTGACGACGGACGAACTGAGCAAGGAAGAATTCGACTACGTCGTTGTGGCGTGCGGCCATTATTCGACGCCGATCACGCCGGAATTTCCGGGCCTGTCGAAATTCCTCGGCCGGACGATGCACTCGCATGACTTCCGTTCGGCAGATGAGTTCGCTGGCAAAGATGTTCTTTGCATCGGCTCAAGCTACTCTTCGGAAGATATCGGCATCCAGTGCTACAAGTACGGTGCGAAGTCCGTGACGTTCTCCTGGCGCACGAAGCCGATGGGCTTCAAATGGCCGGATACGCTCGACGAGCGGGAACTGCTGGTGAAAGTCGAAGGCAAGACCTGCTTCTTCAAGGACGGGTCGAAGAAAGACTTCGATGTGATCGTTCTGTGCACGGGGTATTCCAATCACTTCCCGTTCATGGATGACAATCTGCGCCTCAAATCACGTAACAGACTCTATCCGCCGAATCTCTACAAGGGCGTGTTCTGGCTGAACAACCCGAAGGTTTTGTATATCGGTATGCAGGACCAGTACTACACCTTCAACATGTTCGATGCTGAAGCTTGGTACGCGCGCGACGTGATCCTGGGCAAGATTAAGCTGCCGTCTTACGGCGAGATGGCGGAAGACGCAGCGAACTGGCTTGCGAAAGAAGAAGAGGTGAAGGACGCGTTCGAAGCGATCGATTTCCAGACGGAGTTCGTTCGCGATCTCCTCGCTCCAACGGACTATCCGCGCCTCGACGTCGACAAGGTCGCTGAGATGTTCAAGGAGTGGGAACATCACAAGATGGAAAACATCCTGACGTATCGCGACAAGTCCTATCGCTCCGTGCTCACCGGAACGATGGCGCCTGTCCACCATACGCCATGGCTCGAGGCGCTCGACGACTCGCTCGAAGCGTTCCTTGATCAGCCGAAAACACAACAAGCTGCGGAATAGACTTCGCCTACCGCAGCATAGGACTCTGGTCGCGTCGACCGCGCGGCCAGAGTCCGCAAAATAATAAAATCAACGGGAGGCAGTATGACTGAGTCCGTTTTAACATCGCCTTCGCGGCCAAAGAACTTTGTTGAAGGCCGGTTGTCACTGGCGCCTGGCGTTGAACGGTATGTTCTGAAAGGCGGTGGCACGGCCGTTTATGAACTCGAAAAGGGTGATCGGCTGGAGCTCAGCCCACTTGAAGGCGGGCAGGCGGTCGAACTCGCTGCGTTTCTTCCGGATGGCAAGTCCGGACTTGCCGCGCTTGGCTTGAAGAGCGGCGGTGCGCCGATCGGCATTGCGCGCGCGTTATCGGCTGATAGCGAAGACGCGCAACGCGTGCGGTTTGGTCTTTTCAGACGCGGGCTCGATATCGGTCGCGTTGATGCCGCGACGGTGCTCGGCGCCGATACGCGCCCGACAGACGTTGTGATGCTGCAAGCCGATCGACCCATGGTCGTCGTTCTTGGCGCCCCTGCAGAACCTATGATTGTTTGGGAGCAGACGCCTGCGACCGATGTTTTGGTGTTCATCGGGCGCGCGAATCCTATGCCGCTGAATAAGGCGAAGCTGCCGGACCCTATCGCCGAACCGCGCCTCGATATTCGCGTGAACATTGCGAGCGCTGAAAGCTTTGAGGTGTACGAAGGCGAATACATTCAGATCATCGACGTGCAGGGACGTCAGTGCTCTGATTTCCTCGCGTTCAATCGGAGAAAGCTCGACGAAGGCACTGCTCGCGGAATCGACGGCGTGACGACGCGGACGATGCTTGGCGTCGCGTATCCGCAGCCCGGTCTCCTTTCGAAGTTCTTCGATCAGGATCGCAATTCACTCGTCGAAGTCGTGCAGGACACCGTTGGCCGTCACGACACGTTCAATCTGGCGTGCACGACGCGCTACTACGAGGATATGGGCTATTTCGGCCATCCGAATTGCACCGATAACCTCAACGACGTGCTGAAGTCGTATCCGATCGATAACTACAAGGGCTGGCCGGCGATCAACTTCTTCTACAACACCAACGTCGACTGCCATAACAACATCTGGTCCGACGAGCCTTGGTCGCGGCCCGGCGATTACGTCGTGATGCGGGCGCTGACTGATCTTGTCTGTGCTGCATCCTCTTGTCCGTCCGACATCGATCCTTCGAACGGATGGAATCTCAGCGAAATTCAAGTCCGGGTTTATCCCAAGGACACTTCTTTCAAACGTTCGATTGGACATCGCATGACTGTGGACGCTCCCCTGCAGATGACGCGCGAATCTGGGTTCCATCCGCGCACGTCAGCGCTGACGCGCAATTTCGGCGACTATCGCGGATTTTGGGTTCCGCATTGCTTCGCGAACGCGGGTGCCATTGAAGAGTATTGGGCGTGCCGCGAGCGCGCGGTGATCATGGATCTCTCGCCGCTTCGGAAGATGGAAGTTCTCGGTCCCGACTCCGAGCTGTTTCTGCAGGGCATCGTCACGCGCGACGTGCGCAAGCTCTCGGTCGGGCAGGTCGTCTACACGGCGATGTGCTACGAGCACGGCGGCATGGTTGATGACGGGACGCTGTTCCGGCTTGGCGAGAACAACTTCCGTTGGATCGGCGGCGACGACGCGAGCCTCATCTGGCTGAAGGAGCAGCTCGCGAAGACGAACTATAATGTTCATCTCAAAACGGCGACGGCGGAGATCCATAACGTTGCTGTGCAAGGTCCGAAGTCACGCGAGATCCTGGCAGGATTGATTGAAACACCGCCGGGCCGTCCGACAGTGCAGGAGCTTGGCGTTTTCCGCTTTACCGTTGGGCGTATCGGCGGCGTTACCGGAATTCCGCTTCTTGTTTCGCGCACTGGATACACAGGTGAACTCGGCTACGAAATTTTCTGCCACCCCAAGGATGCGCCCGCTGTTTGGGATGCGGTGATGGCGGCAGGTGCTCCGTTCCGCATTCAGCCGTTTGGGTTCGATGCACTCGACATGGTGCGGATTGAAGCCGGTCTCGTGTTCGGCGGGCATGACTTCGACACGACGATTGATCCGTTCGAGGCGGGCATTGCCTTCACTGTTCCGGCGAAGAAGGAAGAGGATTTCATCGGCAAAGCCGCGCTGGTCAACCGGGGCGCCAATCCGATGTTCAAGTTGGTCGGGCTCGAAATTGCGGGCAATGAGAAGCCGTCGCACGGCGATCCCGTGTTTGTCGGGCGCGCGAGTATCGGTCTTGTCACCAGCGCGATGCGGTCGCCGTTGTTGAAAAAGACGCTCGCATTCGCACGCGTTGACGTTACGCATGCGGAATTGGGAACGGAACTCGAAATCGGTCGGCTCGACGGCGTGCAAAAGCGGCTTAAGGCGACTGTTGTGCCGTTTCCCTTCTACGATCCGAAGAAAGAGCGCGTTCGCATGTAGCAGCGGGGATAGTTGAGTTCGGTTTGCGCTCGGCGTGCGCGTTCCGAACTCAGCTGCCGATTGACTGCGAGGGCTGTGCCACGATCAATCCGCGAAAGTCCTGCAGGGCGCCTTCGCGGATTTCGCGCGCAAGGATGCGCCCCGGATTGACCGGTCCCGGGAATAGGATCTGGCCGAGCGGCACAGGCTTGAAGCCGAACCGTCCATAGTAAGGAAGGTCTCCGACCAGCACGACGAGATCGGTGCCACCGCGCTCGGCCGCTTCCAGCGCTTCATGCATCAGACGCTTGCCGATGCCGATGTTGCGGTTCTCCGATGCAACGGCGACGGGGCCGAGCAGGGCAGCGCCGGTCCGTCCGCCGATCGTGATTTCTGTCATTCGGAGCGAAGCGATGAGTTCGTTGCCGCGATGGGCGACGAGGCAGTAACGCGAGAGATGCCCTTTGCCTTCGCGCACGCGATAGGCCGAGCGCGCAAAGCGTCCTGGACCGAAGACGCGCGCGTGAAGGCGCGTCATGTCGGCAAGGTCAGCGGGGCGTGCGTTTCGGACAACGAGCGATGGCGACATTCGATTTGGAATTCCTGCGGCGCGGTTGGGCGGCTTCTATCACATTTGGCCCGGCGCGCTACGGCTGAGTGCGGTTAAGATACGGTGCTTCGTTTCGTCATCCAGTGACGCGGGCAGGTCTGCGGCTGCGACGAATGCGACTGCGCGGGCGGCGGCTGTTGCGGCGGGTCCGCCTGTCCAACTGCGTATCAGGAATGTCGCGATCTGGCCGCCGCTATCCGGAGCGGGTGATGGGAGGATGGCCAGCAATTCCGGTTCCGCGGTCGGTACGATGGCCAGGTCTTCGTGGAGGAGGCGTAGGGCAGCATCCGAGGCGGACTCGCCGCGTCGAACGAAGGTTCGAGGCAGGATCTGGGCGTCCGCACGACCGGCGAGTGTGGTCAGAAGCAGTCTGCCCGCGGGATCGACAACGCAGGCTTGCGAGGCGAGCGTCAGCCCGCGGGTCGCTCGCCAATAGTTTTGCAGCAGGCGGACGATGAAAGTGCTCAAGAGCGACACATTTGCCCCACACTGTCGGTTGGTGAGCGCATATTACGCCCACGCGCCGTTCGTGTGCTAAATCTACCGTCCCTCTCCATCTTTCAATTCTCCCAATGACCGAACCGTTCACACTCGCGCACTTTTCCGACGTGCATCTTCCGCCTGCGGGCGGAGTGCCGTGGCGGTATGCGAACGCCAAACGGCTTCTCGGATACTTGAACTGGCAGCGCAAGCGGCGTCACGTCCATGTCCGCCAGGTGGCGGACCGGCTGATTGCTGACGCGCGGAAACTGAGGCCCGACCACATTGCGATCACGGGCGATCTCGTGAACCTGGGCCTGCCCTCGGAGTATGAGGCTGCTCTGGAGTGGCTTGAGAGCGTCGGCCCGCCAGACGCTGTCACGGTCGTTCCGGGCAATCACGATATTTATTCGAACCTTCGGGGCGATCGCGGGATTGGCCGCTGGGCTGCCTACATGGGGGGAGAGGAGGAGACGCTTGCGTTTCCGTTCATTCGCCGCGTCGGGCCGTTGGCGCTGATCGGACTGAACTCGGCGCATGAAACGCCGCCGTTTGTTGCGCGCGGTGCGCTCGGTTCACAGCAAATCGAAATCGCAAGCGGACAGCTTTCAGCGCTCGAGCGCGACGGCATCATCCGGGTCGTTCTTATTCATCATCCGCCGCTCGCCTCGTTGGCAGCACCCCGTCGCGAACTGACCGACGCGGCTCACTTTGTGAATTTGATCGAGCGGCAGGGTGCTGAGGTCATTCTTTACGGGCACAATCACCGAGCGCGCGTCGATTGGCTGCCGACGCTCGGCAAGCCTGTGCCGCTGGTTGCGGCCGGATCTGCGTCGGCGCTCATTCCTCACAATCAAGAAGCGCCCGCAAGCTACAATCTTTTGACGTTCTTCCGAAAGGCGACCGGCGGATTGCGTATTCGTCTTGTCGTGCGAGGAATGACTGAAGCCAACGGCCCAATCGAAAAGCTGAGCGAGACGTTTCTCGAATTCGATCAGCCGAAGATTTAGGCAGTCCGTAAATCGCGTGTGTGTGTCGCGCGATAAAAATGTCACCGGCCATCGGTTTTCCCTCTGTCACATTTTGTGCGGCGTAATTCGCCGCATGCTCCGGCATTGCATTTCGGCCATGCGGAGTCGCATCGTCGAGGAGTTGGCGTTTTTATTGCTAGCCTATTGATGAGTTTGGTCTCGGGACTGTCGTTGTGACGCGGCCGAATGACATTGAGGCGCCGCTGACGTTTGTGATTGTGCTAACCTTATCAAGATCGACTACCAAGCGTGCGGGGTGCAAGCTACTTGCCGAAATTGGCCCATATCAATCTCGCTCTTCAGGGCGGCGGAGCGCACGGTGCATTCACCTGGGGCGTTATCGATCGTCTTCTCCAAGACGAAACGCTGCGCTTTGGTTGGATCAGCGGTACGAGTGCTGGCGCGGTCAACGCAGTTGCTCTTGCTGCAGGATTGGCGGAAGGCTCGCGGGAGAAAGCGCGCGAGAAGATGTTCAAGATCTGGCAGGCCATTCACAAGGCCGGTGTGCCGGATCTCACAAGCCTCAATCCTTTTCTGAACGGCATGGTCCGCGCATCGCAACTGACCTCGCATCTGGCGACTATGCTTTCACCGTATGAATTCAATCCGCTCGGATTTGATCCGCTGCGCCGACTGCTGAACGACCATATCGATTTCGATCAGTTGCGCGCGTCGTGTCCGGTGGAATTGCTCGTAGCCGCGACGCATGTGTCCACCGGGCGGGCACGGCTTTTCCGACATGACGAGATCACCGTCGAGGCAGTGCTTGCTTCGGCGTGTCTTCCGGTTATGCACCATGCCGTCGAGATCGATGGCGCGGCGTATTGGGACGGTGGGTTTTCAGCTAATCCCGATCTTGTGACGCTTGCGAGCGAAAGTCCGATCGGTGACTCGCTGCTGGTGATGGTGTCGCCGCGCGTCAATGACCGTTTGCCGACGACGTCGCGCGATATTTCAAATCTCGCCAATCGTCTGACATTCAATGCTCCATTGATGCGCGACATTGAGGTGATCCAATCGGTGCGCGAGGCGTCGGCGGGTGCTTTGCTGACGAAGGGCCGTCTGGCGCCGCTTTGTCGTCACCGGTTTCATCTCGTCGACGGCGGACCGATTACCGGAACGCTCGATCCCGCGACGACGCTTACGCCCAACTGGGACGTCATCACCTATCTGCACGGTGCAGGCCGCAATCACGCTGAGAAGTGGCTGGAGTCTGCACGCGATAGCGTTGGCCGGTTGGAGACCGTCAATCTGACGGAGTATTTCTTTCCGGCGGTCGAGAAGGGTATTCAGTTCCGGCTTGAAAAGTCGCCGCGGAAAAAGCCGAGCGCAAAGAGAAGCGCTGGTAAGCAAGCCGCGCGGTAACGACCGGCGCATAACGAACGGTAGTCATTGCTGGTGGCCCAGAATGTGGATCGCCGTTTCGTTCGTTAAAGTGAATTGGCAACCGCTGGCGCGTTGGGTCGTTTCTCTTCCAGATCGTTTCTGGAGGAAACATTATGGCCGTCCGGGATTGCTATTCGCGCATAGTTATCTTCACGCTTATGAGCGTCGCGTTTTTGCTTGCAAGTGTTGAGATCGCTGCGAGCGCTTCACATCCACCGCGACTGCTCTTCCTTGGCGCGCAATTACAAAACGACAACGCCGCGCTCGAGCCGACGACGGATGCAGAGCGTAACCGCCTAGCGGCGCTCGAAGAACAGTTTCTTTCCAAGGTTTCCAAGAGTGGAAGCTATTCTGTTGTTCCGATTACGGCTGACTTGCGAAAGCAGGTTCAAGCCGGACAACAGCTTGGCCAGTGCAGCGGATGTGAAGCAGCATATGGGAAGACGCTACATGCTGATCGCGTCGCTTGGATTACGGTTCAGAAGGTCTCGAACCTCATCCTGAATCTCAACCTCTATGTCGTCGACGTTGCGAGCGGAAAAACCGATTACGTTAAGAGCGTCGATATTCGTGGCAACACCGATGAGTCTTGGTCGCGGAGTTTGAAGTATCTCCTCGACAACTATTTCCTCGCAGGGAAGGCTTAAGCGCGATCCTTCAGCTAACCAGCCGCGCGTAGCCCTCAGAGACTGTGTTTTCGATCAAGCGCTTGTAGGCGGCGTATGCCCGGCTCTTCGGAGTGATGTCGCCGAATGTTTCGCCATCGAAGGTTTCGCGGCGCGCGTAGAGGATTGGCGTCGCGACAGGAATGAACGTGGCGCGCTGCTTATTGAGCGTGGTGATGATGCCGCGCATCTCTCCGGCGCGATCGATTTGCGACACCAGGATCATGCGCATAGCGCCCTTCGTCAGTGATACGAGATGGATGAAGCTGGATGACGCGGGGATATAGAGCCGACCGCGATGCGCGTAGGGTGCGTCTACGCGGTCGCATTCCTGAAACAGGAGGCTCGGCCACTCCGGGTCCCAACTGATGTCGGTGCGGTAGGCGACGAGCGTGTCAGGCTGCGAGAAAGATCGCCGAAGCGTCAGGTAGCTGCCGACGTAATGATCGACCGCGGCGCGTGAGTAGGCCCCCATGTAAATCGGAGAGACGCCGCCGCCATCCGCTTTGACACTCATCTGGCCGTTGTCGACGGCGACGGACTCGCCGTGCCACGCATCTCTGAGGCCGTTAAAGTCGAGCCCTAGAACCATGCAGACATCGAAGAGCGTTTGATCCCGGACCGAGCGGCCGCCCAGCATGTTCTGGATCGTTTTCTCGTGGCAGTCGGCAGCGTCCGCGAGTTCAGCCTGGGTGAGCTTCTTCTCGACCATTGCCGTCTTGATGCGGTGGAGCGCTTCCGGGCGGGTCGTTGCGGGCGGCGTTATCGGGATTTTTTTCATCGGCCCCACACGATACGAACCTTGGTTCGTGGTTGTCCGTTGCGGGAAAATACTGGTTTTTATCCGTGGCTGACAACGCCAAAGAGCGCCGATGTTCGGCCGGTGTCAGGATCTCTCGGAGTGGGGTAAATGGGCCCGCCTGCGCGCGGTTGCCAATTAGTGTTTGGCGAGAACTTCGAGCCGGACGTCGGTCAAGCCAGCGTCGAGCATGCCGAGGTTTTTGGCTGCGCCTTTCGATAGGTCGATGACACGCCCTGGCTTGAAGGGACCGCGGTCGTTGATACGGACTACGACGCTTTCGCCGGTATCAACGCGGGTGACGCGGACACGGGTGCCGAAGGGCAGCGTTTTGTGCGCGGCCGTCATTCCGCTGGGGTCGAATGTTTCGCCGGTCGCCGTTTTCTGGCCCTGCCAGTAGTACGAAGCGATGCCCAGCAAATTGTGCGGAGGCTTTTGAGCAGGTGGCGGCAGGCCGGGGCCATGCAGCCCGTACGGCTGGTTCAGATTGCCTTTGGTGCTTAGCTGGATTTCAGAGTGCGATGCGCCGGGCTTCGACGGAATGCCGAGCGCCACAGTCACCTTCGGCCCCCAGCCAAGTGTGGGCGTGGCCTTCGCCTTGACCGTTTTGATGGTTGTCGTCCATGGGCCCATTTCGAGCGCGCGGCCGGCTGGTTTCGCCAAGCCCTCAGTTAAAGACTGAGCTGATGCCGAGTTTCCCGCTGATCCGGCAAATAAAATCGCGCTCAAAAAAACGCCAACACGCATCCCTCGGTGCACGCACATCCCCCCGGAAGACCCCGAATCTCCAGAGATAAGCCGATTCGCGCGGCAGAAAAACGTCGGGAGGCGCCAGGTTTTCCCCAACGCCTCCCGATGTGGATAGCCTGACCGGAGCTCTTAGCTGCGGCCGAGGACTTCGATGGAGACCGGGGCAACGCCCGCGCCGGTCATGGCGATAACCTGAGCAGCGCCGCGCGACAGATCGATGATGCGACCGGCGATGAACGGACCACGGTCGTTGATTACGACGATGACCGAGCGGCCGTTGTGGCGGTTGGTGACGCGAACGCGCGTGCCGAAGGGCAGCGAGCGATGGGCAGCGGTCAGGCCGTTCGGGTTAAAGCGTGCGCCCGAAGCGGTCTGCTGGCCCTGCCAGTAGTAAGATGCCATGCCGCTGTACTTGCCACCTGCAGCAGCGTAGTGGCGCTTTGCTCCGCGGTTCGCATAGCGCGAACGCTTCACGGAGCGATGTGCGTAGCGACGCGAGGAATTGTGAGCATGTTTTGCATGCGAGGTCCGATGTGCAACCTTGGACCGATGAGACTTCTGTACGCTGGTTTTTCCGCAAACTTGAGCAGAACCGCTGCATTTAGCGGCGCTTGCCGGAATCGTACCGACTACTAATCCCGCAAGACCGAACGCGGCTACGGCGAAAATCGAACGCATAGTGCACTCCCTTTATAGGAGCAGCAGTGTCATCGGGTCGATGAGTCGGTTTTCCCCGAATTCGCATCCCGGGGGGCTTGCGACGAACCGCCAAGCTGGCGGCGCTAACCGTCAATATTGGGAAAACCGCTGGTGGTGATTTCACCCCTAAAAGAAGACCCGTAACAGAACCCCAGAACCCAGTTCTTTACTGCTACCCGTGCTGACTGGGGACACCCCCGTCCTGGCGCGCCCACGGACCATCGGGAGAAGAGATGGTCAACCCACTGCTGTTACCACAATTTAACCATTATCGGTAGCCGATTGAAAATCATCAATTTTAACCTATGCGTTTTTGTCCGGAGCGACGCCAGGTCGCAGATTTGGGCCCGGAACTCCACTCGAAATGAGTGTTTTCGGGCGGGGCCGTTTGTAGTTTTAAAATTCAGCCGCCTACAGCGGTGCGGTAGAATTTTGCTCGGAGCGGCGCAAGCGTTCACGCTTCGCGCCGGATGTTTTTAGAGCCAGCCTTTCTTGCGGAAGTATAGGAAGGGCACGAGGCCGGAGACGAACATCAACCCGAGTGCTGCCGGGTAGCCCCACGTTTCGTGCAGCTCAGGCATGTGCGCGAAGTTCATGCCGTAGATCGACGCGACAAGCGTCGGCGGCATCAGCATCACGGCCATCACCGAGAACAGTTTGATGATCTGGTTTTGCTCGGTCGAGATCATGCCGAGCGTGGCGTCGAGCAGGAAGCTGGTTCGTGCGGCCAGGAAGCGGAGGCTTTCCATCAAGGACGTGATGTCGTTGTTGGCTGACTCGATGCGGGCGATCAGGCGTTTGTCGTCTTTGCGTTCGCGTGCGGCGTTGGCGAAATAGAGAAGCAGCCGGTTCAGCGACATCGCGCTTTCCTGCGCCCGAGCGGTTATATCGCCTTCCTTGCCGACGGTCTTCAGCAGCAGATCCAGCCGCCGGTTGCGGGAGGGTTGGCCCGCGCCCTTCTGGCCGAATACGAGCGGCGCCATGCGCTCGACCTCGTCCTGAACGCGCTCAATCAGGTCCGCTTCGCGCTCAATCAGCATCTCAACCAGCCCGATCATGATGCCGACGCTGGAGCGGCAGGCCGGATCGCCCTTGGTCGCGCGGGTCACATATAGCGGGAATGCGCGCGGTTCGGCGTAGCGTACCGTCACGAGACGATTACCAGAGAGAATAAAGGTAACGACAGACGTCATCGGAACGTCCAGCGAGCTCGCGTGAACGATGATGCCCGTCATGTAGTAGGCGCCGTTCTCCGTATAGAAGCGGTTCGATGCCTCGATCTCGCGCATTTCCGAGCGGGTCGGCACTTCGATACCGAGCGCCTGCTCGATCATCTTGTCCTCGTCGTCCGCAGGGTTAAGCACGTCGATCCAGGCCGCCGTGGCGAGGTTGCCGATCTCGGTGCGCTGCGCCAGCCGGTCACCGACGGCATCGTATACGGTTATCATTAGCTTTCTCCGGGGAAGTCGTGCGGGCCGGTAAGAACTCTTTCAACTCTGGCGCGTGCTATAACGTTCGCTCGGTCCAACCCTTATCTATCGGGGACCGGAATGAGCAAGACCGGCATTGATACAATACGGAAGTGTAATCATGCAGGATGACACATGCCCGACACGACTGGAGGAAGAGACCCATGACAGTTGAGCGTTTGGTGAGAACGGTTCCCGTGGCGGTATGCGCCTTGGCCGGATTTTTGGCGGCATCCCCGGCTGAGGCAAAAATCGATTGCCTCGACGGGTTTCAAAAGGTGCAGGGATCGCGGATCGCGACGCCCTATTGCCAGGATGCGCTCGTCGCGCGCGTTGCGGCGGGCTACGGCATAAATGCGCCCGCAGCAAAGATCCGCAACAATCCGAACTTCAAACGGCACGTTTGCCGGTTGGTTGGCCAGGACATTCGCATCAAGGAAACGTGCGCCGAGGTGAACCCTTACGGCCGCGGACGCTTCTGATCCAAATATTGGCACCGGCACGCGTGTGCATGCCGGTTATCTCGATTTGAATTCTCAGCCGAGATCGGGCGTGACTTCGCCGACGTCACGCGCGCGGCGAACGCTGCCGTCAAACTGCGCGCCCTCGTCGATCGACAGCGTCTGCTTGACGATATCGCCCTCAACCTTGGACGTTGCGTTGAGGTTGACGGATGAGCCCTTGAGCGCGCCGTTCACTTCGCCCTGAACCGTAATCGTGCGCGCGGTGATGGTTCCGGCGACGCTACCCGTCTCGCCGACGGTGACGGTTTCGCCATGAACGTCGCCCTGGATGTGTCCGGCGATCAGCAGCGAACCTTTGGTTTTGATGACGAGCTGCTGTCCAGCGATGGTGATGTCCTGTCCGAGGACGGACGTTGGGGCGTCAATTGCTGGGCTGCTGTGACCGTGGTGGGGCAGGGTCGATCCGAAAAGCGGCGGTGTCGATTGCTTGAGAGGTAAGGGCTGCGGTGCTGTTGATTTGACGGGTTCCATACGCGGTTCGGCCGTCGCTACGCGATTGAACATACTCTCTTCCCCCAAATTGGAACTAATTTACGCCGGTTCCCGCAGGCTTCCTAAAGCACCGCACTTTGGGGAGATTATGTCGAAGCACCCGCTTTCGCGCCAGAGGCGATTTTCATCCACCGCTGGCGCGCAAACGCAGTCTCATTATGGATCAGCGCGGGATCCAGAGATCGACGAACGGAGCAACGACGCGCTTGCCGCGTGGGCCGTTATGAACGTGAGCGAACGGTGCATCGACCGTCGTATGGCGGCGGCCGCGCTCAACGCGCGTGAACGGCGCGTACACGGTATCGCGGTGGTAATGACGCTTACGATAATGCGTGCGCTTCTTTGCCGGAACGTCTTTTACGGTGACGACGCTGGAGGACGCGCGTAGCGATGGCTTCGGAGCGTCCAGCGCAGACGCCGGAAGCGCAAAGCTCAGAAGCGCCGATGTGGAAACGATGGCGGCGAGGGTTCGCGCCGGGCGGAAAAAAGCCGTCATAATATTTTCTCTCTACTGACCTCGATACGATCTTGAAAATACTTATTGAATCTTGAGTTCGCAACGGCGGCTGCGGTGAAACACGACTCATGCGACACTCGATCCGGAAAAATGGGGTCCAAGGCCCGGAGGAAGGCTCCGGCCATATAACGAACGCCGTTAACGTTGTACCTTCGGTGGGCGACGTCACGCGATCGGTTTGGACCCGTAGGGGAGACAGGGAATGACACGGTTCGGATGGGCCATCTCGCTGGCCGCGGCGATCATAGTTTCGTCGGCGCCAGCGTTTGCCGAAGGCGCGTGTCCGCGCGAAGGAACGCTCGGCGTGTCGCGCACCGTCGAGATCGACACGACCGGAGGCCCCGGCTTCGGAACCGATCATTACAAGGCTTATGATTTTCTCGAACCGAAGGAAGTGATCCTGACGTTCGACGACGGACCGCAAAAGTTCACGACCGAGTCCATTCTGAAATCGCTCGACGACGAATGCGTGAAGGCGACGTTCTTCTCAGTCGGCAAGATGGCGCTGGGCTATCCGGAGATTATTCGCGACGTTGCGAAGGCGGGACACACGGTCGGCTCGCATACGTGGAGCCATAAGGCGATCGCGAAGCTCAAGTCGTTCGATCTTGCGAAAGATGAAATCGAGCGCGGCATCAGCGCAGTTCAGCGAGCGGTCGGCAGTCCGATCGCGCCGTTTTTCCGTTTCCCGACATTGGTGGATACGCCTGAAGCCGTCGCTTATCTCGGCAAGCGAAACATTTCGATGTTTTCCTGCGATATCGACAGTTTCGATTTCAAGCGGCAGACGCCTGAACATCTGGTCAAGCGATTGATGGATCGGCTTGAGAAGCGCGGCAAGGGCATCCTGCTCATGCACGATATTCATAAGACGACGGCGAAGGCCGTGCCCCTGCTGCTCGCTGAGTTGAAGGCGAAGGGGTACAAGGTCGTCCATATGAAGGGGAAAGCGCCGGGCACGACGCTTGCGGAATATGACGAAGCGATCTCCAAAGATGCAAAGGGGCTTCCGCAAGGTGGCGCCGAGAAGCCGCTCAATTCGATTGTAAGGACGATTGGAGCGCCGCCTCCGGCCATCACCGGGCCCGCAAGCGGTGACGACGCGACGTCGGAGCCCGAAGGACTGTCGGCCGAGCCGCCGGCAGCAGCTCCCGCTCCTGCAGCACCTGCTGCTTCTCCCGCTAAAAAGTCAGCGAGTGAGACGCCGGCCGATCCGGTCGCGTCTGCCGCCGTACAGCCTGTGGCTCCTGCGGTTTCTCAGGCTTCGGAACCGGCTGCTTCTGCCGCACAGGAACCGGCGCAGATCAATACGGCGTCCGTCGTGCGGACGGTTGGTGAGGGAGATGAGCAAAGTGTTTCGCCGGACCTTCCGGCCCACAATGCGGAACCTGCTGCTGCCGCTCCGCACAGATCCATCTCTGAGCGCGTTAAAGATACGTGGCGGCTCTGGTTCGGAGACTAGCGCTCGAGTTTTTCGGAATGTGAAGGCCGCGGCGATATTCGTCTGGCTGCGGATCAATCGGACAAAAAAGAAATGGGTGGCAACGGATGCCACCCATTTCTTTTTGGACGCCCCTGAGTCCCCCGGACCCGCCGCGAACCAAACTTCCCCCACCATGTGCGCTAAGCTGCACCTGGTAATCCCGGGCGTTCGCCCTGCACCGATCTGGATCAGTGCAAAACGCTACGGCTTTGTGGGTTTTAATTTTGGTCGATCCCCCAACCGGCCATCCCACGCGAGCAAAAGGTATGGCAGGACCTTTGGTTCTTCCACAGAAAAACGAATCACTCACGTCGTTTCAATTTCGATGTGGTGTTTCGGTTACAACTAGAGTTGGGCTCCAGCGAGAGATAACACATCTTCAAAGCTGCGCCGCGTGCTTGTCCGCAAACGAAAGGGCCGCTTTTGCAAGCGGCCCTCCGTGAGATCAATTCGTCATGAAAGCGGAACGCGACTGTCCTGGTGCTGTCTCAGGCGTGCCCCGGGAGATGTCCGGTTAGAAGCCTGATCGACCACGACATCGACCGCCTCACGATCCCACTCGACATCGGATCACCTCCTCTCAGTTGTTGCTGTTGAAAGCGAAGGTGACATTGTTTGCCGCGTTTGGAAAGGGCCGCGAGAAGATGTGTGCTTTGCACATTTCCGACGGCTCTCAGTGCCAGTTCGGTTGCGCGATGAGTAGCGATAGAACGAACGCGGCGGCAAGGATTGCGGGAACGGCGAGGATCGCCAGAACAGTTGTTGCCGTTCCGCGATGCCCGGTGCTCTTCAGGCGGTATCCCATCGCGAGGATTGCAATAATTGCTGCAAGGACGCCGAGCCACAAAGCGATGTTAAAGGCGGTGATCGATCCGTCACCTATCCCCGTGAAAAAGTAGAACAGCGCGAGGAAAAGCGCGGCGATGTCGATGGCGAAGAAGGTGCGATACATGAACATGCGGGACGGTCCGAATTGTTCGCGATGCTGTGCGGCCGTGAGATTAGTCGCGGTTGCGTGCGTGCATCTCGATCGCGCGGCCGAGGCCCGCGAGAAGCGTTCCGAGTGCGAACAAAGCGATCACGATGATTTCGATGTATCGTTCGACGCTTTCCTTATCGATCATGAAATCGGAAATGTTTGCGTCGGCAACCTTGAAGCGATCGAGGTTTTGCTCGCGTTTCGCTTCGGCGGCCGTCACCATGCCTTCCGGCGCTTTCAGGAATTGCAGCATTTCGATGTGATTGTCGAAAAGCGCCTTCATTTGAACCTGCGCAGACTGCTGCGTGCTGAAGGCCGCCAACCGCCATTCGATGTCGCGCTTCAATGGTTCGAGATAGAACATCTGTGTGGCGGCTGAGGCCAGCAGCAGGAATATGCCGAGCAACTCGCCAAGCTGGTACGTCTTGAATTTCATAGGTCCCCCGATTTTTCGCAGGGAAGCTAGCGTGGCCCGCGGAATGCGCAAGCGGCACGAGGCGGTCTGCCCCGTGCCGCTGGGCTCATTTCATCAGGATTTTCGCGGGTCGATATAAATGTCACCGCCCAATTCCTTGAACCGGGTGCTCATTTCCTTCATGCCCGCCTGCCGGGCGGCGTCCGCGTCCGGATCGACGACGGTCGTTTCCTCTGCGATCTCGACGCCTGCCTCGTCCAGTCGAGCGGCGTAGTCGCGAACGTCCTGCGTGATTTTCATCGAGCAGAACTTCGGCCCGCACATCGAGCAGAAGTGGGCGACCTTGTGCGCGTCCTTCGGCAGCGTTTCGTCATGGAAGGCGACGGCCGTGTCGGGATCAAGGGAGAGGTTGAACTGATCCTGCCAGCGGAAATCGAAGCGAGCGCGTGACAGTGCATCGTCGCGCAGCTGGGCTGCTGGATGGCCCTTCGCCAGATCGGCTGCGTGCGCCGCAATTTTGTAAGTGATGACGCCGGTTTTAACGTCGTCTCGGTTCGGCAGGCCGAGGTGTTCCTTCGGTGTGACGTAGCAAAGCATCGAGCAGCCGAACCAACCGATCATCGCCGCGCCGATGCCGGACGTGATGTGGTCGTACCCCGGCGCAATGTCGGTCGTCAGCGGTCCGAGCGTATAGAACGGGGCTTCTCCACAGGCCGCGAGCTGCTTTTCCATGTTGACCTTGATCTTGTGCATCGGCACGTGGCCGGGGCCTTCGATCATCACCTGGCAGCCTTTTCGCCAGGCAATTTCGGTCAATTCGCCAAGTGTTTCGAGTTCGGCGAATTGTGCGCGGTCGTTGGCGTCTGCGATCGAACCGGGCCGCAATCCGTCTCCGAGCGAAAAGGAAACGTCGTAGGCGCGCATGATGTCGCAAATATCTTCGAAGTGTTCGTAGAGAAAGCTCTCTCTATGATGCGCGAGGCACCACTTCGCCATGATCGAGCCGCCGCGTGAGACAATTCCGGTAACGCGGTTGGCTGTGAGCGGCACGAACGGCAACCGCACGCCCGCGTGGATAGTGAAGTAGTCGACGCCCTGTTCGCATTGCTCGATCAGCGTGTCGCGATAGAGTTCCCAGGTGAGCGCGATCGGATCGCCGCCGCATTTTTCGAGCGCCTGATAGATCGGCACGGTGCCGATCGGAACAGGACTGTTACGAATGATCCATTCGCGCGTGGTGTGAATGTTGCGGCCGGTTGAAAGATCCATAACGGTATCGGCGCCCCAGCGGATCGCCCAGACCATTTTTTCGATTTCTTCTTCGACAGAGGAACTGACAGCAGAGTTGCCGATGTTGGCGTTGATCTTCACGAGGAAGTTGCGCCCGATGATCATCGGCTCGAGTTCGCCGTGATTGATGTTCGCTGGAATGATGGCGCGGCCGCGTGCGATTTCCGAACGCACGAATTCGGGCGTGATGTGCTCCGGAATTTCGGCGCCGAAGCTCTCGCCATCGGTGAGCGCATGCTTCGCGCGCTCCAGCGCCATCTGGCGGCCAAGGTTCTCGCGCTCTGCGACGAAGATCATTTCCTTCGTGATGATGCCAGCACGTGCGTATTCGAATTGCGTGAGCGGGGACGCGCTTCCCGATTGCTCGGCGGACAGAGGGGAGACTGTTGCGCGCAATGGCTGATGCGTGACGGGGAAAACCCGTGCGGCGTGCGTGCTTGAAACGTTGCCGTTGTCTTCCGGCCGGATCGTTCGGCCTTCGTAAGGTTCAACGCCGCCGCGTTCCCTGACCCAAGCATCGCGCGGACGCGGCAAGCCGCGATCAACATCGATCGTTGCAGACGCGTCGGTATATGGGCCCGATGAATCGTAGACGCGGAATGGGCCTTCGCCGGATGTTTCCGAAAGTGCGATCTCGCGCAGCGGTACTTTCAGATCAGGTGCGGCTGCTGGAGTGACATAGCACTTTGCCGACGCGGGGAGGGGGCCTGTCGTGACGCCCGCTACCTGGATGCCTTTGTTGTGGAGGTTCATCGGAACTCCTTTCCGGCGCATGGCCTAATCGCAAGGTTTCGAATGCGATGCGGGTGGCGGCGATCGGAAAGGAGTGCGGTTCGAGGCTGAGGGCCGCGAAGATGTGCGTTGTCTGAAGCATGTCCTGTCCCTTCGCCGGCATGACCCGGATCAGGTTCTAAGGGTGCTTGCGCTCAATCGCGCAATCTCAGCCGGAAAACCGGCGCCCCTCGGAAACAGCAGTATTCTTGCGCCAATGGCATGCGATGGCAAGCACGCATTGGTCGGGTGGGTTAGGCGGCGACGGCGAGCCGCGCGAAATCGACCCAGCCTTTGATTTTCTCGATGTCGGGCGGGCGGCCTTCGCGGAGCACGCGTTTGCCGTCGGACGTCGACGCGAATTTCAGCACGTCAGCCGACAATACGACGGGGTCGGCGTCGGCGACGGCGTGCGCTGTCCGATATCCAGCACCCACGAGAAGCTGCGCGTGCGTGCCCCTCAAGCCTGGGATATCGATCACGAGGCGTGCCTGATCCTGCCAATCGTAAAGCGTTTCGGCGTCGAAGTTTGGATTGTCCATTTCGTCGGCGAGGTCTGTGGCGTCGGTGCCGAGGAAATCCTCAACGGTGTAGATGCCGAATTCTGCAAAGCGTTCGGCGGTCTTTGGACCAATGGACGGGGCCGCTTCGAGGTCGTCGCTGGCGATGAGATATCGTTTTTGGTCACGGACCGGCTCTGGTGCCGGTTTGGCTTCGAGGCGCGCGACTTCTTTAACAGGCGCGGGTGTTTCGCGTGTGGGCGCCTTTGCGGGCACCTCGCGTGCGGGGGCAGGGGCGGGGGCGGGTGCGGATGCGGGCGCAGGGGTAGCGGCGGCGACAGCTACAGGCGGAATTGCGGGCGGACGCGCTGTCGCTTCGGACGGCGCGCGCATCGACTTTGCGACTGCAAGCTGAAGCGCCATGTCTCCCGCTGACGTCGCATCGTTCGTCGCTGCTACGGGCGCGACGGCCGGAGGTGTCTGGCGTGCGGGTACTGTTCCGCTGCTCGCGATGCGCTTGGCGCGTTCTTGACGTTGCTGAGCGCGCTGAGGTTCCAGAACTTCTTTCGCATGCAGATCGCGGATCGCGCGGTCGTCTTCCGGAAGCGATTTGTCGACGCGTCCTGTTTTACGCAACTCGTCATAGATCGAAGCGACGAGCTTGCGATCTTCCGCATTCGAAAGGCGTTTCTCGATGAATTTTTGCGGAATGCGCGTGATCGCCAGGAACGTCTCAGCCGTCAACGGCACATCCGGTGCGGCAACGCCTGCTTCGGCGATAGCAGCATCGAGAACGTGTCCGAAGCTTTTAGCTGCATAGATGAGCAGTTCGGCGACGATGCCTTTGGCGATGTCGTCCAAACCGTCTTCAGGGTGCGTTGCGCCCTTGTGGATGTCGTAGTGCGCGATCAGCTTTTCATAGTAGCGGTGCGAAAATTCGGCGCCGTCGCAAACGTATTCGGAAAGCCATTTCGGGCCGGACGGACGCGGCGCATCCAAGTCAGGAAAGCGCGTCTCGCCGAGTGCGCGCAGCACATTGTAGGAGCGATTGATGCTCCACTCGGTGGCACGATGAATGGCATTCTCGGCTTCCGTTTGAGCCGTGTGAAACGGCATGATCGGATCAGTGAAGTAATGGCTGAGGACGCCCGCGGAATAGACCGCCTCCGTCCAGTTGCCGGATTTCAGCTCAGCGACGGTCTGGCGATACCAGGCCTCCGCTTTCTCCGGCGCGCCGCCCCAATATTTGTCGGAGACGTGCAGAACGTGGTTCTTGAAATCCTTGAACGTGACGTCCGGCGCTTTCGATCCTTCGAGGTAGCGTTCGACGTGCTTCAGGAATACGCGCGTCCACGCATCTCGCGCAGGTCCGTTCATCGCGCTCAGCGCGTCGAGCGCAAGCTTATGATGGGTGCCGTTGGCGTGTGTGGCGTAGACAATGCGGAATAACGGCGACATCTCGGACCCTCGAAGCTGACGGAGGTCCTTGGATCTCTATGCGAGTCGCGCCGCTGGCTCGATTGTGCGCAGGCAACTTGATGCTGTCATCAACGGTTTTCGTGCCTTTGGCGGGCGCGTTTTTCCGCTTCAAAGTCAATGATATCGGCGCTGACAGCGAATTCCAGGCCGATTCGCCGCGCTAGCTCTGCGCGGCGCGCCGTCCGGCGGTCGACAGTGTTGGGCGTTGAGGGATCGTCTGCGAGCATGCGTGCCAGTGCGTCGCCGTTGATCCCGCACGCTGTGGCGATCGCGAATGCTTCTTCGCGCGCAATGGTGCGAGCGGTTTCAACGTAGCTCATCAGAGCGGCGGATGCGTGTGCGCTGCCGAGTGGCCCAGTGCGTTCGATGCGACCGAGCGCCGTGAGGATCGGCTCGATTTGATCGACGGCATCGGGAAAGCCGCCGACTAAAACCTTTGCGCGTCCTTCCGAGATCGCCGGAACGTCGCTGATGATCGCGGCATCCGTCACCGCCACACCGCGGGTGCCGAGCAGCCCGAGCATCGCCTGCAGTTCGCGCGGCGAGCGCGCGCCGAGATCTACAATCACGGAGCCCGGTTTCATCTCGGCGCCGAGGCCTGTGTGGTCGGCGTCTCCAATCAGCAGTGCGCGCAGGGTTTCGGTGTCTTCGATCGCCACGAGCGCGTACTCGCATTCGAAAGCGATTTCGGCTGGCGTCGGAACGGGTTCGAGGCGTGTTGCGCGTGTGACCAGCGGGGAGCCGGGAGCGGCGGCATAAAGTGCGCGATATCCACACGCAGCAAGCCGTTGAGCGATTGCAGGACCGACGTCGTCGTTGCCGATTACACCGATCGGGATTTCGTCGCGTGGCATGCGAGACTGCCTCCTTAGCGTCAGCGGCCCTCGCGCCACCATGCGAGCGCGATAAGCGCAAGAAGTGCCGAAAGCGCGGCGAAGCCGGTGAACATCGGTGTCAGCTTAACGCCACGCGTGAGGAACGCTTGGCGATCCTTGAGGCCCAACCATCCCGATCCCGCCATAACTTTGGCTGCGGACATCATCGAAATTCGCGGAACGTCGACGTTCGTTGGTTCTGTCGATGATGCGGTTCGGGTCCAGAACACGCCACCGCCCGTTGCATCCGCGATGGACCGCATCCTGTCGCCAGTGGCCGTCACCTCGCTCATTTCGCGGGGATCTTCGACGCCAGCGTTGGCGACGGCGGTGAGAGTGCCCGTGGTGCTGTCGGTTTCGGCTTTGTAGAGTCCGGGGAATTTGACGTCGATGGTCGAGCGCCAGACGCCCGGCTCATTGTTGCCTGCGGGATCGAGCGTCACCTCGCTGGTGTCGCCGCCCGGGCCCATCACCTTCACCGGACCGATCTTGTCCTCCATCGAGCGGCGTTCGAGCGTCAGCTTCATGCCCTTCGATGAGGCGATAAGCCGTTCCTCTTCGAGATCGGGCTCTTTCATCAGCCAGTGCGAGAGGCGTCGCAGGAGATCGGTATGCGGGCCGCCGCCGTCGTAGCCGCGTGCCCAGAGCCACGCCTGATCGGACGTCAACAATGCGACGCGGCCCTTGCCTTTGCGATCGAGAATAAGGAGCGGCTTGTCATCCGCGCCAGTCATGACTGTGCGGCCGCGTTCGGGCGTCACCTCGGCCTCTCTGAACCAGCGGCCCCAGGTTGGTTTCGGCGAAGCATCGGCGACCTTCGACGATGTCCAGCCGGGAAGGCCTTCGGTGACAGGATGCTTCTGGCCTTCGGGCGTCACCTTTGCCTGGAACGGCATCTCCAGCACTCGGCCCGTCGGCGCGGCCGGTAGCACGGACGCGAGCGGCGTGCGGTAAATGCTGTAGGCGCTGGCGTAGTCATCTCCGGCGGCAACGAGCAATGCGCCGCCGTGCTGATCCACGTAGCGCGCGATGTTGTCGTAGTAGAGCAATTGCAGAATGCCGCGATGCTCGTAACGATCGAAGATGATCAGATCGAAGTCGTTGATCTTTTCCGAAAAGAGCTCACGCGTCGGGAAAGCGATCAACGAAAGCTGGTTGATCGGCGTGCCGTCCTGCTTCTCTGGCGGGCGCAGAATCGTGAAGTGAACGAGATCGACGGACGCATCAGACTTCAGCAGGTTGCGCCAGGTGCGCTCGCCGGGATGCGGTTCGCCCGAGACGAGGAGCACGCGCAAATTCTCACGCACGCCGTCCGCTGCCACGACGGCGCGGTTGTTGGCTGTCGTCAGTTCGCCGGGAGTGGGATCGAGCTCGATTTCGACAATATTCGTTCCCGTATGCGGGATCGGCATGTCGATCTTGATCTTACGGTCGATTTCCGTCCGGACGACTTCATCGGGAAGACCTTCGCGTCGAACCTTCAGTGATACGGCGCCTGATTGAGCGTTTGTTGCTTTTCCCGTTTGACGCACAGCGATTTCAATGGCGCGCGATTGGCCGACGAGGCCGTATCGCGGTGCTTCGATCACTTCGATGCGGCGGTCGAATTCGTCGGGTTTGCCCGTGAGGATCGCGTGGACCGGAGCGTCGAAGCCGAGTGCGCCCGCAGACTTCGGCACGTCATGAACTTGGCCGTCGGTTACGAACAATACGCCTGCGATACGGTCGGGGGCGGTGTCGCTCAACGCGGCATTGAGATCCGTGAAGAGGTTCGTTCCGGCGGCGGTTTGATCACCAGGAACGCCGCCCGTCACCCACTTGATCGTGAGGTTGGGAATCTTGGCGAACTTCTTTTCGAGATCGCCGCGGATCGTTTCCATTTGCTCGCTGCGTCCGGCGAGTTTTTGGCTCGGGCTTTCGTCGAGCACGACGATCGCGACGTTGGCGAGGCTTTCGCGCTGCTCTTCCTTCAGGATCGGATTGAGCAAGGCAGCCAGCAAAGCCGCGAGCGCGGCAGAGCGGATCAACGCACCGCGCGAGCGGCGGAGGATGAGCAGAATGACGAGGGCAAGCGCGAACGCCGCCAACACCATCAGGATGGGGAGCGGTACGATCGGCGCGAATGTCAGCGACCAATTCAAAGTGCGACCTCTACTGTCCCAGCCGTTCGAGCAGGGCTGGAACGTGAACTTGATCGGCTTTGTAGTTGCCGGTTAATGCGTGCATCACAATGTTGATGCCGCCGCGGAATGCCATCTCGCGCTGCATTTCTCCGCCTGGAACGACGGGGTAGACAGGTCGGCCGCGCTCATCGAGCGCCCAGGCCGCTGCGAGATCGTTGGATGTAATCATGATCGAAGTTACGCCGTCCGAAACGCGGGCGCGGTGCGTGTCGCCGTCGTTATTTGCGATGGCTTCGACCCAAAGCTGGCCGCCGTCCCACCGCCCGGGAAACGACCGCAGCAGATAGAACGATTTTGTGACGACGTGGTTTTCCGGAACAGGTTCGAGCGGTGGAACGTCGAGCTTGCTCAACAGACGCTGTAGCGCTGAACCGCCCTTGCCAGCGAGCGGCAAGTTATTGCTGCCGCCCTGTCCGTAATCGCGCGTATCGAAAATGATGAGGCCGCCTTCCTTCATGTACGCGTCGATCTTGGCGATGACGTTGTCGGCCAATGGCTCAGCGGACTCCATGACAGGCCAATAGATGATCGGATAGAAGGCGATTTCATCCTTGGTGATGTCGACGGCGGCAGGTTCCCCGGGCTCGACGGCGGTGCGCGTTTGCAGGACGCGGCCAAGGCCTTGGAGGCCGTTGCGGCTTGTTTCGTCCGTTTCGCGGTTGCCGCTTACGATATAGGCCAGCGTAACTTTTGCCGTAGCGTCGATGGCGGTTTTGTATTTGCCCGCATCGCCTGAGCGAACCGTTTCGGGTTCGCCTGCGGATGACGAGTAGGGGTCAAATTGCTGGAAGGATTGTGCTTGTGCGTGGTGCGCACCGGCCAACGCCAATGACAGGCCGCCGAGCGCCGCTATGCCGATGATCAACGCCGCGGTTCCGGTATGTGGACGTCGCGAGCGTGAAAAGAGATGGCGCAATCCGCCTGCTTGAAGAATGAGAACGGCGAGCACGTCCGCGAAGAGCAGAGCGAGCGCGATGGCGAGCAACGGTGGTTTTAATGGCGTGCTTTCCGCGTCACCGTAAGACATGCGTGCGATCTCGGCCGGAAGCGTTGGAAATGCTGTGAGCGTACTTTTCGGTGTCAGAACGTTGAACGCACGCGGGCTGGCCGCTTGGCCGTAATACCCGGGCGGATGCAAGAACGTCGGCGACGCGTTGGTCAGATCGGCAACCTTTAGCGGTTCCGCAGTTGGCGGCGGACTTCTGAGGTTGCCAAAGCCATCAAGAATTTTAAGCGGTGGCAGGACGTTGATTTCAGGATTGTTGTCGCTGGTTGTTTGCGTTTCCGTTCCAGTCGTTGATCCTGATGCGCCGATGGTGCCCATCGTCGAGACGCGGCGGAGCATCTCCACGAACAACCCGGACATCGGTAAGTTCGACCAGTCGGAGTTGGCCGTGACGTGGAAGAGAACGAGGCGGCCGTTTCCGTATTTCTTTGCGGTGACGAGCGGCGTTCCGTCCTTCAGACGCGCCCAGATTTCGACTTCGTGCGTCAGCTCCGCCGGATCGGCGAGAACCTGCCGATTGACCGTCACGTCACTCGGGATCGCCAAACCTTCGAATGGGCTTTTGTTATCAAACGCTGCGAGCGGCTGCGGTGTTGACCAGGAGAGCGCGCCGCCGAGAGAGCGGCCGCCGCTGCGCAGATGCACCGGAAGAAGATCGTCGCCGGACTTTTCGAGACGTGGACCGGCAAAGCGCACGAGCACTCCGCCGCGCTTGACGAACTCGTCGACTTTCTTGTCTGCCTCGCCCGTCAGCGTGCCGATGTCGGCTAGCATCAAAACGGAGACGTTCTGTTTCAGAACCGCGTCGAGGCCTTCCGCGAGGTTGGCGTTGTTGCCGATGGCCAGGTCTGAATACGGCTTCAGTGCCTTTTCGATGTAGTAGAGCGGCGCGAGAAGCGGCTGTGCCTCTTCGCGGCTTTCGCCGGAGAGAAGCCCGACGCGATGCCACTGGGTGGCCGCGTCGATCAGGCTGACGGTTCCTGCGGAGCGTTCGCCTGCGATTTCGAGGCGTGCAACTTGATTGCGAAGTTCGAGCGGCATGTCGAACTTGACCGTTACGGATCTTGCGCCGGCTGCGAGGTGGAACGCGGCCTCCCCGAGGCGTTCACCGCGAGCTGAATACGCATACACGGTGCCGTGGCGGTCATTGCCGCCGGGAGACAGAACGCGTGCTTCGAGCGCGCCTTTCTCGCCGATCGTTGCGGAGAGGCCGATGGGGGCCAAGCTCTTGTCGTCATTCAATACGGCGAACGTCCCATTGCCGGCGAGGGCTTTGAGTTGTGAGGCGATATCGGCCGCGTTCGAGCGATGGTCGATGCCGTCCTGAAGCCAGACGATACTGGGATTTTTCGCGTCTGCTGCTTTGAGAGCGGTTTCTAGAGCGGTGACGGCTGCGCCGCGATCGGGTGCGAACGGCTCAGGCAGAAGCGCCGCCGCACTTGTGCGTGCCTCGGATGGCGGCTGGATTTTCAATGACGGCAGTTTGCTCGCTTGCGCCGTTCCCGCGATGATGACGGGGCGGCCTTTGCTTTCGGCTTCCGAGATGACGCGGTCGATCAGGTGTGCGCGCTCGGACCAGCGCGACGCGGATGCCCAGCCGTTGTCAACGAAGACGACGACGGGGCCGTCGCCAACGAGGGCGGCATCCTGCGATGGGTTGAGGATCGGATCGGCGAGCGCGAGGATGACGAACGCGGCCGCGATGAGGCGAATGAGCGTGAGCCACCACGGCGTTTTCTCTGCCGTCTTCTCGTTGTCTTCGATGCCGAGAAGAATTCGCGTCGGCGGAAATTCAACCTGCGTTGGACGCGGCGGCACGGCGCGCAGCAGCCAGTAAATCACCGGCAATGTCAGCAGCGCAGTGAGTAGCCACGGATTGAGAAAGGCAAGCGGACCGAGGCTCATCGTGCCTCCTTGTCGGCGCTGCCGGCCATCCAGCGGTAACCGCCGCCTGAGCCTTCGAGCCGCATCAGCAGCGCGAGCAGCGGCTCGGACGCGGGACGATCGGTTCGGTGCGTGAGATATGACCAGCCGAACCGCTTCGCCATCTGCATGACTTCAGCGCGGTGCGCCGCGAAGCGCGCCTGATATTTCGGCCGCAGCGTTTCGACGCGATCGCCGATCCAACGCTGATCGCCGTTGACGCTCAGAAATTCCGTGCGTCCCTCATAGGGGAGCGTTTCCTCTGCCGGGTCGATGACTTCGAGCAGATGACCGGCGATGCCGTTTCCGGCGAATGTTTCGAGGCGCTGGCGCAGTTCCTCGATCGGCGTGAGGAAGTCGCTGAAAAGTATGAGGCCGGAGAAACGGCTCAGTGCAGCGTTGGGCGGGATGCCTTCGAACGAAACGCCTGCACGTGCGTCAGCCGCTATGGTTTCAGCGATGCGCGTTGCGGCATTGCGATTGGCGGTTGGCGGCAAGCGGCCGAGGAGCGCGACGCGTTCTCCGCCACGCACCAACAATTCTGCGGTGGCGAATGCGAGCACGAGCACACGGTCACGCTTCGACACGGGAGCGATGTGGCTCTGGAAGTTCATCGACGGCGAAACGTCCGGCCACAGATAGATCGTGTGCGCCGCTTCCCACTCACGCTCGCGAACGTAAAGGTGATCGGAGCTCGCGGAGCGGCGCCAGTCGACAAGGTTTGCGTTCTCGCCGGATTGATACTGCCGGAACTGCCAGAATGTTTCGCCGGGTCCGGCGCGGCGTCGGCCGTGAATGCCTTGCGCGACGGTGGTGGCGATACGGTCAGCATCCATCAGCAACTCAGGCATGCGATCCACAAGGCTTACCGCCTCACGTTCGAGTGCCATGAGGCGGCGACTTGCGTCGGTATTGCCGGTTCGTTGCCCTTGAGGGCCTGCCATTCGTGGCTACTCCACGGAAGCGGCGAGGCGCGCGATGATGTGGCTCAAGTCTTCGCCTTCGGCGCGGGCAGCGAACGTCAACGCCATGCGGTGTTTCAGGATAGGTTCGGCAAGCGCGATCACGTCGTCAACCGAGGGAGCCAAACGGCCGTCGATCAACGCTTTGGCGCGAACAGCGAGCATCAATGCCTGGCTGGCGCGGGGACCAGGGCCCCAGGCGATGAAGCGGTCCGTTTCCGGATTGGCGCCGGTGCCGGGACGCGCGGCGCGCACGAGCTTCAGGATGGCTTCGACGACTTTGTCGGGCACGGGAATTTGGCGAACGAGACGCTGCGTCGCCATCAGGTCTTGGCTTGAAATGACCGCTTCAGCTTTTGCGGACTCGGTGCCGGTCGTCGCGTAAAGCATGCGCCGCTCAGCGTTGAGGTCGGGGTAGCTCACATCGATCTGCAGCAGGAAGCGGTCGAGCTGCGCTTCGGGCAGTGGATACGTGCCTTCCTGTTCGAGCGGGTTTTGCGTCGCGAGCACATGGAACGGCATCGGCGTATCGTGGCGCTGACCGGCAACGGTCACGTGATGCTCCTGCATGGCCTGAAGCAATGCCGACTGCGTTTTTGGAGAGGCGCGGTTGATTTCGTCAGCCATCAGCAGCTGCGTGAAGATCGGGCCCTTGATGAAGCGGAATGAGCGCGCGTGGCCTGGTTCGTCTTCGAGTACTTCGGAACCGATGATGTCTGACGGCATGAGATCAGGCGTGAACTGAATGCGCTTGGCGTCGAGGCCCAGAACTTTACCCAGCGTTTCGACGAGCAGCGTTTTCGCGAGGCCCGGAACGCCGATCAGGAGAGCGTGTCCGCCGGAGAGGATGGTGATCAGCGTGCGTTCGATTACTTCGTCCTGACCGAAGATCACGTTCGCGGCAGCTTTATGAGCGCGCTGAACGCGTTCGGCGGCCGCTTCGAGCCGCGGCACGATATCGGTTTGAGTGTCGACGACGGTGCTCATGAAAAACGAAGCCTCGCTCAGCAAATTTGCTATATGAAACAAAGGCCGAGCTTAGGCGTTCCCGGCTTACATTAGCCTAAACGATCATCGTCGGACCTCCTAGGGTCAAGTGAACGTTACGTTAGGAAAAGCCTGCATTTCGACACGACATGGAAGTCACCAGTAAATGCCTAACGAGGATCATAAAAAGACTGAAATTGGGGCTTCTTCCGCGGCCGGGTCTGCCCTTGACTCGCTGATGCGGAATGTCCGGAGCAGTGGTGCCAAGAGTGCGCCCCCGGTCGAGAGCTGGGATCCGCCGTATTGCGGCAATATCGGCATGAAAATCGCCCGCGATGGCCGCTGGTTCTATCAGGGCAGCCCGATTGGGCGCGCGGCCCTTGTGAAGCTGTTCGCGAGCATTTTGCGCAAGGACGCTGACGGGCGGACCTATCTGGTGACGCCGGTCGAGAAGGTAGATGTCGAAATTGAGGATGCGCCGTTTCTCGGTGTTGAACTCGCGGTTTCAGGCGATGGACGCGACCAGACGCTGACGCTGCGCACAAACGTCGATGATGAAGTGACGATCGACCGCGCGCATCCGCTGCGGTTCGTGGCGTCGGAGCCTGATGGGGGGCTGAAGCCTTACGTTCTCATACGCGGCCGGCTGGAAGCGCTTTGTACGCGCGCGGTCTATGCGGAGCTTGCCGAACTCGCCACTTCGAAGGAGGGGGAAGAGAGCGGCATCGTCGGCGTGTGGAGCTCGGGCAAATGGTGGGAGATGGGGTAAGGCACGGAGTGCGCCCCCGAATGCCCTCTCGGCGATTTAAAAATCGACTTCGAGGCTGAGCTTCATCGTTACAGCTGGGGTATTTTCGTTGAGGCCGACGA
Source organism: Hyphomicrobium methylovorum (assembly GCF_013626205.1). Lineage (NCBI taxonomy): Bacteria > Pseudomonadati > Pseudomonadota > Alphaproteobacteria > Hyphomicrobiales > Hyphomicrobiaceae > Hyphomicrobium > Hyphomicrobium methylovorum. Next base: position 2,644,842 of record NZ_QHJE01000001.1, read on the forward strand.
GTGCGCCGAGCCCAAGCGTGGTTTCGATTTCGCGACCGTCGTTCTTTTCGTCGTCGCCTTTTGCGTCATCGTCTTCGAATGTCCAATAAAGCACCGGGCCGATACGGTGTTGGTCGAAGTCGCCGAACATGCGGCTTGCGTTGTTGGGTGAGCCTGTACTGCCGATACGATCGATCGTGCCGTAGGCTTCAACCGCGGCGGCAAATTGCTCTGATGTGCGATACATTATGCGCGCGGCGTAACCGAAATCGATTTTGTTGTCGCGCTTGCCTTCGTCGTTCCCTTCGCCGCCGAAATGCTTCGTGAGGATTGGATTGAAGGCGGCGCTCCAGCGTCCATTTTGCCATTCGAAGATCGGGCCGACGTTCAGCTGAGAGGACTCGTCCGCGTGGGCGGATTGTTCGTACTCGATCAGGACGCCGATACCGAAGCCGTCGCCTTTGCGCGGGAGAAGCGTCCAGATCGTTTCCGCGCCGTAGCTGTCGAACCGTAGCGCGTTGAACGCGTTGGCGGTGCCGAATGTCGTGGGGTCATCAATGCGTTCTTGCTCGAACTCGACGCCAAGGCGGAGCTTCACGAATGAGGTGAGGCCCATCTCGATTTCGAGGCCCTCGCGCTGCCGCGAGACGCTGTTTTCGTCGGCGGTGAGTTCTCCGTCGTCGTTCGTCGTGAACCGCCGCGTCGGGTTTCCAAATGAGAAATCGTTCTGGCTTTGAATTTCGATAGCGCCGGGCGTCGAGCCGATTTCCTTTATTTCGTATTGCGCGAGCGCCGGTCCTGCTCTGGCGGGGGAATGGCCCGACGGTAAGGTGCAGGCCAGCGCCGTGGCGAAAACCGCCGTCCAATGCGCGCTCGCGGCCCGGCCTTCCATTTTTCCCACCCAAATTCAGGAAGTTTTTCCCGATTGGATTGGATTGCGGTCACTGAGGCAAGGATAAATCCCGATTGTCGGTCATTTATCCCTCCGGAATGGCTTTCGCGCATGCGGCGGCGCATGAGCAAGCGCCGAAGGGATTTGTGCGCCGGAAAAGAGAGCAACATCTAAGCACAAGCAGACGGTTGCGCTGGAGCGACAGCGCCGCCGTTTGCCATAGAATGGCCGGATGAACCTTGGAACGCGATCAGTGCAGCTTTAGCTCTGCCCCAATGAGGCGCAGTTCCGCTGGCCGGATCAGTTCCGAGTGAGCGACTGTCACGCGAAAGAGCTTACCTTCGAGCTTGGCCGTCCAAAAATCCAAAAAGGTTTTCAGCTTTGGAAAGCGCGGGCAGAGATCGTATTCCTGCCAGATGTAGCTTTGCAGCAAGGAGGGATGGTCCGGCAGGCGATAGATGATTTCAGCTGTGGTCAGGCTGAAGCCTGCGAGCTGCGCCTTGAAGCCGGTATCGGCCGTAATGGTCTTCCTGTCATTCACGTCTACAATCTCCCGCGTTGGAGTGATTGGCAGTCGCTTGGACGTATGATGATCAATCGAGAATCAGGCGCTGTCTACGAACTTTCGTCGATTAAAATTGCTAGCAGCCTCAGCGGGAGAGTGCTTGGCGTTCTGTGCCTCACGCTGGTGCTTGCGGGTCGTTTCGGAGACGATGGGTGACGTGCGCGAATGAACGGATGCTCGGATGATTGAGACGGCGCTGAAAAGTTTGACCACATTTTTCGCGACGATCGGGCCGATCGAGGCGGCGGTTCTCTTTGCGACGTTGACGCCGAAGATGGCGCGTGCCGAGCGACAGCGGATTGCGTTGCGGGCGACGCTGATCGCGTTTGTGATCCTTGTGTTTTTCACCGTGCTCGGCGGTCCGATCATGGCGCAGTTGGGCGTTTCGATTTCTGCGTTGCAGGCGGCGGGCGGGATCATCCTGCTCGTGATTTCGCTCGATATGATTTTCGCGCGTCCTGGCGGCGCGATCAAATTGACGCCGTCTGAAGGTGCAGAAGCGCAATCACGTGACGACGTCGCCGTGTTTCCACTGGCGACGCCGCTGCTTGCGGGCCCCGGTGCGATGAGCGCGGGCATTCTTCTCGCAGCGAATGCGCATCAAGAGCCATTCGGTATCGCGATTGTCACGGCATCGCTGGTGGCGATCATGCTGGTGACGCTGGCGTTGTTGCTGATCGCGCAGGAGCTGAACCACTTGCTCGGCATCACCGCGCAACGCGTTCTTATCCGGGTATTCGGCATCCTGCTGGCGGCGATTGCGGTGCAGGCGCTGTTCAATGGGATCGCGGGATCGGGGCTCATTCCTGCGCCGATGCAACACTAGTTTCGCGCCGAAATCGGCACGCATCATCATAGATTTTGAACGGGCATTAGGACGTCTTTAACGCGGGGCTGTTTCAATCCGGAACAGGTAGACGCGTTTCATAGTGTTGCGTTCAAGGCTTGAGTTTCATGTGTGCGTATGGTGCCGGTCGATCGCCGGCGAATGTCATTCGTACGGCGATCGCGCCGCTGCTTGTAATTGCGGCGGGCATGGCCGGATCAGGGTGTGCAACGAACAACGCCCCTCATTACGCGACGGCGCCAGCCGTTGCGGGCTATACCAAGCAGGCGGCCGTTGACGTGCAGGTTGAAGACGATGGCCTGCCTGTTCAGGCCGCGCCGCTTTCCCACATTCGCGAAATGCCCGACGATCCGTCCGAACCGTTCAGCCGAAACTATGGTGGTTCCAATCCCGCAGCGAATGTCCGGCCGCCGCACCCCGCGTCGGCTGACAACGCCGCGCCGCGAACGATGGCCGCAATCCCCGACGATTTGCCGCCGGTCTTTCGGCAGCAGCTTGCGCAAGCGGGTTACGACGTCGAATAAAGTTCGGGGCGTTCCGCCAACTGGTTCGCTCTGATGAGACTGTCACCGCGATGGCCGAACCCATAATCATCCAGCGATATCGAGATATCGCACGCGACCTAAGCAACGCCGTCGCGGGTGAGATCGACGAGATTTTTTTCGAAGCGAGTAACACCAAGTCTTTCGCGACGCCGGAAGCGCGCATCGCATTCCGCCATCGCTGGCTTGGGCGATACCTCGCGAATTATCCCCACTTTGCGTATGTGGCGATTGACCGGGAACAGCGTGTCGCGGGGTATCTCGTTGGCGCGATCGAGAAGTCAGACGGTGCGGCAGATGCCGATCCATTTGCGACGTTTGCGGTCGATTATCCGGCGCATCTCCATGTCAACGTTGCGGCGAGGGATCGCGGTCGCGGGATCGGCGGGCAATTGATTGCAGTGTTCGTTGACGAACTGCGCATTGCTGGCGCGGCCGGAGTTCACGTCGTGACATCGGCCGCGTCGGACAACGTGCGCTTCTACAAACGAAACGGTTTCGCTGAAGTGGCGCGCGGCGGCAAGGCCGATGCGCTGGTGTTTCTCGGGAGACGATTGCGTTGATGATCCGGCGGGCTCGTGACGGGCGCGCCGGATTGCCAGACGTTTGAAAGTTTCCGGCCGTCTACGACTTGATACAAACCGGCGGCCGGAAAGAGTATGACGTCGTCTAGGGTCAGCTCTTTAGTTTGCGAGTTCCGGAAGGCGCGGCGGCAGTACAATGCCAACCGGCTCGGACCTCTTCATGAGTGTGCGCGGATCTTCGGTGGTGCGGCGCGACTTGCCTTCGAACATTGCGCCCTGCTCGATCGACAGGCTCTGGTGATAGATGTCGCCTTCGACCTGGCTCGTGGTCTGCAGCATGACGCGGCGGCTGTGAACGGAGCCGACGACGTGTCCGCGGACGACGACTTCGTCAGCAGCGATGCTGCCGGTGATCGTTGCGCCTTCGCCGACAACGACGTTGCTGCCTTCAATGTCGCCTTCGACGATGCCATCGACCTGCACTTCGCCCTTGCAGATCAGATTGCCGGAAATGGTCAGGTCAGCGCCGATGACGGAGACCGATCGCGCGATCTCCGTGCGGGGCGTTACCGCGAGATGGGGGCGCGGGTGGAACGCGGGTGCTGCGATGGGCGCGTGGGTGTCAGCGCTGGAGAGGGTGGGCTGCGATTTCAACGACTCGGGTTCGGAGCGACGAAAATTCGGCAACATAGGTTCAACCCCCTAACACAACAAATGCAACTAACCACACCCGTCAGCAGCAACCAGCGGCAGCGAGCGCACCTGATTCGGATAGCACCATTGCCGCTGCTGTCCACCTTAGATCCAAGATCTTTCCACCGTAAATCCCCAGCTTTAATCCGGTGGAGCCCTAACTTGTCAGACAAGTGTGGCGGAAGATCAACGAATCCGGAACTTGACGAAAATCAGGCTTTGAGCGCCTTAACTGCGGCCAGGACAGCCTCCGCATGGCCGGTGACTTTCACCTTGCGCCAGCTTTTTGCAATCCGACCGGACTTGTCGATCAGGAATGTGGAGCGCTCGACGCCCATGTATTTGCGTCCGTACATTGATTTCTCGACCCAGACGCCATAGGCCTCGCAAACCATCTTCGTTTCGTCGGCGAGAAGCTGCAGATCAAGTCCATGTTTGGTCTTGAATTTCTGATGGCTGGTCGCGCTGTCAGGTGAGACGCCGATGACGTGTGCGCCTTCGGCGGCGAAAGCGTCGGCGATGCAGCTAAAGTCCTTCGCCTCTTGTGTGCAGCCAGAGGTGTCGTCTTTCGGATAGAAATAGAGCACGACCGGGCGCCCTCGGAGCTTCGAAAGTCGAACCTTCGTTCCGTCGTCGGCCGGAAGCGTAAAATCCGGCGCCATCTCACCGTCATTGGTCATCTTTAAAGTGCCTTTCTTTTGTCGTTTTTGATCCTGTACCTGCCACCTTGCGCGCAAGCTGGCTAGAGGTTCGATTGATTGGCCAGGACGCATTTTAGCTCGTCCGTGGTTGGGGGTACGGGCCGATCAGGCGCCGTGACGCCTGCGGGGGTTTTGAGGAGCTGCGTTGACGAAGCCGGTTACCGGTGGACGGCCTTCGGAGGGGCGTCGCACCGATTGGAACGCGCAACAACCCAATAGTCCGCGCTCGCTGGGTTTGCCGGAGCGTGCCGTGACGGTTGCTGCCGGTCCCGATCGCCCGAAAGCATTGGCTGCGCGGGGGCTGCGCCATTTTCTTGGTGGCTGCCGGGTCATGTTCTACGTCGTCGTGCCGCTGGCTCTGCTCGGCGTGATCGCGGGTGGCGTTCTCTACGTGCGGTTGAGTCATGGTCCGATCAGCTTCGATTTCGTTGTGGCTCCGATCGAACGCGGCATCAACGCGGAACTCGTGTCAAGTTCGGTGCGGATCGACGGTGCGGAGCTGAGGCTCGGGAAGTCCGGCGAACTGGAATTCAGGTTGCGAGATGTCAGCGTGCTGGAGACCGGCGGTGACGTCGTTCTGTCATCGCCGCTTGCTGCGGTGAATCTCTCGATGGCGGCATTGATGCGCGGGCGGATCGTTCCGGCGCGGATCGAACTGATCGATCCGATGATCGCGCTCTCGTACTCCCAGGAGGCGGGTTTCGTTTTCGAACGGGCCGTACCGCGTCCTGTGCCCGCGCGCTCGGTGCAGGGATCATCGAACGCTGGTGGCGTAGATGAAGCGGCCTCTGCGGCCAAGGCACCGCCGCCCGCACCTAAAGTGGAGCCTTCGCTTCACAAGGTGAATCTGACGAAGATGCTGAGCGACTCCTCGCGGCGCGCGCGTAAGCGGCTCGATGCGGCGTCGTATCTGACGGAATTCGGCCTCTCGAATGCAACCGTCGTTGTCGACTACGAGGGGCATCGTAGTTCGTGGCGGATCGATGAAGCGAGCGTCGACTTCAATCATGCGCGCCGGCGCAGCGTCATATCCGGGCGTGCGCTGGTGGCCTCCAAGCAAGGGCCGTGGGCGCTGTCGTTCCTCACGGATGAAAGCGATAGCGGTCATAAGCTGCAGATCAAGGCGACGATCCGCGATCTCGTTCCGTCCACGCTCGCGGCGGCCGCACCGCCTTTGGCGCTGTTGGGCATGTTCGAGTTTCCGGTGGCTGCGGACGCGACTGTGGAACTGACGACCGATGGAGACGTCGAGAGCGGCGATCTTGCCTTGCAAGTTGGGAAGGGTCGCGCGCGCCTTCCATATCTCGTGCAACCAATGGACGTTACTGCCGGGCTGTTCAAACTGACGTTCGACGGACAGAAGCGGCGATGGGATCTGCAACCCAGCCCGGTTAAGTGGGCTGATGGCGCGATCATGTTCTCTGGCGCGATGACGAACGTGGCGCAGGGTGACGAACCGCCAAGCTGGCAATTTTCGCTCGACGGAAAAAATGGTGTTTTCGAAGCGCCAGACTTTGGACTGCCGCCCGTTTCGATCGATACGTGGACGACGCATGGCCGGATCGTGCCGCGCACGGGAACCGTCGAAATCGCGGAGTTCCGTCTTGCGGGCGGCGGCGGGGAAGCGACTGTCAAAGCGACGACGCAGGCGGGCCCGCGTGGACAAAGTATGGCTGCGGAATTTTCCGTTTCGCCCATGCCGCTCGATACGTTGAAGGTGCTTTGGCCGCGCGCGCTTGCGACCGGCACGCGCGATTGGGTGGGCAAGAACGTTTCGGCCGTTTCGTTCCAGGGCGGAACGCTGCGATTTACAAATGAGGACGTCGGCGGCGTCGAAGAGGGCACGGTTTCGACGGAGCTCGAACGGGTTTCGGCGAACTTCCATGCGACCGATGCCGTGTTCCGGCCGCTGCCCGCAATGCCGACGGTGCGCGCGCCGGAACTGGCGATCAAGCTTATCGACAACGCGCTCGATATTACCCTGCCGAGCGGCGAAATCTCATTGGATGACGGGCAGAAGCTTGCGGTGAAAGACGGGAGCGTTCGCACGGCGGACGTGATGGCGCCCCGGCCAGATGGCGAGATCAGTATTGCGACGTCCGGCGATCTTGGTCCGTTTGTCGAGACGCTTGAAGGCTTGCCCATTCGTGCCGTTCGAGATGCTTCCCCGTTGCCGAAGGCGGGTCAAGGGAAGGTCGATGCGCAATTCCTCGTCAAGGTTCCTTTCGTGCCGGAGGTTTCCGGCGACGACATTATCGTCACTGGGAAGGCGCGCATAAGCGACGGACAGTTCGGCAAGGTTGCCGGCCGGTTTGATGTGCAGGGATTTACGCTTGATCTCAATCTGACGGAAACGTCGCTCGATGCGAAAGGCGACCTGCTGGTCAATGGCGTGCCTGCGAAGATTATAGCTCAACGCATTCTTGGGCCGAACGCGGGGCAGCAGCCGCCGGTGAAGATCCTCGCCAAGCTCGACGACGCGGATCGCACGCAACTTGGGCTGGACATCAACGATGTCGTTCACGGCATCGTGCCGATCGAGGTCTCACTTCAACACGGCGAAGCCGGTGCGCCGCCGGTTATCAAGTTTCACGCTGATCTTGCGGGTGCGGAGATTTCTCTCGACCATCTGCATTGGCAAAAAGCTGTCGGGCGGAACGCGACGGTGGATGCCGATATTGTGGCTATGCCCAATGAAGATACCGAGCTGCAGAATTTCCGCATCATCAGCGACGACATCGCTGCCAACGGTTTGATCGTTGTCGGCGCGGACAAGAAGGTCAAGAAGTTCGAATTTCCGAATTTGATGCTCAACGTCGTCTCGCGGCTTAGTGTTCGTGGCGCGATGGGCAAAGATAAGGTTTGGGCAATCGACGTTTCGGGAAGCAATTTCGACGGCCGCAACTTCTTCAAGTCTCTTTTCAACGTTGGTGATGGGCCGGAGAACGAGGGGCAGCCGAAGGACGCGGCGGCGGGTGCACGCGTGAACGCGCAAATCTCGAACGTCATCGGCGGGTCGGACGTATCGCTGCGCAATCTCAAAATGCAGGCCGAGACGCGTAACGGTAACTTGACGAGCCTCGACGTGAGCGGAACCCTTGATGGCGGGACGCCGCTTTCGGCCAAGCTCGACCGCAGCGAGGGGACGCGGAAACTAAAAGTCGTTTCGAATGATGCGGGCCAGGTGATGCGCCTCGTCAATTTCTATCCGAACATGCAGGGTGGCCGCATGCGGCTGGAAGTCGATCTGGACGGAACGGGGCCTGCAGAAAAGACAGGCGTGCTTTGGGTCGATAATTTTCGCGTTCTCGGTGACGCGATCGTCAGCGAAGTTGTCAGCAGCGCGGATCAGAGCCGACCTGCGATCGACAAGCGTCGCGGCGTTACGCGCGAGGTGTTCGAATTTGATAAGATGCGCGCGCCGTTCTCAGTCGGCTACGGTCAGTTCGTGTTGGAAGAGTCGTATCTCAAGGGTCCGCTGCTCGGCGCGAATTTGCGCGGCAAAGTCGATTTTCGGACGAAGCGCGTGAACCTCGGTGGAACGTATATTCCGCTGCAAGGCTTGAACGGTGCGCTCGGTGGTATTCCGGTTCTCGGGCAGATTATTTCCGGTGCTCAGGGCGAGGGCATTTTCGGGATGACGTTCGCGGTGCAGGGGCCTACGTCCAATCCGCAGGTTATCGTCAATCCGCTTTCGCTGGTGGCGCCCGGAATTTTCCGCGAGATGTTCCAGATGACGGCATCGGATCCAAAGGTGCAGATCCGGGATCAGCGAGCGTTCGGAAAGCCCGCTATCGGTCAGGGGCAAGTGTCGACGCCGACGGACGATGCCTTTCGCAGCAAGCCGAAAACCAAAGCGAAGACGAGCGCTCAGGCGAAAGCTAAGAAGCGCGGCGCTGGTGCCGAGGCGCAAGGAATCGATGGCTGGTCGTCGACGACGACGCCGTAACGTCGCCAATCGAAGCGTCTCAGACAGGCTTCAGCAGGACGTGCTTCTTTTTTCCGAGCGACAGCTTGATGACGCCTGAGCTTTCAGCGTCGGCGGTCAAGGTTGCCTTTTCGTCGGTCACGGCTTCGTCGTTGACCTTCAGGCCGCCGCTTTGAATCTGGCGTCGAGCTTCGCTGTTCGAAGCGACAAGGCCGGACTTCACGAATGCGGCGAGCACGCCGATGCCAGTGGCAAGATCGGCGCGTGCGATCTCAACGGTCGGCAGGTCGGTTGCAAGTGCGCCTTGCTCGAATGTTTTCTTCGCGGTCGCTTCTGCGGCTTCCGCTTTCTCGCGGCCATGGACAAGTGCGGTTGCTTCCGTTGCGAGTTGCTTCTTCGCTTCGTTGATCTCCGCGCCGCCGAGCGCCGAGAGGCGGGCGATCTCGTCCATCGGCAGGAACGTGAACAGCTTCAGGAAGCGAGAGACGTCGCCGTCTTCGGTGTTGCGCCAGAATTGCCAGTAATCGTAGGCGGAAAGCTGAGGCTCGTTCAGCCAAACAGCGCCCTTCGCTGTTTTTCCCATCTTCGCGCCGGATGCTGTTGTCAGCAGCGGGCAAGTGAGGCCGAAGAGCTGATCCTTGACGCCCATTCTGCGGCCGAGGTCGACGCCGGTGACGATGTTGCCCCACTGGTCGGAGCCGCCCATCTGCACGTTCGTGCCATAACGCCGGTTGAGTTCGACGAAGTCATAGGCCTGAAGCAGCATGTAGTTGAATTCGATGAAGGAGAGTTCCTGCTCGCGTTCGAGGCGAAGGCGCGCGCTGTCCATCGCCAACATGCGATTGACGGAAAAGTGCCGGCCGACGTCGCGGAGAAATTCGAGATAGTTGAGCGGTGCGAGCCATTCGGCGTTGTCGACCATCATAGCGTCGGACTGGCCGTCGCCGAACGTCAGGAAGTTCGAGAAGACCCGTTTGATGCTGTCTTTGTTTGCGTCGATCTCTTCGACGGTTCGGAGTTGGCGTGTTTCATCCTTGCCGGAAGGATCGCCGACGCGCGTGGTGCCGCCGCCCATGAGCGCAACGGGCTTGTTGCCGGACTTCTGAAGCCACGTGAGCATCATGATCGAGATCAGGTGCCCGACGTGCAGGGACGGCGCGGTGCAATCGTAACCGACGTAGGCCACTGCTTTTTTGTTCGCGGCGAGTGCGTCGAGACCTTCGAGATCGGAGGACTGGTGGACGAAGCCGCGCTCGGTCATAACGTTCAGAAAGTCGGACTTCAGCTTCGTCATCGATCGTCTGGCCTTGATTGGATTGTCGGTGGGCGGGAGGTGGCTGGCGCCACCAAAGCGGGGGCACCATGCACGGGAAGAGCAGTATGAGCAAGGTTATGCGCGCGCTAGGCCTGATGAGCGGCACATCGCTCGACGGCATTGATGTCGCCTACCTGGAGACGGACGGCGAGGATGTCGTCAAGCGCGGTCCAGCTGCGACGTTTCCTTACGACGACGCGATGCGGGGCCTGCTTAGGACGGCTATCACGGAGGCTAAGGGGCTCTCGTCTCGCGAGGCGCGACCGGGTGTGCTTGCCGCAGCGGAAGCTGCCGTGACAGAGCGCCACGCCGAAGCTGTTCGTGCATTTCTGAACGACAAAGGAATCGATCCTGCGTCGCTCGACGTGATCGGTTTTCACGGACAGACGGTGTTGCACCGGCCGGAGCTGCGATTGACCGTGCAGCTTGGCGACGGCGCTGCTCTGGCTGAGCGAACGCGTGTTCCCATCATCTATGATTTGCGTGCGGCTGACGTTGCGGCGGGCGGGCAGGGCGCGCCGCTCGTGCCGGTCTATCATCGTGCGCTGACGGTGAAGCTGCCGTCGCATCCGCTGGCGGTCGTCAATATTGGTGGCGTTGCGAACGTGACTTGGATCGGGCGGGACGGCTCGCTACTCGCATTCGACACGGGCCCGGGAAACGCACTTCTCGATGAGTGGATGCAGCGACAGACCGGTGCGCCTTGGGATCATGATGGCGCGACCTCGACGAGTGGGCGCGTTGACCAGGATGTCGTGACCGCGTTTCTCGCGCACGAATTCTTTTCCAGGCGGCCGCCAAAATCTCTCGACCGGAATTCGTTCTCTGGGGATGTCGTTGCCCATCTCTCGACTGCCGACGGCGCGGCAACGCTTGCGGCAATGACCGCACAGTCGATCGCGAAATCGCGCGAACATATGCCGGAAGAGCCGGAGCTTTGGATCGTTGCGGGCGGTGGCCGACTTAACCCGACGATCATGGGCCTGCTTGCTGCAGGCGTGCGCCATTCCGTCGTTCCGGCCGAAGCGGCGAACTTGGATGGCGATAGTCTTGAAGCGGAAGCGTGGGCTTATCTTGCGGTTCGATCGCTGATGGGATTGCCCATCACGTTTCCAGGAACCACGGGAGTCGGCGCGCCCACGACTGGTGGCAGGCGCGCCGATCCGAACCCGTAACGGCTTTTGAAGGCCGGATTATTCGTCGTCAGAATCGTCTGATGCGTCGGCACCTGCACCCGGTGCCGGGCCGCTTTGCGCTTCCATACGTTCGACTTCGCGCTGGCGCTGACGTTCGCGTTCACGCTCGCGTTCGCGTTCCTTGTTGCGCTCACGGTCTTCCTCGAACTGGATCAGGCGTTCGTCGAGGTATTTGCCGACGACGTTGCCGAGTTCTTCCGTTTTGTTTTCGAAGAAGTGGTTCGCGCCCGGCACGATTTCGTGCGTGATCTTGATGCCGCGCTGAACCTTGGTCTTGACCGACATTTCCGCAACCGATGCGGTCGGCACGACGCGATCGAGTTCTCCGTTGATGAGGAGGCCCGACGATGGGCACGGCGCAAGAAAGTTGAAGTCGTAAAGATTGGCGAGCGGCGCAACGCAGACGAAGCCATCGACTTCGGGACGGCGCATCAAAAGCTGCATCGCGATCCAGGTGCCGAATGACACGCCGGCGATCCAGCAGGTTTTTGCATCGGGCTTTACGAGTTGCAGCCAATCGAGCGCAGACGCCGCGTCGGCAAGCTCACCGGGACCGCTATCCCAGACGCCCTGGCTGCGACCAACGCCGCGGAAATTGAAGCGCAGGACCGAAAAGCCGCGGGCCGCAAACGTATGATAGAGCGTGTAGACGACCTGATTGTTCATCGTGCCACCCAGCTGCGGGTGGGGATGAAGAATGAGCGCGATCGGACTATCGCTGTTGTTTTCGTGATGGTAGCGGGCCTCAAGGCGACCGCCGGGGCCATTAATAATCAATTCAGGCATTAGGTCACTCGGTTTCGGGGTGGCTAGGGTTTCTGGGCGTCGGGCAGTCAGGTGCGACATTCCCGACGTTCAAATCCTCGTGGCTCGAATTCTCAAACCTTGACTTCAGCGCTCAGGATTTCCATAAACTTAGAACAGTTCGAAGGTTTGGGCTCAATGTACGCGCCAGGCACTCAATTGCGGGTGACTTAGCACAGTCCGGGGTATCGAACGCAAGGCAAGGATTTCGTCGCCACTTGAGGCGGCCCTAGTCCGGAGACGAAACGCGTGGAATTGACGACGAAAGGCCGTTACGCGGTCATGGCGCTGGCTGATCTTGCCAGCCACACTGGCGACACCGCCGTGCCGCTGTCCGTCGTGGCCGAGCGCCAGCATCTCCCGCTTGCTTATCTCGAACAAATTTTCGTGCCGTTGCGCCGCCTTGGATTGGTGGAAAGCGCCCGGGGTCGCGCCGGTGGATACCGTCTCGCGCGGCCGGCTTCCGAAATTTCCATTAAGGCCGTGATGGCGGCCGTTGAAGAAGTCACGAAATTCACACGCTGCTCCGAGGACGATCCGCGCTGTTCGGTTGCGACGCCATGCGTGACGCACAAGCTGTGGAGCGCGCTTGGCGACTCCATGTCGAAGTTTTTGTCGTCCGTGACGCTCGCTGATCTCGTTGGGGATGGGCGTTACTCGTTGCATTCCCGCTCTGCGCCAGTCGTGGCCGATGTTCGCGCGCGCACTTATCTCGATTGGAATGCGACGGCACCGCTTCGGCCGCAGGCGAAGGCCGCGATGATCGAAGCGCTCGATACCGTGGGCAACCCGTCATCCGTGCATGCGGAAGGGCGGCGTGCGCGTGGCGTCGTCGAAGCTGCGCGCGAACAGGTGGCGGCGCTTGTCGGTGCGAAGCCGTCGGAAGTCGTCTTCACGAGCGGCGCGTCTGAGGCCAACAGTTGGATCTTGTCGCAGCCGTGGTCGACGATTTTGACGAGCGGGATCGAGCATGACTCGGTGCTGGCTCCGGCCAAAGCAAGTTCTGCCAACGTCATCATGCTGGATGTTGGGCGCGATGGTCTGGTCTTCGTCGATGAGATTGCGAACCATGTGTTGAAGCGCGGTATCGCGTCGCCTGCGTTGATTGCGCTGCAGATGGCGAACAACGAAACGGGCGTTATTCAGCCGGTTGCGGATGTTGCGCAGTTTGCGCGCGCGCACGGAGTCGCAATGCATTGCGATGCCGTTCAGGCCGCTGGGCGGATGCCGATAAATTTTGCGGACCTTGGATTAGATACGCTGGCAATTTCAGCGCACAAGTTTGGCGGCCCCAAGGGTATTGGCGCGCTGATCATTCGTGACCATGTTGATCTTGTGCCGTTGCTGCGTGGTGGTGGCCAGGAGCGCCGCAGACGCGCTGGTACTGAAAACGTTGCGGCTATCGCTGGATTTGGCGCAGCCGCAGAACTGGCCCGTCGCGAAGCCGCGGACAACGCGAAGATCGCGGCGCTCCGCGACCGGTTGGAATCGGGTATTGGCGAGATTACCCCTTCCGCTGTCGTCATCGGGAAAGACGCACCGCGTCTGTCGAACACAACAGCGGTGGCGTTGCCCGGTAAGCTCGCGGAGACACTCGTCATCCGGCTTGACCTTGCGGGTGTTGCAGTGAGTGCCGGATCGGCATGCTCTTCGGGCAAAGTTGGCTCGAGCCATGTTCTCGAAGCAATGGGATGGGGTGCAGACGTTGCGGGAAGCACGATCCGCATCAGCCTCGGCCCCACGACGAAAGAAACAGATATCGCGGTGTTTCTTGCCGCGTGGAGATCAATCGCCGGGGCGTCAGCGCTCGCGGCATAGGAATTCGGTTTGTAAATTTCGCGCACGTTGCGCGGTTTGTTGAAAGAGAGACGCACGTATGGCTGCTGTTCAGGAGACGATCGATCAAGTCAAGAAGATCGATGTCGACCAGTACAAGTATGGTTTTGAGACTTCGATCGAGAGCGTCAAAGCTCCGAAGGGCCTCGATGAATCGACCATTCGTTTCATCTCGGCCAAGAAGAACGATCCGGAGTGGCTTCTCAATTGGAGGCTCGAGGCTTTTCAGCGCTGGAAGGCGATGACCGAGCCGACATGGGCGCGCGTCAATTATCCGAAGATCGATTTTCAGGACATCACATATTACTCGGCGCCGCGGTCTTTGGATGGACCGACGAGCCTTGCCGAAGTCGATCCGAAGCTGCTGGAAACGTATCAGAAGCTCGGTATTCCGCTCAAAGAGCAGGAGATTCTGGCGGGCGTTTCGACGTCCCGCGTCGCGGTGGATGCCGTGTTCGACAGTGTTTCCGTCGTGACGACCTTCAAGGAAGAATTGAAGAAGGCCGGCGTCATCTTCTGTTCGATCTCGGAAGCGGTGCGTGAGCATCCGGAACTGGTGCGCAAGTACTTGGGCTCCGTCGTTCCATCGACCGACAACTTCTACGCGGCGCTCAATGCAGCCGTCTATTCGGATGGCTCGTTTGTTTATGTGCCTGAAGGCGTGCGCTGCCCGATGGAGCTTTCGACCTACTTCCGCATGAACGAAAAGGGCACCGGCCAGTTTGAGCGGACGCTGATCATCGCGGAGCGTGGTGCTTATGTGTCGTATCTTGAAGGCTGCACCGCGCCGACACGCGACGAAAATCAGCTCCATGCAGCCGTGGTGGAACTGATCGCGCTCGACGACGCCGAGATCAAATACTCGACGGTTCAGAACTGGTATCCGGGCGATGCGCAGGGCAAAGGCGGGATCTACAATTTCGTTACCAAGCGCGGCGACTGCCGCGGGCACAATTCGAAGATCTCGTGGACGCAGGTTGAAACGGGTTCAGCGATTACCTGGAAGTATCCGAGTTGCATTCTGCGTGGCGATAACTCGCGCGGCGAGTTCTATTCGATCGCAGTTTCGAACGGCTATCAGCAGGTCGATAGCGGAACGAAGATGATCCACCTCGGCAAGAATTCGTCGAGCCGGATTATCTCGAAGGGCATCGCTGCCGGATATTCGCAGAATACATATCGCGGCCTCGTCTCGGCGCATCGTAAGGCGACGAACGTGCGCAACTTTACGAACTGCGACTCGTTGCTCATCGGTGACAAGTGCGGGGCGCATACCGTGCCGTACATCGAAGCCAAGAACTCGAGCGCGCATTTCGAACACGAGGCAACGACGTCGAAGATTTCCGACGACATGCTGTTCTACTGCCGTCAGCGCGGGCTTTCGTCTGAAGAAGCGGTGGCGCTGGTCGTCAACGGGTTCGTCCGCGATGTGCTGCAGCATTTGCCGATGGAATTCATGGCCGAGACGCAGAAGCTGATCGGCATCTCGCTTGAAGGAAGTGTTGGCTAGCTATGAACGACTATTGGTTCAAACCGCGCCGATACGGTTACGGTGCAACGCCGACGAACTGGAAGGGTTGGCTGTCGGTTGCGGCTTTCATCGCGATCGTGGCCGGTATTTCGAACTTTGCGGTAGCCGGGCCGGGGTATGCCGGATCGCCTACGCCATGGGAACTGTTTGCCTCGTTTGCGCTCATCGCCGCTCTGACGGCGGGCTTCGCGCTGTTCACTCGTTCGAAGACGGACGGGGAATGGCGTTGGCGCTGGGGCAGCACGGATTCAAAGTAATATTTTAGAGAATGGTACTGAGACATGCTTGAGATCAAGAACCTGCACGTGAAGCTCGCCGATGAGGATCGCATGATCCTCAAGGGACTGTCGTTGAAAGTTCCGAACGGCGAAGTGCACGCGATCATGGGCCCGAACGGATCGGGCAAGTCGACGCTTGCTTACGTGTTGGCCGGACGCGACGGATACGAAGTTACCGACGGCGAAATTCTTTGGAACGGCGAGTCGGTTCTCGAACTCGAACCCGAGGAACGCGCCGCGAAGGGCGTGTTCCTTGCCTTCCAGTATCCGATGGAAATTCCCGGAGTTGCCGGATTGACGTTTCTGCGCACCGCGCTCAACGCGCTGCGGAAGAAGCGCGGTCAGGATGAGTTGACGACGCCTGCCTTCCTGAAGCTCGCGAAGGAAAAGGGTGCGCAGCTCAACATCGACATCGATATGTTGAAGCGGCCGGTCAACGTCGGATTTTCGGGCGGCGAGAAGAAGCGCTCGGAAGCGCTGCAAATGGCGCTGCTGGAGCCGACGCTCTGCATTCTCGACGAAACGGACTCGGGCCTCGACATCGACGCGCTGCGCATTGTTTCGGAAGGCGTGAATGCGTTGCGCTCGCCGGAACGGGCGTTCCTCGTCATCACGCACTATCAGCGGCTTTTGAATTACATCGTGCCGGACAAGGTGCACGTTTTGGCGGACGGACGGATTCAGAAAACCGGCGGTAAGGAACTCGCGCTTGAACTCGAGAAATCGGGGTATGCGGATTTTACCGGTAAGGCGGCCTGACATGAACGTAGCAGTGATGAAAACGAAGGCCGAGCAGGCGCTGACCGAGGCGTTCGAAGCTGTTGCCGACCGCTTGCCGGGTAGCGCGGCGGTCAAGACGCAGCGCAAGGAGGCTATCGGCCGGTTTGGCGCGTTCGGATTGCCGCATCGGCGCATCGAGGAATGGAAGTACACGGATCTGCGCGCTCACATCAAAGACGTGCTGCCGCCTTCGATTGGAGACCAGACGCCTTTGACGATCGGGGAACTGATCGTCGCGCTTGGACCGCTCGCCCATGTGGACGCGCACCGGGTTGTGTTCGTCAACGGACAACATCGCGCGGATCTCGACGACCTTCAGGACGCCAATGGCGTTACGGTGACGACGCTCGGCGCGGCTCTTTCGAACGCGACTGAGCCTTCGGCGCTAGATCTCGTCGGCCAGTCGCGTGACGCGATCACGGCTCTCAACGCGGCGTTCGCAACGGACGGCGCGATGGTTGAAATCGCGGCCGGGTCAAACATATCGAAGCCGCTGCTCGCGGTATTCGTGCGGGCTGGTTCGGAAGCGCGCTCGGTATCGGTGCGCAATGTGATCAAGGCGGGTGATGGCGCGACGGCGACGATCGTCGAAGCGCATGTCGTGCTGCCTGGCGCGGCGCGTGAAGGGCAGTCGAACGGGGCGAGCAGCGTCACCGTCGGTACGGGTGCTGATATTTATCATGCGAAGGTTGCAGTCGATCTCGGTAAGTGTCTCCATCTTTCGAACTTGATGGTCACGCTCGGTGAGGATGCAACGTATCGTGGGTTCCAGTTTTCGACGGGCCTTGGAGTTGCGCGCAACGAGATCAATGTGATCTACGCGGGTGAGGGCGGAAAGCTCGATCTGTCCGGCGCGTATCTCGCGCGTGGTCATGAGCACATCGATACGACGCTGATCGTCGATCATGCGGTTCCGAATTGCATGAGCCGCGAGCTCTTCAAAGGCGTTCTCGATGACCAGGCTCGCGGCGTGTTTCAGGGCAAGATTATCGTGCAGCCCGACGCGCAGAAGACGGACGGCAAGCAGATGTCGCAAGCGTTGATGCTGTCGCCGGATGCGGAATTCGACTCGAAGCCCGAACTCGAAATTTTTGCCGACGACGTGGTTTGCGGTCACGGCACAACGACGGCCCAGCTCGACGAAGATCTCTTGTTTTACTGTAGATCTCGCGGCATTCCGGAGGCCGAGTCGCGGGCGTTGCTGATCGATTCCTTCATCGGCGAGGCGCTCGACAAGGTCGAAAACGAAGAGCTGCGTTCCGCGTTGGTGGGCTATGCAGCGGATTGGCTGAAGGGCGCCAACCGCGGATAAGGAATGACTATGGGCAGCGAAGCGAAGGTTTCTCCGGCGCGAAGCGCTGGGTCGCAGGCGGGTTTGACCGCACGGCCCTATGACGTTGATCTCATTCGTGCGGACTTTCCGATCCTCTTTCGCGAGGTGCACGATCGTCCGCTCGTCTATCTCGATAATGGCGCGTCGGCGCAGAAGCCACGCGCTGTGATCGAGGCGATGGATCACGCGTACCGCTTCGAATATGCCAACGTGCACCGCGGGCTGCATCACCTTTCAAATGTCGCGACCGATCATTACGAAACTGCGCGCGAGACGGTGCGGCGGTTCCTGAATGCGGAGCATTCGGACGAGATCATTTTCACGCGTAATGCGACGAGCGCGATCAATATGGTCGCAAATGGTTTTGGACAGACGCGCATCGGTGAGGGCGACGAGATCGTGACGACGATCATGGAGCACCACGCGAACATCGTGCCGTGGCATTTCCTCCGCGAGCGCAAGGGAGCGGTGTTGCAGTTCGCGCCGATGAACGACCGGGGCGAGTTGCTTCTCGATCGGCTCGATAGCCTTATTACCAAGCGCACGAAGATCGTTGCCGTCACGCATATGTCGAATGTGCTTGGCACGATCAATCCGGTGAAGGAGATCATTCGGCTCGCGCATGGCAAGGGGGTGCCGGTATTGGTGGATGGCAGCCAATCCGCCGTGCATATGGCTGTCGACGTGCGCGATCTCGATGCCGACTTCTATACGTTCACTGGCCATAAGACTTATGGGCCGTCTGGCATTGGTGTGCTTTACGGCAAGCGCGAATTGCTCGAGTCGCTTCCGCCTTTCGAGGGCGGTGGCGACATGATCGAAAGCGTCGCCGTCGATCGCATCACATACAATAAGCCGCCGCACCGGTTTGAAGCCGGAACGCCGCCGATCGTGGAGGCGGTGGGGCTAAACGCGGCGCTCAATTACATGATGCAGATCGGGCGCGAGAAGATTTCGCATTACGAGGCCGAACTCGGTGATTACGCGAACGCGCGGTTGCGCGAGCTTCCGTGGCTGAAGCTATACGGAACTGCGCCGGGCAAGGGCGCGATCTTCTCGTTCACGGTTGATGGCCTTCATCCGCACGACGTTTCGACGATCATCGATCGTTCGGGCGTTGCGATTCGTGCAGGGCACCATTGCGCACAGCCGCTGATGGAGCGGCTCGGTGTGACAGCAACCTGCCGTGCGTCATTTGCATTGTACAATACTAAAGCTGAAGTCGACGCGCTGATCGTGGCGCTGACTAAAGCTCACGACCTTTTTGCGTAAGGAGCTTGCCTGGTGGACGGCAAACATAAGACCGAGGAGCGTGGGACGCTGAAAGATGCCGTTGAGGCACTTGATGCGCCGGCGGCCAATGACAAGGCGAGCAACGTATCGGAAGTGCCTGCAAGCGAAGGCGCGGCTGGCGTGACCGCTGGCGCGGACACGTCTGCAACGGTGGCTCCGGCGGCAACATCGGCATTGCAGCCTGAAGACGTCGAGCAACTCACTCGCGACATCATTGCGGCGCTGAAGACCGTGTTTGATCCGGAAATTCCGTCCGACATTTATGAACTTGGATTGATCTACAAGGTCGAGATCGATGACGACCGCAATGTCACGATCGATATGACGCTGACCGCTCCGGGATGTCCGGTGGCGGGCGACATGCCGAGATGGGTGGAAGACGCCGTTAATACCGTTCCGGGGATCTTGGGCACGAAGGTCAACCTCGTGTTCGATCCGCCGTGGGATCAGAGCCGAATGTCGGACGAAGCCCGCTTAGCAGTTGGAATGTTTTAACCACCGACAGACGCCCTAAACCGGCGTTTTGAGGTGCCCTCGCTTTTTTCGGTCGGTTTCCCATATATTGAAACTGGTCGGCGACTCGAATTCTGGAGGCCTATGTGCCCTCACTTAGAATAATGCCCAAGGTCATGACCCTCACCGATGCGGCTGCAAAGCGCGTCGCGACGTTGCTTGCGCAGAAGCCGGGCGTGAAAGCGCTCAAAATCGGCATCAAGAAGGGCGGTTGCGCGGGCATGGAATACACGATGACGTGGGCGGACGAGATCGGTAAATTCGATGAGATCATCGAGGATCGCGGCGCTGTCGTGCTGATCGATCCGGCCGCGATCATGTATCTGCTTGGCACGGAGATGGACTTCAAGACCGACAAGCTGTCGTCTCAGTTTGTGTTCAACAACCCGAACCAGAAGAGCGCGTGCGGCTGCGGCGAGAGCGTGAACCTCGAGCCGGTTACGCCTGAGGGATTTGCTCCGGCGGATCGGTGAAGCGCCGCATAGCTTCGGACGTTGCAACAGTCTGGCCCAAACAAAATGGCGGACGCATTCCTGCGCCCGCCAATATTTTTGTTCGTGATTTTGCGCTTAGCCGCGGCCGGGAACCTTCAACGGGCGCGCGGGGCGGCGCATGAAGGCCGGAA
Organism: Hyphomicrobium methylovorum; assembly: GCF_013626205.1. Classification (NCBI taxonomy): domain Bacteria; kingdom Pseudomonadati; phylum Pseudomonadota; class Alphaproteobacteria; order Hyphomicrobiales; family Hyphomicrobiaceae; genus Hyphomicrobium; species Hyphomicrobium methylovorum. The sequence goes on from NZ_QHJE01000001.1 coordinate 2,665,017, forward strand.
CGTTTTCGGCGAAGCCTAAGCGGTCATTGTTGCCGCCCTTGCGTTCCGCTTGCTCGGGACGCGAAGATTCCGTCGCGGCAGGGCGCGCCGTCTTCGCATGCGAGGACTTCGGCTTGGGTGCGTCGGTCCAGGCGTCGGCGCGGCGTTCTTGCTGACGTGGCGCAGAACGGGCCGGAGCGCGGCGCGGCTTGCCTTCAGCCGTGGCTGCGGACGCAGGTTCCGGCGTTGCTGCGATGGTCGGTTGTTCCGCAGGCGGGCGACGCTCGCTTCGGGCGGGCCGTTCGTTACGCTCGCTGCGCTGCTCGCTCTGTTCGCCAGCTGGCTTTGAGCGGGGTGCGTTGCGGGCTTCGCGATCGCGTCCGCCGCGCGGTGCTGGTGCGGATTTGCTACCGCTGCGTCCGCCACGGCCGCGGCGGCGTTTTCCGGCGTCGGCAATGTCTTCTTCGCTGGGTGCATCGCCAAGCCATACGGCGCCTTCCCCGGTGACCTTCTCGATGTCTTTGACGAACTTCAGATCATCCGGGCTGACGAGTGAGGCCGAAAAGCCTTCCCGGCCTGCGCGTCCTGTGCGGCCGATGCGATGAACGTAGTCATCAGCGGCCCAAGGAAGATCAAAGTTGAAGACGTGCGATACGTCCGGAATATCCAGTCCGCGTGCCGCGACATCCGAAGCGGCCAGCAACTGAATTTCACCTTTACGGAAGCGTTCGAGCGTTTCGGTGCGCCGGCCCTGGTCCATGTCGCCGTGCAATTCGCCAGCGTTGAAGCCGTGTTTGCTCAACGATTTGTAGAGCACGGCGACATCGCGTTTGCGGTTGCAGAAGATGATGGCGTTCTTGACGTTGCCATCGCGGATCATGTTGCGGAGCGTGTCGCGTTTCGACCAGTCTTCACCGTTGGCGCAATAGATGAAGCGCTGCGTGATGGTTTTCGCCGTCGTTGCCGGTTTGGCGACTTCGACACGAACCGGTTCTTTCAGGAACTGATTGACGAGCCGGGTGATCTCCGGCGGCATCGTGGCTGAGAAGAAGAGCGTCTGGCGGCGGGGCGGCAGAAGCTTGCAGATCTTCTCGATGTCCGGAATGAAGCCCATGTCGAGCATGCGGTCAGCTTCGTCGATGACGAGAATTTCGACGCCCATCAGCATGATGCGGCCGCGGCCGAAATGATCAAGCAAACGGCCGGGTGTCGCGATCAGAACGTCGACGCCGCGGTCCAGCTTCTTGACCTGCTCGTCCATCGAGACGCCGCCGATCAACAGGGCGACCGCGAGCTTGTGATTGACGCCGTACTTCTCGAAGCTCTGGGCAACCTGCGCGGCGAGTTCGCGTGTCGGTGCCAGGATAAGCGAGCGGGGCATTCGGGCCCGCGCACGTCCGGATTCTAGCCGGTGGATCATTGGAAGGACGAACGATGCCGTCTTTCCCGTGCCGGTCTGAGCAATGCCAAGTACATCGCGGCCCGTGATGGCGACCGGTATAGCGGCGGCTTGAATCGGGGTCGGGATCGAATAACCGGCAGCCGTCACAGCTGCCTGAACCTTGGGAGATAATCCAAGGTCAGCAAACGTCTTGCTTTCCAAAAGTCCCATTCTCCATCTGCGCGAAGCGGATTACCCGGTGCAGATACATCGGGTTGGTAGACAAGAGCGCAGGGGGACAGTGCCGAAAAGGTACTAAGCCAAATGGGGAGGGCGGATCAAAATAGCGTAAAAAATGCGCAATAATCGATCCCCTGCGCTCCGGCACGATCGGGTGCTCGCATACATCCCGGTCGAACGCAAGAAAAAGCTCTTGTGCGCGACACGGCGCCCGCCCGTTTCACTTAGGTTTCTGAGCAAAAGGCGAGGCCTGGGACGGATGGCCGATCGAAATCCGCCATCCGTAATATCGTGATCGCTCTTTGAGACGAGTTACTTATCGTCGAGCATCCATTTGGCGAAAAGGCCGCCGATGACGCCGCCGAGAATGGGCGCGACCCAGAACAGCCAGACCTGCGACAAGGCCTCGCCGCCCGCGAACACAGCCGGTGCGAAGCTGCGGACCGGGTTCACGGAGGTGTTCGAGATCGGGATCGACATCAAGTGGATGGCGGTCAAGGCGAGGCCGATGGCCAACGGAGCCAGCAAGCCCGGTCCGCTCGCACGCGTGACGCCGACAATGACGACAAGGAAGAACGCAGTGAGTACCGTTTCGATGATGAAGACTTGCGGCAGCGTCGCTTTCAGCATCGAGAGTTCGCCGTAGCCGTTGGCTGCGAAGGTCGCGCTGGTGTGGCCGATAAGCGAGAATACCCCAGCGGCAGCAAGCCCGCCGATAACCTGGGCGATGATGTAGGGGATCGCCTTGCCGATTTCGAAGCGGCCAGCGGCGACGAGGCCTAGCGTTACGGCCGGATTATAATGGCCGCCGGAAATATGGCCGATCGCGTAAATCGTGACGGCAACGGTGATGCCAATCGAGAATGCAACGCCAATGATGCCAGCTGGGCCTGCTGGGGCTCCAAACGAGTAGAATGCCGACCCCAAAATGGATGCGACCAGCATGAAGGCGCCGAAAGCCTCGGCTGCAAGTGCTCTGTTGTTCATATCTTCCCCTCTCAATCCCTGCGACATTGCGGTTCAGGCAGCGGAGCGGGACGATTGCCGTTCTAGCGCCGCTTCGCACATCTAAGTAAAACTGCCTATGTGATCCGCGAATCACACGTGTGCGCACGGGAAATTACCCGTGGTGGTGCGACAGAGCGAGATATATGCTGGAGTCCTGGGCGGGCGAGCCGGGGGAAATATCGTAAATTGCCCGCTTCATGGCCTGGCGAGTTCGTTCGTCATATTGGCTGGATTGACTTTCCGCCAGATGTTCGCTGCCATACCTTTGCATTTAGTGTGTCGTGAGCGAGTTCTCTCCTGCCTGATTCGCGTTTGGCGCGATTCCTTTTGCCACGAGGACACGATTAATGACGGCCAATGCAGCCTCTGCTCTTCGGAAGTCAGATCCGAAGCAAACGTCTGCGCCTGTGGAAGCGCTGGGCGGGGACGTCTCACGGCGCTCCAGAGTGATGCGATCGGAGGCGATCCGCGAACTCAAGGTGCGGGATAATCGCACGAACTTCCAACACATCGGCTTCGTTTATCTCGTCATCGCCGCGTCGTTGGTTGCAACGATCTGGAGTTATCATCTCGTTGCGGAAGCTGGCCTCGGCTGGTGGTGGAATATCCCGATGACGCTGTTTGCGATCACGGCAATCGGGGCGTCGCAGCACCAGTTCGGTGGCGTCATCCATGAAGGTACGCACTTCATTCTGTTCGAGAACAAGACTCTGAATGAGCTTGCCTCGGATTGGCTTGCTGCTTTTCCGATTTATACGTCGACCTTCCATTTCCGCTTGCATCATCTCGCGCACCATCAATTCATCAATGATCCGGTGCGCGATCCGGATTTTGCGCAGTTGCATGACAGCGGGCACGATCTCGATTTTCCGATTACGCATTTCGAGATGCTGCAGGCGTTGGGAAAGCAACTCTGGCTGCCTAACCTTTTCCGCTACACGCTTGCGCGGGCGCGTTACAGCGCGCTCGGTACGGTCAACAATCCTTACGTGGATCGCGAGCGGCGCGGCGAGCGCCTGCCGACGCTTGCCGGTATCATTTATGCGGTTGGCGCGCCGGCGGTTTCGATTCCGTTGCTACAGTCGGGCCATGGTGATTGGGCGTTTGCCGCACTCGGTGCAATGACGTTGCTGGTGATTACCTATTTCGCGCGGCTCGACGAAAGCAAACTTCCTCATGCGCATGTCGAGACGGTTATTTCGCACCGGGTGACGAACATCAGCCGCGTCGTCTTTATGGCGATTGTCTATTTCTCGCTCACTGCGGTCGAGGTTTCCGGTCTTGCACCCGCGTGGACGTATTTCGGGCTCTTCTGGATCGTGCCGCTCTTCACGACGTTTCCGCTCTTCATGATCATGCGGCAGTGGGTGCAGCACGGAAATGCGGACCGCGGACGTTTTACGAACTCACGCGTGTTCCTGGTCAATCCGTTTATTCGCTACGCCGTATTTCCGTTCGGCATGGATTATCATCTGCCGCATCACATCTACGCGTCCGTTCCGCACTACAAGCTGCACGGACTGCACGAGCTGTTGCTGCAGGATCCGGAATATCGGGAAAAAGGCATTGTCGTCGAAGGGTACTTCAACTCGCCCCACGGTGATGTCGAAAATCGCAATCCGACAGTGATCGAGGTTTTGGGCGAGAAGTACGCGCCGAAAGCATCGGAAGAGATCTTCGTCGATACTGAGACGCTCGAATATGCGCAGGTGAAGAATCCTGCGGCGATCGCGCGCGAAAACGCGGACTCTCTGCGGGAAAGCTGAAGGTCGGAGACGCGCTTTGTTTACACGCGCGTCATCCGTTCGATTCCTCAGCGATCAGATGTCGAGGTCTTTGGCGAAGGCCGCATTTTCCTGAATGAAGCGGAAGCGCGCTTCGGGCTTCGATCCCATCAGCGAGTTCACGACATCGGAAAGGCCTGAGCGCTCGCCTTCGTCAAGCGCGATGCGCAGAAGCGTGCGCTTGCTCTTATCCATCGTCGTTTCCTTCAGGTCCTTGAAGTCCATTTCTCCAAGGCCTTTGAAGCGCGTCACCTTCGGCTTCTTGTTTTTGAAGCGTTCTGCGATGATCTGGTCGCGGAGCGCTTCCGTGTGGGCGTAGGCGACGTCGCTCTTGTCGGAAATTTTGTAGAGCGGTGGCACGGCGAGGAAGAGATGCCCGTTCTCAATCAGCTCGGGCATTTCCTGGTAGAAGAACGTGATCAGCAGCGACGCGATGTGCGCGCCGTCGACGTCCGCGTCCGTCATGATGATAACGCGCTCGTAGCGCAGGTCGTCGTCGCGATACTTGGAACCCGTTCCGGCGCCGAGAGCCTGGATGAGATCGCCGAGGAGCTGGTTCTGCTGCAGCTTGGCCGAAGACGCGTTCGCGACGTTCAGGATCTTGCCGCGCAACGGTAGAACCGCCTGGGTTTCGCGGGCGCGCGCACTTTTCGCGCTGCCGCCAGCCGAGTCGCCTTCGACGATGAAGATTTCCGTTCCCGCAGCTTGCTGGATGGAGCAATCCGCAAGTTTGCCCGGCAGACGCAGCTTACGCGTTGCCGATTGGCGGCCGATCTCTTTCTCGCGCCGCCGCTTCAGCCGTTCTTCCGACTGATCGATGGTCCATTCGAGCAGCTTCGTCGCTTGTTGCGGGGAATCGGCGAGCCAATGATCGAAGGCATCGCGCACCGCAGTTTCGACAATCCGCGTCGCTTCGACGGTTGCGAGTTTGTCTTTGGTCTGGCCTTGAAATTCCGGTTCACGGATGAAGACCGAGAGCATCGACGCTGCGGAGCCCATCACGTCTTCGGAGGTGATCTGTATGGCTTTCTTGTTGCCCGTCAGTTCGCCGTAGGCGCGCAGCCCCTTGTAGAGCGCTTGGCGCAAGCCGTTCTCGTGCGTGCCGCCTTCGGCCGTCGGAATCGTGTTGCAGTAGGAGAGCGAGAAGCCGTCGTCATCCGAAATCCAAGCAACGGCCCATTCCACAGAACCGTGGCCGCCGTCCTTTTCGACGCGCCCCGAGAAGATGTCCTTGGTGATGCGCGTCCGGCCGTCAATCGACGCGACGAGGAAGTCGCTGAGGCCGCCCGGAAAATGCAGGATGGCTTCGGCGGGCGTGTCATCCTTGATGAGCTCGGGTGCGCACTTCCAGCGAATTTCGACGCCGCCGAATAGGTAGGCTTTCGAGCGTGACATCTTGAAAAGACGGGCAGGGCGAAACGCGGCGCCCTTGCCGAAGATCTTTTCGTCCGGCTTGAAGCGCACTTTCGTGCCGCGCCGGTTCATGATGCTGCCGAGCTTTTCGAGCTTCGTCTGCGGCACGCCGCGCGAGAACACCATGCGATAAAGCTGCTGCTCACGCGCGACCTGGATTTCGAGCGTTTCCGACAGTGCGTTGACGACCGAGACGCCGACGCCGTGCAGGCCGCCCGAGGTATTGTAGGCCTTGGAATCGAACTTGCCGCCCGCATGAAGGACGGTCAGCACGACTTCGAGCGTGCTGAGGCTTTTGTTCTTCGGATAGGGGCCGACCGGGATGCCGCGACCGTTATCCGTGACGGACAGAAAGCCATCGGCCGAAAGCTCGACCTCGATCCATGTCGCGTGGCCCGCGACGGCTTCGTCCATCGAGTTGTCGATCACCTCGGCGAAGAGGTGGTGCATCGCCTTCTCGTCGGTGCCGCCAATGTACATGCCAGGACGGCGGCGAACGGGCTCCAGCCCTTCGAGCACTTCGATATCGTGTTCGCTGTAACCTGCTGTCTCGGCGGGTTTTCTGGCGCGCGACGATTTTTCAGTCATTTCGCTGTCGATTTCCGAAAAGAGATCAATCTGCGATCGGCCCATTTGCAGCCCTCGATGATATCGCGACGCCAAGCACCGTTCGGGAAACCGGGCGGCCCGACGCACGACAGAGGTCCGCTGAGGCGAATCTTGGAAACGTCCTTATAGCGTGCGTCGGGCTCTGCGCCAGCACGCCCAGTGGGCTTTGTGGCCGCGGTGCAACTCAGGCTGGGGTTTGGACCGCGACGTTATCGATCAGGCGCGTCTTGCCGAGCCACGCGGCCGCGAGAACCCGAAGCGGCCGGTTCGCACCGGCGGCAGGCGCCAGTGTTTCGGCGTCGCGGATTTCCACATAGTCCACTTTCGTGAAGCCCGCCGCGCGCAGCGTTTCGACCGCCGACACGGTGGCGACGGTGATGGCAGTGCCGCCCGCAACCCGTTCTGCCACATCCGATATTGCGGCGAAAAGAGCGGGCGCGGCGGCGCGTTCGGCGTCTGAAAGGTAGGCATTCCGCGAGGAGAGCGCGAGGCCGCTTGCTTCGCGCTTTGTCGGCGCTGCGACGAGCGTCACCGGTATATTCAGGTCTTTGACCATCTGCCGCAGGACAGCGAGCTGCTGATAGTCTTTTTCGCCGAAGATCGCGATGGACGGCCTGACCTGGTTGAACAGTTTGCAGCAGACCGTTGCGACGCCGTCAAAATGCTGCGGGCGGAAGGCGCCTTCGAGGTCAGACGCGGCGCTTCCGGCTTTTACGCCTGTTGAGAAGCCGCCCGGATACATCTCTTCGACGCTTGGGCTCCACACGAGATCGGTGGCGACGGTCGCGAGCTTTTTCATGTCGCCCGCTTCGTCGCGCGGGTAGCGCTCGAGATCCTCATGGGGCGCGAACTGCGTCGGGTTCACGAATACGGAGACGACGGCCTTGTCGGCTTTGGTCTTCGCGAGTTCGACGAGCGAGAGGTGGCCGGTGTGCAGCGCGCCCATTGTGGGAACGAGCGCAACCGTTTTTCCCGACGCCTGCCATCCCTCCACGATCCTTCGCAGATCCTGAACGGTGCGCACGGTTTCGATCGAATCACTCACGATGGGCTCCCGGGCGAAATTTGAGGATGTCCTGCCGGGATAGCAGGTGGCACGTCAAGGGAATAAGACGCTCGATGTGCGGTAAGGCTAGCGGCAAGGGCCGGGTGATCTGCTAGTCTGGAGCGCTGGGCGAATCGAGAATGATTAGCGCGCCCTTATTTCAGCGGGTTGAACATGGTCGCAGCACTGCGGCGCGAAGACATGGATCGCGGACTTCCTCCAAGGGATGAGCTTGCCTCACAATATCTTGCTCCCGAGCATCGCCTCGTTGGGGCGCTGATCGAGCGGGCGTTCTTCGCCGAAGACGAGCGCCAGCGCATTGCCGATATCGCTCGCCGTCTGGTTCTGACGGCGCGGGCGGACAAAGGCAATCATGCGGGCGTCGATGCCTTCATGCACGAGTACGGTCTCGCGACCGACGAAGGCGTGATGCTGATGTGCCTTGCGGAGTCACTCCTGCGAGTGCCCGACAGCGAAACGGCCAACGCGCTTATCGCGGACAAGATTTCGAGCGGCGCGTGGGACAAGCATCTCGGCAACTCCGACAGTATGTTCGTCAATGCTTCGACATGGGGCCTGTTGTTGACGGGCCGCATCATGAAGCTGAAGGAGGCGAAGGGCGCAAATCCAGTGCAGGCGATGAAGCGCTTGCTGGTGCGCTCCGGCGAACCGACAATTCGGGTTGCGGTGCGCCAGGCCGTGAAGCTCCTTGGGGAGCAGTTCGTTCTCGGCACGACGATCCAAAGCGCATTGGCGCGCGCGCGCAGTTCTGCCGAAGGCTACCGCTATTCCTACGATATGCTGGGCGAGGCAGCGCGCTCAGAGCATGACGCAGAACGCTATTTCCAGCGCTACATGGAAGCGATCGATGCAATCGGCGCGGACGCTGGTCCGTTCACCGCGACCAACGCGGATGCGATTTTCGAGCGGCCTTCGATTTCAGTGAAGCTTTCGGCGCTGCATCCGCGGTTCGAGCCTGGAAAAGAGCGGCGGCTGCGTTCCGAACTCATGCCGCAGCTTTTGACGCTGGTTCGTGCCGCGCGCGCGAAAGGTCTAGGGCTGACCATCGATGCGGAAGAGCAGGACAGACTGGACCTGACCGCCGCCCTTTTCGGAGAGGCGTTCGTCAACCCGCATCTCGATGGCTGGCATGGTCTCGGCATCGCGGTTCAGGCGTATGGCAAGCGCGCCATTCCGATGATCCGCTGGTTGCGGCGTCTCGCTGAGCAGACCGGAAAACGTATTCCGGTAAGGCTCGTCAAAGGCGCTTACTGGGACAGCGAGATCAAGCTGGCGCAGGAACGCGGTCTTGAAGATTATCCGGTGTTCTCGCGCAAGCTGCACACGGATGTTTCGTATCTTGCCGCGATGCGGCTGCTGATCTCGGATCCAACAGCGTTCTACCCCCAATTCGCCACGCATAATGCGCACACGATTGCGGCAGCGTCGGTTGCGGGCGGATCGGTCGAATTCGAATATCAGCGTCTGCACGGCATGGGTGAGGCGCTCTTTGCGCAGATCGCCGGGTCGGATCAGTTCGATAGACCGTGCCGGATTTATGCGCCCGTTGGCGGACACGAAGATCTGCTCGGGTATCTCGTGCGGCGGCTGTTGGAGAACGGCGCGAATACGTCGTTCGTCAATCGGCTTGGCGATGACGAAACGTCCGTTGCGGACATCATCGCCGATCCCGTCGAAATCGCTGACCGCGAATACACACAGGGCGATCGGCCGATCCTCATTGCACGGCCGCGCGATATCTTTCTTCCAGAGCGCAAGAACAGCGCCGGGCTTGCACTCACGGAAGCGAGTGTGCGGCGCGCGTTGTTAGATGACGCGGCGAAAACGTTGAAGACGCCTTTCGCGGCGGGTCCTATCGTCAGCGGCAAGGCGACAACCGGTGGCGAAGTTGCGGGCCTAGTTGTTTCACCTCACGATCATCGCGAACGCATCGGTACGGTGCGCCTCGCGACTCCGCAGAACCTGGAGGACGCCGTCGCGGCGGCCACGGGTGCAGCGTTCAGTTGGGAGCGGACGCCCGCAACAGAGCGTGCGCGCATCCTTGAGGCGGCTGCGGATCTTTTCGAGAGAGACCGTGCGAAACTGATTGCGGCGCTCATTCGCGAGGCAGGCAAGACGCTGGACGCTGCGCACGGCGAAATTCGTGAAACGGTCGATTATCTTCGCTACTACGCAACGCAGGCGCGGAAGCTGTTCGCCGAACCGATCACGCTCAGAGGGCCGACGGGGGAAGAGAATACGCTCGCGCTTCGCGGGCGCGGACCATTTGCCTGCATATCGCCGTGGAATTTTCCGGTTGCGATTTTTACGGGGCAGATCGCGGCGGCACTGGCGGCGGGGAATACGGTTATCGCCAAGCCCGCCGAGCAGGCACCGATTGCGGGATTTCTCGCGGTCTCCCTATTGCACGAAGCGGGCGTACCTGCTGGTGCGCTGCACTTTGTTACGGGAGGCGGGAAGCTCGGGGATGCTCTCGTCCGCGATCCGCGCATTCGTGGCGTTGCTTTTACCGGCTCGAACGAGACGGCATGGGCGATCCAGCGGGCTCTTGCAGAACGGCGTGGCGTTATCTGCCCGTTTATCGCGGAGACCGGTGGGATTAACGCGATGATCGCGGACTCGACAGCTCTGCCAGAGCAGGTCGTGCGAGATGCGGTGCGCTCGGCTTTCGACAGTGCCGGGCAGCGGTGCTCGGCGGCGCGCGTGCTGTTCGTGCAGGACGACAACGCGCCCCGCATTCGTTCGATGCTGGCCGGTGCGATCGAGGCGCTCGACGTCGGCGATCCACTCGACTACGCGACTGACATTGGTCCTGTGATCGATGAAGCCGCGCAGGATATGCTCGAAAGTCATAAAGTCCGGATGCAGCGCGAAGCCCGCGAGATCATCGATGTCGCGATGCCGGAGTCCTGCCGTGCCGGAACGTATGTGACGCCTGCACTCTACGAGATCGACCGCTTTGCGAAACTCGACACGGAAGTTTTCGGGCCGATCCTTCATCTGGTGCGATACGAGCGTGGGCATCTGGACAGGGTGATCGAGGCGTTGAACGCAACCGGCTACGGCCTCACGCTTGGCCTTCATAGCAGGATCGAAAGCGTGGCTGATTACGTGGCCGAGCATGCGCGCGTCGGCAATCTCTACGTCAACCGCAATCAGATCGGGGCGGTGGTCGGCGTGCAGCCGTTCGGCGGCGAAGGATTGTCGGGCACGGGCCCGAAGGCGGGCGGACCGAACTATCTTATGCGGTTTGCAACTGAACGGGTTGTTTCGACCGATGTTACCGCAACCGGGGGCAACTACACGCTGCTTTCGGGCAAGACCTGAGGGTTGTTGTTTTTTGCGCCTTCCGACTCCCGATGGGAGCCGGCAGGAAGGCGCGGGCGCGGCTACTCGCTCGCCATCACGAAACAATCGACGCCGCGGCGGCGAAGCTCGGTGCAGGTTTTGCTGGCGCGTTGGGCATCAAACCCTGCGAAGCGGGCACGATAGATCTGATGGCCGTCCTTCACAGCCGGATGCGTGACAGATGCCACGCCCGACAGAAGCTGCTTGGCGCGATCCTGGACTGACGACAACGCGCGCTGGGCGTCATCGATAGAGCCATAGGCGCCTATCTGGACTTCGTATCCACCGCCGCGGACAGCAACCCTCGGGGCGTCATTGCGGACCGGCGTCGCACTTCCGCGAAGGGCCGCAGCTTGGGCGTTGAGCGTGGACGGTGCGAGACCGCGTACGAAACCTTGTGCGGACGGCTCAGCGGCGGAGTTTCGTGGCCGGGGGAGTGGCTGTGAAAACGCGACGGGCTGGGCCTGCTGTGACACGTCAGATTCAGGCATCGCGTCCGATGCGCCGAGCATGGCGACCTGATTTCCGATCGGGGCCGGGCGGCGTGCGGTCGTTGCCTCGGGCTCGTTCGATGCCATTGCGCGGTCGCTGACGAGGCTTTTGCGCGCAAAAGCCGGGATCGTGGCTGGTTGTTCGCTATCGCCGACGCGGATGTCACCGGGGCGATCTGCCTGAGGCGGTCTGCCGGGACGTTCGAGTGTATCGCGCGCAGGAGCAAATGGCGCGGTGCGCTGCTCAGGCGCGGCGCTTTCCATGTCGGTCGAGTCGTCCGATGGCGTCGCGGCGTTCGGCTTCATCAGAATAGGAACGTTGCGGACTTTGTAGACTTGGATCGGCGTTTCGCGGGAACCTGGCTCATCGGCGGCGTCTGGTTGTTTTGCTTCGGCGACGGCCGTTTTCCGGCTTGGTGCGGCGAGCCGTGGTGCTGGCGGCGGCGTGGCGGACGCGACGCGCGGCTGTTCGATGCGTGCCGGCCGGACTGCGGCCTTTGGATCAATTTTGAGCTTGGCTATCAGAAGGGGTTTGCGCGTCTTGTGTGTCGACGCGCGCGTAAGTGTTCTGGTCAGCAGTACGCGCATTTCAGCGTTGCGCGATGCGGCGGTCTTGCCGCCGAGGACGACGCCAACCACATGACGGTTGCCGCGAACGACCGACGTCACCAGATTGAATCCAGACGCGCGCGTGTAACCCGTTTTGATGCCATCAACGCCTTGGAAGGTGTTCAGCATTGTGTTGTGGTTGCGGTAGGTCTTTTTGCCGTACTCGAACGAGCGCGTCGCAAAGAAGGGATAGTAGGACGGGAAATCGTCCATCAGACGGATGCCCAGGGTCGCCATGTCGCGCGCGCTCGATACGTGATCGGGATCGGGCAGGCCGGACGGATTTCTGAAGTGCGTCTTCGTCATGCCGAGATCGCGGGCGCGCGCATTCATCAGGCGTATGAAATTGGCTTCCGAGCCGCCGATCTTCTCAGCCACTACGACCGCGACATCGTTCGCGGATTTCGTGACGAGTGCCTTGATAGCGTCGGATACGGTGATGCTTTCGCCAGCCTTCAGATCGAGCTTCGACGGCGCGACATTGGTCGCGGCCTTTGAGACGATCATCCGGTCCGACATTTTCAGCCGGCCATTCTGTAGCATTTCAAAAGTGAGGTAGAGCGTCATCATCTTGGTCAGAGATGCGGGATGACGGACGGCGTCGGCATTCTCGTCGTGGAGGACCGCGCCGGTGTTGGCGTCGATGACCAGGGTGGCATGGCGCGGGTCCTGCTTCGCGGCGTCAGCTGACGGCGCAAACAGGCTTGCTAGCAGCGCAATACACAGCGCTAACGCGAACGCTCGTCGGAACACGACGTCCAATCCCTCTGCCCGTCTCCAACGAGACGGATTTGACTGCCTCTCGTACCTCGAGGTTTGCCGAAACGGCTCCCGAGGCTGGCCCCACCCGTTGAATTTGTGAGTAGAGCACTGTTTTTAGGCACCTTTTAGGCGCCGGAGGCGATCCGGGCCGGAGAAGGTGCGAAAAGGAGCTTACGTGAGAGGGACTGAAGTAACGTTAAAAGAAACGGTAAATTTAGGATAACCACATGGCCCACTCGTGCGTTTTCAGGCTGAGGCCGCGAGAAGGCGGGTTTGCCAAGATCGGATTGAGTCTCTGTGTGGCGCAAGCGCCGTCGGGAGTGCCGATTGCAAGGGCAACACGCGGTCGCGGTCTCTAGACGTCGGTTTAGATTGCCGGGCGGACAACGGACTTTTGGATAAACCGGCTGAATAACACCAAAGCATTTGGCGAGGTGTTCCGGCGTCCTGTTTTTTGCCAGTGTAAATGCTTATATTGGGATCAGTTTGGAGCGGATAATCCATTGCGCGTGACAGGCAGGGTTTGGGCGGCCGCAGGAAGCCCTTATTTGGGTGGAAGGCGTAGCCATTCTGCCGCCAGCGCGCAGGGGTTGTTGGCTAAATTTGAAGCGTGCGCGGAGGCAGAAAGTCCGCAAGTCGCGACATGGAACAGGAGCATAGAAACTTGCGTATGGCGGCAGTCATCCGGCTCGCAGGAAATTCCGACGATCCGCCCAAGGGACCGCGCCGCGACGACGGCGATAGCGATGGCAAGACTGGCATCGTTACAAAGACGCGGCCGAAAACCAAGAAGCCGAACCTCTACAAAGTGCTGCTGCTCAACGACGACTTTACGCCGATGGAGTTCGTGGTGCTCGTTTTGCAGCGGTTCTTCAACAAGGGACAGGAAGACGCGACCCGCATCATGCTGCACGTTCACCACAAAGGTGTCGGAATCTGCGGCGTCTACACATACGAGGTCGCTGAAACCAAGGTGACGCAGGTGATGGACTTTTCACGTCAGCATGGCCACCCTTTACAGTGCACCATGGAGAAAGAGTAGGACTCGATTGACATCGCTCTCCAAAAATCTCGAAGCGTCTCTGCACCGCGCGGTGCAGTATGCAAACGTACGCCACCACGAGTTCGCGACCCTCGAACATCTGCTTCTAGCGCTTGTCGATGATCGCGATGCCGCTGCGGTCATGCGTGCTTGCTCAGTCGATCTCGAACAGCTGCGTGCGCGGCTGATCGAATACCTCGACAACGAGCTGAAGCCGATCGTGTCGAAGTCGGCGCGTGATGCGCATCCGACGAATTCGTTCCAGCGCGTCGTTCAGCGAGCGATCGTGCATGTGCAGACTTCGGGCCGGGAAGAAGTGACGGGGGCAAACGTGCTCGTCGGCATTTTCTCGGAGCGGGAGAGCCATGCCGCGTATTTCCTGCAAGAGCAGGAGATGACGCGGTTTGATGCTGTTCAGTACATCGCACACGGCATCGCGAAGCGGCCCGGCATGTTCGAGCCGCGCACTGTCCGTGGCGTTGACGATGACGTCAGTGCGGTTGAGGGCGAAGAGAAAAAGCCCGGCGACGCGCTCAACACCTATTGCGTGAACCTCAATAAGAAGGCCCGCGACGGCAAGATCGATCCGTTGATCGGCCGCGAGTCAGAGGTTATGCGCACGGTTCAGGTGCTGTGCCGCCGCCAGAAGAACAACCCGCTGTTCGTCGGCGATCCCGGCGTCGGCAAGACGGCGATTGCGGAAGGTCTTGCGCGCAAGATCGTTAGCGGCCAGGTGCCGGACGTTCTCAAGGGCGCAACGATCTTTGCACTCGACATGGGTGCGTTGCTGGCTGGCACGCGGTATCGCGGCGACTTCGAAGAACGGCTGAAGGCCGTGATGAAGGAAGTCGAAGCGTTTCCTGGCGCCGTTCTGTTCATCGACGAGATCCACACCGTGATCGGTGCGGGCGCGACGTCTGGCGGCGCAATGGATGCGTCGAACCTGCTGAAACCTGCGTTGCAATCGGGCACGCTGCGTTGCATCGGGTCGACGACGTACAAGGAGTATCGCCAGCACTTCGAAAAGGATCGCGCGCTTGTTCGCCGGTTCCAGAAGATCGACGTCAAGGAACCGACGGTCGAGGATGCGATCGAGATCCTGAAGGGTCTGAAGTCGGTCTTCGAGGACTATCACCGGGTCAAGTACACGAACGAAGCCATCAAGGCGGCGGTCGAGCTTTCCTCGCGCTACATCCATGACCGCAAGCTGCCCGACAAGGCGATCGACGTGATCGACGAGACGGGTGCGTCGCAGATGTTGGTGCCGGAGAATAAGCGCCGCAAGAAGATCACGACCAAGGAGATCGAGGCGACGGTTGCGGTAATGGCGCGGATTCCGCCAAAGACTGTGACGAAGAACGACGCCGAGGTCATCGCGCATATCGGTCGCGATCTGAAGCGGTTGGTGTTCGGTCAGGACAAGGCAATCGAGGCTCTGTCGAGCGCCATTAAACTGGCGCGGGCCGGGCTGCGTGAACCTGAAAAGCCGATCGGCTGCTATCTGTTCTCGGGCCCGACCGGTGTTGGCAAAACGGAAGTCGCGAAACAGCTCGCCAACCTCATGGGCGTCGAGTTGCTGCGCTTCGACATGTCGGAATACATGGAGAAGCACACGGTTTCGCGTCTGATCGGTGCGCCGCCAGGATACGTTGGCTTCGATCAGGGTGGTCTGTTGACCGATGGCATCGATCAGCATCCGCATTCGGTGTTGCTGCTCGACGAAATCGAGAAGGCGCATCCGGATCTGTTCAACATCCTGCTGCAGGTGATGGACCACGGCAAATTGACGGATCACAACGGCAAGTCCGTTGATTTCCGTAACGTGATCCTGATCATGACGACGAACGCGGGTGCGTCCGACATGGCTCGTCCGCCGATGGGCTTCAATCGCTCGAAGCGTGAGGGCGAGGATACCGAAGCGGTGACGAAGCTCTTTACGCCGGAGTTCCGTAACCGTCTCGATGCCATCGTGCCGTTCTCAGGTCTTCCGCCTGAGATCATCTCGCAGGTCGTCGAGAAGTTCATCTTCCAGCTGGAAGCGCAGCTTGCGGATCGCAGCGTCTCGATCGAACTTTCGGAAGAGGCGACCGCTTGGCTGGCGGAGAAGGGCTACGATGAAAAATTCGGTGCCCGTCCGCTTGCGCGCGTGATCCAGGAGCACATCAAGAAGCCGCTGGCGGAAGAGCTGCTGTTCGGCAAGCTCGAAAACGGCGGAACGGTGAAGGTGCTCGTGAAGGGTACCGGGCCGGATCGCGAGTTGGCATTCGAATACCTGCCGCTCGATCCGTCGGCGAAGCGTAAGTCGACTGAAGACGAGGAAACGGACGAAGATGGTCCGATGCCTGTTCTGGCCGATGCAACGCCGAAGAAGGCATTGGCTGGCCCGAAGGAAAAGGGCGACAAGAAAGAGTCAGGCGCCGTGCCCAGCGTTCCGCGCAAGAAGAAAGACGATTGAGGTTGCGCCTCACGGAGCGCTTCTTGCTCTGAATGCAAATTGAGAAATTGAAACGCGCCGGTGATCCCGGCGCGTTTTGTTTGCGCATGCTGACTATCCAGTGTTTGGATTTGCGGGCTGCCAGGATTTCAGTTGAATCCACTTTTGGGTATGCGCTCAGGTGCGGATCCCGTTCGGTCGATAAGAGCAGAGCATGGGCGAATGAGTGACGATCTCTCCAACTGGACGCACCGGGCGCGTCCCGAACGCCTTGTCTTGGATGGCCGATATGCGCGGCTTGAGCCTCTCGATCCTGCGAAACACGGAGACGCTCTGTTTGAACAAGCGGTAGCGCCAGGCGTCGAAGAGCGCTTTCGCTATCTGTTCGACTTGCCGCCTGCAACGCGCGATGGCTTTCAATCGCGCCTCGAAACGATGGCGCAAAGCCGCGATCCGCTGTTCTGGGCGGTGGTCGACAAGGCAAGCGGACGCGCTTCTGGCTGGCAGTCGTTTATGCGTATCGAGCCGGTGCACGGGGTTATTGAAATCGGGTCAATCCTTTGGGGCCCTGCAATTGCGCGAACGCGCGTCGCGACCGAAGCGCTCTATCTCTTTGCGGCGCATGCGTTCGAAGACCTTGGCTATCGCCGGTTCGAATGGAAATGCCATAACGACAACGAGCCTTCCAAGCGAGCTGCGCAACGCTTTGGCTTTTCGTATGAGGGGCTGTTTCGCCAGCACATGGTTGTCAAAGGAGGCAACCGGGACACCGCCTGGTTCGCGATGCTCGACCGGGATTGGCCAGCGATTAAAGCAAGCTACGAAGCTTGGCTGGCGCCGGAAAACTTTGACGATAACGGATGGCAAAGGTTGCGACTGAAGGCGAGCGTCGCGGCTAGTTGATGAGCAGCGGCGCGGTTTGAAATGAGGATTTGTCGTCGATGTGCTTGACGAGAAAATCGGCGACGTCGGCGCGCGAGATGAATCCGCCGCGCCAATCCTTTGGTTCTATCAGGACTTTGTAGGTGCCAGTCGCCGCGCCATTTGTGAGGCCGCCGGGGCGGGCGATGGTCCAGTCCAGTCCGCTTTTCATGACGAGGTCTTCGGCGATGTCCTTGTCATTGTAGACGCGCTGTAGAAGCAGCGGAAAAATCAGATTGTCGTAGAGAGGATTGATGCGGCCGCGGCTGTTGCCCGCGCCAGCGCCGGTCACCAGTAGCAGGCGGCGAACGGTGGCGTCGCGCATGGCGTCCACGAGTATACGCGTGGCGCTTGAGAACAATGTTGTTCCGAAGATGAGATCCGACGGACTCGAGACGCCGAGGCTTTGGATGACGGCGTCGGCGCCTTGCAGAGACGAGATGACTTCCTCGGGGACGAGCGCGTCGCCTGTGATCTTCGTGAGCTTGGGATGCGTGAGCGCGATTTTCGGCGCTGATCGCGCGAAGGCGCGGACTTCATGGCCCGCCATAAGCGCTGTTTTCACCGTTTCTAATCCGATACCACGGCTGGCACCGAAGACGACGATCACGGACATGGCAACGCTCCGTCGTTAAACGGAGACCGTAACAGATTATCAGGCGAATGCCGAGTGCGGTCGTGGAGGGGCGCTTCGTGCTACGATTTCGACAGCGCGGCTTTCAGCTTTTCCGCATTTGCGGCGAGAACAGCGTTGTCTTCCATCTGTCGCGCATGTGTGATGAGAGACTGGCCCGCGTAACGCGGGATGACGTGAAAGTGCAGATGGAATACCGTTTGGCCACCGGCTTCCTCGTTGAACTGCGCAATAGATACGCCATCTGCAGCGAATGCCGATTTGGCGGCTACGGCGACCTTCTGCACCAAGGGCACAATTTTGCTGAGGACCGAAGGGTCTGCGTCGAGCAGATTGCGTGATGCTGCTTTCGGAACAATCAACGCATGGCCGGGAGATTGCGGCATGACATCCATGAAGACGATTGCATCGTCGTCTTCGTAGACCTTGTGGCTTGGAATTTCGCCGCGCAGGATTTTGGCGAAGATATTGTTTGAATCATAAGCCATGCGAGGTGTCCGCAATGATTGGGCGATGCCGGTCGTCGGCGCGCTTCAGCTTTCGTCTTTGCGATAGGGGCCGAGGTCGGTCAAGTCCGCGTTATAGCGAGAAACCATATCGCGTTCGCGACGGAGAGCTTGTTCGACGGCGCGGCGGAACGCGGGATCGGCGATCCAATGGGCTGAATACGTTTCGACGGGCAGGTACCCGCGTGCGAGTTTGTGTTCGCCCTGTGCGCCCGCCTCGACGCGCGGAAGCTTGTGGCGAATGGCGAAATCGATTGCCTGATAGTAGCAGACCTCGTAATGGAGAGCGGGTATGTGTTCGATTGCGCCCCAATAGCGGCCGAACAGGCAATCACCGCCGATCAGGTTGAGCGCGCCGGCGATGTAGGTGCCGTTGCGTTTGGCCATGATGAGGAGGCAGTGCTCGGGCATCGTGCGGCCGATTTCGGAGAAGAACGCGCGGTTGAGATATGGGCGGCCCCACTTGCGGTCGCCGGTGTCCATGTAGAACGCGAACATTGCGTCCCAGTGCGCTTCGGTGATGGCGGATCCCGTCACCTCTTCGATTTCTATTCCGGGGGCTCGTGCGGCCTCGCGTTCTTTTCGGATCGCCTTACGTTTGCGCGACGATAGAGTGGAGAGAAAATCGTCGAACGAGCCGTAGCCCCGATTGTGCCAATGAAACTGCTGCCCGGTGCGGAGAAGAAATCCAAGAGCCTGTAATCTCTCGGCCGTTTCTTTCGTGAGGAATGTCATGTGTACGGACGAAAGACCGTTCTGACGCGCGACTTCAATGGCGGCGGCGGCTAGAAGCTGTTCGTCGGAATTTGCACGCGCACCGGGTTTGACGAGAAGACGCGGTCCAGGAACGGGCGTGAACGGTACGGCGACCAGCAGCTTCGGATAATAACGGCCGCCTGCCTGGGTGTACGCTTCAGCCCAATTATGATCGAAGACGTATTCGCCTTGGCTATGTGCCTTGGCGTAGGCCGGAGCGGCGGCCGATACGTGACCGTTTTCGTCTTCGATCAAGAGATGGCGCGGATACCATCCGGTGCCTGTGCCGACGGAACCTGAGTCTTCTAGCGCGCGCAGAAACGCGTGGCTGACGAATGGATTGAACGTGACTGGATCGGGATTGGCACACGCGTTCCAATCATCGGCATCGACCGTGGCGAGCGATGTTATGAGTTTGACTGCAGTTTCGTCGGCTGAGGGCATCTTTGCTGAGGTAAGACTAGGTCGACGTGTATGCAACTCCCTGTTGCCATGAGATCGAAGCGGTGAAAAGGCGTAGGAGTTCGGATGCGGGATCACGGTTCCGCGAAATCAGGGCTCGAAGCCTTCAAAGATCATCGCGTCGGCCCACGCCGCAGCAATGCGTCGTTGCTTTGGCGTTCGTACGGTCCACGTCAGCAGCGGCAGACCGGCGACGTGGCGAGCGTATTCCGTGACCGGCGTCGGAAGTGCGTTGACTTCGTAAGCGTAGAAGTCTGGTGCAACGGGTCCGGCTTCCAACAGATTGCGCAGTGCTGCGCTTCGCTTCCGTCCGATCTGCTGCATCCACCATCCGGGGCCCGAGTAGCTACCGGAGACGATGCCGCGCGGAATGGCGGGTGCCAGATTTTTTATGACGGCCATGACCGCCGGATCGAACGACATCAACGCGAGCGGCCCGCGATATGCGGAGGCCAGGTTTGCAACCTTGGTGAGGAACGATTTGTTCGGTGGTTCCCATTCGCTTTTGATTTCGACGAAGAGCGGAACACGTCCGGAGACCATGTCGAGAAGCTCAGCGAAGGTAAGCACCGGTTCACCACCAACGCGATGGCGTATCGCTCTCAAGTCATGCGCGGAAAGATTCAGTAAAGCGCGCCGGTCGCCCGTCAGGCGTCGTAGCGTCTTGTCGTGAAATACGACCGGCAGACCAGCGGCAACCGGCCGTATATCGCATTCGATGCCGTAGCCCTTGTCGATTGCTGCAAGGAATGCAGGGCCGGTATTTTCAACGATGCGGCGTCCGCCATCGTGCAAACCGCGATGGGCGACCGGACGCAGGAACGTCTCACGGTCGAGCATCGGATCAACGGATCTTGAATATGGCGTCGATTTCGACGCTTGCGCCGAGCGGGAGAACGGCGACGCCGACTGCCGAACGGGTATGGCGGCCAGCATCTCCGAGCACTTCGACCAGCAGATCCGAAGCACCGTTAATCACGCCGGGCTGTCCGGTAAATCCCGGCGCAGAAGCGACAAAGCCCGTGAGCCGCAAAACCTGGACCACGCGGTCAAGGTCGCCGAGGGCGGCCTTTGCTTGAGCGAGGAGGCTGAGGGCGCAGAAACGCGCTGCCCGGTTACCTTCTTCAGGCGAGACGGTATCGCCTAACAATCCCGTAATCATTGCGCCACTATCATTCTTCGAGACCTGGCCCGATATGAAAAGCTGGTCGCCTGAGATAAGGTAGGGAACATAATTAGCGACGGGTTGAGGCGCCTCCGGGAGTTTCAATCCCAGGTCTGCCAGCCTTTTTTCGGTAATCGACATGCGCGGCTCCATTCGGCGTTTTCTGTTGTGCTTGTGGTCGCGCTGCCCTCTCTTTGCAATGCCTTTATTGTGCCGGTAAGCTGCTGCCGGAAGATGTTGGAGAACAAGGTGCGCCGAGCGATGACACATCGGATTCAAGCGGCGGCGGTCGCCGTTTGCATGGGGCTTGCCGCATTTGCGGCGCCGGTCAGCGCGACGGAGGCTGGCGATGACACGGTGCACTTTCAGCCGCATCGGGCCGTCTATGAATTGTCTCTCGATAACGCGAACGCGGGCTCAGGCGTAACCGGCATCACGGGCCGCATGGTGTACGAACTCAAGGGTTCCACGTGCGATGGTTACTCGCAGGACATGCGCTTCGTAACGGTGATGACCAATCAGGAAGGCACCGATACGACGAGCGATCTCAGAAATTCGAGTTGGGAAGACGTGGGCGGCAAGAAGCTTCGGTTTTCTTCAACGCAGTATCAGAACGATGAACTGGCCGATGCGAGCCAGGGCGATGCTGCGCGCACCAAAGGCACGACGCCGGTCGTGGGCGTTGATCTCGTAAAGCCCGCCAAGAAACGTTTATCGCTGCCGACAGACATCTATTTTCCGATGCAGCATGCAACGTCGCTGGTTCAAGCGGCGAAGAGCGGCGTAAAGCTTTTTCCAGCCAATCTCTATGACGGTTCGGAAAAGGGCGAGAAATACTATCTGACGAATACGGTCATCGGCAAAGCGATTGCGCCTGGCGCAAATCCGCTTTCATCGAAGATCAAGGGTGCAGATAAGCTTGCTACATCCGAGTCCTGGCCGATGACGATCGGTTATTTTGAAGCCGGGAAGGACCACGAAGATCAAATGCCGGCTTATGAATTGTCATTCCGGTATTATGAGAACGGCGTTACGAGCGATCTCAAAATCGACTACGGCGAGTTTGCGATCCGTGGGGACCTCAAAGAGTTGATGTTCCTTGAGCCGAGCAAGTGCTCGGAGAAGACGCCCCGCTAGGATTTGATTGCTGGCGTGTGCGTTGGCGTCCGTCAGTCGTTGAAAGCGGTGCCGCCGAGAAGAGCGTATGCGGGCGCAACGGTCTCCGGTTGAACACCGGCTTCCTGGCAAAACATCAGCAGCAGGCTTTCGTCCGACAGCAGATAATCAAGTGCGGACGTTTGCAACTCGGGGGCAAGCGCATCTTGGCGGAGATCCGCGAGGGATGCGCCGGTGAGCGCCAGGAACCGCGACGTGCGCTCGGGTTCGGTCAGCAAAAATGTAAGCACCTGCAACGCGAGCGCTTCAGCGTTCTCTCGATTCAGTTTTTTCCGATCCTGCCACGTCATGCTCACGTCCGTTTGTCTCAGGTTGTTAACTGTTGGTTACCGCTTTGAAGAGCAAAGTCAGGCGGAGAGTTTAGCCGAGAATCGGTGCAACTTGGGCCGACAAGGGAGCAGGCGGTTCGCATGACCTATCAGGAGCCCGGGACCAATGTCGAGCGGCGGGGCGCGGACCCGCGGCTGGCGACGCAGTCCGTCCTGATCGTTGAAGACAACGAGCTCAATATGAAGCTCTTCAACGACCTTCTCGCGGCGCACGGCTACCGGACGATCCAGACACGGAGTGGTTTTGAAGCGCTTGAATTGGCGCGCAAGCACAAGCCGGATCTGATCCTCATGGACATTCAGCTTCCTGAGGTCTCAGGCCTCGAGGTTACACGCTGGCTCAAGGATGACGACGAACTCGCGCGCATCCCTGTCGTGGCGGTCACTGCCTTCGCCATGAAGGGTGATGAAGAGCGGATACGATCGGGTGGCTGTGAGGCCTACGTCTCGAAGCCAATCTCTGTGATGGCTTTTTTGGATACGATCCGTAAATTTATCGGGCCTTCGAAAGCCTAGGACCTGCCGCTCTCCGGCATTCATTCAGACCGTAGATTCAATGACAGCCCGCGTACTTGTTGTCGACGACATCCTGGCCAATGTGAAGCTGCTCGAAGCGCGGCTGCAGGCGGAGTATTTCGAAGTTCTCACCGCGAACAGTGGCCAGCAGGCGCTGGACGTTCTGGCACGCGAAAGCGTCGACGTGGTTCTGCTCGACGTTATGATGCCGGGGATGGACGGCTTTGAAGCCTGCCGCCGGATCAAGGCCAATCATCAGACGCATCATATTCCCGTTGTCATGGTGACGGCGCTCGACCAGCCGTCTGACAAGGTTTTGGGTCTTGAAAGCGGTGCCGACGACTTTCTGACCAAACCGGTGGACGACATTGCTCTCGTTACGCGCGTTAAAAACCTCGCGCGTCTCAAGATGCTCAATGATGAGATGATGATGCGGGCATCGACCGGCCGGGAAATGGGAATCCCGGACGATGGCTCGTATGCGCGCGCCGTTTCGCCTCGCGCTGGGCGTGTGCTTCTCGTGGACGATCATCCCAGATCCGCCGCGCGTCTTCTCGAAGTTCTCAAGAAATCAAACGCCGCCGTTGCCGAGTTTGCGGCTCAGCAGGCGCTTGAGCGGCTCGCGGAAGAAGAGTTCGACATCGTCGTCGTCAGTCTTTCGCTGCAGGATTCCGATGGCTTGCGGCTTTGCTCGCAGATCCGCTCGGTGGAGCGGACGCGGCATCTCCCGGTCATCATGCTGGTTGAGCCGGGCGATGAAGCGCGGCTGCTGCGCGGTCTCGACATGGGCGTCAACGACTACTTGATGCGCCCGATCGATCGCCATGAATTGCTGGCGCGCGTCAAAACGCAGATCAAGCGCAAACGGCACTCGGATTTTCTCCGGCGCCGACTTGCGGAAAGCGTCGAGATGTCGGTCACCGATCCTCTCACGGGGCTGCATAACCGGCGATATATGGAAGGGCATCTCAAGACGCTCGTTGGCGAAGCGCTGCGGACGGGCCGAGCCCTTTCGATTCTCGTTGCTGACATCGACTACTTCAAGTTGGTGAATGATAACCACGGCCACGTTGCCGGTGATGCGGTGCTGAAGGAATTCGCTGACCGGCTGAAGCGCAACACACGCGGCGTCGATCTTGCCTGCCGTCTCGGTGGCGAAGAGTTTGTTCTCATCATGCCCGATACGGATTTGAAGCATGCGTATCAGGTGGGAGAGCGCTTGAGGGCGTGCGTGGCAGCCGACGACTTCGAGATCGGCAGTGAGCAGATCCGCATCACGGCGAGCGTCGGCATTGGTGTTTTGGAAAATTCCGAAGATACGCCGGAGACGCTGTTCCAGCGGGCGGACAATGCGCTCTATCTGGCTAAGCGGCGCGGCCGCAATCAGGTCGTCGCCGACGCCGCTTAATTGTGGCTGACCATTTTTCGGCCGCTAAATTCCCGTCTTGTGCCAACGTCTTATCTCGCCGCGAGAGATTTCTGGTCGAGCGAATCGTTGCTGAGTGGACACATGTAAAGCAGTTCTTGCAATCTGCTCCGTATTCTGGCACCAAAGGGGAAGCTTTTGCAGGGTGGCTGGGACAACTTTAGATTTCGATGACGTGCACTGGGATCCTTAGTGCTGCACGTACGTCTATGCACAGATCCCGCCCTATCGGGCCCGCCGCATAGCCTGATAGAGTGGGCGCAGATCGATCCGAGTGACCAACGAGTGGCCTCCTCTGATGGTTGCGTTGGGTCGATCCTGAAGCCGGGTGAGGGACAACGCCCTCTTTGAACCTCATCTGGTCGTGGCCAGGGTCGCGAAGCTGTCTCGGAACGATTTACCCCGCTGCCGAGTTTGCTTTAGGCCCTGGTCACTTTAACTGCCCAGAGCGCACATCGTTCATTTTTTTTCGAATTTTTTCGCGGCTTCGAAAGCACGCGGCGGCCTTAGCCGAGCAATTACTTGATCTTGGTCTCTTTGAACTCGACGTGCTTGCGCGCGACGGGATCGTATTTCTTGAAAACAAGCTTTTCGGTCGACGTGCGCGGGTTCTTCTTCGTCACGTAGAAGAAGCCCGTTCCGGCCGACGACAACAACTTGATCTTCTGAGTTACAGGCTTAGCCATGAATCACGCTTAAGGAAAAAATTGTGCCGCCGTTGGCAGCCGTTGGAGGGCGCACCATAGCCGTGAAGTTTGCTGTGTCAAGGTGGTGGGATCGCTTCGCGGCACGAGATGAGGGTGCGCTGAAAGCCGCATGTGGTGGAATAGTAAAAAGGGATCAGCTCGCTGAGCGAATCCGCCTCGTGGGCTAGGCTATTCGTAATATCCTCCAGCACCATTCGCGTGATGTTCGGAAGATCCAATGCGCGCGCTTCCGCCAACGTGAACCACGCCAGATCCAGCAGCTCGCCATCCGGCGCGGAGTTCAGATCCGCGAGGCTTTGTCTCTGAGCCGTGAAAAACCACGTGTCATAGCGGCGTACACGGCCGGGAGGGGTGATGGCGCGCGCAAGCGGTGTGAGGGCGCTGGGGTCTGGCGCCAATCCGGTTTGGGCGAAGGCTGGCCAAGATGTTTTCTCGGTTTGAGGCGTTAGCTCCGTGCCGATGATTAAACCAGCTTCTTCATACAACTCGCGAACCGCCGCGAAGGCGAAAGGCCGGATCGATGGAAACAGGTCGGCGGGTGCGTAAGGGCCAGGATGAGATTTCGCCAGCTCGTGATCGGCGTCGTCGACTCTGCCGCCGGGGAAGACCCACTTGTTTGGAAGAAAGACCTGATCGGCATGACGTCGGCCGAGCAGCAGCTTGGCGTCCAGATCCTGCCCATCGATGAGGATCACGCAGGCCGCATCGCGGATCGGAGTTGGATCTTCCGTGTCGATGGCCCCAGTCGCATCCATCACGCGCGTCGCTCTGTTAGTAGCGCCCGGGAGGCATGTCAGCGCCCACCGGCGGCAACGGATTCTCGGGCGGGATATCCACATCGACCGCGGGCGTGCCGAAGCCGTGCATGCGTAGCGCCCATTGATAGCCGATGAGCGAACCCTTCACGCGCGGAAGGAGCCAAAGGCTCAACAGGACCAGCGCGGGCAGCCAGATCGAAAGTTGAACCCAGGTGGGCGGCGAGGCGAGCTTCTCAAGTATCAGGATGCCGGCGACGATAACGTGACCGGTGATCGTCATCACAAAGTAGGGCGGCGCGTCATCGGCGCGATGATGGTACATTTCCGCCTGGCAAACCGGACAGGCGTCGTTGACCTTCAGGTATTTGCCGTAAAGGTTTCCCGTTCCGCACGCCGGGCAACGACAACTCCATCCGCGCTTAATCGACTGCCAGGCGTCTCGCGGCGGCAGCGTTTCATCGGCGAATGTTGCTTCATGGAGATTATCAGCCATCATACCGTGATGGGTCGGGACGCGAGCTTGGTCAAGCGTAGCGAGTACTTCTGCGACGTTATCGTCGACGGCCGGATTTGCCGAACGTTTTCCGTTTAGGTCCGCGGGAGCCGCGGACGCCCTTCTTCATGGGGCCGAAATTTCCGCGTGTCGGTGGCGTCAACATTTCAAACCGCAGAGCACCCGCAGACGGAATTGCTTCGAGCAAGCGTACTTCCACCGCATCTCCCAGTCGATATCCCGTTCCGGATCGCGTGCCGACAAGCGCATGGGCAGCTTCGACGTGCTCGTAATATTCGTCTCCGAGGCCGGATATTGGAATGTAGCCGTCGGCGCCGGTATCCTTCAGCCGCACGAACAGGCCGGAGCGCGTCACGCCTGCAATGCGCGCCTCAAACGTTGCGCCGACCCGGTCAGCGAGGTGTGCTGCGATCAGACGGTCGTTCGTCTCTCGCTCGGCGGCCATGGCGCGCCGCTCCAGATCGGAGATGGCCTTTGCGATGCTCGCGAGGCGGGGGACTTCTTCATCCGAGAGTCCATCTGGGCCGAGGTTGAGAGCCTTGATGAGTGCGCGGTGGATCAACAGGTCGGCGTAGCGCCGAATGGGCGAGGTGAAATGCGCATAGCGCATCAGGTTCAATCCGAAGTGGCCGATGTTCGTCGGCGTGTATTCGGCTTGTGACTGCGAACGCAGGATGACTTCGTTGATGAGATCGGGCACCGGCAAATCTTTGGCGGCTGCCAGAACCTTGTTGAACGCTTCCGGTTTCAGCGCGCCGGCGTGCGGCACCTTCATGTCGAGCGTTTCGAGGAAGTCGCGCAGGCCCTTCAGTTTCTCGGCGCTCGGCGCATCGTGAACGCGATAGACGACGGGCAGACGCTTCTGTTCGAGCGTTTCGGCAGCCGCGACGTTCGCCTGAATCATGAACTCTTCGATCAGCCTATGCGCTGTGAGGCGTTCCGGCGTCGTGACGCGCGCGACGCGGCCGTTTTCGTCGAGCAGGATCCGCCGCTCGGGAAGATCGAGATCCAGCGGTCCGCGCTTGTCGCGCGCTTTAGCAACGGCTTCGTACGCGGCCCAGAGCGGCTTCAGTACGCTGTCCATCAAAGGCTGGCATTTGTCTGACGGATTGCCGTCGATCGCTGCCTGCGCTTCCTGGTAGGACAGTTTCGCGGCGGAGCGCATCATCGCGCGCACGAACGTGTGGCTGCGCTTCTCTCCGTTCCGATCGAACACCAGACGCACTGCGAGACATGGACGATCTTCGTTTTCACGAAGCGAACAGAGATCGTTCGAAATTTTTTCCGGCAGCATCGGAACGACGCGGTCTGGGAAATAGACCGAGTTGCCGCGGATTTGGGCTTCCTTGTCTAACTTGGAGCCGGGACGGATGTAGTGCGCAACGTCGGCGATCGCGACGGTGACGATGAAGCCACCCGAATTGCGTGCGTCGCTATCCGCTTCCGCATGCACGGCGTCATCGTGGTCGCGGGCATCTACCGGATCGATCGTGATTAGCGGAACCGTGCGCAGGTCTACGCGCCCATCCATCGTTGGGGATGGTAGCGTTTCGCATTCCGCCAAAACGCTTTCGGGAAAATCTTCAGGGATGCCGTGCGCGTGGACGGCGATGAGCGAGATCTGGCGTTGGTCGTCGGGATTGCCCAGGCTTTCGACGATTTGCGCATTCGAAGATGCGAAGCGACCCCGGCGGGCTAAAGCGAAACGAACGAGGTCACCGTCCGCTGCCTTGTTCGTGTCGTCCGCTAGCACGGTGTAACTTTTCAATTCTTTGCGGTTGATCGGTTCGATGGTGCCGCCGCCCCCACGAGACGCGGCGCGATAGATACCGAGCAGGCGGCGCTTTTCCTTCAGCAGCTTTTTGACGAGGGCACCTTCATAGGTGGCCCCGTCGCCGCGCGGAAGCCGCGTAAGGCGTGCCAGCACCCGATCGCCGATGCCGATATCGTTGCCGTCCATGCTGAGCCGGACAGTGGGCCGCTTGCCTTCGGCTTCGTCCCATTCGACAGGCTTGGCGATGAGGTCGCCGTCGTCGTCACGCCCGGTAACTTCGAGCGCCGCTACCGCCGGCAACCGGCCTTTTTCCTTCAGGTGCTTTTTATCGCCCGCCAGCGTGCCTTCGTCCGCCATCTCAGCGAGTAAACGTTTCAGCGCGATGCGTGCGCCGCCCGAGACGCCAAACGCGCGCGCGATTTCGCGTTTACCCGCTTTGCCCTGAGCGGAATTGAGGAAGTCTAGAATTTGCTTCTTGCTCGGGAGGCCGCGATCGGCGGGAACGCGAGTGGCGGCTTTCGAGCCTCGTGATTTCTGTTTCAGGCTTTGGCCTTTGCGAGCTTCTTGGCTGCCGACGGAGACGCAGTTTTCTTTGCCGCGGTTTTCTTTGCGGCGCGAGGAGCAGCGGCTTTCTTGGCAGCAGGCGCTTTCGCGGTTTTGGGTTCTTTGGCTGCGGCCTTCGGTGCTTTCTCGGCTTTCGGTTTCGCGGTCTTGCGTGCCTTCGTCTTTTTGCCGCCGCCGTTGGCGACGCGTTCGGCGATGAGCGCGACAGCGTCTTCCAGCGTCAGCGATGTCGGATCTTTCGCGCGCGGAACCGTGGCGTTGACCTTGTTGTGCGTGACGTACGGCCCGTAGCGCCCTTCAAGCACCTGCACCGGACCACCTTCCGTCGGATGCGCGCCGAGTTCTTTCAGAACCTTTGGTGCATTGCGCTGGAAGCGGCTCTTGCCGCCGCCCGCGCGTTTTTCCGCGAGCAGCGTGATCGCGCGGTTGAGGCCGATAGTGAATACGTCTTCGACGCTTTCGAGATTGACGTACGTCTTCGCGTCATCGTTCTCGTGCACGATGAAGGGTCCAAACCGGCCGAGACCGGCGGTGATTGTGCCGCCTTCAGGCGGGCTGCCGACGTTGCGCGGTAACGAAAGAAGCTGCAGCGCTTTTTCGAGGTCGATCGTTGCGGCATCGATGCCGCGCGGAATGCTGGAGCGTTTCGGCTTCTCATCTTTTTCGGGTTCGCCCAACTGAAGATAAGGTCCGAAACGGCCGGTGCGAAGCGTGACGGCTGAGCCAGCATCATCGTAGCCGAGAATCTTGCCATCGAGAGCGGCGTCGCCGGAATCGCTTTGCGTCAGCTGGCGCGTGTAGTTGCATTCCGGGTAATTGCCGCAACCGATGAACGCGCCGTATTTGCCGGAAATTTTCAGGCTCAAGCGGCCCTTGTTGCACTTCGGGCAAAGACGCGGATCGCTGCCGTCTCCCTTGTCCGGGAAGACGTGCGGTCCGAGCATCTCGTTCAGAGCGTCGAGCACATCGCCGACGCGGAGATCCTGAATTTCGCCGACGGCCGCGATGAAGTCGCGCCAGAAATCGCGCAGGACGTTTTTATAGTCGAGCTCGTTGTTGGAGATGAGATCGAGCTTTTCTTCGAGGTCGGCCGTGAAGTCGTATTCGACGTAGCGTTTGAAGAAGCTTTCGAGGAACGCGATGACAAGGCGACCCTTGTCCTCGGGGATGAGGCGCTTCTTTTCGATCCGCACGTAGTCGCGATCCACCAGCACGGCCATCGTGGAGGCGTAGGTGGACGGGCGGCCGATACCGAGTTCTTCCATGCGCTTCACGAGCGTCGCTTCGGAGAAGCGGGGCGGGGGCTGCGTGAAGTGCTGATCGGCGTTGACTTCCTTATCCGTCAGCTTGTCGCCCGCGACGAGCGGCGGCAGGCGGCGATTTTCATCGTCGGCATCGGACGTATCGTCTTTGCCTTTTTCGATCGTGCGGACGCGGTCGTCGCGGCCTTCTTCGTAGACGCGCAGGAAGCCGTCAAAGAGAAGTACCGAGCCGTTTGCGCGAAGGCCGTATGATTTGCCATCGCTGCCCTGAACTTCGATTTCGGCTGTGGTTTGCTCGAGGTCGGCAGGTGCCATTTGGCTGGCAACAGCGCGCTTCCAGATGAGATCGTAGAGCGCCGCCTGATCCTTCTGCAGGTGCTTGCGCATCTGATCCGGTGTGCGGCGAGGATCTGTCGGGCGGATCGCTTCGTGCGCTTCCTGGGCGTTCTTCGCCTTGGTTTTGTATTCGCGTGCGAAGGGCGTGTAGTTCTTGCCGTACATGGCAGAAATCGTATCGCGGATCTGGCTGACGGCTTCCGGCACGATTTGCACGCCGTCCGTTCGCATGTACGTGATGAGGCCCGTGGTCTCGCCGCCGATGTCCACGCCTTCGTACAGGCGCTGGGCAATCTGCATCGTCTGCTTGGCGGAGTAGCCAAGCTTGCGCGAAGCGTCCATCTGCAGTGTAGACGTCGTGAACGGCGGATAAGGGTTGCGCTTGGCGGCCTTCTTGTCGATCGACGCGACGCGGAAGTCACGCGACGTGATGGCGGCCTTGATGGCGGTTGCCGACGCTTCGTCCTTGATGTCGAGCTTCTTGAGCGTCGTGCCGTCGATGGCGACGAGGCGCGATTTCACGTCCTCGTTTTTCGCAGTGGAGAGGAGGGCTTCGATCGTCCAATATTCGTCGGTGCGGAACGCCTCGATCTCGGCTTCGCGGTCGCAAACGAGGCGGAGCGCCACCGATTGCACGCGGCCAGCCGAGCGCGAGCCAGGCAGTTTTCTCCAAAGCACCGGCGAGAGCGTGAAGCCGACGAGATAATCGAGCGCGCGGCGGGCCAGATAGGCTTCAACCAGCGGACCGTCTATCGCGCGCGGCTCTTTCAGCGCAGCAAGGATCGACTGTTTGGTGATGGCGTTGAAGGCGACGCGTTCGACCTCGGTGGTCTTTTTCAGCGCCTTCTTCTGGTGCAAAATTTCAAGGATATGCCACGAGATGGCTTCGCCTTCGCGATCAGGGTCGGTCGCGAGGATCAGCTTATCGGCGCCTTTCACTGCATCGGCGATTTCGCGTATGATTTTCTGCGACTTGCCATCCACTTCCCAGTGCATGTTGAAGTCGTGATCCGGCTCGACCGAGCCATTCTTCGCGGGCAGATCGCGCACGTGCCCATACGAGGCAATGACCTTATAGGTCGGGCCTAGATATTTGTTGATCGTCTTGGCCTTAGCGGCAGATTCGACGATAACCACGTTCATTTTGAAATTCGCTCCTGGGCGCGGCAGCTAACAAGCGCCGGGCGGAAAACCGCATACATCTGGGGCTGGGCGGTGGGGCGGGAACATGGTTGATCGCCGCATTGGTGTCAAATGGGGTATGGTTTCTACTTTCGGTTATGTTTTTATATCATCTCAACCAATGGGAGTTGTTCTTTCATCGCCCGGTTCGCCAATAAGATGAGCACACACGGGAAAATTGAAAGACCTTCTGCGGTTCAGACCTCTCAAGCGAGCCTGAGGGCCGTCGCGCGCGGCTATAGCGGTGTCCTGTCAAAGCGGGGCTGACATACAGCCAGAGTAGCGGTGGTCTGCTGGCGTGGTCGCGGGTGGAGGCGATTAGCGATTCGCTCGGGCGACGTCCGGATGACCGCTACAGTTCCTCGTTTGCGGTCCGTAGCGCGATCAGTCCTTGCCCCTGGCGGACGATGCGTCCGGCGAGATCGAGTTCGAGCAAAACGGCCTGGACCCGCTGAGCTGGGAGGCCGACAGCGCGCGCCAGAGCGTCTATCGCGACGGGCGCTGGGCCAAGCGCGGCCAGGACGGCGGTCAGCTCCTCAGGGCCGGTCATTGCGGCACGTGGGGCGGTTGTCGAGGTGGATTTGACGGGTTTGACTGTCGTCTGCTGAGGGAGCGTTGGGCGTGTCGCATGTGGTTCAGCCGAGAGATCCTCTGAATGTCGGGCCGAGGGGGCTGGTTCAGGTTCGGGATGCAGCAGGTCATCGATGTCGATCATCGGCTGAAGCATGTCGACGACTTCCTGGGGATCGGTCACCATCGTTGCGCCCTGCTTGATGAGGCGGTTTGTGCCTTCCCCACGGGGATCAAGTGGATGGCTTGGCAGTGCGAACACCTCGCGGCCCAACTCATTGGCGTAGCGCGCCGTCACCAGCGTGCCGGAACGCATCGCGGCCTCGATTACGACGACGCCGTAAACAAGCCCGGCGATGATCCGGTTACGGCGCGGGAAATCAGCGGCCCGCGCCTGGATGCCCGGCGGTCGCTCTGTGATGAGGCAGCCTTCTTCGCCGATCTGTTGCTGGAGCGCGGCGTGTTCGGGGGGATAGATCCAGTCTATGCCGCCCGCCAGCACCGCTACAGTTCCGCGCTTGAGCGCGGCATCGTGTGCTGCCCGATCAATCCCTCGGGCCAGGCCTGAAACCACGACGAAGCCCGCGTTACTCAATGTGTGGGAAAACCGACGGGCAAGTTCGACGCCTGCGGCTGAGCACTGTCGCGAGCCGACAATCGCAACGGCGGGCCGGCTAAAAATGTCTGTCCGCCCTTTGAGATAAACGAGCGGGGGTGGTGCTTCGATGCTTGCGAGCATGGCCGGATAGTTTGGCTCGATCGTGAAAACCGGCGTTGCTCCGACGCGGCTTGCGGCGTCCAATTCGCGTTCGGCATCCGCTACGGAGCAGAGGCGGATCGTTCGTCCGCTTCCGCCTCTGCGGGACAACTCGGGCAATGCGTTCAATGCCTGTGTCGCGCCGCCGAAGTGATTGATCAACTCGCGAAACGTGACCGGGCCGACGTTTTCCGAACGAATGAGCCGGAGACAGGAAAGCCGCTCCGCGTCAGAGAGTTTTGCGAACGGCAATGGCGCAGGCGTGAAGAGTTCCGGTTGCTCAGGTTTTGGCACCGATCCGCGGCTCCTCTCCCGCCAGCAGGCGCCGGATATTTGCATGGTGCTTCAGAAGAACAATGATGCTCATCACGGCAGCGAGGATCGCAAAATCTTCCAGTCCAAGCGTCCAGACGACGAAGGGCGTTGCGACGATCGCGGCAACAGCCGCTGCAGAAGAAATGCGCGAGACGACGGCCACGGCGATCCAGATCAAGGCAAACACGATTGCGGATTGCCAAGCGACACCGAACAGGACGCCGAGATAGGTCGCGACGCCTTTGCCTCCTTTGAAGCCAAGCCAAATGGGAAATATGTGGCCGAGAAGCGCGCCGAGGCCCGCGATCATTGCGGCGTTCGTTCCGAAGAAATGGTCCGCCAACAGAACGGCTGCGGTGCCCTTCAGGCCATCCAGTATGAGCGTCGCTGCGGCGAGACCTTTGCGGCCTGTGCGCAGTACGTTCGTGGCGCCGATATTCCCTGAGCCGATTTGACGAACGTCACCCAGGCCGGACGCCCGCGTGAGCAGCAGACCGAAGGGAATCGAGCCCAACAGATAGCCAAGGACGAATGCCGCGAAGAGCAAATGCACCGGTTCGGCGAGCGGCAGCGCAAGCAGTAGCGGGGATGAAAGATCCATGCGTTGCAGTTGTCCGTGGTTCGCTGGGCCGGTGCGCGATCAGGTGCGCTCTACGCCAGCGTATTCATAGACCGTTTCGCCGGCAACCATCGTTCTTAGAACCCGACCCTGCATTTTGGCTTCGTCGAACGGCGTGTTCTTAGAGCGCGACCGCAGCAGATCCTTGTTGACGACCCAGGGCTCGCCCGGATCGAAAAGCACGAGATCGGCAACGGCGCCCTTTGAGATGCGGCCACTATGAAGTCCGAGAAGGCGCGCGGGATTGATCGTCAGCGCCTTCAGCATGGCTGCCAGCGTTATGTCGCCGGAATGGACGAGGCGTAGGGCGGCTGACAGCAGCGTTTCCAATCCGTTTGCGCCATCGGCCGCTTCGGAGAAGGGCCGTCGTTTCGTATCCGCGTCCTGAGGATCATGACTTGAAACAACGATGTCGATGTCGCCATTGGCGAGGCCCTTCACCATTGCAACGCGATCTTCTTCGCGGCGCAACGGCGGGCGCACTTTGAGGAAGGTGCGATAGGGGCCAATGTCGTTCTCGTTGAGCGTCAGATGATTGATCGAGACGCCGCAAGTGACCGGCAGTTTTCGGGCCTTCGCATTGCGCACGACGTCAACGCTTTCGGCGCAGCTGATCGTTGCCGCGTGGTAGCGGCCGCCCGTCATTTCGACGAGGCGGACGTCTCGTTCCAGCATGATGGTTTCGGCGAGCTTCGATGTGCCGGGGAGGCCAAGGCGAGACGCGACTTCGCCAGAGTTCATCGCGCCGCTGCCGGATAAATACGTGTCTTCCGTGTGGTGGACGACGAGCGCGTTGAAATCCTTGGCGTAGTTCAGCGCGTTTCGCATGACGCGGGTGTTGGCGACGCTGCCCTTGCCGTTCGAGAATGCGATGGCGCCTGCGCGTTTCAAGAGGCCGATTTCGGTCATCTCTTCGCCCTTCAGTCCCTTCGTCAGGGCCGCCATGGTGTGGACATGGACGAGAGCGTTGTCGCGGGCGCGACGCTGGATGAAATCGACGAGAGCAACCTGATCGATCACCGGATTGGTGTCCGGCATCACGACGATGGTTGTGATGCCGCCCGCTGCCGCTGCGTGGCTGGCGGTCTTGAGCGTTTCGCGGTGCTCGTATCCCGGTTCTCCGGTGAACACCTGCGCGTCAATCAAACCCGGCGCGAGGACATGGCCCTTGCAATCGATGACGGTTGCGCCGTCGGGTGCGTTGCGGCGCAGGTGGCTGCCGACATCCGCGATCAGGCCATCCTTGACGAGAAGCCCGCCAGGTTCGTCGCGGCGCGAGGCCGGATCGATGACGCGCGCATTGATGAAAACGGTCGCTTTGCCGACGTTCTTTGGTTTTTCGATCGCCTTGCTCATGGCGCTTGCTCCTCGAAACTTGCGAGATGCGCCGAGAGTGCTTCAAGGACGGCCATGCGAACCGCAACGCCCATTTCGACCTGCTCGCGTATGACGCTGCGCGAATGATCGGCGACGGTTGACGCGATCTCGACGCCGCGGTTCATCGGGCCGGGGTGCATGACGAGAGCATCAGGCTTGGCTCGAGCGAGCTTTTCATGGTCGAGGCCGAAGAAGTGGAAAAATTCGCGGCTGGACGGCACGTAGGAGGCGTCCATTCGCTCGCGCTGCAGGCGCAGCATCATGACGACGTCCGCGCCTTCGAGGCCTTTCCACATATCGGTGAAGACTTCGCAGCCGAGACGTTCGGGCGACGATGGCAGCAGCGTTGATGGGGCGATCAGGCGGACACGCGCTCCAAGTGCGTTCAAGACGTTGATATTGGAGCGGGCCACGCGCGAATGAAGAATGTCACCGCAGATCGCGACGGTAAGGCCTGCAACACGACCCTTGGCGCGGCGAATCGTCAGCGCGTCCAGCAGAGCTTGCGTTGGATGTTGATGCGCGCCATCGCCGGCGTTGATGACGGAGCAGTCGACCTTCTGCGACAGGAGTTCGACGGCGCCCGCCGCATGGTGGCGGACGACAATGATATCGGGGCGCATCGCATTGAGCGTCACCGCGGTATCGATCAGCGTTTCGCCCTTGGTGACGGACGACGTCGCGACGTTCATGTTCATCACGTCGGCGCTCAGATGCTTGCCAGCCATCTCGAAAGAGGCCTGGGTGCGCGTCGACGATTCAAAGAAGAGATTGATGAGGGTGCGGCCCGCGAGGACATCGCGCTTGCGCCCGCCACGCCGAATGTGATCGGCGGCCTTATCGGCAAGGCCCAGAAGAAAATTGATTTCTTCCGCCGATAGCCCTTCGCAAGTCAGCAAATGGCGTCGCGGAAAATTCTTCAGCGTGTTCGCGTTCGATTTCGAGGTCATTAAAGGTGTCTCTATAGGGAGAGTCCGGCAGTGCCGCAAGTCTGGTGCCGCCGTCTATCGAAATGCCCTTAACGGAGAGATACTTGGCAGCTACATTTCATCCTGCGCGGCCAAGGCGATCGACGGCACTTTGCAGAATTATTGTGGCGGCGAGCTTGTCGATGACTTCGCCGCGGCGTTTGCGGCTCTGATCCGCGGCGATCAGCATGCGCTCGGCCTCGGCCGTCGTCAGCCGTTCGTCCCAAAGCAGGATCGGTAGCGGAGAGAGCTTGTTGAGGTTGCGCGCCAAGGCCCGGGTTGCCTGGGCGCGGGGGCCTTCGGTGCCGTCTAGGTTGCGCGGCAGGCCTAGCACGAGGCCGGTTACGGCGTGTTCGGCGGCAAGACCCAGCAGACGGGTGGCATCAGCGGTAAATTTGGTGCGACGGATCGTTTCCATCGGGGAAGCGATGGTGCGATTCACGTCTGACAGCGCCAGGCCCAGCGTTTTGGTGCCCGCGTCGATGCCGATCAAGCGACCGCGCCCGGCGCCTGCGGCGAGGAATGCCGCCGGATCTTCGGTGGTCGGGCCGGGGGCATTGGGTTGGGCTGTCTCAGTCATCGGTTCCAGCCGGGCAGGCGGCAAAAGCGGGGTGTGGGTAACGCATGGCCTCCGACTAGCAGCAATTCTCGGGTTTTCACACGATAAAGCAGCCCTGTCCGCCGGTGATCTCCATAGCGGCTTCGCGGCCGGTTGCATCAAGACGGTCGGGACGGGTAAGAGTGCTCCGCAAAGCCTAGCGGCCTTTTTCAAAAGGATTTTCCATGCAGGTCGACGAAGCGACCGTCCACCGAATTGCGCGCCTTGCCCGCATCAAGGTCAGCGATGCGGAGGCGAAGGGGCTCGAGACGGAGCTTTCGGGCATTCTCGATTGGGTGAAGCAACTCGACGAGGTCGATACGAGCGCCGTCGAGCCGATGACCCGCGTCGTCGCGCAACCGCTCGAAATGCGTGAGGACGTGGTGACGGACGGCGAGATTGCCGATGCCGTGACCGCGAATGCGCCGCTTGCCGAAGACCACTATTTCGTCGTGCCGAAGGTCGTGGAGTAGAGACCATGCTTCGAGTTGCAGTCTTTGCTCTCGGCATTTGTCTCGCGACGGTTGGTGTGCGCGCGCAAGACGAAGCGGATTTGGGAGCCTTCGTCGGTGAGGGAATGTACTCGCCGACGACGGGCTGCGCGAAGCTCTTGGCGATCGAAAAAGGGGATGCGAGCCCGAACATCGCGAGCTATCCGCTCACGCTCACGCGCGAGGGGACGGGGAGCTGGGAGGGCGGCTGCAAATTCACTTCGGTGAAGACAGTCAAGCCGAACGTCTTCGAAGCCAAAATGGATTGCTCGGAAGGCGCGGAAGAGTACGAGGAAACCGTCACGTTTACGCGCCTTGATGCCAATCGCATCGATGTTGCGGGTGGCGGTGAGTACCTTGTTTATGAGCGCTGCACAGCGCTGAAGGGGAAAGTCGAACGGTGACGGATCTTACCAAGCTCACGATTGCGGAGGCGCGGGACGGCCTCGAAAAGAAATCTTTCTCAGCAGTTGAACTGACCGATGCCTTTCTGGCGTCGATAGACAGCGGCAATCAAGCCCTCAACGCTTACGTGCTCGTCACGCCGGAACATGCGCGCGCGCAGGCCAAGGAGAGCGATGCTCGCATCGCCAACGGAACAGCGCGTCCGCTCGAAGGATTGCCATTAGGCAATAAGGATCTCTTCTGCACGAAGGGTATCCGCACGACGGCGTGCTCAAAAATTCTCGGCGATTTCAAGCCGACGTATGAATCGACTGTCGGTCAGAATTTGTGGGATGCCGGGGCGGTGATGCTCGGCAAGCTCAACAACGATGAATTCGCGATGGGTTCGTCGAACGAGACGAGTGCCTTCGGCAACGTCGTCAATCCGTGGCGGCGCAACGAGAAGGACGGCAAGCCGTCCGATGCGAAGCTGGTTCCGGGTGGTTCGTCGGGTGGTTCGTCAGCGGCGGTTGCGGCTGATCTCTGTCTCGCTGCGACAGCGACGGATACGGGCGGCTCCATTCGCCAGCCCGCCGCGCTGACGGGTACGGTTGGGATCAAGCCGACGTACGGCCGCTGCTCGCGCTGGGGAATTGTTGCGTTTGCCTCGTCGCTCGATCAGGCGGGCCCGATCGCCAAGACCGTGCGTGACGCCGCGATCATGCTGAAGACGATGGCCAGCCATGATCTCAAGGATACGACGTCCGTCGATGCGCCGGTCCCCGATTATGAGAAGGCTATCGGCCGGGGTGTAAAAGGTCTTCGGGTTGGCATTCCCAAGGAATACCGCGTCGAGGGCATGTCGAAAGAGACCGAGAAGCTTTGGGACGACGGCGTTGCGTGGTTGAAGGCAGCGGGCGCGACGGTGCACGAGATTTCTCTTCCGCACACGAAGTATGCGCTGCCTGCCTACTATATCGTGGCACCGGCGGAGGCATCGTCGAACCTCGCGCGTTATGATGGCATGCGGTACGGGCTGCGCGTCGCGGGCGATAATCTCACCGACACCTACGAGAAGACGCGTGCTGCTGGTTTCGGCAAGGAAGTGCGCCGCCGCATCCTGATCGGCACCTACGTTCTTTCGGCCGGATATTACGACGCCTACTACCTGAAGGCGCAGAAGGTTCGTTCGCTGATCAAGCGGGATTTCGACGAGGCTTGGAACAGCGTTGACGTCGTTCTGACACCGACGACGCCGTCGCCCGCGTTCGCGCAGGGAGAGAAGACCGGCGATCCGTTGGCGATGTATCTGGAAGACATTTTTACGGTGACTGTAAACATGGCGGGGCTTCCGGGCATGTCTGTGCCTGCAGGCCTTTCGTCCGAGGGGACGCCACTCGGGCTGCAGTTGATCGGCAAGCCATTCGACGAAGAAACGCTGTTTCGAACAGCGCAGGTGATCGAGGACGCGGCAGGGCGCTTCAAGGCTCCGGACGCGTGGTGGAAAAAGGGCTGAAAAAATGGATCCCAAACGGCCGTGGGAATGTGCAGACATGTCCCAAGTGAGAAGTGAGATCGATCGTATTGACGCTTCGCTTGTCGATCTCATTGCTGAGCGCTTCGGCTATGTCGATCGCGCGTGGCAGCTCAAAATGACTTCCGAGGAAGGCGCCGTTGTGAATTGGCGCATTCAGCAAGTGATTGATCGCGTGAAAACCCGCGCGCAAGAAAAGAATATGCCGCCGGAAATGATCGAGATGGTTGGCGCGCAGTGGCGCAACATGATCGGTTGGTTCATCCAATTCGAAGAAGAGAAAATCCGGCAGGCGCTTGACGCCGGCAAACGCGGAACGGGAGAGAAAAGTGACGCCTGAACTCCAACCCGACGTTCCGCTGCTCGAAGTGCTGATCTACGGCGTGCTCAATCCAGCGACGATCGTCGTCGCGTTTTTGATGGGACGGCGTGTGGATGCGAAGAACAAGGTTCTGCTTGCAGCGTTCATCGGCGCAGCCGCTGGTTCTTTATTGCTCTATATCGCGACGTTCTTCCAGATCTGGGATGCGCCGACGCTTGGGCGGTCTATCGCCGGAACATTCATCGTTTCGTTGATCGCAGGCTATGTTTACGCGGCGGCCGGTTACTGGTCGAAGCGTTGAGCGAATTTGGATTAGTCGCGCTGCGCCGCTAACGATCGGCGCGGTTACGACCGGAGAACTGAATATGAGTGCCACGAAGACGGCGGCCAAGGGGAAGCCGAACAATCTCATCGCGGGTGCAACCGGTGACTGGGAAGTCGTGATCGGCATGGAAGTTCATGCGCAGGTGGCTTCCAACGCGAAGTTGTTTTCCGGCGCTTCGACCGCGTTTGGCGCCGAGCCGAACAGCCATGTTTCGCTCGTCGATGCGGCCATGCCCGGCATGTTGCCCGTCATCAATCGCGAGTGCGTGGCGCAGGCCATTCGTACGGGCCTTGGGCTCAAAGCGCAGATCAACCATCGCAGCGTTTTCGACCGGAAGAATTATTTCTATCCCGATCTGCCGCAGGGTTATCAGATTTCGCAGTTCAAGCAGCCGATCGTCGGTGAGGGCGAGGTCGAGATCGACGTTGACGGCGAAACAATGAAGGTGGGGATCGAGCGACTGCATCTCGAGCAGGACGCGGGTAAGTCGCTGCACGATCAACATCCGGATTATTCCTACGTCGATCTCAATCGATCGGGCGTGGCGCTGATGGAGATCGTATCGCGGCCGGATCTCCGTTCGTCCAAGCAGGCGCAGGCGTATGTGACGAAGCTCAGGACGATCCTTCGCTATCTCGGAACGTGTGACGGCGACATGGAGAAGGGCAACCTCCGTGCCGACGTCAACGTATCGGTCCGGAAGCCGGGTGATGGGCTTGGCACGCGGTGCGAAATCAAGAACGTGAACTCGATCCGCTTCATCGGTCAGGCGATCGAAACGGAAGCGCGCCGTCAGATCGACATCATCGAGGATGGTGGGAAGATCGATCAGGAGACGCGTCTCTTCGATGCCGCCAAGGGTGAGACGCGGTCGATGCGCTCAAAGGAAGAAGCGCACGACTATCGCTATTTTCCAGATCCCGATTTGCTGCCGCTCGAATTTTCCGAGGCGTATGTCGAGGAACTGAAGTCGGGCTTGCCGGAACTGCCGGATGAGAAGCGCACGCGCTTCATGAAGGCGTTTGGGCTATCGGCGTATGACTCGGATGTTCTGGTCGCCGAGCGGTCGTCTGCGGATTATTTCGAGAGTGTCGCCAAGGGGCGAGACGGAAAGCTCGCGGCGAACTGGGTGATCAACGAATTGTTCGGCCGCCTCAACAAGGAAGGCAAGGAGATCGAAGCTAGCCCCGTCTCGGCGGCGCAGCTTGGCTCTATCGTCGATCTCATCTCTTCGAATGCGATTTCCGGAAAGATCGCGAAGGATCTCTTCGAGATCGTTTGGACCGATGGTGGCGATCCTGCGAAGATCGTCGAAGATCGCGGCATGAAGCAGGTGACGGATACTGGCGCGATCGAGAAGGCCGTGGACGAGATCATCGCGGCAAACCCCGAAAAGGTGGAGCAGGCGAAGGCGAAGCCCTCAATGCTCGGCTGGTTCGTGGGGCAGGTGATGAAATCCACGGGCGGAAAAGCGAACCCGGCAGCCGTCAACGAGATCTTAAAGGCGAAGCTCGGGATCTGACCGATCTGCGAGTGTTCGCCTAGGCGTCAAGCTAGCGCTTCTGCCGGGCGGCGTGCCTTGTGTTCACGAAGGCCGACGCGCACGACGTGCAGAATGCCGATGCACGCGAGCAGTATGAGTCCGCCGGGTACGATCGCTGCGATGACGTAAATTGCTTTTGTCGCTGTCATTGGGCCTCTCCTTGGAGGCAGGGTTGATCTGCGACAAAACATACCACTGATAATTTTCGATCCTGCTCACGCGACCCATCGCAATTGCAAAGCGAAATTTGCTCGGCGCTAAGACGCGATGAAGAATGCGTTAAAGGCATTTCGATTGCGTCGGCGACTTTCAGGCCGCCAGCGCGAGGCTAAAGCGGGCTGACCAGCAACGGCATTCCACCCTTTGGGCGGAGCGTTACGCGGCTAATGGGTTCCGGCGCATGGCGGCCGTCCCACGCGAAGCTGGTCGTTCGTAAGAATTCGGCAAGGAGTGTGATTGCTTCGAGGTTCGCAAACGCCGAGCCTATGCAGATGCGCGGTCCGTATCCGAACGGCATGAACTGCGTGCGAGGACGTTTCGCCTCGTTTTCAGGAAGGAAGCGATCGGGGTCGAAACGATCGGGATCGGACCAAAGCAGCTTGTGGCGATGGAGCGCGAAGATCGGAATGACGATCAGGGTCGGCTTTGGCAGATGCTTGCCGCCGATATCGACATCGTCGCTCGTGACGCGCGTTATGACCGGTACGGGTGGATAGAGCCGCATCGACTCCTTCAGGAAGCGAGCGGTGAGTGGAAGCTGAGCGATCGTCTCGGCTGTGATGGCGCCAGATCCCGTCACGCCGCGAATTTCCTCACGCAGGCGGTCTTGCCACTCCGGCGCGCGCGCGAGGAGATAGAGCGACCAGGTGAGTGCTTTGGCGGTCGTTTCGTGCCCTGCGAGAAGAAACGTCGTCAGATTGTCGACGATCATGTCATCGGGCATCGGCAGGCCGGTATCGGGATCGCGCGCTGTTATCAGGCGTGCAACAAGATCGTCACCTGCACTACCAGCGTGGCGCCGCTTTTCCAGCAGGCGCGCAACAACGGCGCGCGAGCGTACAGCAGCCTGGCGCATGCGCCGTTTCCCCGGATGCCATGCCGTTTCGGGGATCATCAGTAATGAGGCTGCAACTTCCCAGGTGATCGGATCGAGATACGCGCGGGCGGCTTCCTTTATGGCGTCGGCTTCGCTCTCATCGATGCCTGCGAGAATGGTGCGCGTGATGACGGAGAACGTCGTCTCGGTCATGTCGTTGTCGATGGCGGTTAAGCGATTGGCGCCGCCCGCGCGCCAGATTGCAGTCCGCTGTTGGGCGGCTTCGAGAATGACGGGCACATAGTTCAGCAGTTCGGAGCGGCGGAATAGTGGGCTCGCGAGTTTGCGTTGCCAGCGCCAGCTTTCTCCTTCGGCCGTAAGAAGGCCCTCTCCGACGATGGGCTTCAGCACGCGGCGGTCAAGGCGGGTCTTGGGGAAGTTCTCGGCGTCGCTAAGTAGAATGCGCTCGATCAGGGCCGGATCGGTTACCCAGGCGACGAGCGGCCGCTTGCGGCCGTAGGTGACGACCGGCTGATCGTAGACGGCGCGCGGAAGCGAGCGCAGAGGATTGCGGATGAAGCGCGCAAGAAACGGCAATAGCGGCAAAGCCCGGGCGGAGGGCGTTGCCGTTGGCGGGTAAAGGGCGGCGGTGGTCATACCACTCGCTCTGTCCTGTGTTTTGGCCGGGCGTGCGATTGCGGTGCAATCGGGTCCGCGTCTTAGGCGGTGGCTGCCTTCTTGGCGCGTGCCTTGCCAGCGAGCTTCTTTAAGCGCGTGCGGGCGGCGAGCGTGTTGCCCTGGATGCGCGTCTGCGGTGGACGCGGAATGGTGCGGCGGGCCTTCTTCTTCTGCTTCTGCGTGTTCTTCAGCGACGTCTTGGACATGATATTTGCCTGGCAAATGATAGGTGAAGCATGATCGCGCCGGGTCCCGACGCAATATTCGGAGCCGATCCTCTACGGGATCGCTTCTCGCGACGCAAGCGGGCGCGAAATCGCATCAGTTCAGGAGGTAGCTCAGCCCGAAATACGTGGGTGCGATGACACCGGCGGCCCAAATGAACGCGGAAAGGATATTGGCGATCTGAAACTGCCATTGGGGAACGGCGTAAACGCCTGCGATGACAGGGATGATTGCGCGTACCGGGCCAAAGAAGTGCCCCAGAAAGACGCCAGCGGCGCCCCAGCGATCGAAAAAGACCTGACCACGGTCAACCATGGCCGGATACTTGTTGAACGGCCAGAGTTCCCGGATGCCTTCCTTGTAATAGAGCCCGATCCAGTAAGAGATCGCGTATCCCAAGGAGCCGCCGACGCCCGCCCAGATGATTGCAGGCCATAGGACGCTCAATTCGACGCCGCTCTTCGCCAGAAGGGCCGCTATGCCGATCAGAATTGCGGTTCCGGGCCATAGGATCGACAGGAAGCAAAAGCTTTCCAGAAAGGCGACGAAGAACGCAATGGGGCCAGCCCATTCTTCGTGATTGCGCACAAACATGACAATGGCATCGACGAAGTCTTGCACGTTCATGGAAAGGCTTCCGATGCGGGAGAGTTGTGGAGAGGACGGAGACAGCCCCATCGTGCCCCCGCCCGGGCAAATAGGGAAACATTATGAATCATTCAAGCCTCGACTAGCGGCATCGGCGTGCGAACTCGCGGCCGAGATCCCGCGAGACTTCGCGTGCAAGCATACCAGCGCGCGCAATTTGCGCCGGAGTCAGTCCGGAATTGGCGCCGCTTTTAAGGGATGCCGGGCCGCGGTCAGCTTCGGCTTTGGCGTGGGCGAGTTCGTCGCAGGAAAGCTCTGCACGCTTCTTGTTGAAGGCCATGAGGCGTACGCCGGACGCATATTCGTGCGGGCCAGCGGGATGTTTCACCCAGGCGCGCGATTTATCGGCCATGTAGGAATCGTAGACGATCTTACGCTGGCTGATGCAGACGTTGCTATCATCCACGCACTTGAGGCCGCGAGCCTGCTCTCCGAGCGCGGCTTCGTTTCCCCCGCATCCCGCCATCACTGCGCCGGCACCGAGCGCAAAAAGAAAGACGGTCAATTTGGGAAGGTTCGAGGGAAAGCGCAGAATTTGCAAAACGTGGGTCCATCCTTTTGTTTCAATGCGGGTAGAAAGGCAGAATGGCGGGCTCGTGGCAGACCGGTGAATGGAGCCCTGCACCTAGCGAGATTTGCTGAGGCGCGGCATCAATCACACACTTGAACGAACTGGAGACTGAGACGATGGCGTACGCGATTCGCGTTCATAACTATGGCGGCCCAGAAGAACTGCGTTATGAGGACGTCGATACCGGCGAGCCGGGTGTGGGCGAAGTTCTTGTTCGCCAGCATGCCGTTGGGGTCAATTTTATCGATATTTATCAGCGTTCGGGCCTCTACAAGTTGCCGTCTCTGCCTGCGGTGCTCGGCTCGGAAGC
Organism: Hyphomicrobium methylovorum; assembly: GCF_013626205.1. Taxonomy (NCBI): domain Bacteria; kingdom Pseudomonadati; phylum Pseudomonadota; class Alphaproteobacteria; order Hyphomicrobiales; family Hyphomicrobiaceae; genus Hyphomicrobium; species Hyphomicrobium methylovorum. Next base: position 2,709,442 of record NZ_QHJE01000001.1, read on the forward strand.
AGCTGGAGAGGTCATAGGCACCGGCGCGGGCGTCGAGGCGTTCAAGATCGGGGATCGCGTGGCGTATGCGAGCGCGCCGGGGGCCTATGCTGCCGTTCGACGTGTGCCAGTGGATAAGCTCGTCAAGCTGCCTGACGCGATCGACTATGCGACTGCCGCCGCGATGATGCTGCAAGGTATGACGGCCCGTTATCTTCTGCGTGAGACGTATAACGTCGGTCCAGGGACAGTTCTTCTGTTTCATGCAGCTGCGGGCGGCGTTGGGTTGATCGCGTGCCAGTGGGCGCGTGCGCTTGGCGCAACCGTGATTGGGACCGTTAGCACCGACGCCAAAGCGGAGCTTGCGAAGGCCAACGGTGCAACGCATGCGATCAATGTGAAGCGAGAAGACTTCGTTGCGCGCGTCAAGGAGATCACGAACGGCGCTGGGTGCGATGTCGTCTATGACTCCGTCGGCAAGGACACATTTCCGCAGTCGCTGGATTGCCTAAAGCCGAAAGGCCTATGGGTTTCCTTCGGCAACTCCTCCGGGCCGGTGCCTCCATTCGAGCTAACGGCCCTGAAAGGCTCACTTTTTGCCACGCGTCCGTCGCTTTTTGCATATACGGAAAAACGAGAAGATCTCGAAGCGAACGCCGCTGAATTGTTCGAGATGGTGTCTTCGGGAAAGGTCCAGATCGCGGTCAATCATCGCTATCCGCTTAGCGAAGCTGCTGAGGCCCATCGGGCGCTCGCCAGCAGGGCGACGACAGGATCCATCATTCTCGTGCCGTAAGGAGCGATATGCCGGACGAAGGGCAAGACGAGCCGATCGCATTGTATTTTTGCCCGACGCCGAACGGGTATCAGATTTCGATCATGCTCGAAGAGCTGCTTGCGCCGTACTGCGTGCTGTCTGCCGACGACGCAACGGGCGCGCAGCTCAACTCACATTTTGCTGCCCGGCTATCGGAGGAGACACTTCCGGCGATTGTCGATCCCGATGGGCCCGACGGTCAGCCGCTGGCGCTGTCGGAGTCTGGCGCGATCCTCCACTATCTGGCCCGCAAGTATGACGCGTTCTATCCGATGAACGAGCGCACGAAAGCAGATGTCGACCAATGGCTGTTCTGGCAAGTTGGGCGTTTCGGTCCGATGGCGATGGAGTGCGAGCATTTCCGGCATCGTGCGCCGGAGCGGATGTCCTATGTCATCGATCGCTACACCTCGGAGATTGCGCGTCTGTTTGGCGATTTGGAACGACGGCTTGAGACCCGAGAGTATCTGGCAGGCGCTTATTCGATTGCGGACATCGCGACGTTTCCCTGGGCGCGGATGTGGCGGCTCCTGGGGCAGGACAGCGGGAAGTTTCCAAACGTCGAGCGCTGGCTCGATCGCGTTGGCAAGCGGCCCGCGGTGATCAAGGGATTGGCGATCAAGGTGCCGGAAACGGCGCGCAGGCAAGCGTAACGACGAGCGGAAAGGCGACGCTCATGCGCGAAGTTTGTTTTGAAGGCGCACGTGCGCGGCGGTCGCTTAATTTGGTCCAGCGAGACGAGACGGATCAACGGTGCGGCCCGTCACTCTTTGAAAGGCCATCGCGCCAAGCACCTTGTTCGATTGAACATGGCGCAGTGCATCCGGCATTTCGGTTTCGTCGGTTGCCTGAGCTGCCATCGCATCGCTGCTCAAGTCTCTCAAGCCGAGGTAAGACGGCTGGAGGCTTTCCTGTGCGCAGCCGGTGAGCGCGATGAGGCTCGCAACCGCGAGCGACCGGCAAAAGAGCCTGCTCTGCATTTTCCCTCGTTCGCGCGCGAGACCGCGAACCCTCTTGCCCCCTGGCAAAGGACGCTTATGCGTCCACCCGATATAGTTACCGAGCCCAGACTGAACCGCTGCTGAATGCGTCGCAAATCCCGTCAATCGCGAGCGCCCCCGACAGCTGATTCAAAACATGGTTAGAGAAAGATGGCAACCGCCGTTAAGAATTCGTCGCGGCCTGATCTGTTTCGATCTTTTCGTTCTGTTTTGAGTCATTCGGTTGCAGGAAACGAACGAAGCTTATCGATGTTTTACACTGATTTTGTTCCGTATTTTACGGATTCTCAGCCATGCACTGCGATGCTCGCGATCTGTCACGAAGCGTGATGGAGAAAAGTTGAGTCGATATTTGTGATCGGCGCACTTTGTGTAACTGGGAGAGAAGCAAGATGTCGCGTTTGGATATGTCCGCGCGTGAAGTTGTAGAATTTGCTGCGCAAGGCGGACAGCACGATGCTCTGTTCGAAATGGGATTGAGTTGCTGCACAGGTCGCGATGGTTCGATCGATCTGGTGCAAGCTCATAAGTGGTTCAACATCTCGGCGATGCGTGGAAACGATGATGCGAAGCGCTATCGTTTCGAGGTTGCCCAGGACATGAGCAAGGCCGAGATCATCCGCGCACAGCGGCTGGCCCGCGAGTGGCTTTCGACAGTTCATTGACCTTTGCCCGCGCATGCAAATGCGCGTGCGGATGTTGGCGGTCTTTCACGTCAGCATTTGGAAAAGAACGACGAGAGACACTTCCACGACGTTTTTGCAGCGTCGCCGACTGCGGCGCCCGCATTTTGCAACGCCGTGCCGGCTGATTTCACCGCGCTGTTGTCGCTCGCGGACTTCGAGCCTTTTTCCACCATTTCCAGTACGGTCTTCGGCGGCTTGCCGGCGTTCGGTTCTTCGCCCGGCGCTGGTTCATCCGCGTGCTCATGTGACGGCGCGCCGTCGTGCTGGTGAGGCTCTGGCGCGGTTGCGACGTTGGCTGATGGTTGGTGAGCTGGCGGCGTGGCGGCTTCCTGAGCCGGCTCCTCATCGACGCCACCTAACCCCGCCGGAATCGGAAGCTCCTTGCGTTCGCCTTGGCAGGGCGCGCGCGTATTACGGTCGATGCTGCAACTCGAGTGCTGTCCTGCCTTTGCGAGCGCCGTAATGCAGTAGAGGTTGGTTGCTGTATCCAACTGTCCGTCGGATTGCGCATTGACGACGCAGGCATAGCTTGCGTCAGGGCCGGTGCATTTGACACAGACTTCCGTGGCTCCAGCCGAAGCGGCGGCGAGCGTGAGCAGCGGTGCTGCAAAGAGCCATGATTTGCGGTCCACAGCCAACGTGAGCCCCCGTTCCACGATCGCGAAGTGTTTAGGGAATACTAAGACGTCTTTGCGGCAACGATTAGGACGGGGATCCAGAATTGCTGCTGCTTGCATTGGCGCGATCTCGCCTCTATAGGGTGCCGAGCGAGTGCGCCTGGAGACGTGGCCGAGTGGCTGAAGGCAACGGTTTGCTAAATCGTCATACGCTTTAAAGGCGTATCGAGGGTTCGAATCCCTCCGTCTCCGCCATAACTTATTGATTTCATTGTATTTTTGATGATTTTCTTTGACCGGTCATACGCCGAGTCATACTCTAGAATTTTGCTGTGCGTAGCCGTCCGTGCGTGTCCGCACGTGTTCACGCTTCGATGCGTTTGCGTTGAACACGCGCGTTCGTCACCGCATCAACGCGAGTGATGTGGAGGAGTTCACATGCTCACGTCATCGACATTGCTAGATCGCTCTCGATCGAGCGCGCAATCGTTCGCACATCGGGCTCGCTCCAATCATTCGCGACAGCGCGCGCGAGCCAACGCACTTTCCAGGCAAGCGCATCGGGCGTGTCGGCGTGCGAAGCGAGAATGTGATCTTCGAGAGAGCGCAGCACATCGTCCGCCACCGCTTCGGGGCCGCCAATCCGTTCGTCGTTCGCTTCATCAAGTGCGTCGAACGCAGTAATGAGCGCCGCGGTGACCGTTTTGATTTCCATGATGCCTCTCTTGACGCCTACGTAGTCGATGCCTGCTGTATGTCATGCGACGCACGAGCGTGGGAAAGAGCCTCGGTTTTTGCCTAATAAAATCCGCACACGGACATATCCGTTGATGCAACGGATATGTCCGTTGGCTGCGGACCGTTGACCCTCCGAACCCAGGCGATAAGGTCATCATGGCTCACAGCAGCGACAACGCCCGAAAATTTCTTGAGAGCCTCCATCGGCGCGACCTGGCAATACTGCTTGCACCCTGCGAAGTGTCGATCGACCTCCGACAGAGCGGATTCGACATCGCGCCAGTGGCGCTTGTTCGTGCGCCGACGCCGATTGACGAGGCTTTGAGAAGGCTGCCTGCCCACGATCGCAAACGCATCGCCGAAGCGGTGGCAAGCAGCGATCCAAGCCAAAGGGCGCCAGATGACATAAAGGTCGAGACCTTGGGAAACTCGGAAGCCGAGGGAATGGCGCGCCTCTTGGCCGATCTTATCATTCATCGCGAGATGATGATTTCGGTCGCTACGGGCGGCGATCGCATTCAGGAGGTCGACGATTACTATCGCGCTCGCGACGCCGGCATTCGACGAAGTCTCCCCGATGGCGTTCCCTATGAGAATCCACACGACAGCCTATGGGATTGGTACAATTATTGGCGCACTAATTTCGACACCTATCGGGGGCGGCGCGAGTACATTCGGAAAATGCTTTCCCCCGCGATCGAGGCGATATCGCAACGCTCTGTCGTGGCTGACGCGCATCGCGAGCCGACCGGCTGGGAAAGGGTCGACCGGGTGCTTGCCAAAGCACGGAAGCAACTTGAAACTGCGACCGCAGAGGAAGATTGCCAAGCCATTGGTCTGCTCTGCCGCGAGGCCATCATATCGCTCGCGCAGGCCGTATTTGATCCTGCAATTCATGCCACATTGGATGGCGTCAAGCCGAGCATCACCGACGCAAACCGGATGTTGGAGGCGTATGTCCCGCACCAATTCCCCGGCGAAAGCAACAAAGAGGTCCGAGCGCACGCCAGAGCGTCTCTGGCGCTTGCTCTCAATCTGCAGCACCGTCGCACCGCCACGCCGCAATTGGCAGCGCTATGCGTGGAGGCAACCGCCTCCACCGTGGCAGTGGTGTTGATTATCTCGGGTCGGAAAATTTAGCCACAGGCGAACTCATGCACCCGCAATGCGTGCCGCGATGGTTTCGACTTCCGGCGCCAACTTGCGCATAGCGGCTGGCTCGTCCGAATGGGCGATCCGGCGAGCCACGGCATCTGGATCACGATCGTCGACAACCTTCAAAGCAAACTCATCCGGCGACGTGCCAGCCGCGATTGCAGCGGCAAGGGTCCGATCATCCGCGCCCATCGCGGTCGCTAGGCGGCGCAGGCGCTCTTCGCGCGAGCCGGTCGGTGCGGGGAGCGGGCGAGCAATTTGGGACACTGCGGGCCGTACAGGCGTAATGGGCGGTATGGATGCTACGGGCACGATAAGCGATGCGCTGGCCTCCAAATGCGCCACGCGGAGGCGGTGAGACTCGAGGTTTTTCTCAACGTACGGCCCGCCAAGGCCAGTGGCGATCTGCGATTCAGTTTCAGCCAGCAATTCGCGCGCGCGGGCGAGCGCTTTGGGATCGGTCATGTAATGCTCCTACGTGCGACGATGATTGCCGCACGGTCCTGTGCGGTGAGGCGTGCGACCTGATCGAGCGATAAGCCGGTGCAGACAGCCATGATGGTATCGGCGTCCGCGCCCTGAAGGCCCTCAAGTTCTTCGGCCCTGAGGTTTCTGGCCGAGACATATTCTGTTGCCGGAACGCCCTTCATGCCGCTGTCGATTGGAAATTCGAGTCGGACCATGCTCATGCTGTGGCATTCTCCCAATAGGGTCGGCGATATGTAAGACGTGGCGCCGGCCCGTCTGCCGTGCAGCGGTCGCCGGGCTTGCTGGTCGCGGCAACAATGGCAGCGGCAAGGGTCTCGTCGTCGCTGATGAAATGCTGGCCCACTTCTTCAAGCTTCTCGCGCACGTCTGCGGGCAAATTACTGAGCGGTGGGCATGGGACAAGCCGGTAGCCGAAAACGCCAAGGGCCGCTTCGATCGAGGCGAGGCTGGGGACATTCGGACGAAGCTTGCCGCCGCCCCTCCACGCCTTCACGGAGGAAGCCAGAATCCCGGAGCGGAATTCTAACTCCTGATACGAGACGCCATGGCGCTTCATGAGTTCGAATGCTAGGCGGGCGAGCGGATTCGCCTTGGCCGGAATCGTTACTCGGCTTGGCCGGACATAGGGAGCGGGCTTTGACATGCAAACATCATGGCGCGTTGGGTCGCCACTGACGGGACGGGTCGGGTGGCTCTGGCGGGTTGTGGCTTCGCGCTAAACATGGCTTGATCGCTTGGCGCTACGGACTAGTTGCCCCATCGTGAGCCCCCCCCCAACGCGACCGCCTCGCTTTGCTGTCATCGAAAATGAGGAACTATGCTCGCCAAACAGTTGGCCCACATTCTCAATGAACTGTGCGGCAAGAGTGATCTCTCGACAGACGCGTTGGCGGACATGGATCAACGGTTTGAGGCGCTGCGCGGCTCGGGCCGCTTACCGAGCGGCCGGGAGAGTCGTGGCCAAAAGCTGTCGGATGAGCAGATTGTTGCGGGCGTGCTCGGGCTGGTCGCGGGGCGGCCAAGCTGGGCGGGCATGGTGTGCGCGAGCATCGCGCATCTAAAGCCTGTTGGTGGTAAGGCCGACGCATTTGGCGGCGCCGCTACCTTGACTGATGCATTGAGCAACCTGCTTGCCGACAAGGCAATGCGAGACAGTATCATCGGCGTGCGGCTTTCGGCGGCGGAGGCAGGAACTAACAGCCATGGGCTGGCAGTGATTACCTACGAACGAGACGGCGCACGGCACCAGCTTTCGTTCGTGCGCGATGAGGCCGTCTCCCTGCTTCAGCCCGGCGTGAGCTTCGATGCCGAATTACGGAACGCGCCGGTCAGCCGAGAACTTGTTTTCAACCGACGGTTCTTTGAACAACTGGCGCGAAGAATTGAAGATGCTCGCGCCCACCCATCACCCCCGATCGGCGACGGGTCGGAGTATGACAAAGAGGATGCCGAGAATGCGCGCCGTCAGCGCCTCGGCGTAACGTCATCGTCGCACTTTCTGAATATCGGCGTGGACAATCAGGTCACGTGGCCGCGCGAGGAAATGCTGGTCAACTTTGACCGATACAAGTTCGTGCTGATGCCGAAGACTAAGGAGCACGTGCAGTCCATCCATGTCGACCTGCACGCCAACAAGCTCAGCATGGAGGAAGCGATGACGGTGATAAACCGCTTCCTCAGTCTGCTCACATGGTGCGATGACCAATTCGCAATCGCGCAAGATGGTTGGTCGGGCAATCCGGTGCCCGTCGCCGTGCCAAAGCGAAATCTCGCCTTCACCACCACGCATTATTGGGTGTTCGATCGCGATATTCCGGCATCGGAAGAAGCGCAGCGCGCGCTCGCGCTCTATCGCGAAGCGCGCAATGCCGAGCAAAATTTCATGATCAGCTATGCGGTGCTCAGCTATTTCAAGGTGCTCGAAGTCCGATACCCCGAAGGAAAGGACATTCGCCCGTGGGTCGCTCGGACGTTCCCGCTCATTCGTGCCGAGGAAGATGAATCCAATCTGCGTCCATTTCTTGCCGCCTGTGGCAGCGAGACGGTTGAGGACTACTTATGGAAGGCGTGCCGTGTCGCAGTCGCCCACGTGCGCGAGAAACATCCCTCCGACCCGGATATTGCTGAGGAACTGACGCGATTGCATCACGCGGCCGACATCATGCGCCTGTTCGCCCGCTACTTCATCCGCCACGAGTTGGGCGTGTCGGACAGCCCGTTCCGCGAGGTCGAGCGCGACTAGCAGCGCGGCACGAGAGCGATTTTCTATTGTGGGTATTCAGATACCCGTATGACGGCCGCGCTTTTCTGCGCGTTTACCTGTGGCTTCTGTTCGTCCGATCGAAACAAAGTTGCAAAATGCAACTCATCTGCGGGGGTGTCGCCATTGCGCGTCGACCCGTGACCGTGTGCCGCCCTTGGGAGGACCCACGGTTTTTTACAGGTGTTGACGTGCCAACAAAGTCGCCAACGTGCGCCCTTGCATTAGTTCTTGGCTGACCAGGCACGGAGCAGCCGGGAATAAACTGTTGGGAAATTCTCTGTCACCGCTCGATCCACAATCTCTAAGGCATCGAAGCGCGGCTCGATCTTCGCGCCATTCGTTATCCGTCCCAACACGATCAACGGTGTGCGAGTCTTGCCCTTGCGGCGCACGAGCGTGTCACCGATGCGGAATGGCTTGCGCTGGGTGCCCTCCGCCCGCCGAAGCATGGCCCTGACCTTGGTGTGTGTGGGCGCCTCGCTGATGTCCCTGTAAGCAGGCACGAACAGCCGGCCGCCCTTGTGCTCATCAATGCCCTTCACATGTCGAGCGAAAAATTTATCCAGACTGCCAACCTGGGAATTGAGATTGCCGGGTGTCGCCGCGCGGATGCGCACGCCCCTGTCCAGCCAGGTGTTGCGACGATGGAATAGCGAATGGCCTGCGATCCACGCGGGCTTCGCTTTTTCTGCGACGAAGGTGAGGCTCTTAGCTGCCATCATGCGGTTCGCCTTCAACAGCGTGCGGAAGCGCGCCAGGTTGCGGCGGTCAAGGGTGAGGCTCAGTTCAGCGGGCATAGACATTCCTTTGATTGGAAAGGCGACGGCACTCGACGCACGCCGCTGTTGATGACGTGTATCTGAGGCTCCCATGCCGATGGCGACAGTCGGGGCCGAGCCAGGTCGAGAGTCCGGCGGCAATCGCAGCGAGTCTGCGCGGATCGTTCGCGATGTTGGGGAGTGCCCGGCGTTCGGCCTCCGCTGCTTTTCGGCCGGCGATGGCAGCCTGCCGGGCTTCGCGCTGTGCGACGACGGCGGGGACGGCTGCACGGCGTCGGGCGGCGTCACGTGAATTGATCCGGCCGCAGTCGATGCAGGCGCCCGTCGAAACGAAGCGAAAGGCGTCCGGGTGGATCGGGCAATGTGGGCCATGCCATTGCTTCAGGCCGACCGCTTGGGCGGCGAGGCGAGCAGGGTGATTGGTGTGCGATGCCATGGTGGCATCATGAAAGATAGAAAGTTGAGCGATGGGATTGTTTCGGTGGCGTCGCGCTACGGTCGCCGTCAATCCCAAAGCCTTGGCGCCGTCGTCCGATCCTTCGTCGGATCGCTCGGCGGCGGCGGATTTTTACAAGCAGCAACATGCTTGTCGAAATCGGCGATGATCCCCTCAATCATGACCGGCGGGAGATCGCCCATGTCGGCAGCACTCCCGCCAAGCTTTTTTGCGCTAACGCAAGCTGCTGGCTCGCCGTCACCCGTCCATAGTCTATCGCGATCCGGTTCGACCTTGCACGCGTCCGCGATTTGCTGTGCCGGCAAGTTCCCAAGCTGATGCACTGCGGCGGCGCAGGAATCGATGGATGGCGTCGCGCTCGCCAACATGAGAATTAAACCGATCATTGTGCCCCTTCCGAACGAACATCGCGACGGCCCTCCTGCTCGAATTGATGGCACAGCGCTAGGCCATTGCCACCGTCCGATGATCGATGTTCGTACCTATGCCGCTCGGCTCAATCGGCCGCATGAGTGTCGAAGGCCGCTGCCGGTCGATTAGAGGAAGCGCTCGCATCGATACAATCCACAACGATGTTCGCTGCCAGCGAACTTTTGTCGTTGATCGCAGCCCCCGAATCGCCCCATCACGGGTGCAGCCGAAGTAGCAGAACGACAAGTCGTCATTCGCTGAGGTCGGTGACCTTGCGGTGGGCGAAAGCTCACCAAATTAGGCCGCAGTACGCGGCCCCCGCGCGCCGACGACCGCGCGCGGAAAGGGTATCGAGTAGGGTAAAAGCGTCCCCCGTTCCGTTCCTGTTGCCCGACGACTGCATGCGCATCTAGCGCCTGTAGCGACAGGAGGATTGGCAATCGATGCATACTCGCTCGAAAAGCTTCGGCAGGGGACGTAAGCGGTCTAATTGGCGGATGAAGTTCTGGCAATTGCTAGGACGGATGACGCTCAAACTTCTGATTGTTGTGCCGTATGTCGCAAAGTTTGTGGATGCGGTGATCGAGATCGCGAAGTGGTTCAAACATTAGGCGCGCGCCCTACCGCTATCCCCCTTTCTTAAGGAGGCCACGATGATCGGCGATGCCCTACGCTGTATCCGTAAATTTCATGATCTCAATCAGAGTGCCGCTGCGGAAAAGCTCGGCATATCCAAATCCTATCTCAGCGAAATCGAAAGCGAGACCAAGGAGCCGACGCTCCAATTGATCCAACGATATGCGGACGTCTTCAAACTGCCGGCATCATCGATCCTGTTTTTCGCCGAGAACTACGCGCAGCCGCAACGCCGGGCCGGCGCGCAGAAGATTGTCGCGGGAAAGATTTTGGCGCTGATGCGATTTCTTGAGGCTCGGTCGGAGGAAGCGCCGTGAGCGCGAGAAAATATCATGCCCTCCAACAGTCGTCGCTTCATCGTATGCCCACCCGGCGAAAGCTTGCCGAACTGCTTCTCGTCACCCCGGCGGAACTTCGGTTCCTCAGCACATCTCAAAACCTGTACCGTCATTTTCCTGCGCCGAAAAAAGACGGCAGCTTCCGCATGATCGACGATCCATGCGCTCAGTTGAAGCGTGCGCAGAAGCGCATCGCAAAACTGCTTGGCCGCATATCGCCGCCGGATGCCTTATTCTGTCCGGTGAAGGGGCGCTCATACGTGGGGAACGCCGCCGTGCACCGCGACGGTCGCGTAGTGCATTCTCTTGACGTGCAGAAGTATTTTCCGAGCACGACGCGCCGTCGCATATATTGGTTTTTCAATACAGTCATGGGATGCCCGGAGGATGTGGCGGGAACACTCGCCAATCTCGTGTGCTGCGACGGGCATCTCGCCACCGGAAGCCCGGCAAGCCCGATCCTGGCATATTATGCGCACATCGACGTGTGGGAGAAGGTGGCGTCGCTGGCTAAGGCCAATGGATGTGTACTGTCGATTTATATCGACGACATCACCCTGTCCGGGCCGCACGTGAGTAAGAAACTGGTCTGGGAGGTGAAGGAATGCATCCACCGGGCCGGCCTTCGGTATCATAAGGAAAAGCGCTCAATCGACCGGGCATGCGAGGTCACGGGCGTTATCATCGACCGCACCGAACTTAAGGTTCCGAACCGTCAGCACAAAAAATTGCGTGAAGCGAAACGGGCCAGGGATCGCGATCGGAATTCGAAGGATAGCGCGAAGATCGTTGGCCGGCTGGCCGGTTTGCAAGGTCAGTTCGACCAGATCGCGAACGGTAATGTTAAGCGACCCGCCGACGTTGGATAAGCAGCCGGCGTGATGCAGGTTTTGATCAACGTCAATCTGCGTGCGACGTAAGTTGTCACCAGTTGTCCCTTGCGCGCGCCGTCAAGGGCTCGGTGAAATGCTAGCCAGCCGCGTTGTGTGGCGATTTTCCAATTTTCCAATTTTCCGCAACTAGGCCGATAACGGGAAGCCACCCCCGAACAGGTTCATGCCGTAAAAAAGGGGGGGCTTACCGAAAATTGGAAAATTGGAATTTTGATACCTGAAATATCGAAACCCTAGGTTTTCCGCGCCTTTCGCGGCAACGCAATTTTCCACTGGCGCGTGGAATTTTGATGGAATTTTGCAGAAGAAACCCCGCCCGGAGCGCGGGCGGGGGATCAATTTTCCAACCGATTTTCCACTCGCCAGTGGAAAATTGCTAGCTGGCGAAATAGCGTTCGCTGACCCTTCCGCCCCGCCCCCCGGCTGGTGCAGTTTTCACCAGCCTGACCCGGCCCGCCGCCGTCATGTCGGCCAGCAACTCTTCGCGCATCCGCTTATCGATGCCCTTCAGCCTATCGCCGATCCGGCTGGGCTGGATGCCGGCTGCGCTAGCACCCTTGATGACTCGTAGGATTTTCCCATAGGCCGCCGAACGATCATTGTCGGCGATCCGGTCGGCGCTCTCACGGATAAGCGTTGCGGTCGAAAGGCGCGCCAGCCGATAGGCCCATTCCATGACGGGGCCAGTGATGACCGGCGCGCTAGGATTGCAACCAACCGCCACGACAAGCGCCAGCTTCAGAGCATGCTCGCGCACGCGGTTCAGGAACGGCATGGCTTCGGGACTGGCCGAGCTTTCGGCAGCGTCCAATCCAGCAATGTTGTCCGCGTCAATCTCCTCGGCTTCGGCGTCCAGCGGCACGGTGATGGCCTTGGGCGCGCGATCCGACAAGGTGGCCGCGAGATTGCCGCCCCTTTCCGCTAACGCTCGCACAGCGTCGACTAGCGCGGCTGGAACATCGTTGGGAGAAAGCCGAGGCTTGACGCGGGCAGGCTTCGGCCCAGTCACGTCAAGCAGGATGAGGCGCGCCAGCAAGCCATCCGATGCAGAAAGCGATGACAGCGATGACCAGAAGGATTCCGGCGTGCTAGTGCCGGAAATCGAGAAGTTCGGTGCGAAAACCTTTGTCGCCGCCTCTCCCGCATATTCGGCGCCTGCAAAGAATGTCCCCGCCGCGCTGAACATTTCGAGCATGTCGTAGCGGATCATCGCGTTGTGCAAACCTGCCCGGCGGTCATGAATTTGTCCTATGAAACCGCCGAACTCGTCCATGAAGCATGCAACGGCTGGCTCGCGGGCGACAAGTTTGCGCAGAGCACTGGCGGACATGATCCGCGCTGGGCCGACGTAGCGATCGAGTCCCGCCGCCGCCGACAATGTCTTGATGCGACCGATGGCGTGGTCCTTGCCATGACCGGAAGGTGCAAGCGTGACGACGTAGTTATTGCTGCGCAGATTCGATGGAGTTGCAAACTTGCGCCCTGCGAGCGTGGCGACAAAGGTGAGCGCTGCGCCAAGCATGAGTGCGCGGTTTGGCCGGTCGCTGCTGGCCTCCATCCAATCCACGATTTCGCCGACAAGGCCGGGCGGCGAGCAGAGGTCGGCTAAGCTGTTCTCTACGCTCAGCGGTTCCGGTTCGGGCTCGTCCACTTCAACTGGTGCATTCATCCCGAGCCGCTCGCGCTTTAGGGCTGTGGCGAGAGCAAGCGCCTCGGGCGTTCCGGCCGTCTGCGCCCTCAGTTCGAGAGCGAGAATGGCTGCAGCCGGATCGAACCCGGCTTCACGCGCTTCTAACGTAGATTTTGCCTTTTCGTGCAGCGCTATCGCCGTGTCGTCTGCCTCTTGCCAGCCGCCCGCGAATGGATCGGTGCCCGTTGCAGGCACGTACTGGCGGACAGGCGGACGGGCGAGGCGAGCGATTGTCTGGCCGGCGATCATGTCGGCGGATTCCTCCGTCAAAAGCGAATGAGCATCACGCAAGGCAGAAGCGAAGTCGGCGTCGGGTGGGAGAGCCGCGAAAACGGAATCGGCGTCACGCTCCGCCCGCCACTCCGCCATTTCGGCGCGTTCTTTGGCTTCGGCGGCTGCGCGCTCTTCACCGCGTCCAAACCAAGCACGCTCAGCCCGCAAATAGCCGAAGGGTGCGGCAAGCATTTCGTCGGCGCGACCAACAGCACTGAGCGCATCGCGCACGGCGTCGACCATCTCGCCATCATTGGCGAAGGTAGCGCAACGATCGAGCACGAGACGCAACGCCTCCGCGCCATCATCGGCTTGGGCAACCGCATCGGCTGCGATAGTTGGCAACGCCTCGTTGGTGCCATTGTCGAAAGCATCACTGGCGGCGTCTAACGCGTGTCGCCACGCTCGTTGTTGGCTTGGCGTGTCGGCGGGCAACAGGCCGTCGGCATAGAGGGCCGACTCGATTTCCTCTAGGGCATCCGGCCGAGGCGTCCCCATCTGGCCGAGGGTGCGCCCGAGCACGACGACCTTGCGGAGCCGCCCCGGCGCTGGGTCATACGCGGCGACACGGGCGGCGGCGAGGCCACTCAAGGCGACTTCGCAAGTCTCGGAAACAATCATAAACAGAACTCGCTTCACAGGCTGTCGGGCGCTGCAACGCCCGGTTTAGGTTAGAGATTAAAGGCGGCCGGGCTCATCCCTCGGCCGCCGCATTTTTATGAGCGTCCGCGATTTCAAAGATGCGGGCGGCGAACCGACGGGCCATCGCAGCTGATAGGTCCGGCCGTCGCGGCAAACGGCTGACACATGGCGGCGAGCACCGCGCTCACAGTGGGTGGCCTTCAAGACCGACCAACTTGATTGCATTGGCGAAGCGCGTGGGCATCTCGCCGGGCAATTCGTGCTCTTCGCGGATCGTGTCGACGACTTCGCGCTGCATGCGATCCTTGGCCTTCACCACCAGCCCGTTGGCGTCGTGCGTCATGTCGGAGCCGAACCGGCGGCCGGTGGGGTCGAACCACGCGGCCACGGTTTCAGTGATCGCGGGGACAACCCGGCCGGGTTTTCGCCTGACCCTCATTTCCGCATCGTCGACGCCAGCCGCTCGGGCGCGTTCGCGGTGCGCTTCCAGCTTATCGATTTTGGCCTTCATCTTCACGCTATCGGCCACAATCTCGCGGACCAAGAGCTCATATTGCTTGACTTCTTTTTCGGCCGCGATTTTTTCGCCGGCTGCCGCCTTCTTCGCCGCCTCTTCGTCCAGCCGTGCGGCTACGCCCTGCCAGTGAGTGACCACTCCAGCCGCGATATCGACATCGCGGGCAAGCGCTGCGTCGGTCGCGTCCCATTCTTTGATGGCGCTGAAATCGCCTGGATCGGCTGGAGCTAGCCGATGTGCGTCGAGGCTCGCAACAGCAAGTGCATGATGACTAACGGCGGTATCCAGCGCTTTGTGGGCTTTGTCCTCGTGGGATGCAAAAATGCTCATGCGCGCGCCCCCTGCATCAACGTTTCAGCCGCGATGATGGCGGCGGGGCTGAAGATGGTGCGGCGGGGGCTGATACGCTCGCCAGCCGGTAGCATTCCCGCGCGTTCCCAATTATAGATCGTGACGCGATCGACGCCGATGTGTCGCGCAAGTTGACTTCTGTTCACTCCGAGTCCCTTCGTTGAAGTGGATGACGGGGAGCAAGATAGCCGCTTCAACAAACGCTAGAGGGCGGTTTGGGTGGCGTCGGTTGCAAAACGCAACCGATTAAGGACGGCGGCGGATGCTGACGGACAAGCCGCACGATCTTTTTTTGGCGGGATCGCACTGACGAGCCGCGCTCCAGCCATTCGCACCATTGATCGACGCAGTTGGAGCCAAGTCGCCGACCGAGTCGCGACTCGGCAACGACCAAGCCGCTCACCGCCCGCGCGTGCTGCACACCTTGAATGCCCGCTTGATCGCATCCGGCATGTCGTCGCCACGCTTGGCGCGCGCGAAGTCGGCCTTCGTCCATTCGGGGTTGTCTTCATCGACGACAGGCTCATCGAAATCAGGCGCGTCTTGAGGATTTTTGTCCTTGTCCATCTCTTTGTCCATCGCCGCACTCTAACCCGCCGCCTGGAATGGCACCACGTTGGCACTGGCGCCTTCCGTCAGATATTTTGCCCAAGCCTCCATTAGCGCGCGACGACGCTCGATCGCTGTCCCGCGCCGGTAAGCGCGCTCGGCTTTGTTTTCGATCGTATGAGCCAACGCCTGTTCAACAAGTTCGCGTGGAAAATTAGTGGCGTCGCCAGCCCAGTCGCGGAACGTCGACCTCCAGCCGTGTACGGTGATGTCGCCATGATCCATTCGGCGTAAGAGCATCGTCATCGCCATGTTCGATCGCGCCGCGCCGCCAACGGCAAAAATGAGATCATTGGATTTCGGCTTCTCCGGCTTGAGCGCTTCCAACAATGAGATAGCCGCGTGACACAAGGGCGCGACGTGCTCAAATCCGGCTTTCATGCGCGCAGCCGGCACAGTCCAAATCTTCTCCTCGAAATTGATTTCGCCCCACATAGCACCAAGTGCTTCGCCCGAGCGTGCCGCCGTCAAGATCACGAATTCAAGACACCGTGCCGCGAGTGCAGGGCGCTTCCGTAGCTCGACCATGAAGGCAGTCGCCTCTTTGTATGGGAGAGCGGCATGATGGCCCCGCGCCAGCTTCGGCTGCTTCGGCAATAGGAGCGCGAGATGCCCCCGCCATGCGGCCGGATTCATCGCGTCCCGCGGCCGCAGACCGCGCGCCTTGGCGGCGTCCAGAATTTTTTCGATACGACCGCGCACGCGGCTGGCGGTTTCCGCCTTCGCCAGCCAAACCGGCTGAAGCACGGCGAGCACATCGTCTGTGCCGATGTCGGCGATCGGCATGTTCTTGAGCGGGGCCGCGTGGTCGCGCAGGGAGCTATGCCATTGCTGCCGATGGACTTCGTTGCGCCAGCCGCCTTCGACGCTCTTGATATAATCCTCGGCGAACTTGCCAAAGGTCACGACTTCCGCCGAAGTCTCAGGCTCCTTAGCCGTCGCCCGATCGGCGATGGGATCACGGCCCTCCAATAGTTTCTGCCGAGCATCGGCGGCAAGATCGCGTGCCCGCGCTAGGGATACGTCGGGATATGTACCGAACCCCATTTCGCGCCGCTTGCTGCCGGAGCGGATGACGAAGAACCACGTCAGACTTCCTGTCTTTCGAATCCGCAGATGCAGCCCACCGCCGTCCGCGAGCACCTTGTCCTTAGCCTTTGGGTCCCTTGCCTTCTTTTCAGCCGACTTGATGCCTGCATCGGTCAGTTTGTTGAGAGCCATGTCGCGTCACCTCCGTCACGCGCCATAACCAATTCGCGGTCATACTTCGAGTCATACTTTTTATCGTGGTTTTCGCCGGATAGCGGCGGACACGCACGGACGGCATACCCGGAATAATTCCGTGTATTAATTTGTTATTCAATGATTTAAGAATTTTAAGAGCGCCGCATATCAAGCCCTTGGAAAGCTGGGTTCTACGGACTCCGTCTCCGCCAATTTGGCGCCCCGAACCATCTCACCCCGCCATGTTGCTGCATCTGGGTGAGGTTCTCGCCGACGTGGCGTATCTTGAGCATGGGGACAGGACAAGGACAGCCCTAGCGAAGCTCTTTGGAATTACCAGGCAAGCTCTGTCGCTTCTTGCGCAACACTCAGAGACCGTACCGCGCCTGCAGGTTCGGCCAGAACTCGGCCGACGATCCAACCGTCTTTTCGAGCGCCACGAGAAGAGGGCGGCATAAAGAGGCTTGGATTATTCCGCGGTGGCACTAAATTGCGCTGCAGGACTCGTTCTCGGGGGCATAAAACAATGATCGGCTTGGAATTCTTCTATGCGATTGCGGCACCTGCAGTCGTGATTGCCTTGGGCTTCGTCGCCGTACTTCTTGGTGGCCGCGCAAATTCCTAAAGATGCATCGCGGTGAGGTTTCGCGGGCAGCTACCGTGGGATTGTTTTAGCTAGCTTTAGGCTTGATCCGTTTGCATCGCGGTTGATCGCGACACAACGTCGGCAACCACTGATAGATCTAGTTTCGCGTAGCCAGCTATTTCCTGCGATTCCCTAACGACCGCTTCCGGCCAGCGTTCGGTAAAATCGGCGAATATGCTTGTGCCCGACTCTTGTTCGTTCAACCAATTCGCTTCTCGCGGCACGCATACCATCGGCCATCTGTTGCGGTGAGCATAAACGGCGAACCGCAAGTCGACGTATCGTTCCGATCCGGCCAGGAATGGGCGGCTCGGCATCTGGAAGCCTTTCAGAAGGACTGTTCCAGTGCCGAGTTGGTTGACGACGCGATAGCGATTCAACGCACTTTGAAAGTGAAATACGCGCCGGGCGGATGCAGAGCCATCGAAGAGGTCAGCGTAGATTACTCCATGTACCCCGACGATCACGTCGGAAAGGCCCAGCACGCAACGGTGTCGCCGTAGTTCGCTCACGTAATTGACGGGATACAATATGTCATCGTCAACGAGAACAACCTCATCTTGCGGATCGACATCGAAGCAAAATTTGCCCACGTCGATGAAGTTCTGGACGGGAATTGCAGCGTCAATATTCGGGTACTTCTCTAGCCATGCTGGAAAGCGGTCATACTCGTTGAAGCAGATGTTGAGTTGATCAACCTGTCGAGCGATTGAAGCAGCGGCAGCTTCAATCGTCGACGCCCTAGCCGGGTATGTAGCCATGCATGCGACGGTTTTCATTGATTGATCTCAAGACTATCGAGTCCAGCCTCGGTCCGATAAATGTCGTGCGCCTTAAGGACGCCATGTACCTTTTCGTCGGAGATTAGTCGCATGCCCAGAATGCGTTGGCGCGCGGCGATATCTGAATACTCTCGTCTCGACGTTGATAGAAATCCGTCCTTTTCGGCTTTCATATTCGCCAGTTTCGTCAAGGAGGAGTCTGACCACAATCCGAAGATCAGTGGTTCTGAGAGGGTGATCAATTTTTCGCTGCCAAAGCGGCTGCGCAAGTTCTCATAGAATTCGGTATCTGCTCCAATGTGCGAGCGACGGAATGGCGCTCCCTGGATCGAGGAGCGTCGGAACATGCAGGATACACTACAGAAGCGGAGCAACTTGCCATCGAAGAAGAAATTGAGCGTGCCATCCTCCGAAACCCGGATCCAATGTCCGTAGACCGCGACGGCGTCGCTTTGCGCAATGCGAGTTACCTGCCGATGGAGTCGATCTGGTAGGGACACGTCATCGGAATCTTGGAATGTCACGAACTCCCCTCTCGCGCGCTGCAATAGGAGATTTCTGATGTTGTAGGTTCCCTGATTTTTCTTTGATCGAAAGATTCGCACGCGACTGTCGCGCTGGGCGAGGTCAAGGAGTTTGGCGAGTGTTGCGTCACTAGAGCTATCGTCGCAAATCAGCAGTTCGACGTTACGGTGGGATTGGCGCAAGATGGATGCCGCTGCGTAATCGACCGTCGCTTCGCAATTGTATGCAGACATGATGACGGAGACGAGCGGCGCAGGCTCGGCGTGCTGGATCTCGTCAAATCTGACCGACTCGAGAACGTTGTGGGCTTTCAGATCGAGACTTTGAATAGAAGCTACGCCAAACGAGTTTAGGAACCGGTTCAAATAGATGCAGTACAGCGCAGAATATCTTTGTGGGGATGCCGCAAAATAATTGCATATCACAGCGTAAGTTTCAGGATTTTTTTTGCAATTCTCTTCGTGCTGCGCTGCCGTAAGACCTTCGAAGTATAAGGTAGGGTTGGCGTAATAACTGGATTCAGGCGTTCCCTCATAAAGTCTCACTACCGTCGACATTTCTTGACCGTTTGGTATTGCACCCCCGAGCAGGAGGTGGAGTAGCTCGGGGTCTTTCGTCAGCCGGATTGCATTGAGGACGTGAGGGTATAATTGGCGCTTCAAGTCTTGAGATACAAAGTGGCATTGCATGCAAAGGTATTTGATCAGCGAGCAATAGGTTGAGACCATCTCTACGCCTCGCATCGAGGAGGCAGCTTGCAGTAAGTGCGGGAATTCTTTTTCTTGCTCGATCTTTCCCGTGTTGTGGCTCAACTTAAGAAGGTTTTTGTATCGCTGATCTTGCAGCGGCTGTGCTTTTTCATCCGCGGTGAATGCAGTTATCTTGGTTGCGACCGTGTCGCCAGATCTCTGCTTTTCCGCTTCTATGTGAAATTGGTGGGTGTTGGACCCATCAATTCCTTCCGATCGTTCGATGGGCTCGTCGAGCCTTGCGCGACTGAGTTGCAAAATTTCCCCCCGATAAATCCGTATAGTGAGAGAAATAGACTCGCCTAGAGGAAGGCGCATAACCTCAATGCCTCAATGAGAACGATCAGCGTGCGGAAGGCAAGCGTTATCGTCCGTGAACGCTGGTTTTCCTAAAACAAGGAGAGATAGCGCTGAATGGTGTTCACGTGAGTTGGCGGTTTTCTGATACTGCTCACAAAGAAATGCGACGAATGCAAATTAGCAGTCAGCGTAATGACGGATTTATTCCGAAGCGTTCCAGCAGGGCGCCGCCGCCGCTGCGGAAGTGCTGCTTTATGAGATCGTCGCCAAATACGCGAGCATCTGGTCGGGCTGTGCAAACGGCAACTATTGTAGAATTTTGATAGGCTCGGCTGGACCGACGATAGTCGCTGATGAAACGCAGCAGATTTTAAATCGAGCTTAGAGATCCGCGAGTGCGAAGTCGGCGTTTGCGACGTTTGCTGATCGCATGGCGGAGCTGATCGTGTTTACGAGAAGCATCGTTACGGTCATCGGGCCGACGCCGCCCGGCACCGGAGTAATCATCGACGCGCGTTTGCTGACTGCTTCGAAATCGCAGTCTCCCACCAACTGCCCATTCGGCAGGCGATTGATTCCAACGTCGATCACAACTGCTCCCGATTTTACCATCGGGCCGGTAATGAGATTTGGACAGCCCGCGGCGACGATCAGGATGTCGGCGAGTATCGTGAACTGTGCCAGGTCTCGCGTCTTTGCGTGACAGACCGATACGGTCGCCTCGCGCTGCATCAACATTAGCGCCATCGGTTTGCCGACGATATTGCTGGCGCCGACCACCACCGCGTTGCGGCCAGCTATTTCGACACCCGAATTGTCGAGAAGCAGCATGACGCCGTATGGCGTGCATGGTGGGAAGACAGTGCTGCCGACGACCAATCCGCCGACGTTGTAGAGATGAAAGCCGTCAATGTCCTTTTCCTGATCGATCGCGCCGAGCACTGCTTTGAGATCAAAATGTTTCGGCAGCGGCAGTTGCACGAGGATGCCGTGAATTCGCGGGTCTGCGCTGAGTTCGCGGATCTTGTCGATAACGACGTCTTGCGTGTCCGAATGTGAAAAGAGAAATTTGTGCGACTGGATGCCGACGTCAGCGCAAGCTTGAATTTTTTTCCGGACGTAGACCGCAGATGCGGGGTCTTCGCCGACCATGAAGACCGCCAATCCGGGCGTTATTCCGGATGAGCGCTTCAGAAGCTCGACACGGGACCGACAATTGTGCCGGACGTTGGCTGCTATCGATTTCCCGTCGATTATCTTCGCAGTCATATGCGCTCACTCAATTGGTCGGTTCTTTGCGGACCTTCAACTCGGCAATCTTGGCTATTCGCCGTCGACGTATTGCTAATTCATCGAACGATCTGGTTTTGCGTAACACGAAAAAATTATTCTTACAAGGAAACGATGCAGTTTGGCGAGTGGCATTCAAGTTGGCTCTTCATTTTTTTCGGATAACGGCTGAAAGTGCCGCCGGGCGAATTCGGGCCGGTGAAGCACGCACAGCATGAACCTTCCATATCTCAGCAGTACGCAACGCGAGCGCATCGCGCATATCGGTGACAGCTATTTGAGGCTGACGGGGCGCCCGCTTGTTGTGACGGATGGCGATCTTGTCGAGGCGCTTTGGTCGGCTCCGTTTGCCGTCGTCGCGCACGGTACGGAGGCCGATCCTGTTTTCTATTTCGGCAATCAGGTTGCCCTGCAACTCTTTGAGATGGATTTCGGCGACTTCACGCAGTTGCCATCTCGAATGTCTGCCGAGCCGTTGCTACAGGCGGAGCGCGCTCGGTTGCTCGCCCGGGTTACGCAGAGCGGTATCATTGAGGACTATGCCGGGGTGCGGATCGCGGCATCCGGAAAGCGATTTCGCATTTCGGATGCGTCTGTTTGGAATTTAACAGATGCAGCGGGGATTGCTGTAGGCCAGGCTGCAGCGTTCAATGTGCCAGCCGGGCAACTCTGAACTGGCGGAGAGACACCGATGGGTTTCCGGATACTTTGGAGTTTCGTTTTCTGGGTATTCGTGGCGAACACGGGTGTAGCCGCCGAGCGAGCTCTGAGCTTGTCGATCGGCGATCAGAAACAGCGATTCACGGCGGCCGAACTTTTCGCGCGATCCGATACGGCGACGCTGATTGTCCCGAACGATGTCTCGTACAATCGCGAGATGACGTATCGCGCAGTGCCGCTGCTTGGATTGATCGGTTCGGCGCTCAAGACTGTCAGCGTAGATACAATCGAAGCGCGTGCGACCGACGGGTTCGTGTCGCATATTCCGAGTGCATTGGTTCTGAAGGGTGCCGATGGCGGGGCGGTGGCATGGATTGCGGTGGAAGATCCGCAGGCGCCGTGGCCGAACTTACCAAACCAGAAAAAGAGCGCTGGGCCGTTCTATCTCGTTTGGGAGAACCCGGAGCGTTCCAACGTCGGGCGAGAGCAATGGCCGTATGCACTTGCGAGTTTGTCCGACGCCGAAGATCCGATAAAGCGTTGGCCGCAATTGTCCGTCGATGAGGCGCTGCCTGAAACGTCGCCCGAGGTGCGGGGTCGCGCAGCGTTCATAACGAACTGTCTGCCGTGTCACCGTTTATACGGTGCGGGTCTGGGCGACATAGGGCCCGATCTCGGTAAGCCGATGAACGTGACGCAATACATGACCGAAGCGGGACTTCGCGCACTCATTCGCGACCCCAAATCCGTGCGAACGTGGCCGAGGCAGCAGATGATCGGCTTCGATAAAGCGACGCTTTCCGATGCGGATCTCAGTGGGCTCATCAGTTATCTTACCTACTTGGGAAAGCATAAACCTGCTGCAGATGCTGCGCTTCCGGCCTCTGCACAATGATAAACGATCGTGTTTGGGCGTATTGAATCGGCCAGGCGCTCAATTTTGCCATGGTTGAGGCAAAGCTTTCGCATAACGTATTTGCGCCTCAGGGGAGGCTTCGGGGGGAAATCGCGTGTTTTGTATCCGCCGGCTCGTTGCTGCATTTGCATTTTTGCTGATCTCGGGCGCAATTTTGGTTTCTGCGCCGGATGCGCGAGCGGAAAGCCAAGCTGCTAGCTGCGAAAGCGATGTGGGGCTTTCGGTTTTGACATCGCCGATTGCGCCCTGGAAGGGTGCGCCTCTGCGCGTGATCTTCTCGACGGAAAAGCCGATCGACGGTGAACTGACGCTTGTTGCGCCAGACGGCGCCGTTCAAGCAAAGTCACGTGAGAAGCATGGTGGCCCGCCATACTTCTATTTTGCAGAAGTTGCTGCGCCGGTTGCGGGCAAGTGGCACGCCAAGTTTTCTCGTGAAGGCGCGTCGGCAGATTGCAGCACGATTTCCCGCGATATTTCCGTTCTCGCTGCGAAGGCCGCGCCGCCGCGTGCGACTGGAGGAAGCGTTTGGCCGTTGCGCGATTCATGGAACCGTGGGACTGAGAATCTTTATTCCGCGTGGATCGAGAAGCTGTTCGATGCGCCGCTCGATGAGGCGCCCTCGTGGCCAGCATTGCACGAGGTGCTGCGCGATAAATCACGCAACGCGCTGTTCAACCATCTTGGCCTTGGCGAAGATGAGAAGAAGCTCGTGATCCGGCCAGACTGCGCCGATCTTCCTTATTTCTTGCGCGTGTATTTCGCCTTCAAGATGGGACTGCCGTTTGGCTACTCGAAATGCACGCGCGGTGGGGGCGGCTCGGCGCCGAAGTGTACACAGTGGTGGAGCATTCAAAAGGAGGAACCGCCTCCTGCGCCACGCGAACAGAAAACGGCGTCGAACGATCCATTCGGAATTTTTTCTGCGCCAGCTCCCAAACCTCAAAGTCCAGCGGCTTCCGCCAAGCAGCAGGGGCTTGTGCCAGGGTTTGGATTCTATCTGCGAAGCACACTCGCCAATTCTGTTCACTCCGGAAACGGGCGTACGGCGGCGACTGATGACAACACCGATTATTATCCCGTGCCGTTAACGGCAGAGACGCTGCGTCCGGGGACGGTCTATGCTGACCCTTACGGGCATCTTCTGGTGCTCACCAAGCGGGTATCGCAAACGGGTGATGCTGCGGGTGTTTTCCTTGCCGTTGACGGACAGCCGGACGGCACGGTTGCGCGCAAGCGCTTCTGGCGCGGCAATTTCCTTTTTGCGCAAGATCCTGCTTTAGGCGGCGCTGGGTTCAAGAGATTTCGCCCGGTCGTTGCCGAGAAGAATCGGGGCATGCGGCGGTTGACCAATGCCGAGATCACCAAGAATCCGCAGTACGGCGACTTCTCGCTCGAGCAATCGAAGATCAGCGTCGAAGATTTTTACGATCGTATGGATGATGTGATGTCGCCTGCGCCGCTTGATCCTTCGCGCGCGATAGGGGAGGCGATCACGGCGCTCGACGAGCAGGTGAAAGCCCGGGTGACGTCGGTCGAGAACGGGCGCAAATATCAGAGCGGCGGCGGCGCTGAAGTCGCAATACCAGATGGCGCTTCGATTTTTGAAACGACCGGTGCGTGGGAAGATTTTGCGACGCCGTCGCGCGACTTGCGTCTGCTGATTGCGATCGACGTGGTGCGCGGATTCCCGGATCGTGTTGCACGACGTCCGGAGCGGTATGCGATGCCTGCAGGCAAGAGCGCCACTGACGTCAAGACGGAACTGGAGAGCAGTCTTGCGTCAGAGCTTGCCGCGCGCAAAGTTTCGTATACGCGCAGCGATGGGTCTTCCTGGACGTTGGCGCTGAAGGACGTTGCGGATCGGACCGCGGACCTTGAGATGGCGTACAACGTCAATGATTGCGTTGAGCTCCGTTGGGGTGCCGCTGAGAAGAGCGATGAAGCGTCGACGTGCAAGCGGCGCGCGTCCGCTGCGCAGCGTAAGAAGATGGCGGAGTATCGCGCGTGGTTCCACGATCGGCGGCGGCCTCCGCGCCCTTAGACGTCAGTTAACTCGCAGTGGGCTCGCTCTAGCGTATGAACGGCGCTTCTCAACAGGTCGCTGACGATGCCCGAAGTCCGATCATGTGGCAGATTCCATAAACGAGATCGGCGCGATTGAGCGTGAAAAAGTGGACGTGCTGCACGCCGCGATCGACCAAATCGAGCACTTGCTCGGCACTGTGAGCGGCGGCTGCCACGTGACGTGTTTCGCCATCGTCAATGTCCTGGAGGCGCCGAGTCAACCAGTGCGGGATGTGCACGCGGCATCTTGCGGCGACCTGGGCGACTTGCTGCAAATTGTGTATCGGCAGAATGCCGGGCGTTATCGGAATCTGGATTCCGGCTGCACGAACACGGTCGAGGAAGCGAAAATAGACGTCGTTGTCGAAGAAGTATTGAGTGATGGCGTGGGTCGCGCCGTCATCGATCTTCCGCTTCAGATTATCAATGTCATGTTCCATTGACGGCGAGTCGGGATGCTTTTCCGGATAGGCCGCTACCGAGATGTCGAATGGCGCGACCTTACTGACCGCGCGAACCAGCTCGGTTGAATTTGCATAGCCGTCGGGCTGGAGGCTGGTGACGGCTGCATCTCCGCGCAAGGCTACGATGTGGCGAACGCCGATGCTCCAGTACCACTTCAGGAGCTTGTCGAGTTCTTCGCGTGTCGCGGAAACGCAGGTGAGGTGAGCCGCGACTTTTAATTTTGTTTCCTGAAGAATTCGCGCCGTCGTTTCGCGTGTTCTCGCCCGCGTCTCTTCACCCGAACCATAGGTAACCGCAACATCCACGGGGCTCAAAGGTTCAAGGCGCTTGATTGCGCTCCAGAGCTTTCGCTCCATCGTTTCCGTGCGCGGCGGATAGAATTCGAACGAGACCTTCACATGCTCGTTTCCGAGTAGACGCGGCTTGCGGACTTTTGTTATCTCCTGGTTTCGTTTTGAAGCGTGGTTCGATATTTTATCGCTTACCAAGTTCATTTTTGCCGATGTCCGGTTGAGAATTTCACGTGCTCACCTTGCGGAACTGCCGCGATTTTCAGCTCCGATGAAGTTTTAGAACGTGGCCCGCCAAATATAGCGAACCGCAAATCAGTACGCGTCCGGGACGCGCAAATGCTGCCTGCGATTGCATCAGTGCCTGTTGGATGCCGCTGGTCGTCGTTGCGTTGAACCCCGCCGCTTTGGCGATTTCGGTCAAGGTATTCTGTGGGAATGCGCTTGGTTCGCCGGGTATCGGAACGGTGAAGACGCGATCGACCAAGCCTTTGAAAGGCGCGATGACGGAGTTGGCGTCTTTTGTCTCGATCATTCCCCAGACGAGATGGATCGGTTCTGGGCCCATCATCTGCGGAAGAGCACGCGCGATTGCTTCGGCTCCGGCAGCGTTGTGCCCGCCGTCCAACCAGATCTCGGTTCCCGGAGCCACGAACTCATGGAGCCCACCGATCGGCAGACGTTCCATTCGCGCGGGCCAGCGTGCGCCCAACAGGCCCTTTTGCAGTCCTTCGATCGTCAGGTCTTCGCCGAAGGCAACCTCGGCTGTGGCGATTGCTGATGCAGCGTTGTCGTACTGGTGGCGGCCGAGTAGCGCGGGCAATGGCAAATCAAACGTGTTCTGAGCGCCTTGATAGATCAAGCGACTGTTGCGTTCCGAAGCGTCGAAATCCTGGCCGAAAATTCTAAGCGGGACGCCGAGAAGGGCCGCTCTCGACTTGATGACATCGAGCGGCTCCTTCTGCTGGCGGCCGACCACGCAGGTCACGCCCGGCTTTAGAATGCCGGCTTTCTCTCTGGCGATGGAGGTTAGTGAATCGCCAAGATAAGAAACGTGGTCGATCGAAATCGGTGTAATGGCGGTTACGAGCGGTCGATCCACTACGTTTGTGGCATCGAGTCGTCCGCCCATGCCCGTCTCCAGAAGCAGGAGATCCGCAGGCGTTTCGGAGAACGCGACGAGCGCGGCGGCCGTCGTGATTTCGAAGAGCGTAATCAACCGGCCGTCGTTGGCTTCTTCGACACGCGCGAGGCAGCGCATGAGTCGCTCTTCGCTGATCGGAGCGCCGCTCGCGCCTTTCGCGAGGACGATGCGTTCGTGGAAATCGACGAGATGGGGCGACGTGTACACGTGGACACGCTTGCCCATTGCTTCAGCGATGGCGCGCATGAAGGCAATATTCGAGCCCTTGCCATTCGTCCCGGCAACGTGGACGACGGGCGGGAGTCGGCGCTCTGGGTGACCCAGAGCGCCTAAGAGCCTGTGAAGTCGATCGAGGGACATGTCGATCGACTTCGGGTGCAGGCTCTTCAACCGCTCGAGAATGTTCGAGCTGGGAAATTCGGCAATTTCTGCCGATTTAGATGTTCGTGAGAACATATTTGTACACGTTGTGTGTGAGTTTCCGGCCTTCCTCGAGGATCGCGCTGGTCTGCGAGGCAATCTGCGACTTGAATTCGTCGTCCTTGATCGACGGCATGTTGATCTGAACGTTCATGAGGCCGCCTTCAAGACCAGCCATCGCCTGTTGCGACGAGACACCGAGATCGCTCAAGGCATTGGCGTTCGATTTGCCAATGATCTTGTGCGAGAGGGTGAGAACGTCACGGCATTCGCACGCGATCGACAGGGGAGACTGAACCGCTTCCTTGTAGGCCGATTGAATGGCCTCGCTGCGCGCCTTCTTTTCCTCGTCGGTTGCCTTCGGCAGCCTGAATGCCGCCATGACGCCGTTGAACGCTTCGGTATCGAGATCGACGCGCTTGCGCAGGCTAACGGACAGCGCTTGTGCCTTTTCGAGCGTGTCTTTCAGCAAGGCTTGATGCTGCTCAAGGTCCTTGCGACCGACGCTCAGGCGACACACCATGGCAACGAGTTCAGCGCCGAGGGCTCCCGAAAGAGCGGCAACGCTGCCGCCGCCGGGCGCCGGCGCGTCGGAGCCCAAAACTCCGCAGAAATCTTCTACCGATAACTTCATAAGCATGGACATCTCCCAGGACATTCCTTTGTGTTTCGCTGCTGGTTGGTATCGGCATGTTCTGTGGTGCTCGGAGGAGGAAGCATACAAAACACGCCGATACCCATCAATCAATCGATTGATTTATTGAGCTCTAGAACAAACCTTCGATTTGCCCCTGAGCATTGAGACGGATTGAATCTGCGGATGGAACTCTCGGTAGACCGGGCATGGTCATGATGTCGCCCGTCACCGCAACGATGAATTCCGCTCCTGCAGAGAGACGCAGTTCACGAATCGGAACCACGTGGCCTGTCGGTGCGCCGCGCTTGTTCGGATCGGTCGAGAAGGAATACTGCGTCTTTGCCATGCAGATCGGGAAGTGCCCGAATCCGTTGTCCTGCAGCTCCTTGAAACGGGCTTCGACCGCCGCATCGCATGCGATGTCACTTGCGCGGTAGATTTCCGTTGCGATCTTCTTCACCTTGTCGCGGAGTGGCAACTCATCGTCATACAGCGTCTTGAAGTCAGCGGTATTCGATTCAAGGATCGCGCTGACCTGCTGTGCAAGTGCTTCGGTGCCTTTTCCACCTTCAGCCCAATGCGTGCACAGCACGGCTTTCACGCCAACGCTTTCCGCGGCATTCATGACTTCGCGAATTTCCGCTTCCGTATCCGTGACGAAGTTGTTGATCGCGGTGACGACCGGAACGCCAAACTTGCGCAGGTTTTCGATGTGGCGCTTCAGGTTTTCGCAACCCTTGGCGACGGCGGCCGTGTTCTCCTTCTTGAGGTCGTCCTTCGCGACGCCACCGTGCATCTTGAGTGCACGAACGGTCGATACGAGAACGACGGCGGACGGCGTAATGCCAGCCTTGCGGCACTTGATGTCGAAGAATTTTTCGGCACCCAGGTCCGCGCCGAAGCCGGCTTCCGTCACAACGACATCAGCAAGCTTCAGCGCGGTTTTCGTCGCCAGGACGGAGTTGCAACCATGCGCGATGTTGGCAAACGGGCCGCCATGAATGAAGGCGGGATTGTTTTCCAGCGTCTGCACCAGGTTCGGCATCATTGCGTCCTTCAGCAGGACGGTCATTGCGCCTTCAGCCTTTATATCCTTCGCGCGGATGATGGCCTTGTCGCGCGTGTAGCCGATCACGATGTTGCCGAGGCGGCGCTCGAGGTCTTCGAGGTTCATCGCGAGGCAGAGGATGGCCATGACTTCCGACGCGACGGTGATGTCGAATCCGTCTTCGCGCGGATAGCCGTTCGCGACACCGCCGAGCGAATTGACGATGTTGCGGAGTGAGCGATCGTTCATATCGATCACACGCTTCCACGCGACGCGGCGGCTGTCGATGCCGAGTTTGTTGCCCCAATAGATGTGGTTATCGATCAACGCCGAGAGAAGGTTGTGCGCCGACGTGATGGCGTGGAAGTCGCCGGTGAAGTGAAGGTTGATGTCTTCCATTGGAACGACCTGGGCGTAGCCGCCGCCAGCCGCGCCGCCCTTCATGCCGAAGCAAGGCCCAAGAGAGGGTTCGCGAAGGCAGCATATTGCCTTTGCGCCAATGCGATTGAGGCCGTCTGTGAGGCCGACCGTGGTCGTTGTTTTGCCTTCGCCTGCGGGTGTCGGGCTGATGGCGGTTACAAGAACGAGCTTGCCGTCGGGGCGCGAATTCAGTTCGTCGCCGAAGCCGACCTTTGCCTTGTGTGGGCCGTAGCGGAACAGATTGCTTTCCGCGATGCCAATTTTTGCGGCGACTTGTTCAATCGGTTGTAGTTTCGCAGCGCGTGCCACTTCGATATCGCTGCCAATCGTCTTAGTCATTTTCTCTAAATCCCTGAGGGTGGATCTCTACCGAGAAGTTGGGTTTCTGGGTTTCGAGTCGGTCCGCTGACACACAGCGCCGCCCTCTCGCCCGGTGGGGCGAACGTCTTTTTTCAGTAGTCTCTGTTATGCCAACGCGCGCGTTCGCAATGGACGCTGGGTCTTACTGGGCGGTGAAGGGGGCCGGGACGAACCCGGCGCCCAATTTTAAATGAAGTTACCGCTCCAGAAGATGAAGTAACCGAGTGCCATCGAGGTCACGCCACCGGCAAGTGCCACGTAGGGCAGGATGCCAGCGCGAGTCGGTGTGAGTTCGGTTTTGCCGGGAGGAATAAGATCGCTGAGCATGTGGTCAGGGAACTTACCCTTGTCGACAATGTAGTGTCGGTACCAGAAGACTGGAGTCGAGATGAACGCAGCGGCCAGGCCGAGGAACAGAATGTGGTTGCCCCAGATGTTGGCACCGGCGCCGATCAAGAACGCGTTGACGTAGGCAAGACAGACTCCCGCAATCAAGAGGACCTTGGGCGTCCGATAGGGACGGTCGGAATCCGGATTGTCGAGACGATGGATCCAGCCCGCATTCAGGTTCAGGTAGTGGAACAGCACGTAGTTGACTGCCGAAACCGCCAGCACGAACAGGTAATCCGACATCAGAAGCAGGATTGCGTTGAACGCGAGGTCAGCCCACATGGCGCGTGTTGGCACGCCGTTTTCGTTGAGCTGGTCCAGGAACTTCGGCATCCATCCGTCGTGTCCGCCCTGGTAGAGCGTGCGCGATGATCCTGCCATCGCAGTCATGATGCCGAGGAACAACGTGAACGTCAGCATGACGACGAGGATTTTAGCCCCGACTTCACCGGCGCCGACCATGCTGGCGAGGGCAACACCTACGCCTTCACCTGACGCGATGCCGGGAGACAGCATGTATTCGGTTCCGAGCACGCCCTGGAAGACGAAGGGAACGAGTGAGTAAAGAGCGACGCAGAGGATGCCCGACCAGATGATAGCGCGTGCGCCATCTCTTCTCGGCTCCTTCATTTCGCTCATGTAGCAGACGGCGTTTTCTGCCGCGTATGCCGCCCATGCTGCAAGGAAAAGACCGCCGATGAGCAGGCGCCATCCTTCGAGGTTCCATTCGCCATTGATCGGGACGAACGGCACGAAGTTATTGATGTGCACTTGTCCAGTGAACAAGGGAATGAGCGTGACGAACAGAAGCGGAATGATGCCTCCGAGCGTCAGAACGATATTCACCTTCGCCGTTCTCGCGATGCCGCTGTGTTGAATGCTCCACACGGCCACCATCAGAATCGTACCGACGATGAACTGTGCGTTGATGCGGATCGTCAGACCTTCCTTGAGGAACCCGAGATCGATGAGCGTGAGCTGCCAGGTGTTTAATGCATGATCCGGCGGCAGGAAGATCGACAGCAAATATCCCGATCCAAGCCCCGAACCAATTGCGAGAATTGGACTCCACGCCAACCAGTTCGACCAGATGGACATTGGGGCGATGATACGGCTGTGCCGGACCCAGGCGGTTGCACCGTATACGGCGGTGCCACCCGATTTGTTCGGATGCATGCCCGCAATCTCCGCGTAAGTGAAGATTGCTATGAACCCGATCATGACTGAGATGAACCAGACCAACGGCGAGATCGTGCCCGTGACGGCCGATATTCCACCGAGGCTGAACATTACAAGTGCCGGTGAACCCGCGGCGATGAAGACGACCTGCCACCAATTGACATCCCGTCTCATCGCGTGAGTGCCAGCATGACCTGCGCGCAATGTTTGATCCCCTTGCGTCGCTTCATACTGCTGCATTATCGATCCTCCCAGATCGCGTTATGGAGATCAAAACCGGACCGCCTATTTTATTCTTGGCGTGATCGCTTTTGCGATTTGAGCCGGTTTTGATCTCGTTCTTATTCTCCTAGTCGTGCAGCGTGATTAACCCTGTAGATCGAGCAAGTGGTTTTCGAGGATCTGGCTCTTGTAGTCCCACGGGCCGTTGATGCCTTCGAGCTGCAAGTACCATTCGGCCGTTTGCACCAGAACTTCAGCTGCGATGGTGCCGCAGACCTGTCCTGCTAGTACGTTCACGCCGTATCTCGCTGCTTCTGCCTTGAGCAGATTGTAGATCCGGTGCAATGGCGTCTGCAGAGGATTGCTGACTTCGATCGAAACGATCACGCACTGCTTGCCTGTCCGGCGATGGACGTTCGGCAGGCCAATCGTGCCTTGAATGTTGGTGAAGCCACCGGTCTTTCCACGTACGTAGCTCGCCAGTTTCTTTGCGATCGCCAAGTCTGTGGTGTCGAGAACGACGTTGAAGTAGGCGTCGTGCTGTTCTGCTGCACCAACGATGGTTGCGCCGGCAGTCGGGTGCAACTTAGCAGGTCCGATGTCAGGAGCGCGGCTCGGGTCGATGAGAACGGCGTCCCGCAGGCCTTCGTAGTTGCCCTTACGGATGACCGTCAGGCCTTCGCGATCGGGGCGGCGTGCGTTCTTGCCGGTGAAGTAAATCGGAACGCCGTGGCGCTTGAACAGCTCCTGGCCGATTTCTTCAGCGAGCTGGACGCATTCTTCGATGCTGACGTCTTTGGCAGGATAAATTTCGAGCGTGTCGACGGCACCGATACGTGGATGGCGACCGTGCTGCTTCTCCATATCGATCAGCTCGTATGCCTTGGCGGACGCGGAGAGAAGCGCTTCCTTGATAGCTTCCGGCGTTCCGAGCAATTCGGCGGGGAGACGGTCGAAGTCGGCGTCCGGTTCATAGCCGATCAGCTTCAGGCCCGGCTTGTCTCTGAATTCGCCGATGATCGCGTCAATAACTTCCTTGCGAGTCCCGTCGCTGAAGTTGGGATCCGAAAGCATGTACTTGGCCATAGATGAGTTCTCCTAGAATTCCATTTGTCCCGCGTTCTCATTCGAGCGGGATCTACGTTCTTTCCATCGCGCGCCGGGTTCGAAGGCGTTTCCATCGCTCGATGGAAGTGGCAGCCTGACACAACGTTTCTAATAAATCAATCGATTGATTAGTTAGTTGTCGCACCTATTTTTTGCTGCAGTGCGGCGCAATTTTTTTGACATATCCTGCGCGGGAGTGCTTGCAAGTGTATGAGCAGGAATAGATTCTCGGCTTGAAGGCGCAGTCGTTGCCTTCACGATACGGGCGGCCTATCGTGCTCGCGATTTGGAGATGCTTCGTTTTCCTGTGCTCCTTCATCGGTCGATCAATTGATTGCCGGTTCTGGGATTTTGGGTCCGAACGAGCATCTATAATATCCAACCAGAGCGAGATCGGATTTTATCCGCGCGTTGTGGGGCTTCTTTTGAGTGGCTACTTGATCGGTTGAAGTGCCGCTCGCGATATTGAAGAACGCAATGCTCAGAATTGGCGATGGGCAGTCTCGATAGGTTTGGTGAGACGGCGAAGTTTGCCTAGATCTGCGAAGCTCGCTGAAAAGCGAACGGGAATAAACGTGGCAACAACACGCGAGCGAACAAAAAAGTCAGCCGAACCTAAACTCGGACGGAGAAGCGCTGCAGCATCGGGACCTGGTCCGGAGGAGTTGGCGCGGATTGCGCTAGATCTTTTCGCAGAGCGCCACTTCTCATCCGTATCGATCCGTGACATCGGGCGTGCCGCCAAAGTCAACAGCTCGATGATTTACTATCACTATCGGGACAAGGAAGATCTGTTCCGCGCCGCGATCGAAACGGCGATCGCCGAAGCGTTCCAGCTGTTCTCAGACCATTGCAGCAGCGCGGCGCACGAAGATGCCGTCGATGCGATCGACAACTGGCTGGACGTTCACGTTACGCTGCATAAGCAGCTGCGCAGCGTCATCAAAATCAGCATGGACTGCAAAGGTGTCATCGGCGTTCACGACGAGCCTATCAAGCGGTTCTACCGGTATGAGAACAAGATGCTTGAGGGCATCATTCGCGAAGGTATCGAGAAGGGTCTCTTCCGGAAGGTCGATCCTCCGGTCGTCGCGGCGATGATTTCGACAATGCTCGATGGCACGATGGCGCGTTCTTTCTTTTTGAAAGATTTCGACATGGTGAGAACGGTGGACGAGTTCAAACGGGCGATACGTTTGCACCTTGGCTACAAAGAGTCAGACCGGAAGGCCTCAGCGAACACTCGCAAGGTCACGGCTTCACAGAAGCAGCGAAAGGCATTGGGGGCGGAGTGACGAAGCCAGTTCTTGTTCTACAAAACGATGCGCATGAAGGCGCAGGGTTGCTTGCGTCGCTGATGGCCGAGCGCGGAATCGAGTCGACGACGGTGCTTGGGTTTGAGGCCGATTTCAGCGGACTCAAATCGGATGCGTTCAGCGGGCTCGTAATTCTTGGCGGCGCCCAGAGCGCATATGAAACGGAGACTTATCCGTTTCTGCGTTCGGAGATGGATCTCTGTCACGCGTTTCTGGCTGAGGGAAAGCCGATTGCAGGTTTCTGTCTTGGCGCGCAGATCCTCGCGTATGCGCTCGGCGGCGAAGTGCTGTCGGGAAAGCAGAAAGAGATCGGCTGGTACGATCTGAAGCTCTCGAATGGTGCTGATAGCGATCCATTGCTCAATGGGCATCCAGAGACTTTGTTGGCGTACCACTTCCATGGTGATGTCATCAGGCCGCCGAGCGAGGCTGTGACTCTTGCTTCATCGGCGCTTACTGAGTGTCAGCTCTTTCGTTATGGAAAGAGCGCTTACGGATTTCAGTATCACGCCGAGGCCGATATGGCGTTGATCGAGGCGATGTGCCGGAATAACGAGTCTTACATGGCTTCGAACGGCTTCAGCGCGGACGCAATTATTGAGCAGAGCACTTCGCGATCTGTGGCGTTCGAGCAAGCGAACCGTGCGGTTCTCAATAAATGGTTGGACCTATTGTAATCAGGTCTGCTTGTTCGGTGGCCCGGGTGGCGTGATGGCGCCTTCAATATAAAGGCGGCCGAGCCCCGGGCTTTGGCCGCCTTTTCGATGGGGCATACGGCACTCTTGAGTTCCGCGATTGCCGCAGATAGCGTTTCGTGACCGGCATGTGGTTCCGGCGTGGCTTCTCAAAGCTCATACTGGCCAACGAGCCGGGTCTTCGTTATCGATGGCCGCGCTCGACGGGAAGCGGAGAACAGATCTTTTATGGCCAGACGTATAGGCAGTCCGCTCGCATCAGCGCTGTCGCTGGCGATGCCCCGGCTGAAATTCGAAACAAAAAAAGAAGCGAGAATTGGCTTCCTCGCGCCGCTTTCGGGCAAACTGAAGTCGTGGGCTGAACCTGGCTATCATGGCTGCCTCATGTGGCGCGACCGCGTGAACGCGACCGGCGGTATAAAGGTTCGCGATCGGCAATATCTGGTGGACATTCTTCCGTTTGACACCGGCTTTCGGCCAGAGCGGGCGCTCGAAGGCGCGCGGAAGCTCGTGCTCGAAGACGGCGTTAATCTGATCGTCATGGTTGGCGGTGATGACTTTTCCAATCAGGTCCGCGATTTCGTCAGCGAACGAAAAACGTTAGTGACGACGCTGCTTCCGAGTGACCTTTCGCCGGATGCACGCACGCTGATCGCGCCTTGTGAGGTCCATCCGATCTACAACGTAACCGGCGTCGATTGGCTGAAGCGGAATGATCCGGGTTTGCGAACGGCTGCGATGTGTACGCAGGACGATGCGCACGGGCGGCCGTCAATCGCTACGTATCGTGCGGCGTTCGAAGCGGCGGGGATTGAACTTGTTGCAGAGCGTTTGTTTCCGATCGAGACGACGGAATTCTCCGGAATCGTTCAGGATCTGATGTCTCGTCAGCCGGATATTCTGTGCTGGGATACAGCGTATGAGCCGTTCGTGCATGCGCTTACGGTCGAAGCTTTCCGGCACGGGTTTAAAGGCCGTCTGCTATCGTGCACGTGCGATAATTATGCGGAGCTGATTGCGAAGACGAGCCCCGAGTTCATGGAGAACTTCATTTTTCAGTTTCCGGATTTCGATGATCCGCGGCTGAACGAGGCGCAGATCAATTTCAGCGAACCGAACGAGTTTTATCAGGAGTTTTGTTCGCGATACTCGGGCACGTGGAGCGCGGTCTCGTGGGAATATTTTTCAATTCTTGAGATCTGGAAAGCTGCTGTCGAGCGTGCACGCACATTCGATACCGCAACGGTGCTTGCGGCGATGAAAGTTGGCGGTGCCGGTAAGCACGTGTTTGGTGATGCGACGTGGTGGGGCCGAGAGCTCTTTGGCATCGATAACGCGCTTGTCGGATATTGGCCTGTCGTCAGGATTGAAAACGGGAAAGCTCGGATCGTCGAATTCGGGTCGATCCTCGATTGGTGGGCGATGAATAGCACGCTGCTGATTAAGCACATGCGCGAGATGGGGCTCATGTGGGATCAGCGCCAAACAAAGTTGGCTACAAGTCGCTGACGCGATTGCTACGGCTGGTAGATCAGATCTTCCTGATTGCTGGCGACGAGCAGCTTCATGAATTCGACTGCGCCTTCGATGTCGCGGCATTCGAGTGCTTCGTAGAGCGATCGGAATTTCTTTTGAATTTCGCGAATTCGAACCGGGGACAGCGTTTGGATGCGTGTTGCGCACCATTGGGGCTGCTTTCGCACTTCGCAGATAATTCGGTACATCGTGATCAGTAGGCGGTTGTGAGTGCCTTCGGCGATCTGCATCAGGAACAGCTTCTCAAGGTGAGCAAACTGCTCGCCATCGGCCACGATGGTTTCGATTTCTTCGAGCAAGCGGCGAAGGTTTGTCAGGTCGCGCACTGACATATATAGCGTAGCCAAGCGAGCGATCTCGGGTTCGAGCAGAGAGCAGACGACGCTCATCTCGAAGGGTGAAGATACCTCAACGATGGATTGTACGTCGATGCCGTCGGAAGCGCTGCTTCTGGAGTTTGCGTCTGACTCGGACGGGCGATACGTGACGAACGTTCCGCTGTTCGCACGGCGCTTAACGACGTCGTAATGCTCCAGGAAATCGATCGCTTGTCGGATTGTCGTTCGCGTGATGTCCAGTTCGTCAGCCAAAATTCGTTCGGCGTCGAGCCGGCTTCCGAAGGAATAACGGCCCGACTGAATCAGCATGAAAATCTTGCCGGCCGCTTCTTTCACGCGCTCTTTCACGAATGGCTGATTGGTCGTGTCGTTCAGCCAGGGGGCGGCCCTAACGATCAATTCGTTCATGCGAAGTCCTCCCTGTTCGTGGGCAGAGTTTCGTAGAGTCCTGTTTGCTGCATTGGCGGCAATCGGTGAAGTCCGGCCGTCAGATACGCTGCGTCAACAAGCGGACGGATTTCTGGCGGTGTGCGTCGTGCTTCATCGCTCCAGCGATCTCCAAGAAAGTTGAGTTCGCACGGCGAGCCGCATGCGTCTTCGTTCGTCATCATGCGTTTGCAAATTTCGATTTCAGCGCAGTTGGGACCGAACGCGGATTCGAGCGCCGCAACGCTGTCATCCGGCATCGTGGACCTTTTTGCTTCCGGTGCTTTGGTCAAGCGCTGTGCGATGGTTTTGGTGATGGCGGCAGCGCCTCGGCAAAGTGCGAACAGTTTGGCGCGGCGCAGACGTGTGAAGACTTCGCCATGACGCGCGGCAAGCATCAGATGAAATGCGGTGCCTGTTGCGGCAAGCGAAATGTCGAGTTCTGCAATCCAGTCTTCGGATTTGTTCCATTGATGCGCGGCCGTTTCTATCAAGCCAACAGCGCCGTCAATATCGCCCGTCATCCAAGCGCCGAGTGCGGCGTTGCTATAACCGGCTGCGCGACGCGGATCGCTATCGGTAAAGCCCGTCATGTAGTCAGCGGATTTGCGCCAGAGGAATGCTTCCGTTGTTGGTTCGCACGCGCGGCTCGCCGCGTGCGCCGACAGGGTGCAGACGAGCCATCGGTTCTTATGGTCGGACGTGGCGATGACGCTTCTCCGATTCTTGTTTTTGACGTTCGTCCTATGGGCCGATCGTTTGTGACGGCCAGCCGCATTGCAAAATAATCAGACAATGCCTCCGGACAATCGTCAACCAAAAAACACCAAAATCCCACTGACTTTAAAAACGATCGAAAAATCAGTTATCGATGCAGATTGTCGAAAAAGCCCCAATTTTGTGCACTGCGAAGACGATTGTTGTGCAATTGGATTTTATCCAGCGGAATGAATTTTTCGCTTGCGTCGAACTGTCATCGACGAAATACTGCCATATCGGCTATTTTGGTGAATTCTGGTTGTGAATGGTTTGTGATTGTTCATTCAAATCCTAGTTTCTGAAAATTAGAGCCGACGACCCCGGTCGAGGGTCACAAAAATAAAAATGAACTTGGGCGGAGAGAAACAATGGCGGTCGAAACGCGGGCAATGCCCGGACAGGTGCCGGGAGAACTCGTTAGAGCAATTGATTGGAGAGGGGCGTTTTGGGTTGCGAGCGGTGTCCCTGCGCTCGTTCTGTTTTCCATCGGCGGTATTGCAGGCACGACGGGAAAGCTCGCCTTTCTCGTTTGGGCCGTGTCGATGTTTATGGGTTTCCTGCAGTCATTCACGTATGCGGAAATCGCCGGTCTATTTCCGAATAAGTCGGGTGGCGCGTCGATCTATGGCGCAGCGGCGTGGGTACGATATTCAAAGCTGATTGCGCCGCTTTCGGTCTGGTGCAACTGGCTCGCTTGGACGCCGGTTCTTTCTCTCGGCTGTTCGATTGCGGCGGCTTACATCTTAAACGCAATTGGACCGATTCCGGCGGCGGACTCGCCTGAGGTTCTGGCATGGGTTCAAGCCAACGCTTCAACGCTCGCTGCTGACAGTCCGCGCATTGCCGAATGGCTTGCGGCAAACGCCGGGCATAGCGCAGACGACGCGGTAAAAGCTCTGCTTGCGCAGGATGGCATCACCTCATTGACGCCTGCATTCCGGAACTGGACACTCTTCACGCACGCTCTCGGTCCGGTCACGATTTCTCTGAACCTGGTGTTCTTCATCGGCGCCGCGCTGATGCTTCTGACATTCGCGATTCAGCATCGGGGCATTCTCGGTACGGCGAACGTGCAGAAGTACATTGCGCTGCTCGTGATTGTGCCGATGCTCATTGTCGGCATTGTTCCCATTCTCACGGGACAGATTCATGCGAGCAACTATTCGCCGCTCGTGCCGCTCAATATGACGGAATGGAATGTTGGCGGGTGGACGCTGGTGCTTGGCGGTATGTTCATTGCCGCGTGGTCAACGTACGCGTTCGAAACGGCGATCTGCTATACGAGCGAGTTCAAAGATCCGAAGACGGATACGTTTAAGGCCATCTTCTATTCTGGTCTCTTGTGTCTGCTGCTCTATACGCTTGTGCCGTTCACGTTCCAGGGCGTTCTTGGTCTTGAAGGCATGCTGGCGCCGTCGATCGTTGATGGTTCCGGTGTTGCGAATGCGATGGCCTCGATGGTTGGCGGCTCGGGGTTCATCGTCAACATCATGGTGATGCTGATGATCCTGGCGCTCATGCTTTCGATCAACACGGCGATGGCGGGTTCGTCGCGGACGCTCTATCAGGGCTCCGTCGACGGGTGGCTTCCGCGGTATCTGACGCATGCGAACGAGCATGGCGCGCCGACGCGTGCGATGTGGACCGATCTTATTTTCAACCTCGGTCTGCTTGCTATTGCGGCGGCGGATGCGACCAGCTTCTTCTTCATTCTGGCCGTTTCCAACTGCTGCTACATCATCTTCAATTTCCTCAATCTCAACTCGGGCTGGATACACCGGATCGACAACGGCCACATTCCGCGGCCGTGGCGCGCGCCGAACATCTTGCTCGCCATTGGCACGCTGTTCGCGTTCGTCAACGCAGCGTTCATGGGCGCGGGCGCGAAGGTGTGGAATCCGGTGGCGCTGCAGTCCGGCGCGATCGCTGCAGCTCTGATCATTCCTGTCTTCCTGTTCCGTCACTATGTGCAGGATCGCGGTCAGTTCCCCGACCATATGCTGGAAGACTTGAAACTGACTCCGGGCCAAATGCAGGAGCGCAAGGCGGGCATCCTGCCGTACCTGACGCTGATTGCAGGTGTGGTTGTCGTGTTGGTTGCGAACTGGTTCTTCACGCTTCCTGCGTGATCGGACCCGAGATAAAGGCGGCGGCAATTCGTGAGATTGCCGCGCCGAAGAGGTCAGGGCGACTACCTCCCATCGCCCTGACCAGATACCAAGGCGAATGCAGTCGCCGCAGAGCAATTGATGCGGCGGCTGTGCTTCACTCCAAACTGGTAAACAACGATGCTCGAATCTGAAATCAAAAGCCGGCCAAAGTATCCAGGTCTCAAACCGGACCTGCAGGCCAAACAGAACCTGATGGTGGCTGACGCCGGAGGTTCGGAGGCGATTGCCGATCTCGCAAAGAAAGTCGATCAGGAGTTTCTGTCCCGCACCACGGTGATCCTTTGCAGAGCCGGCGGCAATGGAACGGATCCACTCGAGCGCTTGAAGTCGCTCGGCATTACTGACATCGCGGTTTTTCCGACGATTGAAACGGTTATATCGCGACTGGATGGCGTTCTCGATAAGGCGCTGATGAGTACGCGGCTCTATGTGGCTGGAACCGAGCCGTTGATCGGCTTGGTCGAGAAGACCGCAATGGCGCACGGCGTGGGGCACTCTTCGATTTACAAAGAACATCGCGGATCGCTGAAGCGGCGCGTTCAATGCGTTCATTGCAAGGGCATAACGGAGAACGTGACGACCAATCCCGTCATCTGCGCTCATTGTGGTTACAGCCTGTTGGTGCGCGATCACTATTCGCGGCGTCACGCGGCGTTCCAAGGCGTTCGCATCGATGCCGATGCCCCCGGCAATATTCCAGAAGAAAAGGCGGACTATCTATGACGGCTCGGAATTCGCGACTTGTGCGTGTCGATGACGTGACCCCGGTTGCGGCACGTGTAAAGCGGCTTCGGTTCAGCGATGTCGATGGCGGTGCGTTGCCGATCTTCTCCGCTGGTGCGCACGTCATCGTAACGATGCGTCACGGCGATCGCGTGTATCGCAATGCCTATTCGTTGATGAGTTCGCCGCTCGATCAAAGTCATTATGCGATCAGCGTACTCCATGTTCCGGAGTCGCGTGGCGGGTCGTCCTTCGTTCACGAGCGCATCGCAAAGGGTGCGACGCTCGAAATCGGCGATCCCGTCAATCTGTTTCCGATCGCGCATACTGCGCGCAAACATATCCTGATTGCAGGGGGCATCGGCATCACGCCCTTCATGGCAATGCTGGCGCAGTTCCGCCACGATAAGGCGAACTACGAACTGCATTACGCCGTGCGCTCCGCTGAGGAAGGCGCTTATTTCGGTGCATTCGAGCAAGAAGGCGCACCGGGCGTTCATCTCTACAGGTCGGATCGCGGTCACCGCATTCCGCTGCATGAGATTCTGGAGAATCAGCGCTTAGGAACGCACATTTATGTCTGCGGGCCGCAGCGGATGATCGATTGGACGACGCAGAGCGCGCGCGCTGCCGGGTGGCCGGACGAGAACGTGCACTACGAACATTTCGATGCGCCGCCCGCGGGCAATCCCTTCGTTGTCAAGCTTGCGAAGTCCGGCCGCGAAATCCGGGTCGGTGAGCATCAGAGCATTCTCGAGGCTTTGGAGCAGGCAGGAGTCGATGCGCCGTATCTCTGCAGGGGCGGTGCGTGCGGTCAGTGCATTACGCGAGTGCTCGGCGTCGAGGGAAGCCTTCGACACAACGATCACTATCTGACCGAAGATGAGAGGGCTTGCGGAAATCAGATCGCGACGTGCGTGTCGCGGATCGAGGGAACGTCGCTGACACTCGATCTTTAGTTTCGGTTCTCGCTTCGGCGAAAGGAGATGCAAATGAACACGTATTTCAGAGATGAAACGTTTCGCGATGATTACACATTTGCGAACAGCCCGGAGGGCGTGAAGCGCTTTCCCTTCCCGTTCTGGGAAGACAAGTACATGTATTCGGTGAACATCGAACCGCATACGGCTGGGCCGAAGGGTTCAGTTTACGAATTCCCGATCGATATCGACGAGCACTACGTTTCGGACATGCGCGACCGCGCGATCGTGCTCAAGGAAGATCCGACGCGTGTGCAGGCGCTGCCGCATATGATGCCGGCGCAGTGGGATTTGCTTGAACTGCTGATGACATCGCTCGCGCGCGACTATCCGCAGTACTTCACGCTGCATCGGGATGGTGCGCACTGGCACTGGATCAACCGGCCGCTGCAGATCGAGAATAAGTTTACGTTCGGCGATGTTTCATCGCTTCCGTATGAGCCGATGGAATACATCACGCGGCAGTGCCAGGGTGACTTTACACTTCAGGACCAGCGCGAAAACAATCTTTGGATGGATGCGGGTATCGCAACATCGCAGGCCGATTGGTCCATCGATTTCGATGTCGGCATGAATTTCATGGAATGGCATGGGCCTGTGCCGCTGGCACATCAAGCTGGCGTTTTTGATCGCGCGCTGAAGTTTCTGATGAACTTGCAGCAGGGCCAGCCTGTGCGGCGCCTGAACTGGACGATGACCATCAATCCGCGATTGGATACGAGCCCCGAGAACTATGACAAGTGGGGTATCGATCGGACGACTGTGACGGACGAGAACGTTGGCGACAAGGTTCATTTGCGTGTCGAGCTGCAGGCGCTGTGGCGTCTTCCTCGCTCGAACGCCATCGCGTTTTCTATCCGCGCGTATCTCTTGAAGATGCGAGAGCTGGTTACGCAGCCGGATTGGGCACGGCGTTTCCCTCGCGTCATCAGAAGCATCCCGCCGGAGCTCGTCGAATACAAAGGTCTCGGCACTTATCGCGAAACCACTTTGCGGTGGCTCGATCAATTCGATGATGGCAAGCCGACGCCGCAAGGATTTCTCTTCAATCACAAATAGAGGCGGCAAACCCGCCCGGCTTTTAACCTGGACAACTCAGAAAAACGGAAAAGGAAACGCGCATGACCAACTCGCGTCAATCGGCAATCAACGATCGCCATCGAGCTCTTGGCTCAGACTTGTCTTCCGCTTGGAACGACATGCCAATTCCCCAAAACTATTCGACGTGCCCCTACGAGGAAACGGCGGCGGTGCGGTATCGCGCTGGACTCATCGATGTTACAGCGCTTCGCTTTCTCGATGTATCGGGTCCTGACGCGACGGCATTTCTGAATCACATCCTGACGACGGATGTGTCGAAGGCAAAGGCTGGCGATTCCCATATCAGCAACATCGTCAACAGCGATGGCGCGTTGATCGACGACGTTCTTATTTATGTCGATGGGCCGAACGCATACCGCGTTTCACATGGTGGCGGCGCATTTGAAGAAGCGGCGCTCGAAGCCAAGGGCAAGTTCAACGTCGAAATCAAGCGCGATGACGATGTGCACGTGCTGTCGTTGCAGGGACCTGCTGCGCTGGAAGTGCTTAATGCCCACACGCCGATGGATCTCAGCAAGCTCGGCTACTTCAAGCATCAGAAATCGACGCTGTTTGGCAAAGACGTCTCGCTTGCACGCGGCGGATATTCGGCTGAGCGCGGCTATGAAGTCTTTTGCTCTGCGAAAGACGCGCCCTTTATCTGGGATGAGATCCTGAAGGCCGGCAAAGACAAGGGCGTTGTTCCGGTGTCCTGGTCCTGCCTCGATATCGTCCGCGTGGAAGGCGGCTTGCTGTTCTTCCCCTATGACATGTCACACGGCGATACGACGCCGTGG
This sequence comes from Hyphomicrobium methylovorum, assembly GCF_013626205.1. Lineage (NCBI taxonomy): Bacteria > Pseudomonadati > Pseudomonadota > Alphaproteobacteria > Hyphomicrobiales > Hyphomicrobiaceae > Hyphomicrobium > Hyphomicrobium methylovorum. The sequence continues at coordinate 2,752,442 of NZ_QHJE01000001.1, forward strand.
GAAGTTCGCGCCGATTGGACAGTTGATCTCGAGAAGCCTGACTTCATCGGCAAGCAGGCGCTTGCTGCGAAAAAGGGCAAGGAGCGCTCGTTCATCACTGGGCTCGAAGTCGATCATTCTGATGCGGTTGCGCCGGGATCGAAAATCACGGCGAACGGCAAAGAAGTTGGCGTTGTCACCAGCACGGTGTTCAGCCAGCATCTGATGAAGTCTCTGGCCATGGCGCAGATCGAGCCGAAGTATACGAAGCTTGGGACAGAACTCGTTATCCATGACGGCAAAGATCTGAATGCTGTTGTCGTTCAGATGCCGTTCTACGATCCCAAGCGTCTTAGAACTCACCCGGTTTCCGAGCGTTCGTGACATCCCGGACGCCAACTTGGCTGGGGGTTCCAACCTCCAGCCATTTTTCCTGCGAAGCGATGTGTATTTCGGATGACGAGCGTCTCTTTAATGCGGCGAGACGCAAGCCAAGAAGGAACGAGACCTAGAAAGGAATTGAAGTGAAAAAGACTGCTTCTCTTTACACACGTGTTGGTGGTGAAGAAGGGCTCAGGAAGCTCATCGAGACATTCTACGATATTATCGAATTCGAGCCGGAAGGCCGGGCTCTGAAAATGCTACATCTGCGCGGACATGGCGTCGCTCATTCGCGGATCGAGCAGTTCAAATTTTTATCGGATTTTCTTGGTGGGCCGAAATTGTATCGCGAGCAGCACGGGCATTCCGACGTTCGCCAGATGCATGTTCATGTCGTGATTGACCGGCAAGCTCACGACGATTGGCTGAACTGTATGACGATCGCGATCGATCGCGTCGGGTTGGACCAGGAGGTCGGTGCGCAGCTTATGCAGCACTTCCGCGTCGTGGCCGCAAAGCTGCAGAATGTATTCGAGACGGATGAAAACGGTGACCTGCCGACGTCCGCGCTTGCGCAGGCTCAATCATCTGCAGGTCACCATTGAGGCGATTACCAACTGGCGCTGGTTCTATATTTCGCCCTTGAGACCTTTTTCAAAGTACTTGTGAACGATCTTGTCCTGGTTCTCCAGGAGCCAATCGATCGATGGTTGGAAGGTCATGGCCTTGTGAATGGCCAGCGTGGTCGCCTTGCGATGAATGTCGAATAGAATCTTGTGGTCGAGATCCTTGATCGTCGACACGACCGGGTTGAGCCACACGGAAACGATGATGCCCAGTTCGTCGGCTTTATCGCGCGGGATATCTCCGTTGCGCACAGCGTCGAGAACGCCCATTGCCGTGGCGTACTGAACCGTTCCCATCAGGATGTTGGTGTAGCGTTCGTCGGTGACGGTGACCTTGCTTACGCAAATGGTCGGTGGACGCACCATGACGTCCGTATTCATCAGTGCGAGTACCCGGCTGTGGCCGACTGTCTGATCGCCGAGGAGATTTGCGAACGCAGTTCCGAACGGTCCATCGAGTTCGCCGATTGCGACTTCAGGCTCTGCCGCCGTTCCCGGAGGTCCGCCGGCGACAAGTGCTTCACCAACGCGAATGCCGATACGCTTGCTTTGATTGGTCGTCATCGTATTCCCTTATGCAACTGGAGAGATACGCGAACGGCAGTTTTGCCGTTCGCAGGCTCAGTCCATGAACCAGAGTCCGACCAAGGCAGGTCAGAGGGTTCAGGCTAAGCGAATGGCGAAATGTTTGCGCACCGGCTCGGTAATGACCCAGGTGCCTGTAAAGCCAGCCTCAACAGCGAACGCGTCGCCGGGATTGAATTCAATTGGCTGGCCGCCATCTGGAGTGATTGTAATGCGTCCGGAGATGAGATGCACGAATTCATACTTGTCGTATGTCGTGTGATAGGTGCCGGGCATTGCTTCCCAGATACCCGAAATCATCGAGCCGTCGGCTGCCTTGTGCAGAATCCAGGTTTTCATCGACGGCGTGCCGCTGACGACCTTCCAACCAGGCAGATCAGTTGTGATCGGATCTGGGCCTGACTCAGGGAGTTTGGTGATGAGTTGTGCGCTCACGTTGTTTTCCTTTTTTTGGGCGATGATGTTTAGACGAATTCGGCTGCCGACGATTCTAGCCAATGCCAAAGACTGTCGGCAAAGCTGCGGAAGACGGCAATCTCATAGGTCGGCTTATCATCCATCTGCCATAGGATGATTCCGATATGACTGGCATGCGTGATGGCTACCCCATTGCGGGGGAATTCACGTGGATGCAGGTCAATTGGAACGCCTTTTGCCAGCACTTCGCGTGCGCGTGGCCCCGAGATCTGGACGACGGCGCGTGCGTCGGACTGATCGACGATAGCGGCCAGTCCAGCGAGTAGCGGCTTTAACTCAAGCTCGATATCGCGGTTCTCGCCACGTTCGGCGACGGCGGTCCATTGGTCCGGGCCTGTCCAAACGAATGCGATGTCCTTGCCCGTCACGCGCTGTGGCGTGTTGGTAAGTTCAGCGCCGTAGTGCTCGCGAATTACCGCGCGAACCTGATCCACCTTGCCTTTGCTGGCCGTGATGCTGGCCATCGTTAGCGTTTCGTGAGGACGGATCACCAGTCCTGCTGCAGCGATGGGCGTTGCGTGCGTGAAGGCGGAGCGTGCCGCCAATGTTGGGCTAGCCACGGACTTTTACTCCCTCAGGATCAACGAAGACCGGTGAAACGACTTCGACGAGCGTGTCTTCTCCGCGGAGCGGATCGTAAGCGCGGACGATCTCTCCGATGCGGTTCGGACCGCGCCGCAGGAAACCAAGGCCGACCCAATGACCGAGCGTCGGTGAATATGCGACCGAACTCATATGGCCATCGTCATTCTCCGGAGACGGAGACGCGTCTTTGGCGAGGAAGTGCGCGCCAGATCGCAGCCGCCGTGAGCGATCGACCGGACGGAAACCGATCAGCGCCGGACGATTGGGATCCGTAAGACCAGGCCGTCCATTGAGTACGCGGCCGACAAAGTCTTTCTTGGTCGAAACCATTCCGCCGAGCCCGACGTCGTTCGGCGTGGTGATGCCGTTGAGTTCGGGGCCGCTGATGTGGCCCTTCTCGATGCGCATTACGCCAAGAGACTCGGTGCCATATGGGCAGACGCCGAATTCCTTACCGGCTTCCATCATCCGGCGAAGGAGAGCATCGCCGTAGCGAGAGGGTACGCCGATTTCGAAAGCGCGTTCGCCAGAGAAGGAGAGGCGGTAGAGGCGCGCCTTGATCCCACCGCACACCGTGATGTGCCCGACTTTGAGATAGGGGAAGCCTTCATCCGAAATATCGAACTCAGGATCGACGATCTTGCGAAGCAGGTCGCGCGATTTCGGTCCGGCGACGGCGTACTGCGCCCATTGCTCGGTGGCCGAGATCATCTGCACGTCGAGTTCCGGCCAGAGCCACTGGTGACAGAATTCCATGTGCTGGAATGCTTTCACCGCGTTGGCGGTCGTCGTTGTGATGAAGAAGTGGTTTTCATCGAAACGGGCGACGGTGCCGTCATCCAAGAAGATGCCGTCTTCGCGCAGCATGCCGCCGTAACGCGCCTTGCCCACCGGCAGCTTGCGCATGGCGTTCATGTAGATCTTGTCGAGAAATTCGGCTGCGTCTGCACCCTGGACGTCGATCTTGCCGAGGGTCGACACGTCGCAAATTCCGACGGAATTACGAACCGTGTTGACCTCGCGCTTGACCGTATCGAGCCAATCGTTCTCGCCCGCACGCGGGTAGTAACTCGGACGAAGCCAGAGACCTGTCTCGACGACGCGGCCGTTCTGTTCCTTGGTCCAGGCGTAAGACGGTGGCAAGCGCGTCGGCTTGAAGTCCTTGCCGCGATGATGACCCGCAAGGGCGCCTAACGCGACCGGTGTATAGGGCGGCCGTGCCAGCGTCATGCCGGTGTCGGGAATGGACTTGTTCGTAAGGTGGGCCATGATCGCGAGCGCGTTGACGTTCGCGGTCTTGCCCTGGTCCGTTGCCATGCCGAGCGTTGTGTAACGCTTGAGATGCTCGACGGAGCGGAACCCTTCGCGCTCTGCCAGCTCGACGTCGGAAGCCGTGACGTCGTTCTGTTGATCGACGAATGCTTTGCCGCGATATCCTTCAACGCGCCAAAGCGGTGAGATTGCAGTGCCTTCGTCTTCAGCCCGAGGAGCTGGTGCGAGCGGTTCGGAACCTCCGCTCGCACCGGCCGCGGCGGAACCAGCCGCGGTACCGGCCGCGAGAACGGTTTGCAAGCCGAATTGGCCTGCAGCCGCACCCGCGACCGATATGCCGGGAGGAAACGAGCCCGGAACGAATGCGGCAAGGTCGTTATTCCAAGCAGGCTTGCCGCCAAGATGCGTGGTGAGTTGGATGTTGGGATTGTAACCGCCGGACATCGCGACGAGATCGCAAGCGATCTTGCGTTCCTGTCCGTCGCGCGTGCGGACGACAACGCCTTCCACGCGCTGTCCACCCTTTGCGTCAAGAACGACGCCGGAGATCAACTCTATGCCCGCGGTCTTAGCAATGTTGCGGACCCATTCGGTCGGTTGCGGGCGAGAGTCGACAATTGCCGCGACTTTCACGCCAGCACGCGCAAGGTCGGCCGCAGTGGTTGCAGCGTAATCGTTATTCGTGAAGACGACGGCGCTTTCGCCCGGTGCAACAGCGAAGCGGTTGACGTATGCGCGGACGGCGCTTGCCAGCATGACGCCGGGCAGATCGTTGCCGCCGAAAACGATTGGGCGTTCGATCGAGCCCGCAGCGAGCACGGCTTTCTTCGCCACGATATGCCAGAGGCGCTGACGCGGCTGGCCCATGGGCGGAGTTGCGACGTGATCGTTCACGCGTTCGACGGCGCCGTAGGTTCCGCCATCGTAGATGCCGAACACGGTCGTGCGGCGCATAATGCGCACGTCCGGCATCTGCGAAAGTTCAGCGAGCGCCGATGCAACCCACTTTGCTGGTGGCATACCGTCGATCGGTGCGGAGTCATTCAGAGCGCTGCCGCCGAGTGCGAAACTCTCATCAGCGATGATGACACGCGCGCCGGTGCGTCCGGCGCTGAGTGCTGCCGCAAGACCGGCGGGGCCTCCGCCGATGATCAGGACATCGCAAAACGTGTTGGCTTTTTCATACGTGTCCGGGTCAGCATCTTTGGATGCGCGCCCGAGACCTGCGGCGCGACGGATGGCGGGCTCATAGAGCTTTTCCCACAACGCTGCGGGCCACATGAACGTCTTGTAGTAGAAGCCTGCAACGAAGACCGGCGACAGGATCGAGTTGACCGCCATCAGGTCAAGTTTCAGAGACGGCCAGCGGTTTTGGCTCGCGGCGGTCAAGTCATCGTAGAGCTCGATGGTCGTCGCCTTGGTGTTGGCTTCGCGCCGCGGACCCGTGCGCAATTCGACGAGCGCGTTCGGCTCTTCGGAGCCTGCGGTCAGGATGCCGCGCGGACGATGATACTTGAACGAGCGGCCAGTCAGACGAACGCCGTTGGCGAGAAGTGCGGAGGCCAGCGTGTCGCCAGCGTAACCCGAATACGTGTGGCCATCGAACGTGAAAGAGATTTCGCGGCGTCTGTCGATTTGGCCGCCGGAGGCGAGGCGGAAGGGCTGTGTTGACATCAGACACTCTCCTTCGCTGCGGAATTGCGCCTCAGGGCGACATCCCGCGCTAGTTCGACGGACGAGATTTCGTGGGTGGAAACGTTACGCGATACGACGAGCCAGGCATGGCAACCAGCCGCGTGATACCAAAGCTCCTCATGCGGGCCTGGTGCGTTTTTCCGATCGTAGACGAACTTGACGAAATCCGTCATCGCCGACGGCGTTGATGCATCCGGACGGGTGACTGTCGCGTCGCCGTTGTAGACGAACTCGTCGACCCCGCGAGCACCGCAATGTGGACAGTTGATGCGCATGTTTCGAATCCTTCGAGTCGAATTATCTCAATGAAGCTGCGGGTGCGGGCCCATGCCTTTTTCGTCGATCGCGTGGCCGGTGACGAAGCGATCGAGGCGATAGGGAACGGCGACGGGATGAGGTTCGTCGCGCGCGATCAGATGCGCGAAGCAAAGACCTGATGCCGGAGTTGCCTTGAAGCCGCCGTAGCACCAGCCGCCATTGAAGTAGAGGCCTTCGAGCGGAGTGCGATCGATGATTGGGCTGCCGTCCATCGACATATCCATGATGCCGCCCCAACTGCGCAGCAGGCGGACGCGTCCGATACGCGGCATCAACGCCATGCCGCCCTCGCACACGTCTTCGACGACCGGGAGGTTTCCGCGCTGGGCGTAGCTGTTGTAGCCGTCAAGGTCACCGCCGAATACGAGGCCGCCCTTGTCGGATTGGCTGATGTAGAAGTGGCCCGCGCCGAACGTCACGACGCCGTCGATGAATGGCTTGATCGATTCCGTAACGAACGCCTGCAGGACGTGGCTCTCGATCGGCAACGTGAGACCCGCCATCGCAGCGACGCGCGATGAGTTGCCAGCGACCGCCATAGCGACTTTCTTTGCGCCGATGAATCCGCGGGACGTTTCAACGCCGACGATGCGGTCACCCTCGCGACGGAAGCCTTTGACTTCGCAATTCTGAATGATGTCGACACCGCGCCGGTCGGCAGCTCGCGCATAGCCCCAGGCCACTGCGTCGTGCCGCACGGTTCCGCCGCGCTTTTGCAGAAGGCCGCCCTGAACTGGGAAGCGTGCGTTATCGAAATCGAGGAAGGGAACCATCTTGCGGACCGCTTCGCGATCAAGCAACTCGGCGTCGACGCCGTGGATGCGCATCGCGTTGCCGCGCCGGGCAAACGCATCGCGTTGGCCGTCGGAGTGATAAAGGTTCAGCACGCCGCGCTGACTGACCATCGCGTTATAGTTGATGTCCTGCTCCAGGCCTTCCCAGAGCTTCATCGACTGTTCGTAGAACGGGATGTTGCCCGGCAGCATGTAGTTCGAGCGGACGATCGTCGTGTTGCGGCCAACGTTGCCGCCGCCGATCCAGCCCTTCTCGACAACCGCGACGCGGTTCACGCCATGGTTCTTCGCAAGATAGTAGGCCGTTGCGAGACCATGGCCGCCACCGCCGATGATGACGACGTCATAAGACGATTGCGGTTCGGCATCTCGCCAAGCGGGTCCCCAACCGGTGTGACCGCGAAGGGATTCGCGGAGTACGGAAAATATCGAATATCGATCGGCTGACATGTCCAATCAGGCTCCTCGGCTAATCGTTGGCATATTGCCAATTGACTGGATTGTGGTCTCTATAAGTATGATTTATAGTGTGGAAATGTCCGACCGGAGCCACAGTCTTCCTTTCGATCTGAGATCGCTCGAAATCTTCCTTGCCGTTTGCGAGGCGGGCGGTATGGCGGCGGCTGCTCGTGAGCTTCGGCTGACGCAGCCGGCTATCTCCCTCGCCGTTTCTGAACTCGAACGGAAAATCGGGACCGAGCTGTTCGATCGAACGGTTCGGCCGCTGGCGCTGACGCGGGCGGGTGGTCTGATGAGGCAGCGGGCGAGTGCGCTGATCGCCGACGCACGCCAGATTGCGCCGATGCTGCAGGAGACGGAGCATGGCCGCGTTCCTCTCATTCGTGTCGGGCTGGTCGATTCCCTCGGTCGTTCGCTGACGGTTGCGATATCGCAGCATCTCAAAGCGAAGGCGGAAGAAGTTTCGTTGCTGTCGGGACTCACCGCGACGCATGCGAGCGAGCTTCTGACCCGGCGTCTCGATTTGTTTCTTGGGGTCGATGATCTTGAGGAATCGCCCGGGCTCGAGCGGTGGGAAATTGTGCGCGAGCCTTATGTGTTGCTGATTAACGGGCGGAATACGCATGTTCGCACGCTTAGCGATCTGAAGAAGCTTGCTGCTTGCGTGCCGCTGATCCGATTTAGCGGGCGTTCGCAGACGGGCGTCGAGATCGAGCGTCATTTGCGTCGTCTCGGTATCGAGCCGGCGCGTTCGTTTGAATTCGATAGCCCCTATGCCGTCGCGGCAATGGTTTCGGCGGGTGATGGGTTCGCAATCACGACGCCGCTCTGCATCGCGGAGGCCAAGCTTTCCAACAAGAATCTCGTCACCGAAAAGCTGCCTGGGCCGCAGATCTCGCGCAAACTCACGCTCGTTGCACGCTACCGCGAACTTGGCCACATCCCGCGCGAACTCGCGGGTGTCGTGAAGGGCGTGCTACAGGCGGCGAACATTGAGGGGTTAGTCTTCGAAGGGTGACGGCCTGTAGGCGACAGCTTTCGCCGGTCAACCCTTTGCGCGCATATCCTGTTTCCAGACTTCGTAGCGCATTCTTGCGATTTGATACGCGTCCGGCAGCGACATGGCCCAGACGAAGATGCCGCCTGAAATCCGGCCGATGAAGGAATGCTCCGGCGTCGTCGTGATCCAGGTATATCCGCCGATCAGCAGTGCGAACAAAGCGAAGCCCAATCCGCGATAGGGCTTTCCGGCGATGACGTGTCCGGCGCCGGGTAGAACTGCGGCGACCAGGAGAACGAGATAGGGATTGAGCGGTGCTCTTTTTTTGGGCGCGGCCATTATGTGCGTACCTGATCTGCAGTTGCCGCGGCTTCGCTCAGCGCATCGAGATGCGCGAGCATCTGATTGAAGTCCTCAGCGCTGACAGTGTTGTTGTCAAAGATTGATTGTCTGAGAATGAGGTGCTCACCGCGGCGTCCTTCGGCAGCCTGCCAGATGACACGCAAGCCTTTTTCCGTCACGGCGATCTCTTTGATCTTGGGATCGAGGAGGATTTTCCGGATCGCATCCTCCATGCGCAGAAGCAGCGTTTGAGCTGCCTCGCCACTGCCGCGGACAAGAACCTCGTCGGGGAAGTTCGGCGGATTGTCGAGCCGATGCGGAAACGTGGAGGAGAGCGAGTAGAACTCTGTGCCGGCCGGACGGACGAGGGCAGCGAAAGCGGGTCGGCCTTTGCGCGGCTCGATGCGCGTTACCGAAAGCCACAACTGCGGCAAGCGCCGGATCGTCATTGTGTCGAGAATGAAGATGGCGCGGATGAATTTTCCGAGCCGGCGGCCCTCAAGAATTGGATAGCCGTCCTCACCAAAACTGACGCTGCCGAGATCGAGCAAGCCGACGCAACTGTCGAACAGCCCGGTGCGCAGCGCGCGCTGACGCGCATGATCGCGGCGAGCCTTTACGGTTACGACGCAAACCCCGACGATGGCGATGAGAAGAAGCAATTCCGAAGGCAATGGCTGTCTCGTAATTGTTTGAAATCCAGACGTCGCACGTTCTGGCGAGGTCACAAAATAAAAACGGCAGGGTTGTTCGCCCTGCCGTTTTGTCTTCCGCGTCAGTAGCCCACGGGACGTGGCCACTGCATGCTGAACTGATCGCCACGGCGAACGTAGCGGTAGCGATGGAAGTGGAACCAGATCGAGGCGATGGCAAAGAAGAGCATCATTGCCACGAGCTGCGTGCCGTAACCCAGGAACACCGCGAAGTAGGTGACTGAGCACAGTGTCAGCAGCACGATTGCCGGTATCGGATGCATAGGATGAATGTAGCCGCGCTTAATGACGTCGAGCGGCCACTTCTTCCGGAACATGATGACCTGGAAGGACATGTAGGTGTAGCCCAGAAGGCCGGAGAGGATCGAGAACGTGATCACCTGATCCAGCGGCGCGAAGTATGCGAAGATAAGAGCCACAGGAACAAGGAACACGATCGAACGGAACGGCGTGCGATTCTTGGGATGCACCGCTCCGAACCATGTCGGCAGGTAACGGTCGCGGCCCATGGAGAACCAAGCGCGCGAGGCGTCGTTAATGCAACCGTTGGCGGATGCCATCGTGGAGAACATCGTGCCCACGAACAGCAGAACCATCAGCGGCTGAGAGCCGGTTAGACGTGCGGCATCGAAGAGAGGCGTAACAGCCTGTCCAAGATACTCCCACGGCATCAAGCCGGTGCAGACGTACCATGTCATCGTGGCAGCCAGCAGCAGCGTGATCATGCCGGCCATCGTGCCGAGCGGCAACGAGCGGGCCGGTGAGCGCACTTCTTCGGCGGCCTGACAGGTTCCCTCGATGCCGAGGTAGTACCAGAGGCCGAAGTGGAGCGCGGCGACGACACCGATGAAGCCGTATGGCAGCCCCGTCAGTAGCTCGCTGTGCCTGAGCATGTCATTCGACCACGGCTTCGAGAAGCTGAAGAGAATGATGATGGCGACGAAGGCAGTCGCGGTCAGGATCAGGTTGAACGTCAACGTCGTGTAGACGCCGCGATAGTTCAACCAAGCGAGGAACATGATGGTGAGAACGATGAATGGCTTGTCGTGTACGTTCTCAAAGCCGGCCATGCTGCCGACAGTTTGCACCAGGTAGCCGAGCGTAATGGCGTTCGCGGCCTCGAGCATTGTGTAGGCAAAGACGAGATAGAGTCCGACATTGAATGCCATGACGGGCCCGACGATGTGTTTCGCCTGCGCGTACTGACCGCCTGCGGCGGCGACCGTGGAGGTGACCTCCGAGTCAATCATGGCGACGCAGGTGTAAAGCAAGCCGGCGAACCAGCATGCGATGAGAGCGGCGAAAGCTCCGCCTTTGCCGACGGCGAAGTTCCAACCCATGTACTCGCCGACGAGAACGATTCCGACGCCGAGAGCCCAGATGTGCGCTGGACCGAGGACGCGCAGGAGAGAAATTTTTTCTCCCTGAACAGCTGTTGCTTGGCTCACTGGTTGCCCCCTTGGTGAGTCGGCTCGGCGACGAGTTTGTCGTCGATCTCACCTTCTTTCGACGACGTCAGCACGTCTTCGGAGTAGGCGCGATTGGTTTTGATGAGATCGATCAGCATATAGAGACCCAGAATCGCTGAAATGACCCAGGCCGCAGTTTCGAGGAGATGAAAGCTATTCATTTCGGGCCCCATTCTTTTGTCCAAAGCGCTCGGCAATCACGTCCCGGTATTCGATCTTTGAGAAGCGAAACAGCAGGAGGAAATAGCCCATGACGACGATGGCAGTGATGGCGAGTTCGACCGGATTGAAGGAATAGTCGTAGCGGGAGGTGATGATGGGTGCTGCCGTCTCCGGCGTCATGCCGAGCTTCACCCACTGTTCGGTCTGGACCGCGTTCTGGCCGAGGCCTTCCCACGTCGTCGGGTCAGCAACTTTGAGTTCTGTTTTTCCGCCGCCCGCCAAGCCGAGGTACAGCGGCACGAAGAGTGCGACGAGCACGAGGGCCAGGAGGAACAGACTGTCGAAAAATTGGCCAAAAGCTGATTGTTTTGGCGGTTCATATCGCGTTTGAGACATTGGTTCTCTCCGTTCTATGTCGGACGCTTCTTAGCGGCATCGAGATAGTGGAGATCGAGGCCGTAGATCTCGGCGCGATCTTCGCTCAGATGAGCGACCATCACGAGAACCGAAGCAGTATTGAACAAGAGAACCAACCCGCCAGCGATCGCGAGTGCCCAAACGACTTCAGGGTTGGGTGCGAGCGGAATGACGGCGAAGAAGACAAACGTATAAAGGCACCAGAGCAGAATCAGAGCGGCCAAGGACCAAAACCTGTCCCCCGCAAACTTTCTCGATATTCGAGAATCCAATTGACGTTGTGACATTTCTCATCCCTTTGTTTTTTTAGTTTGTTTATTCCGTGCGACAGCTTTCCTGGATGTTTATTGCGCGCCGTTTTTTATTTTTGACGATTCCGAATTGATTTGGGTCGGACCGCGAAATTATAGCGGAATTATCCCTATCGGCTCGCTCCCGCAGTTATTCAGAAATACGTCACGCTCTTCTCCAAGTCAACAAATTTGCCTGAAGAGAAACATGATGTAAGCCGGTAAATTGTGCGTTTGGAAGCGGCAATGCGCTGTCTATCTATCAGCCGACCGTGCTATGAGGTTTGTTTTAGCGAGAGAAAATTTCTATTCGGGGGACGCGTTTGATCTCGTTTGTGCATTGCGCAATTTATGTTGCTTTGCACGACTAAGTTTTGGAGGGAGCAAGTTTCTGGGGTTGTCGAGTGCTGAAGTCGCCCACGCACGTGGTTTCGGCGTTGACGCGCGAGGCAATGCAGGCAATGCGGAGTTCGCGAAGTTGGTGACGCTCCGTGCCGTGCTGGCAAAGAAAATTGGGAATGAAAAAATGGCTGAAAAAGCAAAGGTCCAGACGCGCGCGTCGCAACGGTCACTGACGACTGGATCGGGGGCTCCGGAGGCGGGGCCGCGGACGCTCGAAAGTGCAATCGGAGCGCAGGTTCGGGACTTCCGGAAGGCAGCAGGTCTTACCGTTTCGGAGCTTGGTGCGGCCGCGGAAATTTCGACCGCCATGGTCTCGAAAATCGAGAACGGACAGATTTCAGCCTCGCTCTCGGTCCTGCAGCAGCTCGCCTCGGCGTTGAATCTGCCGCTGAGCATGTTGCTTGCGTCTTATGAAGGTCGTCGGGGCTGTTCGTTCGTCAAGCGGGGCAAGGGACTCAGCATCAAGCGCCGGGGGACGAAGGTTGGCCACGAGTATCAACAGCTCGGGCAGTCGATCAGCGGTTCCATCGCGTTCGAGCCGTATCTCATCACGCTAAGCAAAGATGCCGAGCCCTATACGCAGTTTCGTCACGAGGGACTTGAGCTCATCTACATGCTGACGGGCGAAGTCACCTACTTGCACGGGGAAGATAGCTACCGCCTCGAGCCCGGCGATTGCCTGCTTTTTGACTCGGCGGAATTCCACGGTCCGGAAAGTTTGATCAAGCTGCCGGCGACTTACCTCTCGATTATCGTCTACCAGCGCCGCTGACGCGTAAAAAAATTTTACGCTCAGTATTTGCGCAATTCGCTGCTTCGCACCATTTTCAATATTGCTTTGCAATATTCGCGGCTGCCTCTTGGCGGTAAGTCTATTTAAAAACTTGCGCGACTTGCGTGATTCAATAATTCGCATTTGCGAAATAAATTTTGGGCGCGCTGCATGATTTGCGGCGTGCCGAGGGGCGCGAACGTGCGTCCAAATTCGCAAAATCGGTGTTGAGCCATAAGAAAATTAGTTTCCTAATGATTGACACCTTTTTGGCCCTGAGCTAGGTTGCTTGCATCTAGAAGCAACCGGCGGACGAGCGCGAAAATGTGTGGAATCGTGGGTTTATTTATTAAGGACAAGGCGCTGGAGCCGCAGCTCGGCGCGTTGACCAATCAGATGTTGGCTACCATGTGCGAGCGCGGTCCGGACTCGGCCGGCTTCGCAGTCTTTGGTGCCCCGGCGAACGGCAAGGCGAAGCTGACTTTGCAGTCCGCCAATGCCGATGCTGATTTCAAAGGACTGGACGCAACCGTATCCAAGGCGATCGGTGCTCCAGTCGATCTCAAAATCAAATCTTCGCACGCAGTGCTCACTGTGCCGGAAGACAAGGTGGAAGAGGCACGCGCTGCCGTGCGCGCTGCGCATCCTTCGATCTCGGTCATGGCCAGCGGCACGTCTATCGAGATCTACAAAGAGGTCGGCTATCCGACCGAGGTTTCGAAGCGTTTTGAATTGTCGAAGATGACGGGTTCGCATGCCATCGGTCATACCCGCATGGCGACGGAGTCGGCGGTGACGACGCTTGGTTCGCATCCGTTTTCGACCGGCCTCGATCAGTGCCTGGTCCATAACGGCTCGTTGTCGAACCACAACAACCTGCGTCGCGAATTGCGCCGCTCGGGAATGACCTTCGAAACGGAAAACGATTCCGAGGTTGCGGCCGCTTATCTTACGGCGCGCATGAACGAAGGCATGAACCTCGGCGAAGCGCTCACGAAGAGCCTCGACGATCTGGATGGGTTTTTCACGTTCGTTGTCGGAACGAAGAATGGTTTCGGTGTGCTTCGCGATCCGATCGCGTGCAAGCCGGCGGTGATGGCAGAGACGGACCAGTACGTTGCATTCGGCAGCGAATACCGTGCGCTGGTCAATCTTCCGAACATCGACAAGGCGAAGGTGTGGGAGCCGGAACCGGCAACCGTTTATTTCTGGGAACGCTAAGACAAATCACATCTGGGATCTCAATCCATGCGCAAGATTGATCTCGCGAAGACGACTCTTCGCGAACTAAACGAAGATCTGCATCGGCAGTCGGAAGGCGCCAACGAGACGGACTGGGAGATTGTCAACTCTCAGGGCTTTCACGCCGTCGCTGTCGGCGTCGATGCGCCGATCAACATCAACATCCGGGGCAGTGTCGGTTACTACTGCGCCGGTATGAATAAGCAGGCGTCTATCACGGTGCATGGTTCGGCTGGTCCGGGCGTTGCTGAAAACATGATGTCGGGCAACATCCGCATCACGGGCGACGCCAGCCAGTATGCTGGAGCCACCGGCCATGGCGGATTGCTCGTCATCGAAGGGAACGCAGCGTCGCGCTGTGGTGTTTCGATGAAGGGTATCGACATCGTCGTTCGCGGCAACATCGGCCATCTTTCAGCGTTCATGGCGCAGAGCGGACACCTTGTCGTGCTTGGCGATGCTGGCGACGCACTCGGTGACTCGATCTACGAAGCCAAGCTCTTCGTGCGCGGCACGGTGAAGAGCCTCGGTGCCGATTGCATCGAAAAAGAAATGCGGCCGGAGCATCTCAAGACGCTCGATCAACTGCTTGCGAAGGCAGGGATCACGGACGTCAAGTCGAGCGAGTTCAAGCGTTATGGCTCGGCACGCAAGCTCTACAACTTCAACATCGACAATGCGGATGCTTACTGATGTCATATCATAACCCGCCGACCACGCCTCGGAAACCGGCGTCATTCGACGACTATACGATGTCGGAAATCCGCCGTGCCGCGCAAACCGGCATCTACGACATCCGTGGCGGCGGCGCGAAGCGCCGTGTGCCCCATTTCGATGATCTGCTGTTTCTCGGCGCATCGATCTCGCGTTATCCGCTCGAAGGGTACCGCGAACGCTGCACCTCAAACGTTACGCTTGGAACCCGCTTCGCAAAGAAGCCGATCGAACTGAAGATTCCGATCACGATCGCAGGCATGAGCTTCGGCGCATTGTCGGCCCACGCGAAGGAAGCTCTCGGTCGCGGCGCGTCCTTGGCCGGTACCTCGACGACCACGGGCGATGGCGGCATGACGCCAGAAGAACGCGGTCAGTCGCAGACGCTCGTCTATCAGTATCTGCCGTCTCGTTATGGTATGAACCCTGATGACCTGCGCAAGGCCGACGCGATCGAAGTCGTTGTCGGTCAGGGTGCGAAGCCCGGCGGCGGCGGTATGCTTCTCGGCCAGAAGATTTCGGATCGCGTCGCGCAGATGCGCAACCTTCCGAAGGGCATCGATCAACGTTCGGCTTGCCGGCATCCGGATTGGACGGGGCCCGACGATCTTGAAATCAAGATCCACGAGCTTCGCGAAATTACGGATTGGCAGAAGCCGATTTATCTGAAGATCGGTGGCACGCGGCCCTACTATGATACCGCGCTCGCCGTTAAGGCAGGTGCAGACGTTGTTGTTCTCGACGGCATGCAGGGCGGCACCGCTGCCACGCAGGAAGTCTTCATCGAGAACGTCGGCCTCCCGACGCTTGCTTGCATCCGTCCTGCGGTTCAGGCTCTCCAGGATCTCGGTATGCATCGCAAGGTGCAGCTCATCGTGTCTGGCGGTATCCGGAACGGTGGCGACGTTGCGAAAGCGCTTGCTCTCGGTGCGGACGCCGTATCGATCGGTATCGCAGCACTGGCAGCCCTTGGTGATAACGATCCGGCCTGGGAAAGCGAATACCAAGCCCTTGGCACCACCGCGGGCGCTTACGACGACTGGCATGAAGGACGAGATCCCGCTGGCATCACGACGCAGAATCCGGAGCTCATGGCTCGGTTCGACCCCGTGAAAGGTGGACGGCGTCTCGCTAATTTCTTGAAGGTGATGAATCTCGAAGTGCAGACCATTGCTCGGGCGTGTGGACATAACAGCGTGCATAATCTCGAGCCAGAAGACCTCGTGGCACTTACCGTCGAAGCGGCGGCAATGGCGCGGGTTCCCATCGCAGGCACCACTTGGATTCCAGGACAAGGACAGGGCGGTCTCTAACCGCCCTTACCTTTAAGTCCGCAAAACAAAAGATATCACTAGGGAAAACGCATATGCTTGCACAGCAGGACCAACAGAAGGGGTCTCCAAAAGAGACCGCGCAAAATCTGACGGAACTCGCGAAAGAACGCGGCGTCAAATACTTCATGATCTCTTTCACCGATCTCTTCGGCAGCCAGCGCGCGAAGCTGGTTCCGACGTCGGCGATTGCAGACATGCAGAAAGACGGCGCGGGTTTCGCTGGCTTCGCAACGTGGCTCGATCTTACTCCGGCGCATCCGGATATGTTCGGTTTGCCCGACCCGTCGTCTTTCATGCAGCTTCCGTGGCGGAAGGATATCGCCTGGGTCGCTGCAGACTGCATGATGGATGAAAAGCCGCTCGATCAGGCACCTCGTGTCGTTCTCAAGAAGGTCATGGCGGACGCTCAGAAAGAGGGCCTCTACGTCAAGACTGGCGTTGAGTGCGAGTTCTTCCTGACCAAGCCGTGCGGCACGGTCTTGGCGGACGAAGCCGATAATGCGACCAAGCCTTGCTACGACCAGCAGGCCATGATGCGTCGTTACGATGTGATCGCCGAGATCTGCGATTACATGCAGGAGCTCAACTGGGGCGCCTATCAGAACGACCACGAAGACGCGAACGGCCAGTGGGAAATGAACTGGGGCTTCGACGATTGCGTCATCACGGCCGACCGTCACGCCTTCTTCAAATTTATGACGCGCGCGATTGCCGAGAAACACGGGTTGCGCGCAACGTTTATGCCCAAGCCTTTCATCGGTAAAACGGGTTCGGGCTGCCACGCGCACATTTCAGTCTGGGACAAGACGGGTAAGAAAAACGTCTTCCTCGACATGAATGACGATATGGGAATGAACGCGGAAGGCTACACCTTCCTCGGCGGAATTATGAAGCATGCCGAAGCTCTTTCGGCGATCACCAATCCGACGGTGAACTCCTACAAGCGCATCAATGCTCCGCGTACCGCATCCGGCTCCACGTGGGCGCCGAATTCGGTCACCTGGACCGGCAACAACCGCACGCACATGGTTCGGGTTCCCGGCAAGGGCCGCTTCGAACTTCGGCTTCCGGATGGTGCTGCCAATCCGTATCTGATGCAGGCCGTTATCGTTGCGGCGGGGCTCAGCGGCTTCCGGACGAAAGCTAACCCCGGCAAGCGTTGCGATCTCGACATGTATCAGGACGGGCATCTGGTCAAAGACGCGCCGAAGCTGCCGCTCAACCTCCTCGACGCGCTTAGGAATCTCGAGAAGGATACAGAGTTGCAAAAGCTGCTCGGCGAGGACTTCTGCCGCTCGTACGTCAAGCTGAAGATGAGCGAATGGAACTCGTACTGCTCGCACTTGTCGAAGTGGGAGTTGGACAACACGCTGGACATCTGAGTAGCATGTCACGGCACGCGAGCCATTAGGTGCGGAAAACGCATCGCGGTTCGCGTGCCGTTACTGATTCAAGCCGGACGCCGACGACTGGCGTTTGGAAACCGTCTCGGTGACTGCCGCGGATGGATCGGTGTCCTCCTATCGGTCTACGGCGTCATGAGGTTGAGCGCGTGGCCGCGAATAGCGACCGCACGCTCTTCGTCGTTTGGTGCAGGCCTTCTCTCAGATTTTTGGCGTGGTCAGGGGCGTATCGAGCGGCTGCATGGAAGCCGCCGCTCTTCCGGGATTTATTCCACGGTCACTTCGCTGATTTGAATCACCGGCGAGAGGTCGGTGTAATTCTTGATGTCGGCCATGATTTCTGCGGCGTGCGGACCAAAGCCCGCTTGAAACGCTGCGACTGACTCACAATAGATGTGGCACATTCCGATGAAGGGTGCCGGTGCTCCCGGAGCGCCGCCTGCGATGCCTTTGTCGACCGTATAGCGTTTGCAGTTTGCGCCCATCTTCGTCTGCACCATCGGCATATGCTTGTCGCGATAGTACTCGTGGTCAAAACGTGCGCCGGGGGTATTCGGGTAGAATACACTGACTTTGATCATCGGTCCGTCTCCTCCATTGATCTGGAGGGGTGATTAAACCGTCCCGCATGTCAGGCAAATAGGCCCATCAGCCGCGGTGATATTCCGCGACTACGTCTGCGGCCACGTTTGGTGAGGGCAGGGGCATGGTCGCATTCCGAATGCTGTCAGTGAATGCAGCAAGGAACATCGTGGAGATCACGCCGCTTTGGAACATTGCGTCCACGCGCGCGGCTTCAGCCATCATCTCGGCGATCTCCTCATCGGACTCAATGTGAGCTTCCGTTGCAGCAATCTGCCGGTCCAAGAGCATCGTGGGCATGACGCGTAACTTTCTTCCGTAACCGTCGCAACTGCGACTTCCATTTCGTTCGAGGAAGATACCTAGAAGCACCCTCTACTGCGTTAATGGCCGGTCACGGGTTGGAGGTGTGCTTAACAGTCCGTGAAGGGAGTAGTTACGATGCAAACGATCCGGGATTTGTCGTGCTGTTTAAGGGCTTCGTTCAGTTTCTAGGCGATTGGGCATGGTAACGGATGAACGTGTCGGAGGGCCGTTCGCCAAACATCGATTTGTAGTCCTGGGCGAAGCGGCCGAAGTGCAAAAAGCCCCAGAGGCATGCGGCTTCGGTAACGGATGAAGCTGTCTTCAGCGTTCGGCGAGCTCCGCTGAGGCGGACGGCGCGCAAGAAGACTGCCGGGGCAATGCCGAGAACCTCATGGAAGCAGTATTGCAGTGTCCGGCGGCTGACATCCAGGCCGCGGCAGAGTTCGGCGACGGTTAGCGGTTTCTCGACGTTCTGCACCGTCAGATCCACGGCGTCGCGGACGATCTGCCAGCGCCGCGATGGGCGGATCTGCAATTCGTCCACGCCGTTCTGGTCCATCAGCGCGTAGGAGAGATTTGATATCAGCGCGCTGCGGACGGCGTCGACGACATTGCTGCTGCTTGCGATTTCGGGTGATGCGTGGAAAAGCTCGAACGCATTCGCGAGCACCAGACGCAAGGCGCCAAGACGTTCGAGCGGCGCGCGACGGAGGTGAGGGTAGTTAAGACATCGCAAAATGGCGTCCTGATCCTCGCCAGAAAAGGCGGCGGTGATCGTCGCCTTGGTCAGGACGAGACCCGACATCACGAGGCCTCCGGGCGTATGGAATTCGAAGCCGTCGCTTCCGGAAAAGACGTGCAGGCTCCGGCCGTCGCAATGTGTACCGCAGAAGGTGGCCAGGCCCGACAGCCTCAGCGGCAGGCCGACGGCATAAACGTCGGATGGTAATGCTCCGAGCTGGTAGAGCGAGCTGCCGGTTTCTTCCCTGAAGAGGTGAAATCCGCCGAAGACGATTTCCTGGATGGAGCCCGAGAAAACGCCTGCCGACGTTTGGGCGTAGGTTTGGTTCCAGCCTTTCAGGAAGGCTGCCTGTTCGTCGATGTCGTGGGTTTTGGCAAAGTTGATGACGGCGGGTGCGCTCGGGGGAGCGGGATCTGGCGCAACAGCTTTGCCGCCTTCGATCATTTTATACCGGGCATTGGGGCATGGAAGGAGCTTTCCCCTGTGCTCCAATTGTACCCCAGCGGACGGCCTCGCATAAGCCCCCGACACGCAAAAACCTTACCGACCGGCGCCCTTCGAAAGTCGAATTCTGCCGAAATCGGATAGTCATCGCGTCGCATCAGGCGTAGCTGTTGCTTAGGATCGGCTCCCGACACGCACTCATCGCGTCGCAATAACGGCGCCAGGGCCGGTTTCCCGAACACGAGATTTCATTTGTTCGGGGGGATTGATGACGAGCGGAGAAAACACATGGACCCTACCTCCACTGGCGGTATCGAATACGAAAAGGTCGATAAAGACTATTTTGAGAATCGTCAGCTCAAGCGCGGTGCAGCCGGGTGGCTGCTGCTCGTAGGGCTTGGTGTCGCTTACGTTGTTTCGGGTGACTACGCCGGGTGGAACTTCGGTCTGAAGCAGGGTGGTTGGGGCGGACTGTTTATCGCCTCCATCCTCATGGCCACCATGTACACCTGCATGTGCTTTGCCCTTGCCGAACTCGCGACGATCGCGCCGACGGCCGGTGGCGGATACGGCTTTGCGCGCCGGGCCTTCGGTCCTTGGGGCGGATTTCTGTGCGGCATTGCCATTCTCATCGAATATGCCATCGCACCTGCCGCCATCGCGGTGTTCATCGGAGCTTACTGCCAGTCGTTGTTCGGAATTGACGGTTGGATGGTCTACCTCGGCTTCTATGTGGTGTTCCTGGGCATTCACATTTACGGCGCGGGCGAAGCATTGCGGTTGATCTTCGCGATTACTGCGCTCGCCGTGATTGCGCTGATCGCGTTTATCGTCTCGATGATCCCTTATTTCAGCGTCGACCGGCTGTTCGACATTGCGCCGACCGACGCTGTGGGTGCGAGTGCGTTTCTTCCGCATGGCTACATCGGCATCTGGGCCGCAATTCCCTATGGCATCTGGTTCTTCCTTGCCATTGAAGGCGTGCCGCTTGCTGCGGAAGAAACGAAGGATCCAAAGCGCGACCTGCCGCGCGGCCTGATCGGCGGCATGATGGTTCTGCTCATGTCTTGCGCGTTGATCCTGGTCTTCGGTCCCGGTGGTGCTGGTTCTGCTGCACTGCAGGACTCGGGTAACCCGCTGGTTGCGGCGCTTGAATCCCCGAACGTCTTCAACGGTCCGACGTTTGTCAGCCGGTTCGTGAACTTTGTCGGCCTTGCCGGTCTGATCGCGAGCTTCTTCTCGATCATCTACGGCTATTCGCGGCTTGTGTTCGCGATGTCTCGTGCGGGTTATCTGCCGCGCGTGCTGTCGCTCACCAACAAGCGGCAAACGCCTTACGTGGCGTTGATCGTACCCGGCATCATCGGCTTCCTGCTGTCGCTCAGCGGCCAGGGAGATCTGTTGATCCTGGTGGCTGTATTTGGCGCGACCGTTTCCTATGTGATGATGATGGCGTCGCATATCGCACTGCGCATTCGTGAGCCCAATCTGCCCCGGCCGTACCGGACTCCCGGCGGTTTGGTTACGTCCGGTATCGCGCTGGTGCTGGCGTGCGTTGCTGTGGTGGCGGGCTTCCTTGTCGATCCGCGAGTCGTGATCGGTGCGGCAGTGGTTTACGCCATCTTTATCGCTTACTTTGCGTTCTACAGCCGACATCACTTGGTTGCCGCCGCACCGGGTGAAGAAGCTCCAGCTGTGCTCTAGTTGGTGTTCCGATGAGTTACATTCATACGGTTGGCGGTCATCGCTATCACTTCGAGACTCTTAGAGAGTTGCTCGCGAAAGCCAGCCCAGCCCGTTCCGGCGACTATCTCGCCGGAACAGCGGCGGGGGACGACGAGGAGCGGGTTGCGGCTCAGATGGCGCTTGCCGATGTGCCACTGCCTGTGTTTCTCAGCGAGCATGTCGTTCCCTATGAGACCGACGAGGTGACCCGGCTCATCATCGACGAGCATGACGCGAAGGCGTTCGCTCCCGTTTCCCATCAGACGATCGGCGAATTTCGTGACTGGTTGCTGTCGGATCAGGCGAATGCGGCGTCTCTCGCTGCACTCGCTCCGGGACTGACGCCGGAAATGGTCGCTGCTGTTTCGAAAATCAGCCGCAACCAGGATCTCGTTCTGATTGCGCAGAAGTGCCGGGTGGTGACGAAGTTCCGGAATACGATCGGTCTTAAAGGGCGGCTTTCAACGCGGTTGCAGCCCAATCATCCGACGGACGATGCCGCCGGAATTGCTGCCAGCATCGTCGATGGATTGATGTACGGCAATGGCGACGCGGTGATCGGAATCAATCCGGCGACAGACAGTATTCCAGCGGTGACGACGCTGCTGGAGATGCTGAATGAAATCATTTTGCGCTACAACATTCCGACGCAATCGTGCGTGCTGACGCACGTGACGACCAGCATCGAAGCCATCAATCGCGGGGCGCCGCTCGATCTGGTGTTCCAGTCGATCGCGGGAACGGAAGCGGCGAACAAAAGCTTCGGGATTACGCTTGCCACCCTTCAGGAAGGGCGTGATGCCGGTCTCAGCCTCGGGCGCGGAACTGTCGGCAATAATGTGATGTACTTCGAGACGGGGCAGGGAAGTGCTCTTTCGGCGAATGCACATCATGACTGCGATCAGCAGACGCTCGAGACGCGCGCCTATGCTGTCGCGCGGAAGTTCGAGCCGTTGCTCGTCAATACGGTGGTTGGGTTCATCGGTCCCGAATATCTCTACGACGGCAAGCAGATCATCCGCGCTGGGCTCGAAGACCATTTCTGCGGCAAGCTGCTTGGTGTGCCGATGGGATGCGATATTTGCTACACCAATCACGCGGAAGCCGATCAGAATGACATGGACATTCTGTTGACGATGCTCGGGGTGGCGGGTGTCAGTTTCATCATGGGCATTCCGGGCTCGGATGATGTCATGCTGAATTATCAGACAACGTCATTCCATGATGCGCTTTATGCGCGTCGTGTTCTTGGCCTGAAGCCGGCGCCTGAATTCGAAGATTGGCTGCAGCAGGCCGGAATTTTTGCCGCTGGCGACGAGGTAAGGCTTTCCGATGCTTTGCCGCCGGCATTCCAGCGCGCGCTCGCGCATCTTCATTGAGGTCGTACAATGGCCGCTTCGCGCATCCCGACGGTTGTTTCCAATCCCTGGACCAAGCTGCGGGATTATACGCCTGCGCGGATCGCACTTGGCCGATCGGGAACGAGCCTTCCAACCAAGCCGCATCTCGATTTTCAGCTTGCGCACGCTCGAGCGCGTAAAGCGGTGCACCACGATCTCGATATCGAGACACTTGGAAAAGACCTAGCGGCTCAGGGCCGAGACGTTATCGTTGCTCACAGCGCCGCCGCGGACCGGCCGACCTATCTGCAGCGTCCTGACAAGGGGCGAATGCTCGACGAAGCCTCACGAGAAGCGCTGATTGCGTTGCCGAAGCCGGCCGAGCCTTATGATTTAGCATTCGTCATCGGCGACGGACTTTCTGCCCTCGCGATCGAAGAGAACGCCGCGCGCTTTCTTGCGACGCTGATGCCGCAAATCGAGCGTGCGGGTTCACGTGTTGCGCCGATCGTCGTCGTCAAGGAAGCGCGAGTGGCGGTCGGCGATGAGATTGGCGAGATTCTCGGCGCTGCCATGGTCGTCGTTTTGATCGGTGAGCGACCTGGCCTTAGTTCGCCGGACAGCCTCGGCATCTACATGACGCTGAACCCGCGCCGCGGTTTGACGGACGAAGCGCGCAACTGCATCTCGAATGTGCGCAAAGAAGGGTTGAGCTACGCAGGCGCCGCTCACAAGCTCTGGTTCCTGATGTCGGAAGCACGCCGCCGCAATATTTCCGGCGTCAATTTGAAGGATGAGGCAGAGGACCTGCCGCAGGCCGTCGGACACTCGCAGAAGAACTTCCTCATCGATACCGATTGAGTTCCGCGCAACTTACGCTTCGTTCTGAGCCTGCGTATCAGCGTGTCCGGACAAGTTTTCCGGGTAGCTTTTTGATGGCTGTTTGCAGGCGCGCCAAGCGGGAGTGGGATCGCATCTTCGCCTTAGAGAAGGTCATCTCGCCGCCGAGACTTGCGATGATGAGATTGTAAACGAGCTGGAGACGCTCATCGACAGTTCCATCTCCAGGTAAGGTCGCCTGCTTGAGACCGCGCATGGCCCGCTTCGCCGCCTTGGGGGCATAGCGCTGCATGGCCTCTGAATCCGCCATGAAGTCAGAGACCGCCTGCCATGCGACGCGTTTGCAAAACCATTCTTCAGAGAGACGCGCTGGGTCGATGATGTGATGAACGGCGGCGCGGGGATTGTAGATCACGCTCTGTCCGGCGCGGCGGATACGCTCGGTGAGTTCTGTTTCTTCGCTTGAAAGAAGCGTCGTGCTTCCACCTTTGCGGCCAAGGTTCTCAGCGAAGCCGCCGACGGCGCTCAGCGCGCTTCGCAGGAAGGCTATGTTGCATCCCGCAAGGTATTCGCCCGGAGCGACTTCGCGCATTTCATCGCCAAGATCGACAAGCGAAAGGTAGTCGTACAGTTTTGGCGTCAGCCAAACTGGCGGTTCACTGCTCCAACGGGGAAATATCCGGCCCCCCGCAACTCCGGCATTTGGAAACGATGTGAAGGCTGCCGCGATTTCGGAAACCCAATTGGGTTCGGCGATGGCATCGTCATCGATGAAGGCGATGATGCTACCCGATGAATTGGAAACGCCGATATTGCGGGCGCGTGATAGCCCAGCAACGGGTTCAAGCCGATACGTGATGCGATCAGAACCTGCGTATCGCTCTCCATAGTTGCGCGCCGCGTTTTGATCGGGCGAGTTATCGACGACAATGATTTCGTAATTGGCGTAGTCTTGGCGGAGGAGTGCCTGGAGAGCATCGTCCAGACAGTCGTAGCGATTGAACGTCGATACGACGACGGCAATGTGATCGGTCGCCGTCATTTGCCGGTCACCGGCAATCTGCTGAGATCAAATGGAAGCAATGACATGGCGTTTCCACTGATTGAAAGCTTACTCATCTAGCACGGATTGGTGGTGTTTGCCCTATTGATACGCCATTTATCGAGGGTGGGATGATAGTGCGTGTGGAAATCACTTTGCCGCTTCCATCTGCCTCTTGCGAAAAAATTTTTCGGGGCGGAATGCTTCCCGGATTAACGGCCCTCCGAGGGGCGATTCTTGTCGCACAGTTTCGCAGTTGGCATTCATGTCCTATTTCGTCGGAATTGACACTCTTTACCCACTCTTACGCAAATATGCTCCCTCAGGAAGTAATCCCATAGACGCCACCTGCTTAGCGCCGTCATTTGCAGGTGCAGTCGTCTGTCGGGGGACGCGATGCTAAAACTACCAGTTTCGTGTTTTATAATTGCCAAGAATGAAGCTGATAGAATTGGGCGTACGATCCGGTCCGTGCGGGAATGGGCGGACGAGGTTATCGTCGTCGATAGCTTCAGTACTGACGATACGGTTCAGCTCGCGGAAGCCGAGGGCGCGAGGGTCGTGCAGAGGGCTTGGCTTGGTTTCGGGCAGCAGAAGCGATTTGCCGAAGAGCTTTGCCGGAATGAGTGGCTATTCAACATTGATGCCGACGAAGTCGTAACGGAAAAGCTTGCTCGCGAGATTGCGGACGTTTTTGCGAACGGCGAGCCAGAATTTTCGGGCTACGGGATGTCGGTCGCGCTTGTTTATCCTGGGCATACAAAGCCCAGGCTGTGGGCGCGTGATCACTTTTGCATTCGGCTCTATGATCGCCGTGTTATGCGGTTTCGAGATTCATCGCTGCACGACTCCGTCGTTACGGACGGGCACAAGATGGGGAAGATGTCTTCGGCGCTTCATCACCACTCGATTCGGTCGTTCGAAGACATGCGGCGCAAGCTTGATGAGCGTATGTGGCTGACTGTGGCCAATGGAGAGCCGCAGCCGCGGTTCAAAGTGTTTCTGCGTCTGATTACTGAAATGCCGATGCACTTTCTGAAGTATTATGTTGTGCGCGGGCACTTTACGGGCGGCTGGGCAGGTTTGAAATACGCTAGTCTTCAGGCATGGTATCGCTTCATGAGAATATATCGCTTGTGGCGACTGGGCAGCCCAAAGGACGAAGCGGTTGTGTTGCTGCTTATCTTCGCTTGCAATATTCTAAGCTACCTCTCCACGTTAGACATACTCTATGTTTGATGGGGCAATCTCTTGGAGAGCTCTGACGAAGAGCTGGTAATTGACGAAGGTTGCGGGTGGCCGATCTCGATAATACCAAGGGCAGCTCCGAGCTGATCAAGCGGCTCGTCAAGGAGCAGGGGCGGGAGTATGCGCCGCGCTATGCCGTGGCGCTCGTTTTCATGTTCATCATGGCGGGCGCAACTTCGCTGACCGCCTACGTGATGAAGTACGTGATCGATACGATCTTCGTGCATCAGAACCGCGCGGCGTTGACGGGCATCACGCTTACAATCGTCGTGCTTTTTATGGTGAAGGGTATCGCCTCCTATTTGTCCGAGGTGTCGCTTGGGACGATAGGCAATCGGCTCGTTGCGCAGACGCAGCAGCGGATGTTCGACCACTTGCTTAAAGTGGATATGGCCTTTTTCGAGAAGTTCTCGTCCAGCGATCTTGTGACTCGCATTTCGAACAATGCGGCTTCGGTTCGCGACGTGCTGAATATGATCCTGATGAGTTTCGGGAGGGATTTCTGCACGGTGCTCGGATTGTTCATCACCATGCTGGTGCTGGATCCGATCATGACGGCAATTGCGCTCATTGGCGGGCCGATCGCTGCGTTGACCTCGCGCAAGATGGTGCAGCGCGTGCAGAAGGCCGCGCGAAGCGAGCTCATGTCTGCCAGCGGCATCAATAAAGCAATGCGGGAACTCTCGCAGGGCGCAAAGGTCGTCAAATCGTTTCAGCTTGAGGACGCGATCCGCGCGCGCGCATCGGATGCGATCGGTGCGGTGGAGCGGCGAGCCAACAAGGTTCTCCGCATCGAGGCGAGTGTGAACCCGCTGATGGAAACGGTGGGCGGGTTTGCCGTTGCCGGTGTCGTCATGTACGCGGGTTGGCGCAATCTTTATTATGGCGATACTCCCGGGCAGTTCTTTGCCTTCATCACGGCATTGCTGCTCTGTGCCGATCCGGCGCGCCGCCTCTCTCGGGTTCGCCTGAAGCTCGCGTCGGCGTCCGTCGGGCTAAAGATGATGTACGAAATTCTCGATCTTCCCGCCGTTGAGGACGAGCCTCCTGGCAAGCCGGATCTCAAGGTGCGCGGCGGCGAAGTCGTATTCCGCGATGTTGATTTTGCCTATGACGTTGAGAAGCCGATTATCCGACGGCTTTCATTGCAGGCGCCTGCGGGAAAGATGACGGCACTGGTCGGCCTTTCGGGCGGTGGCAAGTCAACAATATTTGCGCTGTTGCAACGTCTGCGTCGGCCGTCGCATGGCACGATTGAGATCGATGGACAGCAGATCGACGCGGTCTCGTTGGATTCTTTGCGGCGAAATATTTCGGTTGTCGGTCAGGACGTATTTCTTTTCGAAGGAAGTATTCTGGACAACATTCGCTCCGGATTGCCTGACGCGACCGATGAGATGTGTTTCAGCGCGGCGCGGGCTGCAAATGCCCATGAGTTCATCGAAGGGCTGCCGCGCGGGTACGATACTCAAGTCGGTGAACTCGGCGCGCAGGTTTCTGGTGGCCAACGGCAGCGCGTTTCGCTTGCGCGCGCTTTTCTGAAGGACGCACCGATCATTCTGCTCGACGAACCGACATCGGCGCTCGATAGCGAAACCGAGGAAGTCATTCAACGGGAGCTTCGAGAACTCACGCGTGGGCGGACGACGCTGGTCATTGCGCATCGGCTTTCGACAATTCTGCACGCGGATCTGATCCACGTTATCGATGCGGGCCGCGTTATCGAAAGTGGAACCCACGATCAGCTTCTCGCTCTCAACGGCGCCTATAGCCGCTTGTTCCGAATGCAGTTCGCACACGCGTATGCGCCGGAGCGAAAGATGGGGGTTCAGTAGATTGGGGCTTGGGCCGCTGTTTGCCGAGCCTCTTCAAAACAGCAATGTCCTAATGGAAGCCGAGGGTGATGCCGACGTCCATCTCCACAACAGCCGATCTCGCGATCTGCATTTGCACCTATAAGCGACCGCGGCTGCTCGCGACGTGTCTTGCTTCGCTTGAGACCCAGAAGCTTCCCAAAGATCTGTCGGTTGTCATTATCGTTATCGATAACGATCGCGATCGGACGGCGGCGCAGGTTGTTGCCGAAGTTGCACATCGCGCGCCGATGCCTGTTGAATACGTCGTTGAGGAGCGGCGAGGCATAGCGGCGGCGCGCAATCGGGCGATTGCGGCTGCGCGCGCTCGAGGAGCGAAATGGCTTGCGTTCATCGATGACGATGAAACGGCCGATCCCAATTGGGTCGCGGGGCTCATGCATTCCGACTACGCCGATGTTCCGGTTCTGATGGGATGGCAGATATTGCAGCCGCCGGAGACGGTTCCGTTTTGGTATGTGGCTGATGCAGACTCGAAGAAGCCGAACGAGGGGCAGGCTTGCACGGCCGCCTACACGAACAACGTGCGGTTCAGCATGGCGCTACCGGCCGCTGGATTGAAGTTCGACGAGAATTTGGGGCTTGGCGGGGGCGAGGACTCCCAGTTCTTTTTTAACGCCCACAAACAGGGTTTCGCCATTCGACACACGGCGCGTGCGATCACCTATGAGACCATCCATCCGGAGCGGTTGACCTATGCGCGTCAGCTGCATCGATCTTACTGGATTGCGTCGGCCAATTTCCGAAAAGATGTTACGAAGTTCGGCTGGCCTTATGCCACGCTTCGGCGGCTGCATACGATCCCGCTGCATCTGCTGGTCGGTACGCTTCTTGTCGTTGTGAGCCCCGCCGGGATCATATTCGGCTTGAAGTCGTTCAAGCAGTTGGCCTTGCTTGGCGGGGATAAGCTTGGCAGGGGATTGGGCCGGTTGGTCGCCATGTTCGGGCATGTGCCGCAGCCGTACGCGGTGATCGACGGCGGATGAGTGTCAGCATCCCGCGTAATTTTCGTCAGAGGCGGTTCGCGGTTTTCTCATGCGGTGATTTGGTGCCGCATTTTTCCATTGGTAGCGCGGTGGTCGTCCAGTGATCCTTGGTGATCGTCACGACGTAGCGTCGGCAATCGGGCGCTGCTCCGGCGACGAAGCTGACTTCGAAGCGAGCGAGTTTTGCGCTTTGTTTTTTCGGCCAAACGAATGTGTCGTTGTCTGCTGTTTTTTTCAGTGCTGTTTGAATAGCGACGTTGGCGTTGCGATAGTCGGCGGGTGAGAGCCGGGCCAGCAGCGATTTCGAGAGATCGGGATTGAGGCCAACGGCTTCGGCGCGCAACCGAGCGGGATCGTTACTCTTGTAAGCGTCGTTCGTATACGCGTCGCTTTTAATCGTGCTGGATTTTGGCTGAGCAGTTTGCTTCGACGTATTGTCGTTGGCAGCCTCGTCGATTGGAGTGCGGGCTGTGTCGTGATCGGCTGGCGCTGAGTCACCAATTGGCGGCGGCGTACCGGGAGCAGCGGCGATTTCCAATAATTTTAGTTCGGGCAACAGCGGAGCGGGTTCCGCGGGCGTGCTCGCGACGGTTGGAGGGGCGGCCGTTGCAACTTCATTGCGGGACGAGGACGCTATCGCAGCGGCGGTGCGGGCGGCGGACTCGAGTTTGTGAAAAATTGCTTCGCTGTGCAGCAACGCCCACCCGCCGATGAGCGCGATGACAAGCGAACTGCATACGCGGAGCAGAGTATTGCCGCGCGGATTGCCTAAGGGTTCGCATATGCGTTCACCCAAGACGAATTCGTTCTGACCATAGCCTTGGTCATAGTTTTCGTAATGAATGTCGACGCCGTCATACGCGTATTCGTCGCTGGATGTGCGATAAGCGGAGGCGAGCATGGGCCGATCCTGTTTCTGCTTCCATTGTCGAACACTCCCGCTGCTGCATATGCATCAATTCCTCTGGGCGAAAACATGGCGTTGTGAGCGTGGCTTGCGCGCGCGTGTTAATCCGAATTCCGGAATAATCGCGAGCCGCCGATCGACGTGACGGCGCGCACGACAATCAATGAAAATCGCGCGATTTCGGCAGGATGCGAACCTCACGCGGGTGGCTTGCGCGCATGGTCTGCTGGCGGATCGTATCGTCGACTTGATTTGGGTCGGTGAGCATATCCTGAGCTTCCGATAGACGGCGAAGCTCGTTCGTTCGATCGAATACCCGCTTGGCCATGAGATGGACGACGCCTTCCTGGCTGCGCTGCACCTTGCCTTCGACCACGATCAGGCGTGCGCCCATCACCTCTTTGCGATAACGCTCGAACAGGCGCGCCCACAGGACGACGTTTGTGATGCCGGTTTCATCTTCCAGCGTGAGGAAGATCGCATTGCCGGCGCCGGGCCTCTGGCGTACGAGAACGACGCCGGCCGTGCGCGTCGGCGCGCCGTCGGGTTTGTTCGATGTCTCAAGGCATGTCGCAATCCGTTCGGCGGCGAAGACGGGGCGAAGAATTTCCATCGGATGGCCTTTCAGCGAAAGGCGCACGGTCTGGTAATCGGTCGTGATGTGTTCCGCGAGAGGCATCGTGGGAAGCTGCGCATCTGGCTCCGCCGCAAGCTCACGCGCATCGGCGGCGGCAAAAAGCGGCAACGGGTCATCATCCGGCAAACGGCGCACGGCCCACATGGCTTCGCGGCGGTCGAGGCCGATCGAGCGGAATGCATCCGCATCCGCAAGGAGACGCAACGGCCGACTGAACAAGCGCGCGCGGACGGCCAAGTCTTCGACGCTTGCATACGGCTTCGTGCGTGCTTCGATGAGTTTCTTAGCGTCGCTTTCGGCGAAGCCGTCGATCTGGCGAAAGCCGAGGCGTAGGGCGAGCGCGCCTGTCTCTGTTCGTTCGAGGGTGTTGTCCCAGAGGCTGGCATTGATGTCGGCGGCGCGCGCCTCGACGCCATGTTCGCGCGCGTCGCGTACGATCTGTGCGGGGGCGTAGAAGCCCATTGGTTGCGCATTGAGAAGCGCGCAGGCGAAGACGGCCGGGTGGCGGCATTTAATGAAAGAGGAAATGTAGACGAGCTTGGCGAAAGATGCGGCGTGGCTTTCTGGAAATCCGTAGCTGCCGAAGCCCTTGATCTGTCCGAAGCAACGACGTGCGAAATCCGGTTCGTACCCGCGTTCCACCATCCGGCTGATCATCAGATTTTCGAACGTGCCAATGGTTCCGACGTTGCGGAATGTCGCCATGGCGCGGCGCAGCCCGTTGGCTTCTTCATCGCTGAATTTGGCGGCGACCATCGCGAGCTTCATCGCCTGTTCCTGAAACAGGGGCACGCCCATGGTCTTTTGCAATACGTCCCGGAGTTCGTTTGGGTCGCCGTGCAGGGGCGCGGGAAAGCTAACATCCTCCAATCCCGCGCGCCGCCGCAGATATGGATGCACCATGTCTCCCTGGATCGGACCCGGCCTTACGATCGCGACCTGAATGACGAGATCGTAGAACTCTCTCGGCTTGAGGCGCGGCAGCATGTTCATCTGTGCCCGGCTCTCGACCTGGAAGACGCCAAGCGAGTCTCCCTTGCAGAGCATGTCGTAGACGTCTTTCTGTTCCTGCGGGATGCTGGCGAGGTCGTAGTCGATGTCCTCATGCTCGCGCAGCAGGTCGAAGGATTTGCGGATGCACGTCAACATGCCAAGCGCCAGCACGTCGACTTTCATCAGGCCGAGCGCGTCGATGTCGTCCTTGTCCCATTCGATGAATGTGCGGTCCGCCATGGCGGCGTTACAGACGGGCACGATTTCATCGAGGCGTTTGCGCGCCAGGATAAAACCGCCGACGTGTTGGGAGAGATGGCGCGGAAATCCCAATATCCGGATCGCGAAATCGACCGCACGGCGCAACGTCGGATTTTCCGGATCCAATCCCGCTTGGCGGATCTGAGCGTTGCTGATGTCGCTTCCCCAGCTTCCCCATTGGGTATTGGCAAGCCGCGCCGTTATATCTTCGGAGAGGCCGAGTGCCTTGCCGACATCGCGAATGGCGCTTCTCGGCCGATAGCTGATGACGGTGGCGGCGATGCCTGCGCGATGGCGTCCGTATTTCTCGTAGATGTACTGGATCACCTCTTCGCGCCGCTCGTGCTCGAAATCGACGTCGATGTCGGGCGGTTCCTTGCGTTCCGTCGAGATGAAACGCGCGAACAGAACATCGTGTGCGCTGGGGTCCACGGCCGTGATGCCGAGTACGTAGCAAACGGCGGAGTTCGCGGCCGAGCCGCGCCCCTGACACAGGATGCTCTGGCTTTCCGCATAGCGGACGATGTCGTGAATGGTGAGAAAATAGCGGGCGTATTCCAGTTGTTTGATCAGCTTGAGTTCGGATTCCAGCAGGTCCGCGACCTTCTTCGGCACGCCTTCAGGATAGCGTTGGATTGCGCAGCGTTGCGTCAACTCTTCGAGCCATGATTGCGGCTCCCATCCGGGTGGGACCGGTTCGTCCGGGTATTCGTATTTCAGTTGATCGAGCGAGAAGCCGATTTGTTTAAGAACATTCTGCGTTTCGTCGATGGCTTCGGGGCAATCGCGGAACAGGCGCGCCATTTCTTCAGGCGTCTTGAGGTGACGTTCGGCGTTGGCTTCAAGAACTCGCCCGGCTTCGAAAATGGTTGTGCCCGAGCGGATGCAGGTTAGGACGTCCTGCAGATCGCGCTGCTCCGGGGTGGCGTAGAGAACGTCGTTCGTCGCGAGCAAGGGGACGGATGCTTGTGCCGCGATCTGTTTCAGTTGCGCGAGGCGGCGGCGGTCGTCTCCGCGGCGAAGCATGCAGGCGGCGAGCCAGACGGAGCGGGGGGCGGCATCGCGCAAGCGAGGAAGCAGATGCTCTAGTCCCTCAAGCTTCCGGCCGGGCATGACGATCAAGACGAGGTCATGCGCGTGCGTGAGGAGATCCTCGATCGTCAGGATGCAATCGCCCTTCTTTGCGCGCCTGTTGCCGATGGTTAGAAGCCGCGTTAGCGCTCCCCAGCCGTCACGATTTTTCGGATATGCGAGAATGTCTGGCGCATCGTCTGTGAAGGCCAGGCGTGCGCCGGTTGCGAGTTTGAATTTTTTTGTCTGCTCTTTGAGCCAAACAGGGTCGATTTCGGGAGGAAGAGAAACGGTGCCTTCCTTGATGTCCCTCAGAGCGGTGTAGGCGCGCACGACGCCAGCAACCGTGTTGCGGTCGGCAATGCCGATGCCGCGATGACCGAGCAGCAGAGCCGTCAGCACGAGATCGCGCGCGGTTGAGGCTCCGCGCAGGAATGAGAAATTCGTTGCCGTGGAAAATTCCGTATATCCCGTCATGCGAACAGGCCGTGTATGAACCACGGAGGATGAGCCTGACCCTCTCCGTATAAGCCTTGACGAAAGATCCAGAAGCGGCAGCCCATTGCGTCTTCGACGCGGTAATAATCGCGATCCGGCTCGCCGTGCGCCTTCCGCCACCATTCCGGTGCGATGCGTTCCGGCCCTTCCGCGCGCACGACATCATGCAGCATACGCCGCCAGCGGAATCGGCGCGGTGGTCCATCCGGAACTTCCGCAAGCGCTTCGATGGGCTGGGGTGGATCGAACAGATGGTGAGGACGCAATGGAGGTTCGCCCGCTTCTGGTGAGGTCCAGGAGGTTTGTGCTTTCACTTTAGCGAACATCGTATCGGCAGGGACGAGGCGATCCGCGCGCGAAGGGTTGTGCGTGTTCTCCGTTTCGAAGCGCAGCACGCGGTCGCGACCGAAACGGACGATGAGCCGATCAATGAGAGCGCCAACCGCTTCCATTTCCCTCATGCGTGCGTCTTCCATCACGTTCATCAGCGGCGATTGTGCAGCGATGAGGTTTTCGGTGATGGCGATGGTCAGACGAATGACATCGAAGCCGAAGCCTGCTTCGATCGGCTCGGCCAGCGTGTCGAGTCGTTCGCGGTAGAGCTTCAGGATCGTTGCAGCTTCGCGTGAGGGACGTCCGGTCTCGACGGTCAACCTGCGGACGTGTCCGTCGCTGCGGAAGAAGCTTGCTTCGAAGGTGCGGCCGCCTTCATCACGGGCTTCGAGTGCGCGCGCGGCTTCCGCGATGAGGTCTGCGAGGACAGCTTCAAGTGCTTCCGTTTGGCTCAAGGGCTCTGCAAACCGGCGCTCGACGGAGATGACAGGTTCCGGCCGAAGCGGCGCGAGGGGGGCGATTTCCTGGCTGAGCGTGCGGTGCAGTTGCGTTATGAAGGACTGCCCGAAGCGCGCGGCCAGAACTTGCGGCGGGCGCGCGGCGACATCGCCGATGGTTTTGAGTCCAGCGCGTGTGAGTGCAACAATCGTTTCCCGTTCCAAGCCTGCGAGCGCGGTAACCGGCAATTTTGAGACCGCGCGCTCGTCCTCTCCTTCGCGCACGATGGCGGTGCGGCTGAAGCGGGCGAGGGCGCGGGATGCGTCCGGCGTTCCAGCAATGGTGGCGCGCGCTTCGAAGCCTTGGCGTGCAAGCCAGTCTATGATTTCCGTTCGTAGACCCGCCTCACCGTTCCACAGATGCGCGCATCCCGTGACGTCAAGGATGAGGCCATTGGGATGATCGAACGCAACGGTGGGCGTATAACGTTCGCAGAGAAGCTCGAGGCGTTCGATGAGCCAAGCGTCAGCCTTCGCGTCTCTGTCGGCGACGGTAAGCTGAGGAATACGGGCACGCGCGTCGGCCAATGCAAGGCCCGGTGCCAGGCCCAGCCGCGCTGCGTGCCGATCGACAGCGAAGATCCGCAACGCGCCCTTCTCTTTCTCGACGATGACGAGAGGGCGCTGTGCTTCATCCGGCCCGGCGCCATTCCTGCGTCGCTGCAGCCGGTCGGCTGAGAGGAAGGGAAACCACAGAGCTAGATACCGGCGCGACGCTTTCTTGCGGGTCTTGGAAACATTTTCGGTCACGGTTCCACTCCACACGCCACTCATGCCCCGTCGTGCCGCCGCGGTGACGGAGCAAATTCAACTTGAAAGCAGGAAGCCCCGGCGCGTTCGCTTCGAGTGGACGAGAGGGTAGGGATTCAACACTCCAGCGTGTTATGGCGGCGCTTTGGCCGGGGGATGCCGCGGCGCGCAGCATGAAGATCGGGACGTTGGATTTCACGGATGCCAGTGACAAGCGTCGGCTCGCAGTGAAGTCGAGTGTTTTAGGTTCTCCCCAAAGCTCGATGATGACAGCGCCGAGCGCGGCGCAGCGCAGGGCTTGCTCACCCGCCCGCAGAACGCCTTCACCGTTGGGTGCGCGAACGAAAACGAGGCGGGCAGGGTCGAGGCCGAGTTCGGCAAATCCCGAGGCGCTGGGGCTGCCCGTTTCGCGGTCAAGAAACTGTTGGCGGGCCCATAGGATCGGCTTCGCACCGGCTGCCTTCAAAGCGAGGAGAGCGGCAAAACCCGTCGCGGCACCGAAGTGGACGGCAGCGCTGGGATAGACTTCGTGGACGCCTTGCCGGGCAAGTCCGCCGCCTGTCACCTCGTCGATCCGGCTGATACCGAAGGGGATGCGATCTACTGGATTTCCCGAGGGGCGCTCGCGTTCCAGGAGCTCCCGCAGAGCTGGAATGGTATCTGGATGCATGCCAAATGTTCCTATTTTGTTCTATAGAAGCATTCGGGCTAAAAATGTCAAGGGCGTGCACCTCCTCGGCTATGGATGCCGCTAAGCTGAAGGGAAAAACGCGAGCATTATCAGGTGTATTGCGTTGTTCGAAACGCGTCTTCTAGTCAGCGCCGACGTGGAGTTCGCGGGCCGCTGAGTTCACGCGCTCTTTCGCGGCGGGATCACCGGCGAATGCTTCCAGTGCTTTGGCCAATGCAGCTTTTGCTGCTGTCTTGTCGCCGAGCGTCATGCGCGATTGCATCAGACGCACCCAGCCGTCCTCATCGTTCGGAGACGCTTCAAGCCGCTTGGCCAATCGGTCGACCATTCCGCGGATCATGTCGTCGCGCTGGGCATCCGTGTTTTCCTCGGCTGCCATGTTGCCGGGATTTGAAAGCGGCGTTTCACTCGCAGTCTGCGCTGCTTTTGCTGCCTCAAGTCCTTTCTGAGCTTCGACGTCGTTCGGATCGATCTTGCGCGCCGTCTCGTAGGCCTTCTCAGCATCCGCCGCTTGCTCAGTATTGAGGTATGACCAGCCGAGCATCTTCCAACCCTTCACGTCGCCGGGCTCTTTTTCGAGGCGTGCGACAAGCATTGCAATCATCGTATTGACGTCAGGCAGGCTGGCGGCGTTCGACGCGGTCGACATCGGCGCTGCGGAATGGGCGTTTGGATCGATCTTCTTCGTGAATGCGCGCAGAGCATCCAACGCGGCTTGATCCGAATTTTCGTCCACGTCATTTGCGGTGCTTTCCGCAATCGGAGTCGACGCGCTGATGGTATCAGCGAGTTCACTCAATTCGGCCATCGGAATTCGCGCGAAGCTGTAAACGGCAATCGCAGATATCAGAACCAATACGAGACCAGACGTGCGGGCGCCGGTCGCAACCCACCGTCTCACAAGTGCCAAGACCGGCCGGTGTCCATCAATGTTGAGGCGCAACGACAGCAGCGTGATCGCCATCAACGTGGCAGCGGTTCCGGTTACGACCGATACGTAAAGCTGCGTCATGTCCAATCTCCTGCGAAATAGTTTGACGGACTTGCCTAAGGCGTCGGGATCCTGGTGCTCATGATTGGTGAGGTCACACCGTTCACATGATACTTGTGGCAGGTGAGGCAATCTTGCCGAGTCATGTTGCTCTGGTGACAGGTCTGGCAGAGTTCCTTTTTCACTCCGCCGAAGTTCGATGCAAAAACGTGCGGGTTGCCCTGCTCGTAGCTCTTCAGATAGGAGCGGTCTTTCTCCAGGTCGTGGCAGGTCATGCAGCCGCGATTTTCAGTCATGCTGAAGTGCGGTTGGTGCGCGAACGTCGTGAACCTTCCGCGTTTTGTCTCGGCCGATGATTGAGCGAAATTGACGAGGCGTCCCTTGGTTTGAATGTCGTCAACGCTATGGCATTTCGTGCAAGAGCCTTGCGCGTCTTTGCCGATGAGTGACTCAAAAACGGCTGCCGCCGGACTCGCATTACCCTTCGGGGCTTGGGGGCCGGTTATGAAAAGCCACGAGTAGATGAACCTGTCTTTATGTCCGGTCGGCCGGTAGAAAATCGCATAGTCCTGCCGATACCAACCGCCATATTGGGCCCAGCTTTCAGGATCGACGCCACTGTCGATGCTGATAATCGGTGTAGCCTGCGTCTGGGTGTTGGCTGCCGTGTCTGCGAAAGACTTTGCTCCCGGTACAGATAGATCCGGCTCTGCTGGTTTCTTGATGCCTTTGTTGAGTGCCTTGATTTCGCGGCGCTCGCTTTCGTTCGGGTAGAGCAGATCGTCCGACTGGTCGGCTGATTTCGCCGGAGTCTGATTGTCGGCTATCTGCGTCGGCTTTGCCTTGCTGTTCGACATCACTGGATTTTCAGCGTCGCTTTCGGTGTCGACTGCTGGAGCCACGCTCTTGAGACCAGCTCTCATTGCCGGAGGTCGCTTTGCGGCAGAAGACGTATCTTTATCTGTGTCGTGCTTGCTGCTCGCGGTTTCCGTTTTGCCCGCTACCAGGCACTGGCCGAGGATGCGGATTGCACATGGCGGGGTATCCAGTTTGTTTGCTTTATTCGCAGCCTTTTGAGATCCAGCCTCATCACTAGTGTCCGCTGGCGATGTTTCATCATGAGCGCCGGGTTCGTTATTCGCCGTGTTGCTTTTCTCGGGTGCGTCCTCAGAAACTGCAACGGCCGGTGTGGCTTGCGGTGCCATTGCGATCCAACTGCTGTCTTTTTGATCGCCCGTGACACGCAGATTGGCCATCTCGGTTGGGAGATTTGGCAGCCACTGTTGTTGTGCGCTGACGAGCACGTCGCGTGGGATGCTCGCGGTGAGTGCGGTTACGAGATCCGTGCTGAGTTTTGCGCCGCCAGAAATATTGAGATCGGCCAGAACGTCTGAACCTTTTCCGAGGATCAGAGAATTGAAAAGAGATTTGATTTCCCAAACGAGATTTGTCACCGCTGCGATCTGGCTGTCTTTCGCGCGCGAAAGATCCTGAAGGTTTAAGCTGCCGGTCGTTTTGAGAATTGCTCTGCCACGCGCGGTGCGGCCGATCATAATCTGCATGAAGGGCGTGAGCTCGGCTTCTGACGTGCTCGGCCACTCGCCGATCGAAGCTTTCTTGTCTTTCAGCGATTGCATGTCGATGCCGGGTAGCGAGAGAAATGCGATACCTTTCGGGCCGGTCGCTCGTTCTTTCCCGGTGATCTGGTCGAGATGGCACGCCGCACAGGTTTTTTCGAACGGTGCGACCGCCATGATGCGTCTGTCGTCGCGGCTGTTGTGGCATGTCGAGCATGTGGCGGGGATGAGGTTCGCGCGATCCTTCTTCGCGACTTCGGGATAGTGTTTATTGAAATGCTCCGCGTGGTCGTAGACGATGCGTGTGCGTCTTTTAAACGGATATCCATCGAACTTTGGATGCTGGCCATCGAAGCTGTCGAACTTCACGACGTGGCACGAGCGGCATTGCTCATTCGAGATTTTATTCAGCTTGAAATTGGCGCCTTGGTGCTCCTGGTGACACGTCGCGCAGGAAAGCCCGTGTGACACCATTTCATTGGTTGGAAACGCGATGCTTTGAGCGCGCGCGGATGCCGGCACGTTCGATACAACTTTCATCAGTCGCGCAGTGCTTTGCTTCAGCACATCGACAGAAGCTCCGTGGGGATTGAATGCCGTCTCCGGCATGTTGTGACAGGTGAGGCAGGCCTTGCTATCGGCGTGTGGTTCCCCAGGAATGAGACCTTGAATCCAGCTCACCTTTCCGTTGCCGCTCTGCGCGTGGCAGCCGTAGCAATTTTTGATGCTGCTATGGGCGCTCGTCAGCGGACCGGGCATGAGAAGCTGCGTGCCGTTTGAGAGAATGAAGGCCAGGCTTGCGAAAGCGAGGGTTCCCAGTGCCGTATATTTTGCAATCCGATCGCGCAGCGATTGCGGCTTGGCTGGCGCATCCCGCTTCAGGAGACGGAAAGCTCTGCTCCACAACGGTCGCTGCATCACCACGCCCCCGACGAAAAGGCATAGACGACGAGGACATGCAGTATCGTCATAACGACGAGCGAATATGTGATCGGAACGTGTATGAACAGCCAGCCTTTGGTGAGGCCAAGATAGACACGCGCGAAATCCAACTTGTCCTTATCGATGACGAGACTCTTGATCGCGGCCAGCTTCTCTTGGCCTCGCGCATCGACGTACCGCGATAGGTTATCGATCTCGTGGGTCAGTTTTTTAAGGTGGTGCTGGGATCCGATGAGGTGCGCAGTGGCGTTGCGCGGACCTTCAAAGAAGTCTTGCAAGTGTGTGGTGTAGAGGTCCGCGATCCAGGCGTCGTGGGGTGGCGTGGGCAAAGGAAGCGCGGGTTCGTCCTGGTCGATTTGCGCTACGGTCATTTGGATGTCGCGTGCGAGATCGGCACGCAATTCTGGGATGCGATCAAAGGTGACGCGGTCCGGAATTTCGCCCTTCGCGTGAAGCCACCAAGCGAGATAGGTGCCGAAGATTCCACTCAGCGTCACCAACACGAGGGCGGCCCATAGCATCCATTCGAAGCCGCTGTCCGGGAGTGAAAAATCAGTGTGCGAGAGAAATGCGGCGATGAGCAAATAGCCGAGGAAGATATGGAATTTTTGCCAGCGCCTTGCGGATTTGGGTGACAGACTTTCCGTTTTGATAGCGATGTGAAAGCAGACTTGGAGGCTCATGCCGCCGGCCAGTACCCAGCCGTCGAAGTAGCGCGGGTCGCGAAGCCCGTTGCCGTAGATCCAGACGAGCCAGAACAGACCGACGGATATCGTCGCAATCGAAAGCGCGAGTAGACTTCGGCTTACGAAATAGCCCAAAGCGCGCTGAGATTTCGCGATTGGCCCGCGCGGCGAGTGGTTGCTTCTTGACGCCACCCATCGCGGCATTTGTTTCCCCGTCAGGCCCATGCTGCTTGCCCCTCGACTATGTTCAATGGGGTGCGCTTACGTCGGCGGCGGTTCTTGCGGCGCCTTTGAATTTGTCCGGTCTGGGAATGAAGCTGTCCAAACCGGACATTGTGCTGCCGTCGTATGTCTCGGTGATGCGCTCGAGGAGTTTGGAGATGCCATCTGCTGCAGCCGTCAGGCGACTTTCATTGTTCAGCTTCAATCCAGCGGAATGAGAAAATTCGACGATCTTCGAAATTTCCGGGACATTCGGGGCGGCTTTCGCTGCCGCCGCGAGCAGCTTGCGCGCCCGGTCGACGCGTGACGCCATTTCGAATGCATAGGGCTTTCGTTCAGTCGCTTTGCTGAGCGCGCGCAATGCGGTTTCGAGTTCGACGCCGAGACCTACGAGATAAAGCATGCGCTTGCGCGCTGCGTTTGCCGGCACATTCTCTTTGCCCTTGGAGTGCCAAGTGTTGTGCCGAACTTCGCCTTGTGACCAGGACACGAGCTCAAACGCGCTGCCGGCATGATGGCCGCCTTTGTTCACAAGGTCCTCGCGCGGCACGACGTGGCAACCATAACAGTTCTTTGCAAGCTGATAGATTGCGCGAGGCCGGATCATTCCTTTGGAGTCGGCCTGCTTCCAACGCTCTTGTGCCTCCGTCTTACTTTCTGTCTTCGCTGTTTTGCCGCTGTAACTGCTGTGGACTTTGATCCAATCTTTCGCAGGGCTGTGACATGACTCGCATGAGATGCCTGCGATTGCTTCTTGTTCAGTCGTCTTCTGCTGCACAGTGAAATGGCAATCACGGCATAAGCTTTCTGACTTGATGCGCCGTACGCCCATTCGTTTCGCAATCTGGCTCGCTTCGAGATCGCGCGGCATGTTGCGGAACGTGCTGAAGTGATGCGAGCCCTTCCAAGCCGCAACTTCCTGCTTGTGACATTCGGCACAGACGTTCGGGCCGACCGTCTTGGTCGGATCAGATGCAGCGGCGCTGTAAGCGGCAAAGCCGAAAATCATCAGCACTCCTGAAAGTTTCGTCGCGAGCGACCGCAGTCGGGTGTTGCGAGAACCGAGATGTCGGATTGTTCTATTCGTGCCCACGGCGACCAGTCGCGCTCCGCTCAACGATCGTATCCTGCATCGGCAAGCGTATGCGGCAGTATCAGGTCGTTGCTGTGCATGCGCGTGTAATCATCAATGCGTCGGCGTCTCGGCTGACTTGCAGGCTCCGTGAGCCGTCGCGCGGCGCGCGCGAGCGCACCTCGTTGTACTGGGTCGGCGGAGTTCGGCAGGAAGGGATCGGCGTAGCAAACCGCGCCGATGCGTTCGGCGATCTCCTTGATCGCATCGACCATTCCGGGTGCGCCGCAGGCATAGAGGACGTCGGTTGGAAGCAATCGCGGCAGATATTCCGTCGGCCGACCCTGCATCACGACGTTGGTCAAGCTTTGAGGTGTGCTGCAGATCGGCGCGACCATGACATTCGGAAAGCGCGCGAGCTGTGCAAGTGCCGGAGCCATATAAAGCGACTCGATCGTGCGGCCGCCCGCGATGATCATCATTCGGCGTTCGGGATTTTCGCGAAGTGCCGCGACGGCGATAGACCAGATCGGCGCGAACCCGGTATTGGTGGCGACGAGGATCATCCGGCCGTCGAGATTGGGCCGGAAGTGCGCCGAGCCATAAGGCCCGGCAACTTTCACTCGATGACCAACCTTGATGTCTTTGCCAAGAGATGACGTGACGCGTCCGCTCTCCATCCGCCGGACATGAAGCCAAATAGAACGACTTTTCGAATTGCCACGAAGGGGATGGGTAAAGCTGAACGGGCGGCTCGGAAAGCCGTGAAAAGTTATCTGGGCGTACTGTCCGGCGTGAAAGGGGAGTGTGCAGTCTGTCGTGATGCCGACTTCCATTACGTCCGGCGATAGCGGCAACAGTGAACTCAGTACGCCTTCAATCGTACGCACGTCGGATTGCTGACGCGTCTCTATCACCACGTCGCTGAGGATTCGGCACTGGCAAGCGTGTACGATTCCGGACTCGACGCCTTTTCCGCCCTGCACTTTGCCAGATACGAGGCGTACGCAGCACGTGCCGCAGTGTCCGGCGCGGCAGCTGTAGGGCAGGTCTACGCCGTTGTTCAAAGCGACGTCGAGCAGTAACTCGCCATGCCGGGTTTGAAAGCTGCTCGCATTTACAGTGACTTGGTGATGTCTCGACATTACGCAATCCTACAAAGATATCGAGTGACGCTCCTATGGAGCGACGGGAGTTTTCGCCGGAATTGGAACTCGGGCGAAAGGCATTTTTCTCGCTAATCCGGCATCATGGTCAGATAGTGGTTCTTTGAAGAGTTTTTTGAAAATGCAGAAATGCTAAATTGAATTTGTTGAGATCGACGGATGGCGTGACGAATTAAAAGGAAAATGGAATTAGGCTTATGAGCAATAGATATATATTGTTCGAAACGCGCTTTTTGATTTCACGAATTGCCTCGATAATACAAGGTTTTGTGGCGCGCCCAAGCATGGCTCGGCGGATTTTTGTTGGATCTTC
This sequence comes from Hyphomicrobium methylovorum, assembly GCF_013626205.1. Taxonomy (NCBI): domain Bacteria; kingdom Pseudomonadati; phylum Pseudomonadota; class Alphaproteobacteria; order Hyphomicrobiales; family Hyphomicrobiaceae; genus Hyphomicrobium; species Hyphomicrobium methylovorum. Next base: position 2,794,609 of record NZ_QHJE01000001.1, read on the forward strand.
TGGCAGAGTCGTCATTTCGTTTTATTTCAAGATGTGAGCTCGGTATTTATTCCGGTTTTGCCGAAAGGTCGGCCATATCGCGGCCCATTTTCGAATATCTTTAAATGATCAGGCATCAATCGTTTGTATGGCCGTTTATCTTCGTTCTTGGCCTCGATACCTGGATTGATATGCCGCCCTGACATGTATTGATTACAGGGATAAGGCAATGAAGCGATTATTCAATTTTGCGATTGTCTCTTGCGCGGTCGTGGGCGTGGGCTCGATCTGTGCACCCTCGCTTCGTCAGGATGCTATCGCCGGACCCGGGGCGGTCGATCAATCCGAAATACAGCGCCAGCTGATTATTACGCATACGGGACAACCCGATGCGTCAGCGGCTGCCGGTAAAGACGAAGCTGGTATCTCTGTCAGCGATGAAGCGTTATCGCTCTATCCGACGGCTGCCCAATGCGGCGAGTGTCATAAGCAGATCTATGATGAGTGGTCGTCGTCGCAGCATGCCTATGCGTCGATCTCGCCGATGTTCCACAAATTTGAGCAGAAGTTCACCTCAATGACTCAGGGGACGGTCGGCACGTTCTGTGTTCGCTGTCACCAACAGGTTGGCACGCAGCTTGGCGAAAAGCGCGAAACGCCGCTATGGCAACGTAGCCAGATTTCGCGCGAAGGCGTGACGTGCATCACATGCCACAGGGTCAAGGAGCAATATGGCAAGGTCAACGGCGAGCGTCGCGTCGAGCCGGGCAAGATCTACGAACCGGTTTACGGAAGTGGAGAGAAGAGCGCGATCAAGAATGTGCGCGCCAATAAGGAGACCTATTCCGTTAAAACGAGCGCCAACGGTCGCGGCAATGACATTCACAAAGGGATGATCAAGAACGATCAGATCACGAAGTCCGAGTTCTGCGTCAGTTGCCATCAGGTGGCGGTGAATCTTGGGATCAAGCTTGAGATCGTTTGGGATCAGTATCGCGATAGCCCGGCTCGCAAAGCAGGCGTTAGCTGCCAGGACTGCCACATGGGCAAGGCGCCGGGAAAGCCTGATGGGTATGCGAAAGCACCGTCAGCAATCGTCGGGGGTAAGGAGATCAATCCTGGGCGACGGCACGCCAATCACCGCTTTATCGGTCCGGGTTATTCGATCGCGCACCCTGGAATCTTTCCGCATAATCCGAAGGCGCTCACCACCAGCGTCGAGGACTGGTTGAAGTTTGATTGGCGCGCGGGTTGGGGCACGGCGCAGTTCGAAGACAAAGTTGCGGGCGGTAAGATCAAAGTCAAATTTCCGAAGCGTTGGGCCGATCCGAATGACCGTGAGGACGCGCGGCAGATCATTGGCGAGAACATCGCGAAGCTCGATGAACGTGACAAACTTCGAAAGAAGGTCATGGAGAATTCGAGCAAGGTTGATGGGCCATACATCGAGGGCACGCCAAGTGTCGGCACGGATCTGGCGTTCACTTACAAGATTAAGAACGTCAATCCGGGGCACAATCTGCCGTCTGGTTCGCTAGGTGCGCAGCCGCAGCTTTGGGTGAACGTCGCGCTCGTCGATCCGGATGGGCATAACATTTGGGAGTCGGGATATGTCGACAGCAATGGCGACATGGCCGATTTGCACAGTCTGGATGTTGCTGCCGGGCGCATCGATACAGATCAGCAGCTCATGCATTTCCAGACCAAGTTCTTGACGACGAACGTCAAGGGCACCGACCGCGAAATGTATTTGCCGGTGAATTTCGATATCGATCCGCTGCCGCAACTTCGTCCGCCGCAAATTCCGACGACGGTTCTCAATCATCCGCCGTTGGTGCGGATGGAGAACCACTCGCTGGCACCGCTGGCGGAGAAGAAAGCGGCGTATCGCGTGCCGGCCAGCTTGATCAAGAAGCCGGGCAAATATCAGCTCGCGTTTCGCATGCGAAGCCGAGCCGAGCCGATCTACTTCATGCGCTTCGTTGGAGCGACCAAGGCAATGGAGCAAGCCATGAATGAGCGGATCATGAACTTCCATGACTTCGCCGTCGAGGTTGACGTCAAAGGCTAACACTGAACCACAAGCGCATTTCGGATTTGGACACTCAGTCCAAACGCGGGTCCGAAGCATCTCCGAAGACTCTTGCGAGCTGAGCAGAAAAAACTCTCGCCGGAGCCATGACGCTGGAGCTTCTACGTGACTCGCTATTCGAATGCTGATCTTCGGTTCCTTACGGGGGCTTCGACAGTTGCTCTGGCGCTGATGGCGGGCGGTTACCTGCTGACCTCCGTTTCAGCCGCGGAAACCGAAACAGGCAAAAGCGGCAATGATCCCACCCGGAATGAGACTTGGATTGCGAAGACCTATGTCGTCGGTTCGAAGGCTGGCGCGAATGCAAACGACAAAGCGCTGGCTGATACAGACAAGGACGCCCGCGCTAAAGAGGTATCTGACAAGGGATCACAATCGACTTCAGCACCTAAGCGCAAAAAGAGAATCACGACATCGACCAAGTCGGCTTTCCGGCCTGGTCCGACGTATGAGCGGAAATACGATGCTAAGGAGCAACTCGATATTTATGGCGGCAAGGGCGCCGTTGAGCCGCCGCGTCCGCTGCTCGAAGTTGGTCGCGAGCAGTACACATCCGGCATATTCGACGAGAGCAGCACGGTTCTCGGCAAATTGAATCCGCTGCTGCCAGGCTTAGCGGTCTATGGCGATTGGCGCACGGCGATTGCCTACAATAGGAACAACGGGAAGGACATTGCGCAGGTTGCGACGCGGCTCAATCTCGACGTGGACTTCAAAATCACCGCGACGGAGCGGATCCATGCTTTCTTCACGCCGTTTCAGGATGGAAATGCGAAGTTCACGCGCTTTGAATTTGGCGGCCGTGATGGCGATCAGCGATTCAATGCGGAATTTGATGCCGAGCCGCAAACCTTATTCTTCGAAGGTGATTTTGGCTCGCTTTATTCCGGCTTCTCGGGCAAGCAAGCGGGCTTCGACTTGCCGTTTACCGTCGGGCTCTTCCCTCTGTTCCTGCAGAACGGAATTTGGGCGAACGACGCGATACTCGGCGGCGCGGTCTCGCTTCCCGCGAAAAACTCTGCAGCGTTGGGGCTTTCAAACTTCGACATCACCTTTTTCGCCGCGTTCGATAACATTGATAATGCGAGCTTCACGCGGGCGAATGGGACGGTGGACAACGACAACGCTCATCTCTTCGGCGTTACGGCATTCGTCGATGCCTTTAACGGATACGTCGAAGCGGGTTACGGCTTCCTGCAGGGCACAGGCATCCAAGAGGGTGTCGAGCAGCACTTTCTGACGGCCGCGTATTCTCGGCGCTATGCCAACACGATTTCCAACTCGACGCGCGTGTTTGCGAACTTCGGTGACGATGGGCGAGGGAACGGCGACGGTCTGGCCATCATCTCAGAAAACAGTCTGATCACGTCGCTGCCGAGTACACTTCTTCCTTACGCTAATTTCTTTGTCGGCTTCGGAAAGCCCGAGCCGCTGGTTGACGGAAACAATGCGGGTATTCTGAAGAACGTCGGCATCAACTTTGAGACTGACGCGCTAACCGGGTATCCGAAACTGGACGATACGGCGTCCAACACATTCGGTGGCGCGCTTGGTTTGCAGTATCTTTTCAATCTGGATCAGCAACTCGTATTCGAGGTTGCGACAGTCCAGCCGTTCGAGAATGACGGCATCGGCGCAAGGCATGCGCAGTATGGATTTGGGGTTCGCTATCAGATTCCGATCACGCGGTCTTGGCTGTTCCGCGCCGACGCGACGTATCAAATCCAGGAACATGGAGACGATAACTTCGGCTTCCGCACGGAGCTTCGCAGCAAGTTCTGAGAGATCTTAACGAGGAAGATGGAGCCGAAGGCTTTAGACAGAAGTATCAGAGGTGAGTGCCTCCGTGTGCTCACTTCTTTGGTCGGACGATTGCATCGATTTCGATATCGATGTCGTCATCGACCATTGCCTGATAGTCGGTCATCTTGAATGCGCTGCGCTGGATGCGCGTTGTTGCGAGGAATTTGCGAGCACCGGTGTCGTGTTTCAGCGCAGGGTCGTCATGAGGTTCCAGACTGACTTTGAGTTCGACCGGCTTAGTGATGCCGTTGACAGTTATTTCACCCGATACATCGGCGGCTGTGGGCGAGTTGGCGCGCACGGCGAGGCTTTTGAAGGCGATGACGGGTGATGACTTTACGTTGAAAAAGGATTCACCCTTTAGCTTGTCGTCCACGATCGCTTCGCCGGTGGTCAGGCTGGCTGTGGCAATCGAGGCATTGATCTTGCTCTTTTGGGGCGCGGCTTCATCGTAATCGAGCGTGCCGCTGACTTTGGTGAAGCGGCCGCGCTGTTTCGAAAGGGCCATCGTGTAGATAAAGCGGACTTCGGTGCGCCGCTTGTCGAACTCGAAACGCGTGGCGTGTGCTGTTGGCGCCCACGCTGCCAATAATTCTGCAGCGAGCATCAGGGAAATGGCGGTTCTCATCGCGGCGGATGGGATTGGCGAAAGCGTCGGTTTCATCGCTTAGCCTTTACTTTCGATACATCTGAAGGATCTGTTTCAACGCTTCCAATCCTCTGAGTCAGCGTTTCGACGACCTTCGAGATTTGATCTTTTTCAGATAGGGCATATGCGGCGATCGCCCAGACGGCCGCGAACAATACTGCGGGCCAAAGCAGTGCGATGCTGAGCTCGAAAATCATTGCAGCCATCATGCTTCTCGCCGCGTCGTTTCATGGGGTGGAAGAAGCTGTTTGGCACCGGCAACACTGTTGATGCTTGGTCCGGCTGTGGCACGTCTTGCGTGACTCGACTTTCGCGCCCCCAATTGGAATGGGCATTACATGCGAAGGGTTCTCAGAGCACCTCACGCGATGAGAATGGCGAGATTTGGTTCGAGAAATACTCGCTGCTTTATCACTGCTGCGGAATTAGACCGTGTTGCGCCGATTGCCAGCGCTTAATAGCGGGGTATTCCGCAGGGGCGGTGAGCAGAGATCAGCGTGCGATACCGCGATCAAATTTCGTTTCACTATTGCCGGTGTTGCAGTCTGATTGAGATAGTCTCGGTCGCTTCCGAAGTATCGAAGCGTCGCTTACTCCACCAACGCAGGTGCGGAAAAGAGAACGCGATTTCGACCCTCGGACTTTGCGCCGTATAGAGCCTGATCGGCAGACGATAGAAGTTGCTCAAGAGAGGTTCTGGAGGCGGAATCGGACGTTGCGCCGATGCTTATGGTGATAGAAATTCGGCGTCCATCGTCGAGCAATATGGGATTTTCTTCGATCGAAGATCGGATTCGCTCAGCGATCTCGATCGCTTGTCGCCGAGAGCATTGGGGCAAGAACACCGCAAACTCTTCACCTCCAAGCCGGCCAACAAAATCGCGTTCCCTAACCGCGGTCTTGATGCGTCGCGCGGCTGCGGCCAACACTTTGTCACCGGCTGGATGCCCGTAGTTGTCGTTGATCGATTTGAAATGATCGATATCCAGCATCAGAAGGCTTGTCGTCTTTTTCGGACGGCGATCCTGGTCCAGTCGAGCAATTGCCCGTTCAATGAAGGCGCGCCGCGTGTATGCGCGGTCAATTGATCCTCTGTGGCAATGCGTTCTAGCTCCTGCGCGAGGCGTTCTCTTTCTTCGGTCACGATGTAGCTATCGTGCACGTCTGTGCTTGTGCCGAACCATCGAATGATCCGTCCTTCATCGTCATGGATAGGAAGCGCCATTACTCTCAGCCAACGAAACTCGCCGGAACGGTGACGGAAGCGATAATCGATGTCGTAGGCCTCTCCGGTGCGCAAAGCCTTCGTCCAGACTGAAGCGACCATGGCCTGATGTTCCGGATAAACGAGGAATTTCCACGTGTCCTCGGTGATGTCCGCAGGCTCAATTCCAGTGAACTCGCTCCAACGTGCGGAGAAGTAGTCGTGCCGGCCTTCACGTCACAACTCCAGACGATTTGCGGCAGCGTTTCTGTGAGGGTTTGGAATTGAAACCGGCTCTCGGCGAGTGCAGAGACGGTATTCATTTGGTCAGTCACTTCGACGACTACGCCCAGCAGGGCGGGCGATGCCGCCGTTGTCATTTTGAATGGGCTTTGCCGATACAATCACCCAGCGGACGTTTTTGTTTTTGTCTATGATCCTATATCGGCTGCGATAGGGTGTGCCTGAAGCGATTGCTTCGGCAAGCGACGTTCTTACCCGTTCGCGATCGTCAGGATGGATTGCCTTGAAAAAGAGGCTGTCATTTATGCCCTCTTCGCAGGTCTTTTCCGCCAAACCATATATGCGCGCGACATTTGCATCGGCGGTGCTGATGCCCGTTGCAACGTCGAGGGTCCATATGCCGACCATGCCGGAGCCATCGAGTGCGTGACGCAGGCGTTGCTCGGAATCGCTGAGGCTGTCGATGCGATTTACGAATGGGGTAATATCGTTTGCCATGCCCAGGACGCCGGCAATGTTTCCGTCTGTATCGGTGACTGGAATAAAATCGAGATTGAACCAACTGGCGCTTTTGAGGTCGCCGGATGTTGGGCACAGTGCCTGCTCTCGAAAGCTCAGGGATTTACCTGTCTGAGCCTGCGTCAGGACGGATTTAAAGAAAGCAGCGTTTCGCGGGAGGACGTCGAACACCGAGCGTCCGTTGATGGCTTCGGTTGTTTCGGTGAACAGTCGGCGTTCGGCGGCTTCGTTGGCGAACAGAATGCCGTTTGACCCGATCATCAGCGCCATTGGAGCAGAGGAGCAGGCAACCAATCGCGCAACTATGGCGATAGCCTGATCCCAATCATCGAGTTCGGGCAGCCCGGTAGACGGCCAGTCCAATGCCCTTTGCGCTTTAAGCCACCGGCGCCCTACGTTGATCGATGAGCGGGCCGACGGGTCGGTGTGGAACTCTCTCATATCCTGCCCTGTCCCTTTTGACCGAGCTCAGATCAGCTTTTTCCGGAATTCCCCTGTATTCGCATTCAGCGGCGATCTGCTCGAAATACTTTGACGATTTCTCTTTTCGGCCGTCCGCCGAAGCCAACCACGTATCGCGATCACTTGACTAGTCCGAACAGTGTAATGTCGCATCTATTAATAACACGGCTCTGAAGTCGGTTTCTCAGACGTAAATGAACCTTCGCAGTATAAGACTTTAGTCGATTTATTCGGTGCGGACGAAGAAGAAGAAATGATGTGTATTTGAACAAATTGCGCAGTACGCGGCGTGCGTTTGTCGTTGCGCTTGATTTCGATTTGCGGATCGGCGCGCGCAACTGACTTCACTCATTGAAGTACTTCTGCGGCGTGAGTTGGCGCGCTATCATAGGCTGAGGAGTTGAGGGTATGTTGAGGAGCGTCGCTATCCAACGGGCCTTCGCGGTCCGAACCTGAAGTCCGACCGCCCCGTCATCAAAAACAGAGTAAGAGGAATATTGGCGCCCCGTAGGGGACTCGAACCCCTGTTGCCCACGTGAGAGGCGGGTGTCCTAGGCCACTAGACGAACGGGGCCGGCGCAAGATGCGACGTGTAAAGGGTTGCCCGTTGCGGATCAACCCCGAAGATAGATGAGGCTCTGCACCTGAGGCAAAAGTTGCGATCCGCGAGCGAGTTTCGGTCGAGGCGGAGGGATCGCCGGGCCTAGTTGTGGGGCAGCGCGCCGATTGGCTTTACGTCGACGACCCGCTGGCCTGTTTCGATGTCAATCACAGCTATGCCTGGTTCGCCGCCGCCTTCGTAATAGACGGCGAGGCGGCTGCCCGAAATCGAGATCGATACAACCTTGGCTCCCGGCGGGATTTCGAGGTTGAATGCGGCCGCGGACGACGCTGGGATGGTGGTAGTGACGCCGGGCCGTGCGGATTGGCCGAACCGTCCCGTGGCGAGGCCGGTGACTTTCGCGATGACGGCACCTAGACCCAGCAAGATCAGCATGCCCAATAAGATGACGACGATCTTCAGGTTGCGCTGTACGCGCTGTTCGCGCATCAAGTCGGGCGTGGATGGCTGGGGTTTGCCTTGGGTCATCGAAATCGAATTCTTTCTATTGATCGCGTGATCGTGACGACCGCAGCGAAACTCTCAGGCTCGATCGAATTGACTGCTGGTCCGGATGACGCCGGCCAGCGGATCGATCGTTGGCTGGCCGAAAAGATAGGCAATGTGAGCCGTGCCCGGATTCAGGCACTCATCCGGGAGGGCCGGGTGAGCGGCGGCGGGACGATAGGGGAGGCGCGCACCCCGGTCAAACCGGGCATAACGTATCGGCTGACCGTGCCCGACGCCGAGCCTACGGACGTTGCAGGAGAGGACATTCCGCTTGCGGTTGTCTACGAGGACGATGACCTGATCGTCATCGACAAGCCTGCCGGGCTGGTCGTGCATCCGGCCGCAGGGCATGCGTCCGGCACGCTGGTGAATGCGCTCGTTGCACATTGCGGCGACAGTCTATCCGGCATTGGCGGGGTGAAGCGTCCGGGGATCGTGCACCGACTCGACAAGGACACGTCCGGTCTGTTGGTCGTCGCCAAGACGGATGCCGCGCATCAAAGCCTTGCCGATCAGTTCAAGAGCCACGGCCTGGATGGACGGCTCGAGCGAAGCTATCTGGCTTTCGTTTGGGGGCGGATGGATTTGCGCAAAGGCTCGATCGAAGCGCGGCTGCAGCGTAGCGGCGCAAATCGCACCAAGATTGCTGTGGCGCGCGGTGCTGAGGCGGGCCGATTCGCGAAGACGCATTACGAGGTGGTCGACGTTTACACGGGCGAGCGCGAGACGGGAGACGTTTCGCTGCTTCGGCTACAACTGGAAACGGGGCGTACGCATCAAATCCGCGTGCATCTATCGCATATCGGCCATCCAGTTCTAGGCGATCAGGTCTACGGGGCCGGTTTCAAGACGCGGACGGCTTCCCTGACTGACAGGTCGCGTGACCTGGTGACGCGCCTTTCGCGACAGGCACTTCACGCCGAAGGCTTAGCGTTCGAGCATCCTGTGACTGGCGAAAAACTGAGTTTCATCAGTCCGTTGCCGAAGGACCTCGAGGAACTACGTGCGTCTCTGGAGCCCGAAAAACCGCGCGTTTCACCGGGCGGAAAAACGCGTCCATCGCGACGGAAGACCTAGGGCGAACGCGTTAATACCTAGCACACCTCTTCTCAATTCAACGTGAGGGAACGGAGCGTGCAATGCCGGATTTTACCACTATGTAACGTGTGGCGTACGGGGCGCGAATATAGACTCCCGCCACAGCAAAGGGAGTGGCGAACCGAACCGTCCTAACGGGTCAAGGTTCGTCTCAGAGGGCTCATGGCAGCAAAAGGTCTTCCTACTCTGGCCGGAGGTTCACTCGGCCTCACGCGGTATCTCGAGGAGATCCGCAAGTTTCCCATGCTCGCGCCCGACGAAGAGTACATGCTCGCAAAACGCTGGCAGCAGCATGAGGATTCAGACGCCGCCGAGAAGCTCATCACGTCACACCTCCGCCTCGTGGCGCGTATCGCCATGGGTTATCGCGGTTACGGTTTGCCGATCGGTGAAGTTATCTCCGAGGGCAACGTCGGGCTGATGCAGGCGGTGAAACGCTTCGATCCCGAACGGGGATTCCGTCTCGCCACATATGCGATGTGGTGGATCCGTGCCTCCATTCAAGAGTACATTTTGCGCTCGTGGAGCCTTGTGAAGATGGGCACGACGGCGGCGCAGAAGAAACTGTTCTTCAACTTGCGGCGCGCGAAGAGCCAGCTGCAGGCGCTGGATGACGGCGATCTGCGGCCCGATCAGATCAAGGCGATCGCGACCAAGCTCGGCGTGCCGGAAGATGATGTCGTCAACATGAACCGGCGGCTTGGCGGTGACGCGTCTCTCAACGCGCCGATCCGTGCAGAGTCGGAATCCGGTGAGTGGCAGGATTGGCTGGTCGACGATACGCCGACGCAGGAAGACCGTCTCGTAGAGGATGAGGAACTGACACGGCGGAGATCGTACCTCTCTTCGGCTATGTCCGTTCTGAACGATCGCGAGCGGCGTGTGTTCGAAGCACGGCGGCTGTCGGAAGATCCTTCGACGCTCGAGCAGCTTTCCGAAGAGTTCGGAGTGAGCCGGGAGCGTATCCGGCAGATCGAAGTTCGTGCGTTCGAGAAGGTGCAGAAGGCGGTAACGTCAACGGCTCGGCGCGCTGAGGCGCCGGCTGGCGCAGCCACCTAATGCGGCTCCGTGGCTGACAGCGTTTTCGGCCGCGACTGCTAACAGCATTGCTCTATAAAGCGTGGCGGCATCATCCGGTGCCGCCACAGCTTTTTGCAGAAATCGATGCGCCGACGCTTTGCCCTGATTTTCAACGCCCGTGCAGGGCATGCGCTTCCCCGGCTGCTGGACGGCGTGTTGGCGCGTCTAAGGGCGGAGGGTTGCGAGGTCTTTCAGGTGCCTTCCCGGAGCGCTGAGGAGGCCAGTGAGCGGGTGGCAGAGCTGGCGAAGGCGGCAGACGCTCCCGACGCGGTGATCGCGGCAGGCGGCGACGGCACGTTCCGCGCGGTGGCAACGGGTGCAGCGGGAACTGATCTGCCGGTCGGGTTCGTACCGCTTGGAACCGGCAACGTGCTGGCGCACGAACTGGGGCTTTCGCGGCGCGTTGGGGTTGTCACCCGAACGCTGCTCTCAGGCAAGGTTATCGACGTTGGTAGCGGGCTTGCGAACGGGAAGCCGTTTTTTCTGATGGCGGGCGCGGGCTTCGATGCGCGCATCGTCTCGCGCCTCAACTACCGTGCCAAGCGCGTCCTCGGCCGCGCCGCTTATGCGGTGCCGGTGCTCAAGACATTGGCCGAAGGGCCGGTTGTGTTTGACGTCGACATTGATGGGCGCCTGTTCGAAGCGAGTTGGGTCATCATCACGCTGGCTAGCCGCTATGGCGGATCTTTGGTGCTGACGCGCGAGACGGTTGTCGGGGAGGAGAGCATGGTGGCGGTGGTGTTTGAAGCGCAAAGCCGGTTTGCGCTTTCGCGACACGCCATTGCTTTGGCGCTGGGGCGGCTGGCATCCGGCGAGACCTGCCCCAAAGGCGTTTCCGTGTTGCCCGTACGTAAAGCCGCCGTCGGGCATCGCTGGCCTGTGCCGATCGAGATCGATGGAGACGTTGCGGATCTGTCTCCGCTGGTCATTACGGCAGACGGGCCACGCGTTCGCCTAATCGTGCCTGACAGCCATGTTGCTGATCTTACGAAACGTCACACGAATCGCTTACCTTGAAGAGGTGAAGGGTTGCGGAGCTTAACCTCTGCAACGCAGTGCGAGCGTCAGAGCGAGAACCTTGGGTCTATGCCCTTCTCTTCTCTGAGCCGGATCCGACCGGACCGGCTGATGACTTCAAACGGCGCGTGGCAGCAATGGACTGGGCTGCCCGAGGGAGCGTCGTCTGAGTTTGTGCCCGACACCTTCACGAACCTGTCCAACCCTTCCCGCTACTTCACTGCCGAACTTCAGACGTTAGCGCGCCACTCAGCGAGCCCGTGTGCTGAGCGTTCGCGTGCGTTGCACCGGCCGAGAAGGCCGCGCTCTCAGGGGCGCGGGTGCGGATATTTTGAAGATGGAGTGCCTCATGCAGAAGCGCTGTCACCGTTCAAACGGTTTGTCCCGCTGCGGCGAAGCGTTCGCTCGCCAAGATCCGCCGCACGGTCAGCGTTGGTTGTTTCTGCTCTGGCGTCAACACATCAAACATCCCCCAAGTAGAACTTAACTGAGGCATGCCGGGTCGAGTGCGACAACTCCCGGCCACGCAGAAATTCTAAGGCTGGCTTTCGAGCCGGCCTTTTTATTTTGGGATGTCATGCGTTTCGATGGGCCACGCGTGCGGTCTATCACATCGGCAGGCGGGCGATGTCGTGCGAGAAATAGTTGTCGATTGCATCGGCGATCGACTGGGCAACCTTCTCGCGCCATTCGTCTGACTTGAGATTGGCTGCATCGGCTTTGTTCGTAACGTAAGCGAGTTCGATCAGTACGGACGGGAACTGCGCCGTCTTCAGGACCCGGAACGCTGCCTGTTGGTCGGGGTCGTTGCGCATCGGCGTGCTCTCGCCCATGTTCTCGATCACGGCTTTGGCGAACATTCCTGTGCGGTCGTGCGTGCGTGCAACGTCTCGGCCAGCGAGATCCGCGAGGATGCTTTTGACGGCACCGACGTCGGAACTGACTTCCTTGACCGTATTGATTTCATCCGGCGACAGCACGTTATCGGCGACGCTGCCTTGAGCCGAGCGCTCAAGGTTTTTGGCGACGCGGTCGCGCAGGGTATAAATCGTTGCGCCGCGCGCGCTCGAACGTCCGCCCGCATAGTCCGCGTGGATTGCGATAAAGAGGCTTGCCTTGTGGTGCTCAGCGTAGGCCGTGCGTTTGTCGAGCGGCACGAACGTGTCGTCGTCGCGAGTCATCATGACTTTGTAGCGGCCGGATTTTTCCAGCAGATCGCGCAGAACAAGACCGAATTGGAGCACGACGTTCTTTTCGACGACGCCGAGTTTTTCAGCGCCGGAGTCGTGTCCGCCGTGGCCCGGATCGAGAACGATGATGGGGCGGAAAGCGCGCGCCGCGCGTTCGGCGCGTTCTGCTGGACTTACGGCTGGGCGGGGAAGGGGCGGCTGAATGTTTTTGGTGGCACCGGCCTTGGCCGCAGCGCTGGATTCATCGGCTGAAAGATTGGCGGCTGGGCGAATGATGACAGCGAGCCGAGAGTCGCCATTCTCTCCTTTTTCAATATTTGCGCTTTCGACGATCACCGGTTCGGTTACGCCGATAACGATCCGGGTTTTTCCTGGTGCCGCGAGGCCTGCACGAAATGCCTTTACGAGGCCGACGGGCTTGTTCGCGTCATGGGAGGGAAGGCGCAGCTTTACGTCCGGAAGTTCGATGACGACACGGTTCGGATGAGAGATCGCGAAGACGCTATAGTCGACCTTGCGTTCGAGGCCGACGACGAAACGGGTGCGCAGCGAGTCCTGCCGAACTGCCGGCGCCCCTTCCGGGCTGGCAACGGCGAGCTGAACTTCGTCGGGATTTGCGATTGCTGCAGCCTTAGCGAGGACGTCAGCCGCCTGCGAAGGCATGACGAACGTCATCAGCAGAGAAAGAGCAAACGTTGAACGCAGCACACGATGTGCCAAACTTCGCATTCCAAATTCCCCCGTGGCGCGCCCCCAATTTCCCTCGGGCACCACAATCGTCTGTATGCCCATGGAAAATGGCGTTTTGGCGGTCAGAGTGGTACGCCCGTTAAGGATATCTGGACGCGAGTTAAGCCCTCGTTAAATCGCGATTTCTTTGCGTTTGAAGATTGGCTGCCGCAGCAACTCAATCGGCGCTGGGCGTTGTCCAGGCGGCGGCGGCTAGCGCATCGTTCTCGTGCGCTTCGACCCAGCGAGTCGATCCGTTGGCGAGCGATTCTTTTTTCCAGAACGGCGCGCGCGTCTTCAGGTAGTCCATCAGGAATTCGGTTGCGTCGAACGCATCTTTGCGGTGGGGCGAGGTGGCGATGACCAGCACGATGTTGTCGCCGGGCGCGAGCGTGCCGACGCGATGCACGATCCGCGAGCCGGACAGCTTGAAACGGCTTTGGGCTTCGGTTTCGATGCGTTCAAGCTCTGCTTCGGTCATGCCCGGATAGTGTTCAAGCGTCATAGAAGTCAGCTTTTCGCCGCCTGCGTGGTCGCGAACCTTGCCGACAAATATCGCTACGCCGCCGACGCCGTGGTCTTTGCCGGCGACGGCTGCAAGTTCCGCCGAGACATCGAAATCCGCTTCTCCGACGCGGACGGACATCGCGTTAGCCTCCCGTTACGGGCGGAAAGAACGCGATCTCGCGTGCATTTGCGATGGATGCGCTTGTCTTCGCGTGCGTTCGGTCAAGGGCAACGCGGATCGGATCCGGTTTCGCGAACGCAACGTCAAACGGGTGGCCGCGCGTTGTCTGCCAGCGCAGAACGTCGGAGACCGTCTCGATACCCTCGGGGAGGCGAATGCGCTCTTCGGAGAAGCCGGTGCGTTCGCGCAGCCAGGCGAAGTAGCGCAATACGACTTCGGGTTTCTGAGTTTCTGCAGTCATAGCGCCTCAGCGATTGATGGCGTGGCGGATGCCCGCCTTCAGATAATCATAGCCGGTCAGCAACGTCAGCAGTGCGGCGACCCAAAGGAGCGCGATTCCGGCAATGGTCGTTCCGGGCAGGATTTCCTCTGCCGCGGGGCCAGCCAACAGCAGCGCCAGGGATACAAATTGCGCCGTCGTTTTCCATTTGGCCAGCTGCGTTACGTGCACCTTCACGTTGAGTTCTGCCAGGAACTCTCGCAATCCTGAAACCAGGATTTCACGTGACAGAATGATGATCGCAGCCCAGATCGACCAGTCGCCGATGGTATCGACGTAGACGAGCATCAGCAACGTTGCGCCGACGAGGAGCTTGTCGGCGATCGGATCGAGCATGCGCCCAAGCGTTGATTGCTGCTCCCAGATGCGCGCCAGATAGCCGTCGAGCCAGTCCGTCAGGCAGGCCACCACAAAAATGGTAAACGCGAGCCAGCGGGCAGCTTCGCTCGTGCCGAAAAACAGCACACCGGCGAGAACCGGAACAGCAACGATCCGGCCGTAGGTCAGAATGTTTGGCAAGCTCATCGGAAACGAGCGGCGTGCGACACGGTCCATGGGCTTGGGGTAGCCGCAGCGGCGCGGCCCCGTCAATGGGGGTTGGAACAAACAGACGAAAACGCTTCGAAATCAGCCCGCAGCGGTTCCCGTGGCGGGGTGGGCGACGAAGTCCTTGGCACCACCGATATCGGCGCGGCGAAGAGCCTCGAATATCGCGACTCTCAGGTCCGACTGCACCGTCAGTCCGTGCGAAATGTCGGGCAGCAGAATTCGCAGCGAGAAATCGGTCGTGTCCTCGTTGTAGCCCTCGAAAACGGCGACAGGGGCCGGTTCGCGCAGCACATTTGGATGGCGACCCGCGCATTCGGCCAAAATCGCCAGGACCCGCCGGGGATCTGTGTCTGGTCCAGAGCTGAATTTCATGACGACGCGTCCAAGCGCGTTGCGGTGCGTCCAGTTCAGAACCCGGCCGGTGACGAGTTCGGAGTTCGGCACGATGAGGCTGGCGCGATCGAAGGTTTCGATCTCGGTCGAACGGACGGAGATGTTTTTTACCGTTCCCTGTTCGCCGCCGATCACGACCCAGTCGCCGACCTTGATGGGGCGCTCGATGAGCAGGATCAGACCGGAGACGAAATTGTTGACGATGGACTGCAGGCCGAAACCGATACCGACTGAAAGCGCACCAGCGACGATCGCGAGGTTGGTGATGTCGAACCCGGCGTAGGAGATCGCGATGATCGCCGCGAGTGCGGTGCCTGCATACCCGACCGTCGTGTCGATCGAGTTTGCGATGCCGGCGTCCATACGCGGACGGATCAGAACGTTCTCGCGCAAGCGGCTTTGAACAACGCGAGTCAGGAACAGCAGCGCCAGGAAAATGCCGACGCCGATCAGAATCCGGAAAAGGGAAATGCGGAACTGTCCGATCTCGAAACCGAACAGCAAGGATTTCAGCCAGTCTCGGATATCCGGTCCTGAGAAGCCCCATTGCAGCAGCAAAACCGGGATGACGGCAAAGATGACGCAGAACGTCAGGACCGTCTCTGTCAGCCAACTGATCTGACGGCGGCGGACATCATCGAAGCCCATCCGATCTTGCAGCAACGCTCCGAAACTGCTGTTCGACGTCGTGCTGCCGCGCGTGAACGCGCGAATGGCCAGATACAGCAACGTTGCGACGAGGCCGACAACGCCCGTCATCACCATTTGCTGCGCCAGGAAGCGGCCAAGCGCGACATAGCCGAACAGGCAGCAGGCGACGATCGCGAGCGCCGCGATCCAAAGCGGCAGCTTGAGCCACAGAGGTTCGCTGCGTCCCACGCGGACCATCGGAGAGGCTTCGCTCGACTCGAACGGCGTCAGCAGCAGGCCTGCGAGCACGATGGCGAATGAGATGCTGGCAACGAGAGACTGCAGCACGCTCATAGACAGCGGGAAATACAGGATCTGTCCGAACGCCGAGAGAAAGAGGTCGGTCGAATAAATCAGCGCAAGCAGCTTAAGCAGGCGCGAAATTCGTCGCGAGCTTCGATCCGACAGGAGCACGAGGCGGCGCTCGGGCCGTTTCGGCGCAAACACGACGCTCACAAGCGCGGATACGCCAATGAAAATAAGCGCGGCTCGCAGCAATGCTGCGCTGGCGGGTGCTGCAGTCGGGTAATAGAGCAGGCCAAGGTAATCGAGCCCGCCGTAGAGAAGCAGCGCCGATGCGATTGCGGGCGTCGCGCGAACGGGGATTATCCAAGACGCGGATGCAGCGCGTTCGAAGAACGTCGGCGGTGTGCCATCAGGTTTCGGTCGATAGCGGATTAGCGCCAGCGCGACGGCTTTCAAGAACAGGTAAAGGCCGACCGTTGCCGCGAGCAGCAGCGTGACGTTGATCTTCTGTTGATTGACGGACGACCACCAATCGGTCGCGTTATATTTCAGACGCCAGGAAACGCTCGGCGCAGCGCGCGAGATGTCGTTCCAGAATTCCGGGAAGATCGGGCTCGTGATGCGTTCGGTGAGGCTGCGCACGAAGAGCTGAAGGCGAAGGCCCGTTATTTTGTCGATCGCTTGGCGTGCGCGCCACCACGTCACTTCCAGCGTTTTGACGGCGCCGGAAAGCTCGGATGATTCCGCGAGCAAGCGTGCGCGTTCGGCTGTGACGGTCGCGGCTTCGGGTGGTGATCCTTCGGCAGGCGGATCACCGAGCTTGCTGATCTGATGCTGCAGGTCGGCAAGCCGTGGACGCAAACCATCGGCGGTCTGCGTCGATTTCGCGATAACGCTGTCCACTTGGTCGCGAAGCGTGCCGAGGTCGGTATTTGCATTGCTGATCGCGGTCAGCTTTTTCTCCGCGCCATCCATCACGCCGACCATCGAGTTGATGGTGGTGTTCACCTCCGCTGGCAAAACCTGGACAGGTGGGGGTGGGGGAGGCGCGGCTGGTGCCGGATGAGCAGCGGGCTGCGCTGCGGGTGCCGGGTTCGCCGCCGGTGCTGCTGTGGGAGCGGCGGGAGTTGTTGCCGCGGCGGCTGGGGGCTCTGCTGTTGGAGCGGGTGCTGGCGTCGCGGCAGGCGCTGGCGCGGCTTGCGCTTTGGCGGGTGCCGGAGATGTTGCCGAGATCGGCTTTTCAGGATTGGCGACGTGCGGCTGCGGCTGACTTTGCGCGCTGGCCGAAGTCACGGACAAGAAGACTGCAACTGTGAGTGCAGCGGCGTATCTCAGCATCAGAGATCGAGAACCCTAAAGAGAAGAAGTATGTCTGGGCGACGGCCCCCCAAGTGCCGCGAAATTAGGGCAAGAGAAGCGCGAAGCACCAGCGTCTTTTGCTCGCATCAGCCTCGTTATTGTGGCCGTTCGTGGAAGAAATCGTAGATCTTTCGGGACATATCCGCAGAAATCCCGTCGACGGCCTTCAAATCTTCCATTCCGGCGCGGGAAACGGCTTTGGCGGAGCCGAAATGCTTCAGCAACGCACGCTTGCGCGTTGGACCGATGCCTTCGATTTCGTCGAGCGGATTGACGCCGATCGCTTTCGAGCGTTTGGCGCGGTGGGTGCCGATTGCAAATCGATGCGCTTCGTCTCGAAGCCGCTGAACAAAATAGAGCACAGGGTCGCGTGCTTCGAGCATCATCGGGCGCTCGCGTCCCGGGATGTGGAAATGCTCCCGGCCAGCGTCGCGATCCGGACCCTTGGCGACGCCGATCAACTGAATGTCGTGCAAGCCAAGGCTGCTCAGAACTTCACGTGCGATGGAAAGCTGGCCCAAGCCGCCGTCGATCAAAACGAGGTCCGGGCGGTCAGGGAAGACTTGATCTTCGTCGGGAACATCTTCCTCGTCTTGCGGTAGCGGTACGTCGACAGGATTGCCTGTCGTGTCCGCGATGAGCTCGGCGACTTCCGTCTCGATTTCTTCGAGCACCTCGGTATCGGAGATGCGCCGGAAGCGGCGGGTCAGAACTTCACGCATCATCGCGTAATCGTCGCCCGGTGTTGTGTCCGGCGACTTGATGTTGAACTTTCGGTATTGGCCTTTGACGAAGCCTTCCGGGCCCGCCACGATCATGCCGCCGACGGCGTTCGTTCCAGAGATGTGGCTGTTGTCGAAGACTTCGATCCGGCGCGGCACTGAGGGCAGTCCGAACCGTTCGGCAACGCCTTCGAGGAGTCGCGCTTGCGATGAGCTTTCCGCGAGTTTGCGTCCCAGTGCTTCGCGCGCATTCGACAACGCGTGCTCGACGAGGCCGGACTTTGTGCCGCGCGATGGCACGCGAATGTCCACCTTGCGCTCGGCTTTGGTCGATAGCGCTTCGGCAAGCAAGCTGCGGTTTGCGACGTCGTGCGAGAGTAGGATCAAGCGCGGAACGGGTTTGTCGTCGTAAAATTGCGCGACGAAACTATCGAGAACGTCCGCGACATCGAGCGCGCGGTCGGCCTTCGGGTAGTAGGCGCGATTGCCCCAGTTCTGTCCGGTGCGGAAGAAGAAGACCTGAATGCACGTCTGTCCGCCGTCTTGATAGGCGGCGAAGACGTCAGCTTCCTCGACGCCTTCGGGATTGATCGATTGATCGGCGGTGACGTGGGCGAGCGCCCACAGACGGTTGCGGTATTTGGCGGCCGTCTCGAACTCGAGCTTCTCCGCCGCATCCTGCATCAGGCGCTGGTACAGTTCGCGCACGGTCTGGCTTTCGCCGCTCAAGAAGCGAGAGGCTTCGCCGACGAGGCCGGAATAGTCTTCGAGCGTGATTTCTCCGGTGCAAGGGGCCGAGCAGCGTTTGATCTGAAACAGCAGACACGGCCGCGTGCGGCTTTCGTAAACGCTGTCGGAACACGAGCGCAGCAAGAACGCGCGCTGCAGCATGTTGACGGTGCGGTTCACCGCGCCAGCGGATGCGAATGGGCCGAAGTATTCGCCTTTGCGATTGCGAGCGCCACGATGTTTCATGACGGCAGGAGCGCGATGATCGCGCGCAATCAGGATGTATGGGAACGACTTGTCGTCGCGCATCAGGACGTTGAAGCGCGGGCGGAAGCGTTTGATGAGATTGGCTTCGAGCAGCAGCGCCTCGGCCTCGGTGCGGACGGTGATGAACTCCATCGACACTGTTGCGAGGATCATGCGCGCAATGCGGTTCGTGTGGCCCTGGAGGCGCGCATAATTGGAGACGCGCGCTTTCAGCGACCGCGCTTTGCCAACATAAATTACCTCTCCCTCCGCATCGAGCATGCGATAGACGCCCGGCGTGTGAGGCAGTGTTTTGAGATATCCCGCAATAACATCGGTGCCGGATTTTGGCGGCCGACTGGGGGTCGCCGCCAAATCCGCGGGCGGCTGATCTTCGGTCATGGCGCACCTAAAATTGGGGCAGGCCAAACGTCAAGCAAGGCGTTGCCCCATGCGCCACAAAATCACCACCTGCGGGGCGTCGATTCAAGGTTCAGCCATGGGACTGTGTGCGTAAAGGGGGAACCATGCGCCCAATTTTGACCTTTGCGGCGTTCGCATTGGCCTTCGTTTTCCCGTTTGCCGCCGTTGCGAAGCCAGCAAAAGAGAAGCCGCAGAAGCCGTTTACGAGTAGCGAAGAGCTTCTGAGGTGGATCAACGGGTATCGGCACCATCCCGAGCCCGGCCGGATTCCGCTGGCCGTCAAAGCGATATCGGCGCTAGGCGTCACCAAGGATGCGGAGCAGTCGGCGCTCTATATCGGTTTTGTGGCGGGCGCCATTGGCGCCAACGGCGATCGTGCTTCAGACCTCGTCGAGCAGATGTTTCCGATGCCGCCTGAGAACCAGGTCATCATCATCAAGGGGATCGCGTATTCGGGCTTGCCGAAATGGCGTCCGCTCCTGTCATCGTTCGTCGAGCGTATGCCCGCGCGCAAGGAACTCATTCAGAAATATCTTTACGGCGACAAGCCGGTTCTGACGGCGCTGCAGATCAAAGACGATGCGACGGTCATGGATTTGAACTGGGGCTATTATTTCGCGACCGGGTGGGAGGCGCCAGTTCGGCGCATTGTCGCCGCCGTACAATATGCGGGCGACAAGAACGAGGTCGAGACGCTCACGATCGGCGCGATGGCAAAATGGACGCTGGCGCAGAACGCCTCACGCGACAACGATCTGCTGATGATGATCAGGAAGATCTCGGCCGATTCCGACCCAAAAGTAAGAAAGCCGCTTGCTGAAGTCATCGACGCCGCGGAAAGCCTCGAGCTATCGCAGCTGCGCAAAGATGCGTTGGCTTCGATTGAAGAATTGAAGGCAAAAGGCCCGGAAAACCTGCGCAATTACAATTGGTGGGGGCAAGCCGGGCAAACGGTGTTCGCGCTGGGATGCGTCGCCGCCGGTGTGATGGGGCAGGTCGAGTTTGGCATTCCGTGTGTCGTCGGCGGAGCCGTTTCGACGGCCGCGCTCAAATACTTTCAGCCGACGCCCTGACGCTTCGTCCGCTTGTTCAATCTGTTGGGCAATTGCTGCGTGCGTCGGCGAGGGCGGAGTCTTTGTCGGCGTATTCACCAACGATCTCTGCTGCCGGGCTGGTTACGCGGCGATAGGTTTCGAACATCGATTTCTCGAAGCCGTCGAGTACGGTGAGCGCCGTCAGTTGCGTTTCGCCGTTCGTCTCGGAGCGGAGAAGTAGCGTTTTCGTTCCGCCGTAACTCGCCATCAGAATGCGGCATGGTTTGCTGTTCGCGGGTGCGTTGCGAATGTCCGGCACGGGTCCGCCGAGACGCGAGGGTTCCGGACCGGTTGAAGGCGTGATCTTAAAAACGGGCAAGCCTGAAGGCGCTGCCGGTGCGGGCGAAGTCGTGCTCTCGGCGGTGTTTCTATCGAGAGCCGGATCGCCGGACGCATTCCGCGATGGGGCGTCTTGCGATCCACCGTCGGATTGTATGACGGCGTCGCGGGACCAGATCGTTTTCACCCGATCTTGCTGAGCAGGCTTCTGCTTTCCGGGTGCGGGCTTCGGTTTGGACGAGGCCGGCCGTGCGGGTGTATCGGTGTGCGCGGGCTTGGGTTTCGCAAGCCAGGGCAGTTCTTCCGCATCGGCAGCGATCTCGATATCTGCGGATTGATCTTCGATTTCGCTCGGCTTCGGACCACCCAGTCCTGACGGAGGCGGGAACGGCAACGCGCGCCTGCGTTGAGCGGGCTGTGGCGCTGGCGGAACGGTATCGCGAGCGGTTTGCACCGGCGCTCCGTTGCAGTAGCTCTGGGCGAAACTGTTGGCGATGAAGTCGATCGATTTGGCGTAGTTGCGGTCTGTCGCCCAACGCCGCGCCAGATCTCCAAATGTCACCGGGCGGCCGAGCCGCAAAGATAGGTGGATGATGCCACTCTGCTGTTCGCGCGTTCGCTTTGCGACCGGAGCCGCGAGGTGTTCGCCAGAATAAGCGACGAGATGCTGGATCTGTGCATGGACGCCGGTCTGGACGTCGGCAAAGCGTTCACCTGGAACGCCGCCTCCGGTCGCGCCGATGCCAGCGAAATTGTTCTGCGTTTCGCGAACGTCGCCGCGCTTTCCGTCACCGCGCCTGAATTTCAGGAAGTTGGTTTCGATCGCCATTTGAAAGAAGGCGTAGTCCCAGCGGACTCGCCATCCTTCGCCGTAGTGCTTGTAGTAAAGCGCGATGCCGCGGAAGCGCGGATCGAGGCGATCGTTGCGCTCAGTGAGGAACGCCATCAGGCGCTCCGGCGTCACGCATGCCGGAACGCGATTGGTTGCGTCAGTCCGGATTGCGGGAGCGGCGAGTGCGCCCGTCGCGGCAAAAATAATCGGGAGAGCAGCCGCGGAGGTGAGAAGCGCCGAGCGCATAGCTGACACTTCCCTGTACTTGATACTCATGCGCGGGTTCACGACAGCGGCCAACACTCAACCATCCGGGCAGAGTTCGAAGGCCTTATCGAGCGCTTGCGATGGGTTTGAAAACTGGCCCACCGATACGCCGCCCTTCGCGTAAGCTGCGATGTAGGCGTCAGCTTCGCGTTTCTCTGCGCCTTCGTTGACGTCGAGAACCGTGTAGTTGTCCTGCTGATCGGCTTTCGCTTTGATGATCACGGAATGGCCGCCGCCGTAGCTCGCAGTCCAGACTTTGCAAGACGGGCGCGGAGCGGGAGAGATCGTCGGCGCAGCCTTCACCGCATTGTCCGGCGTGACGGCAGACTTGGTGCCTGCGCCGAGGGCCGCGGTCTTGATCTTCTTTGTCGTCAATTTTTTCGCTGTGCTGGCGGGTTTTTCCTGCTCAGCTTTGGCGATAGGTGCGGCAGGCGTCTGGCCAGCCGGTGCGGATGCCGCGACTTCGGGCTCGGTCTCCGCGTTGATGATCTTCACGGTTTGCGGCTTTGCAGTCTGAGCGGGCTCGCCGACGGCGACGGCGGGCGTGTCGTCTTTCGGCAGTTCGGCACCTAGGCTCCAGCGTGCGAACGAACCGGATTTGCGTGCTTCTTCGTTCGCCTTGCGCGCGAGTTCGGCTCCGGAAATCTTCGGAGTTGTGTCCGTATCTGACGATGCATCTTCGGCCATCGCGATCTTTGGATCGGCGGCGGACGGCTGCACGGGTGCGGATCCTGGCCGCGCGAGCGCGAGCAATTCCGGCTGCGGATCGGCCGCGCGGCATGGGCTGCCGTAGAAGGATTCGGTGATGCCGGAGATGTCACGTGCGTAGCGGCGCGATGTCGGCGCCCACTTCTTCGCAAGCTGCTCGAAGTCTGTTGGGCCGGACTGAGCCTTCAGCCACGAGGTCAGCACGCCCCATTCCTGAACCTTGCGCGTGCGCTCGGCGACCGGATTGTCGAGATGCTCACCAGCGTAAAGGAGAAGGTGCTGAAGATGGGCTTTTACGCCGGTCGGAACGTCGGGGAAGCTTTCTCCCGGAACGCGGCGACCTGTTGCGCCGAGACCTGCGAAGTTGTTCTGCGAGGCAGAGACGTCACCCTTGAAGGTGAGGTTGCCGGTCTCCAGCAACATCTGGAAGAACGCGATATCCCAACGGATCTTCAGTTCCTCGCCGACGCGCATGTAATCTGCGGCGATCGTTGAGAAACGGGGATCGAGACTGGGGTTTCGATTGTTGAGGAAGGCCATCATGCGTCCGGGCGTAGCGCACGCCGGGACCGTGTTGGTCTTGCTCACTTTGATCTGTGGAAGGTCGGCGGCGAACGCCGGCAGAGAAACGGCAGCCATACCACTGGCTGCAGCGATGATGAACGCCAATGGCGCTCCCACGCGGCAAATCATGGATCCACCCATAACGACGCGGCACCCCTCAGAGAGCGCCCAACAATACCAATTAAGGTTCATAGGCGCTTAACGTTAAGAAAGTATTGACGACCCCCCTGGGCCGAATCGAGCATCGCCAACCAATAGGGCGGCATTGCGAACGGGCCGGGGTCAGATTGGGGCGCGAGCGGGCCCGCTGAGCATTTGATAATTACTCGATTTGCGCTCGGCGCGTCCTCAGGTGAGGTGCTGGCCGCCGTCGAGCACGATCATTTGTCCCGTTATGGACGACGTTGCGAGGATGAAGCGAACGGCCCCAGCGATCTCTTCCGGGGTTGGGCCGTGACCGAGCAGCGTTGATTGTGCTTCGTGCGCGAAATCCTGCGCCGTCTGATGGACGCTCTGCAACACGGGGCCCGGGGCGATCGCGTTGACGCGGATGCGCGGCGCGAGGGCCTGGGCGAGCATCCGGGTCGTTGCCCAGAGACCGGCTTTTGAGACCGTGTAGGAGAAAAAGTCCGGCGTCAGATTCCACACGCGCTGGTCGATGATGTTGACGATGTTGCCTTCCGCGTCCGGGGGCAGTTGCGCCGCCATGGCTTTGGAGAGGAAGGCTGGCGCCTTGAGATTGACGTCCAGGTGCAGGTCCCAGGTTGCTTCGTCCAGCGTCTCGATGCTGTCGGGCTGAAATTCCGAGGCGTTGTTGATGAGTGCGGTCAGCGGACCCATCGAGCGGCCGATGTCCGCCACCAGGCGATCGATCGCGGCGAGGTCTTTGAGGTCGGCGGAGAATATCTCGGCGCGGCCGCCTTCAGAGCGGATGTGTTCCGCCAGCTTTTCGGCGTCTACTGATGAATTTCGGTAATGGATGGCGACGGCCCACCCTCCGCGCGCCAGTTCGAGGGCCACGGCACGGCCAATTCGCCGGGCGGCGCCAGTGATAAGTGCAGACTTCTGTCGTTCGGATTTCTGGGTCATCGGGCCGGGGTAGCAGACTTCCGATCTCGAATCATGTGCGCTGAACGACTCGCATATCGTCGGATGCGGTTGTTTCGAGGGAGATTGGTCGGGATTGGCGATATTGCAACAGCGGCAATTGCCTATTTTGGATGCAAATTGTCGGGTTTGAGCGCTCTTCTAGTTATCATTGTTGCGGCTCGGCACCAGCGCATGGCGCAAGTGGGCCAATTGCACTCAGAACGCTTGTGGAATGGGCTCCGAAACGTTGATCTGACTTCAAGCAGCGAGAATCAAATTTGACCGGGGATCGCGCTCGGGACGTGATTTTGGGGGTTATTAAATGGCTAAGTTTGGACGCTTTGCGGTTGCTGTAGGGGCTCTCGCCTTTGCCGCCGCTGGAATGTCGGCAACAGCGTCGGCAGACGAAGAAAGAAAATTTGACTACACGATCTCGATGACCGCTACGAGCGACTATATCTTCCGCGGCATTTCGTTGACGAACGGCGATCCGGCATTCCAGCCGTCGATCGAACTCCGGTACGGCATTGCCTACGTCGGCCTGTGGGGGTCTAACATCGATGGCGCAGCTCGGCCGTTCGAAATGGACGTCACCGCTGGTATCCGTCCTGTAACCGGGCCGGTTAGCTGGGATATCGGTGTCCTCTGGTACACCTACCCCGACTCAAAGATTGCTGGCGATCTCGACTACGTCGAGTTCAAGGTTGCCGCCTCGATCACGCCGGTCACCAACCTGACGATGGGTGTCACGGGCTACTTCACGCCGAACCAGGGCTTTGCTTATCCGGAAACGGAAACGATCGAAGGCAACGTCAGCTATCAGCTGCCGCAGTTCGCGATGTTCACGCCGACCATCGGCGGTATCGTTGGCTATTCGACCAGCTCGCGGAACAGCGATTGGGCTGACGGCGCATTCCTCGGCCAGAAGGATTACACCTACTGGAACGCGGGTCTGAAGCTTGCAGTCGACAAGTTCTTCATGGACTTCCGCTACTGGGATACGAACATCGGCCAGACGGCTTCGAATGGCTTCGATAATGGTAATGCAGATTCGCGTTTCGTCTTCTCTGCCGGCGTCTCGCTGCCCTAATCTGAAATACAACTCTCGTCTTCGCTTGGGGCCCTTCGGGGCCCCAATTTTTTTGTCTGAAGCAGTGCGAGTCACATAGAACACTGCGAGAGAATTTCACGTGAGTCGCTGAGAAGTCTTGCAGGAAGCGGCAACTCACGACACTACTTGGCGTGAGGCTTGGTTGCGGGCATCTGATCCTTGATTCCAGCGGTTGTCATTTCTGTGCTTCTGACGATGGCTGTGGCGGCAGTTCTGCTGGCGCCTCGTCTTCTGCCGCGTCGCGTTACGCTGGACGTCGCGCCGGACCGGCCGCAGCCGTTTGGCAGCGAGATGGCGTGGCTGGCCGTTAAAACAACGGACGCTTCCCGCCTGCTTGACGTTCTCGGCCTCGAAGAGGCACGCGCCGCCAACTGGAATTCCGGTATAGGCGCGATCTACGACGTCGATCTTTCCGATTCATTCGTATTCGTTGCGCCTCCGATCAAAGGCTGGACGCTGGTTGCGGGCGTGGCGTTGCCGCTGCCCACGGGTGGCGCCTTCATCGACAAAGCCGCGCCATTAATTGAGCGGTTGTCACGCGAGTTCGGCTGCTGCGATTATTTCGCCTCCTTCCCGATCATCGACTTTTACGCATGGGCGCGTTTCGAACGCGGCATCGCTGTTCGAGCGGTGGCGATCGGTGAGGATGGCCTCGTCTGGGATGCGGGACGGCTTTCGAAGCCGGAGCGTCGTATCGGGCTTTCGATGGTCGAGCTGCGCGGAATCCGCGATCGTCACGGCGATCTCGGCGGCGCGCTTCATCTCCATCCGACCGAGCTGCATGTGCTCAGCATCGCTGGAACGTGGAGCATCAATCCGATGACGATCGAGCGTCTGGCAAAGGATGCAGGCGTCGGTTTCATCGCGCGGGCACCGCAGGCCTGGCGTGCCGAGCGGATGCACAAAGTCGCTTAGCTAAGAACCCAGCTTTATCTCAACGGATGCGTCGTAGCCGCTCGCTTAGAGGCGGTTGCGGCCGTAGTCATAGTCCATGCGCGGGCCCGGCAGGGGCGAACTGTTGGTGTTCGGCGCGGGCTGGCTCGGCTGCAGGCGCGGGGTTGGTGGGTTACCTCGCGCGGTCGAACGGACGGGTGGAATGAAGACGCGATCCGTGGAGCACTGGCGCCGCTGATTTTCGTTCTGACCGCAGTTGCGCGGTTGTCCGTCTTTCGAGAAGCAGAAGCGCACTTCCTTGAGCGCTTTGCCGCTGCCACCGCAGACGACTGACATCATGTCGGGTCCGAAGCGCGGATTGGCGCGGAGAAATTCGTTGCGAACGTCCGATAGCGAGACGATCTGGGAATCGAACGGATTGGCAAACCGCTGCGGAATGGAAATGCTTTCGAACAGCTTGCGCGTGGTTGCGAAGTAGCGCGCGGGATCGAGCCCCGAGCAGGTTCCGTGCGTCCGGTACTCGTGAATAATCAGGCCGCGGCTCGGCATCACGTCGAGCATTCCGTCAATGATGGAATCGGGCACGAACGGGCGGCGCGACAACCGGCACGAAGACGGCCAGCCTTGTTCGTACTGTGGCCACAGGCCGTGCACGACAAACGAATATCGGCGGCCATCGCGACGGTTGCACTGGGCGTCGTCGCGGTCGTCACCCTTTTCGGCGCAGTAGCTCGGACTCCAGGAGAGAACGAGCGCGTAATAGTCGAACTCACCGGCGACGTTCTGAGACCGGTTCCGATCCTTATCGTTCGACCACGGCCAGCGTTGCTGTGCGGAAAGATCGGCAGAGCTTGCGGCGATGGCCAGTCCGGCCACGAAGAGTGCAGCTAGTCGGACAATCGAAGTGCGCATTCGGCGTCGATCCTTGGAAACGTCAAACTCGTCGGTTGAACCGAGTGGTTCCGATCTGCAGTGATTACGCGTTTCGTTCCGCCAACGCTGCAAGAATGCGCACCCAGCTTCGGGCGCCTTTTTCGAAGCTGCGGACGTTGTACTTTTCGTTCGGCGAATGGATGCGATCATCTTCAAGCCCGAAGCCGATCAGCAAGCTGTCCATGCCGAGCGCATCGCGGAACGATGATACGATCGGGATCGATGCACCACAGCCCATGAGGACCGTCGGCTTCTGCCATTCCTCTTCCAGTGCTTTGGCGGCAGCCTGCATTGCAGGTTCGGTGGTATCGAACATGATTGCGCCGGAGCCGTGGTGGCCGAGCCATGTCGCCTTGCAATCGGCTGGCAGAACCTCTTCGACGTAGGCGCGGATCGCGGCCATGACGCGTTCGGGATCCTGTCCCGGCACCAACCGGCACGTGATTTTCGTCGATGCCTTGGCTGGAATGACGGTCTTGGAGCCGATGCCTTGGTAGCCGCCTGTTACACCGTTGAACTCGAGCGTCGGGCGCGACCAAAGTTGCTCGATCACGGAGCGGCCTTGTTCCCCGGCGGGGGTTTTTAAGCCGACTGCGCCAAGGAAGGCTTCGCCGCGTAGTCCGAGCGATTTCCATTGGTTCAGTTGTTCGGGCGAGGGGTCTTTGACGCCATCGTAGAAGCCCGGTACGGCGACGCGGCCCGTCTCATCATGCAAAGCGGCCATGACTTTCGCGAGTGCGCGGATCGGGTTTGCGACCGGGCCACCGTAGATGCCGGAGTGCAAATCACGCGACGGCCCGGTGATGACGAGTTCGTCACCGACGAGGCCGCGCAACATCGTCGTGATTGCCGGCGTGTCCTTGTCCCATTGGCCAGTGTCGCAGACGAGAACGAGATCGGCTTTCAGTTCTTCGCCGTGCTCGGCGAGAAAAGCTGGAAGAGAGGGTGAGCCGCATTCTTCTTCGCCCTCGATCAGGACCGAGACGGCGACCGGCAAGTCTCCGGCGACTGTTTTCCACGCGCGGGCGGCTTCGAAGAAGGTCATCAGCTGACCTTTGTTATCTTCGGCGCCACGTGCGACGATGATTTTGCCGTTGTCGGGATCGTCTGCGGTGCGCGGCTCGAACGGCGGCGTTTGCCAAAGATCGAGCGGATCCGGCGGCTGGACGTCGTAGTGGCCATAGAAGAGGACATGCGGCATGCCAGGCGCGCGGGTTTTGCGATCATGCGCGACGACCATCGGATGGCCACTTGTTGGCACAACCTTGGCTTCGGCAAAGCCGATGTCGCGCAGCGTCTTGGCGCACCAGTCGGCCGCGTTGCGGCAACTCGCCTTGTAGGCGGGGTCCGTTGAGATGCTGTCTATCCCAAGCAGCTCAAATAACCGGGCGAGGCCGTCCGGTTGAGATTGTGCGAGAGTATCAAGTACGGTTTCGAGCCGGGACATTGTATTGCTTTCCACACTGTTAAGCGCGTTTGGGCAAACCGCCCGCGCTATCAATGGCGTGCTCCATTTGCTATGGCACGTCTCCTGACGCGGATCATGGCAGCATGACGACCGCACCGGAGGTCTGATGGCACAGCCGGACACTGACGGCAAAAGGAAATGGGTCTACGCTTTTTCGCCAGGCGCCGCTGAGGGTGGTGCCGATATGGCGGAATTGCTTGGCGGGAAAGGTGCGAATCTCGCGGAGATGGCGCGGCTTGCGCTTCCCGTGCCGCCTGGATTCACGATCACGACCGACGTTTGTGACGCTTTTTTTGCGGCGGGCAACACTTTGCCTGAGGCGATGAAGGCGGAGGTGATGCGCGCGCTCGACGGGATCGGCGAGATGGTTGACGCGCGCTTCGGCGATGAGAAGTGTCCGCTGCTCGTTTCCGTGCGTTCTGGCTCGCGCGCGTCGATGCCCGGCATGATGGATACGATCCTCAACCTCGGGCTCAACGATCAGACGGTCGAAGGCCTCGCGAGGCTGACTGGCGATTCCCGGTTTGCTTTCGATAGCTACCGCCGCTTTATCCAGATGTACGGGGATGTCGTTCTTGGCGTCGATCATGGCGCGTTCGAAGACATTCTTGAGAATTTCAAGAACCTTAACGGGTTTGCCGCCGATACCGATCTCGATGAAGAGTCGTGGCGGGAGATTATTGCGGACTACAAGGCTGCGATCGAGCGCGAGTATGGCGCGCCCTTTCCGCAGGATACCAACGAGCAGCTCTGGGGCGCGATCGCTGCGGTGTTCGGCTCGTGGCACAATCCGCGTGCGAAGACGTATCGCCGACTGCACGATATTCCGGATGACTGGGGAACGGCTGTCACTGTGCAGGCGATGGTGTTCGGCAACCTCGGAGACAATTCCGCGACCGGCGTTGCGTTTACGCGCAATCCTTCGAACGGCGAGAAAGACATCTTCGGCGAGTATCTGCCGAACGCCCAGGGCGAAGATGTTGTCGCGGGCATCCGCACGCCGCAGCCGTTGACGCGGAAGGGCGCGGGTGAAGCGTCCGAAAGCTCGCTCGAAGTTGCGATGCCACATGCGTTCGGCGAATTGGTGCAGATCTTCGAGCAGCTCGAGCATCATTATCGCGATATGCAGGATATCGAGTTCACCGTGCAGCTGGGTAAGCTCTGGATTCTGCAGACGCGTGCTGGAAAGCGCACGACGGAAGCGGCGCTCAAGATCGCTGTCGATTTTGCTGCGGACGGACTTATCAGCCGCGATGAAGCAATTCTCAGGATTGAGCCTGCGCAACTTGACCAGTTGCTGCATCCGGCGATCGATCCTGGAGCGGAACACGATCTGATTGCGCGCGGTTTGCCAGCCTCGCCCGGCGCGGCATCCGGCGAACTCGTCTTTCATTCCGAGATGGCAGAGGCGCTGAAGGCAAAAGGCAGAGACGTCATTCTGGTTCGCTCGGAGACGAGCCCGGAAGACGTGCACGGCATGCACGCCGCTGTCGGCATCTTGACTGCGCGAGGCGGCATGACGAGCCACGCAGCAGTTGTTGCGCGCGGGATGGGGCGGCCCTGCGTTTCCGGTGCGGGCACGCTCCGCATCGATGCGAACGCGGGCACGATGCGCGCTGGCGCGAGGATGTTCAAATCCGGGGACATCATCTCGATCGATGGCAGCACCGGCCGTGTCTATGCGGGCAAAGCAAAGATGCTGCCGCCGTCGCTGTCGGGTACGTTTGGCACGATGATGGAATGGGCCGACGAGGCGCGGCGCATGAAGGTGCGCACGAACGCAGACACGCCGCGCGACGCCAAGCAGGCGCGGATTTTTGGTGCTGAGGGCATCGGCCTGTGCCGGACCGAGCATATGTTTTTCGAAGAGAGCCGCATTCTCGCCGTGCGCGAGATGATTTGCGCGGAAGATCAGGAAGGCCGTCAGCAGGCGCTTGATAAACTTCTGCCGGTGCAGCGCGCAGACTTCGAAGAGCTGTTCGAGATCATGGCCGGATTGCCGATCACCATTCGGCTGCTCGATCCTCCGCTGCACGAATTCCTGCCGCACGAAGATCGAGAGGCTGCGCAGGTGGCAGCCGCTCTCGGAATGGACTTGGTGCGGCTGAAAACACGCGTTGCGGAACTCGAAGAATTCAATCCGATGCTTGGGTTCCGCGGGTGCCGCCTCGGCATCAAGTATCCCGAGATTACGCGCATGCAGGTGCGTGCCATCTTCGAGGCCGCGGTCAACGCGCAGAAGAAGACCGGCAATGCTGTTCGTCCGGAAGTGATGGTTCCGTTCATCGGATATCGGCGCGAATTCGATATTCTTCGTGCTGTCATCGTCGAGACGGCGGAGGCGGTCAAAAAAGAAACCGGCATCACGATTCCTTACGACGTCGGCACGATGATCGAGCTGCCGCGTGCTGCACTGCTTGCGGCTGAGATCGCTGACGGTGAGTTGGGTGCCGATTTCTTCTCGTTTGGCACAAACGATCTGACGCAAACGGCGCTCGGGCTTTCACGCGACGACGCGGCGCCGATCCTGTCGAACTATCTCGAGCACGAAGTGATCACGACCGATCCGTTCGTTTCGCTCGATCTACCGGGCGTTGGCGAACTCGTGAAAATCGGCGTCGATCGCGGCCGTTCGGTAAAGCCCGACATCAAGACCGGAATATGCGGAGAGCACGGGGGCGACTCGAAGTCGATCGCGTTCTTCGAGGACATTGGGCTCGATTATGTGTCCTGTTCGCCGTTCCGCGTTCCCATCGCCCGCCTCTCGGCGGCGCAGGCGACGATCCGCCGTCGGCTCTCCGGGAAGGCGAGCTAACGGTCGCCGTTCGGCTGTGTTCGGCGTGCTCTTCCGTTGGGAAAGCATTTTTCACGTTGGGTGCAAAAAAGAAGCGGCCGGAGTCTGCTCTGGCCGCTTGCGCGTTAGACCCAATCCGTGTGCGGCTTTATCAAAGCGGGCCGTTCTCGCGGCGGTCGATATCGTCAAGACGCGGCTGGCGCGGGCGAGGGCCTTGGTTCTTCGGCATCAGCAACAGCCACAGGACGACGGGCGGAACGAGGAAGCTCCACGCGGCCCAATAGGAGTAGTCACGATTCTTCCAGCCAGCGAGGATCAACGCCAGAACAGAGGCTGTGACCGCGCTAAGGCCCCAGATCACAATCCACTGCATTCCGCTTTCCTTTCGTAGGCACACCCGACGCTTCGTCCGGATTCCAGATTAGCGCGGAAAATGCGTAGCGAATGGGGCGAAGTCAACACTCGGTCGAGGAGCCAGCGGTTGCGGCCAGGAAATCAAGGCCGAAATCGAATACTGGTGCGGAATGTGTGAGCGCTCCGACGGAAATCAGGTCGACGCCCGACTTCGCAATCGCGTTTACCGTCTCGAGAGTTACGCCGCCGGAGGCTTCTGTGAGGCAGCGGCCGGAAACGAGCTGAACAGCCTTCGCGAGAGTGGCGGGGTTCATGTTGTCGAGCAGCACGCAATCGACGGGTTCGCGCAGTACGAGTTCGAGTTGATCGAGCGTATCGACTTCGATTTCGATTTTCGTCATGTGGCCGACAGCAGCCTTGGCAGCGCGGATTGCTGGCGCGATGCCGCCCGCGGCGACGATGTGATTGTCTTTGATGAGGACAGCGTCGAAGAGGCCGACGCGATGATTGAATCCACCGCCGCAGCGTACGGCGTATTTTTCAAATGCGCGGAGTCCGGGCGTCGTCTTGCGCGTGTCGACGATGCGTGCGCCGGTTCCGGCAACGGCATCCACGTAGCGGCGCGTCAGCGTTGCGATGCCCGACATGCGTCCGAGAAAATTCAGCGCGACGCGTTCCGCCGATAGAACCGCGCGTGCGGGGCCTTCGATGCGTGCAACGACAGTGCCCGCGGTCACGCTATCGCCGTCGTTGATCGCTCTTGCGAAACGAATGCTGGAATCGAATTCGCTGAATGCGATCTCGGCGACGTCGAGACCCGAAACGACGCCAGGCTTTCGCGCCGCTATAACCGCTTTGGCGTGTGCATCGGCGGGGATCGTGGCATTGGTCGTGATGTCGCCAGCGAGACCCAAGTCTTCGTCCAACGCGGCGCGGACGGCGGCAACGACGAGCCCGTGCGGAAGCACGGGGAGATTTCGAGAGATCTTATTTGTCATGGATGGCAGGCCGCCGGAGCGATCTCAAGCGGGGGAGGCGTTGCGATGGGCTCGACCATTTCGAGATCGTCGATTGTCATGAAGGTGCGCTGCGCGAGCGCCGGATTGGTCTCGGGGTAATCGACACGATAATGACCGCCGCGGCTTTCCCGGCGGAATAGCGCCGCCATTGCGATCAATCGCGCCGTCAAAATCATGTTCGCCAAAACGGTATCGTCTTCCGATACGGCTTCGAGTTCCTTGAGGCGCAACAGAGCCGTTCTCAGTCCCTTGGCTGAACGCTCGACGCCGACATAGGTCGTCATTACGTTGCGCAACTCCGACATCAACTTGTCCCGGATGGCCATGTCGACGGGGAGGGGCGGCGACACCCGGCGCGGTTCGACGATATGTCCGATGCGGATGCCCTGCAGGCCCGATCGTATGTCGGCGGCAACGCGTGCGCCGAACACGACGGCTTCGAGCAGCGAATTCGATGCGAGGCGGTTGGCGCCGTGCAGGCCGGTGGATGCAACTTCGCCGACAGCCCAAAGTCCCACGAGGCTGGTGCGTCCGCGAACGTCGGTTGCAATGCCGCCCATGTGGTAGTGCTCGGCTGGCGCGACCGGAATGAGCTCTTTCGTTGGGTCGATGCCCGCGCGCTGGCAATGGCTCCAGACCGTTGGAAACTCAGCTTCGAAATGTGCGCCGATGCTCTCGCGGCAATCGAGATAGACGCTGCGGCCCGCGAGCAGTTCGTTGTGGACGGTGCGGGCTACGATATCGCGCGGCGCGAGTTCGCCTCGAGGATCGATATCCAGCATGAAGCGGTGGCCGTCGCTGTTGACGAGAATTGCGCCTTCGCCGCGCAATGCTTCAGTGGCGAGTGGGGCGGGATCAATTCCAGCGTCGATCGCGGTCGGGTGGAATTGCACGAACTCGGGGTCTGCAATGACCGCACCGGCGCGGGCTGCCATCGCGATCGCTTCGCCTTTGGCGTAGGACGGATTGGTCGTTAGCGCGAACAGCGCGCCGACGCCGCCTGTCGCAAGCACGACGGCAGAGGCTGGTACGAAAACAAAGCTGCCGCCACCGAGCGGTTCGGCACGGATGAGACGCACGCCTTCAACGCGGCCGTTGCTGGAAATCAGATCGTCGGCTTCGTAACCTTCCAGAACGCGGATCGAGGGCGTGGCGCGCACGGCTGCAATCAACGCCTGCATGATGGCGGCGCCTGCGCGGTCACCCGAAACGCGCACGACGCGTTTTTCCGAATGCGCAGCTTCTTTGGACAGAATGTAGTGGCCTTCGAGGTCGCGATCGAACGGGACGCCGTAGGTCAGGAGATCGCGGATGCGGTCTGGGCCTTCGTGTGCGACGATCTTTGCAACGGCTGTATCGACGATGCCGCCGCCAGCCTCGATGGTGTCGGCAGCGTGTTTGTCTGTGCTGTCGCCTTCGCCGACGGCGGCCGCGATGCCACCCTGTGCCCACATGCTCGATGCGCCTTCCCCGAGCGGGGCAGCGGCGATCACCGTGACGGGCAAGGGCGCCAGTTTCAGCGCCGTGAAAAGGCCGGCAAGCCCGGCCCCGATGATGACAATGTCACCGGAACCGGGTTGCGCTTCGAAGGCGGCGAAGGACGTGGCGCCCTTTTTTTCAGTGCCTAGAACCATTGCCTCGTCTCCTCGCGTGTCTTGCCGACACTAGTTGGTCAGATTGACCATGCGCTCGACGGCGCGACGGGCACGCACGGCGACATCCGGATCGACGGTAACCTCGTGGCGCATTTCCAGCAGGCACTCGTAGATGTTCTCGAGGCTGATGCGTTTCATGTGCGGGCAGAGGTTGCACGGCCGGATGAACTCGACGTTCGGCGCTTCGACGGCGACGTTAGATGCCATCGAGCACTCAGTGACGAGCATCACCTTGCGAGGCTGCTTGTCCT
The DNA here is from genome assembly GCF_013626205.1 of Hyphomicrobium methylovorum. Taxonomy (NCBI): domain Bacteria; kingdom Pseudomonadati; phylum Pseudomonadota; class Alphaproteobacteria; order Hyphomicrobiales; family Hyphomicrobiaceae; genus Hyphomicrobium; species Hyphomicrobium methylovorum. The sequence goes on from NZ_QHJE01000001.1 coordinate 2,829,422, forward strand.
TTACCCACTGGATCATGTGCGACGTCGAACCGGTGAAGTCGGCCGCGGCGATAACGTCCGGCGGGCATTCGGGATGGGCGATGATTTTCAGGCCGGGCTCATCCGCACGCATCCGTTCCAGCTCTTCGCCGGTGAAGCGTTCGTGGACTTCGCAGGCGCCTTTCCAGGCGATGATCTCTACCTTGGTTTGCGACTGGACCCACTTCGCCAGGTACTGATCGGGGATGCACAGCACGCGCGGTGCGCCGAGGCTTTCAACAACCTGGACCGCATTCGACGACGTACACGTGATATCGCATTCGGCTTTCACGGCCGCAGACGTGTTGACGTAGGTGACGATCGGAACGCCCGGATAGGCTTCGCGGAGCATGCGCACGTCTTCAGGTGTGATCGACGAGGCGAGAGAACACCCTGCGCGCATGTCGGGAATCAGCACCGTCTTGTCCGGTGACAGCAACTTCGACGTTTCCGCCATGAAGTGTACGCCGGCCTGGACGATGACCTTGGCGTCCGTGCGTGCGGCCTCCTTCGCGAGCTGAAGCGAGTCGCCGCGGAAATCCGCTACGCCGTGAAAGATCTCAGGCGTCATGTAGTTGTGCGCGAGGATGACGGCCTGGCGCTGCTCTTTCAGGCTGTTGATGGATTTGATGAGCGGCGCATAGTGCGGCCATTCCATCGGGGTGATGACGTTCTTCACCCGCGCGTAGATCGGAGCCATTTCGGCTTCGAGCGCCTTGGACCAAGTGTACGCCAGCGGGGCTTTTGGAGCCGCTGCCGCAGGGGTTGGGCGACTCGTCCCGCGTGCCACAGTTAAGACCATTCAACTGCCCTCCTCTGATAAATATACTCGTTTCGAGTATATTTAGGACGTAAATTGCGTCGGCACGTCCTGCCGTCTTTCCGCACACTGAAATACTCAAATTGAGTATTCTTCCGTGGTGTTAAGATAATGCAGGATCAAACAAAATTCCAGGGCCGCGGTTCCGCTGCGACCCTGGAATCGTATCTTGTGATCTCGTCAATTAGTTGCGCGCTGGTGGCGCTGAGACGCGCACGCCCGGTGCGGGGCGCTCCAGCAGTACATCCCGGCGGAAGCGGAACAATTTCGCGGGACGGCCGCCGGTGCGGGTTTTGACTTCACCCGTCGGTTCTACAAGGCCTGCGCCTTCCACCAAGCGGCGGAAGTTCTGCTTATGCAGATGCGGTCCGAGAATGGCTTCCACAGCCTTCTGCAGTTCGTAGAGCGTAAATTCGTCCGGCATCAATTCGAACACTACCGGGCGATATTTGATCTTGGCGCGCGTCCGGCTGATTGCCGTTGCCAGGATGCGGCGGTGATCGGATTGCATCGGAAGTCCAAGCTTAGGTCGCTCACTCCATTCGCGAGCAGCGTTTCGCCCATCACGCAGAGCTTCTTCGGCCAAGCCCGACTCGTAGAGCAACTCGAAGCGCTCGAGCACTTTTTCTTCGTCCCACGCCATGCCGTCGAGGCCGAAGCAGATACGCGCACGGTCAAGGCGCGCAACCGACTGACCCGGCTTTGCTGCCGTGGTTTTCTCGGCCCAGGCCTTCAGGCGAGGTTCGATTTCGTTGGAAATGATATCGGGCCTACCGCGGCGCCAGTCTTCCCAAGGGAAGTACTTATACCAGCTGCGCCACATCCCATTGGTCAGGCCATGGTGTCCAACAGCCTGTGTCAACGCCAGGTAGCCAATGGAGACTATATGCGGTGCGTCGTCGGCCGAGTCGGTGTGGCGGCCACGGTCGGCGAATGTATAGAGCTGCTCGGCGTAACCGAGTTCCAAACCGGTCTGATCGTGCACCCAAGCGCGTAATCCGCTCTCAAGTGTGCGATGCTCATGCGGATTAAAAGGTCCAAATGGCAGAACGTCTGTTGCGCCAATGCTGTCTGGCTCACCGCGCACAACAAGCGCGACGGGCTCATTATCTGCCACCGCTACAATTGCGGCATTGAGACCGATACCGACGGCCAGAGCCTGATCGGCGTCAGCTTCGGAAGCCCGATGTGGTTTGTCGGGCGTCGGTTTTCTCCTGCCAGATAATTCCATGTTCATACGTGTCTTCCCCGTGCTCCCCATTGGCGAGCTACTGGGGGATCGTGGCTATTTTCAGATTGAGGGGTATAACTAAATAGCCCCAAATTGCCCAAAAAACGCCGAATTTTCAGAGACTCACGAACTTCGTAAATGCGTCGAGAAAGCGTGTTTGCGCCGTGCTTGTCGGCCAGGGCGCAATCGATCTTAGATCGTCGTCGGCCGCCTTGGGAAGGGTGGGGCGACCAAAGTACAAATCTGCTTCCGCCTGTTCGAACCCCGCCAGCACCGTCGCTTCGTAGTAGGCCGCAATCGTGTCTGCCCGCTTGATGGCCGCAGTCACGGTTGGTTCAATTTTGTCGATGCCGAAGCGCTGGTGAATGGCGTCTAGAAGTCTTTGTTCGAAAGATTTGTAATCAAAACCGATCGCGGCTTTGAACGGGCTGATGAGATCACCGACGACGTATTCCGGTGCATCATGCAGAAGCGCTGCACACTGTTCTTTTTTGCCGAAGCCCGGTTCGATGATCGCGAGAATATCCGTCACGAGGAGACTGTGCTGCGCGACGGAGAACGCGTGTTCACCAACGGTCTGCCCGTTCCAACGCGCGACGCGTGCGAGGCCATGTGCGATGTCTTCGATTTCGATGTCTTCCGGTCGCGGCGCGAGAAGATCGAGACGTCGGCCCGACAGCATCCGCTGCCATGCGCGAGGCGGCGCATTGGATGTGGCTGTCATAGGTTTTCAATTCTGAATTTCTTCTGGAGCGCGGCGCAAGGCTTGTGGCGAAAGCACGTGACAAGGTGATCGTTCACCATGCCGGTCGACTGCATGAACGCGTAGAGCGTCGTCGCGCCGACGAAGCGAAAGCCAGCGGCCTTGAGCGCCTTGCTCATGCGTTTCGATGCTTCGGTTTCCGTCTCGACCCCTTGCAATGTTGTGCGTTCATTGATTACGGGACGGCCGTCGACAAAGCTCCAAAGGAATTTGGCGAATGGAGTCTTCTCGCTTAACGCGAGGTAGGCTTTTGCGTTGGAGATCGATGCTTCGATCTTGGCACGATTGCGGATGATGCCTTCGTTCGCCATCAGCCGTTCGACGTCGTTGGCGTTCATCCGCGCCACGCGCTCGGGATCGAAGTTGTGAAATGCTTTGCGGAAATTTTCGCGTTTGCGCAGGATCGTCAGCCAGGAGAGGCCCGCTTGAAATCCTTCGAGTGATAATTTCTCGAAGAGCGCTCGCGGGTCCGTCATCGGGACGCCCCACTCTTCGTCGTGATAGCGCGCATATTCGGTCGCGTCTTCGCCAGCCCAAGAACAGCGCACGAGTTTCGTTGTTTTGCTCATGATTGCAGTGTCGCCGACGAACGCGCGCTTCGGCGATAGCGGTCTAGTGCATCGCTCTCGATCGTTATCGTCGTTCCGTGCGAGGTGAGAGAGAGGTTTTTTTCTTCCGCGTCGAGCACGCGATCGAGCCGGATAAGCGCGAGTGCGCGCGTGCCATCGACCGTGCCGACGCGCCCGATCACCACGTCGCTCACCAAAACGTCGGCGCCCGATACGAGGGGCGAGGCGGCGCTGATCCTTACGACTCGTTTTCGTACGACGGTCTTGTTCTGCATGCGCGCAACGACTTCCTGGCCGACGTAGCATCCCTTGGTGAATGAGACGCCGTTAAAGAGATCGTAGTCGGCTTCATGCGGATAGGCGTCGCCGAATGCGTAATCCTTTCCGCCCTCGGGCACACCGAGACGAACGCGCAGCGCGTCGTAATCGAGGTGGGCCAGTTGCGAAATCGATAGAGCGGGAACGGCGTCCTGCGTCAGCAGCCGAAAGCCTAGATCGCTGGCGCGAGGATCGGCAAAGAGGATGCCGCCGGCGCACGCCGCGAGTTGGTCAGCACTATTTCCCCAAAGCGCATGCACCGAGTACTCCAGCGTAACGTCTGTAATGGTTACGTCGGCGCGTAGTTTGTACATCGCGAGGCGCTTGACGAGATCGGGCGCCTTTTCGGCCGCGACGTCGAGCAGATAGCCATCGGGGACGCGCACGACGAAAAAATCGAACAGAATTTTACCCTGCGGCGAGAGCAGTCCGGCGAAGCGAGCGGAACCTTCCGCCAAGCCTTCGATTTCGTTCGTAAATAGCCCTTGCAGCAGTTTTTCACTGTCGGGGCCTGCGACGTTGACGACGCCGCGGTCGGTCAGCCGCACGATGCTGGCGTTGGGCATAGACTCGCCTCGATTGCAAACGGAGCGAGAGTTACGTATGCGGGGTTATCGTTGATGGCAAGGGTAGGAGCGCCGCGCAGATGTCGGAACCGTTCGATCTCGTGATACGCGGCGGCACAATCGTCAATCATGATGGCGAGGGGATCGGCGATATCGCGATTTCGCAGGGCCGTATCGCCGCCATTGGAGACTTCGGGTTCGCCAGGACGGCGGATGTGATTTCCGCAGCCGGGCTGCACATTCTGCCGGGCGTGATCGATACGCAGGTGCATTTCCGCGAGCCCGGCCTTGATCACAAGGAAGATTTGGAAACCGGCAGCCGGTCAGCGGTGGCGGGCGGGGTTACGGGCGTGTTCGAGATGCCGAACACCAAACCGCTGACGACCAATGCCGAAGCGCTTGCCGACAAAGTTCGCCGCGCACGGCATCGGATGTTCTGCGACTTCGCATTCTTCGTTGGCGGAACGCGCGAAAATATCGGCGATATTCCGGAGCTCGAGAAGCTCGAAGCCTCAGCAGGCATCAAGGTTTTCATGGGCTCGTCGACCGGCAATCTTCTGGTTGATGAAGAAGAGGCGCTCGACCGCATCATCGCCAATCTTTCGCGGCGCGCATCGTTTCACGCAGAGGACGAAGCGCGGCTCAAGGAGCGGATGGGGCTTCGGCGCAAGGGTGATCCATCATCGCATCCGGAGTGGCGCGATCCGGAAGCGGCGCTGATCGCGACGAAGCGGCTGGTCCGTCTTGCGGAGAAGCATGGGAAACGTGTGCACGTGCTGCACATTTCCACGGCGGAGGAGATGACGTTTCTTGCCGATCACAAGGCGTATGCGACGGTCGAAGTCACGCCGCATCATCTCACGCTGGAAGCGCCGGAGTGTTACGAACGTCTCGGTGCTTACGCGCAGATGAATCCGCCCGTCAGGGATGCGCGGCACCGGGCGGCGATCTGGGGTGCGCTCGAAGCAGGCGTTGTCGATGTTCTTGGCTCCGATCACGCGCCGCACACGCGCGAGGAAAAAGAGCACGTCTATCCTGATACGCATTCCGGCATGACCGGCGTGCAGACACTCGTTCCGACGATGCTCGATCACGTCAACGCGGGGCGGCTTTCGCTGCAGCGCTTTGTCGATTTGACGAGCCATGGTCCGCAGAGGCTTTTCGGCATTCGCAATAAGGGGCGGATCGCGGTCGGCTACGATGCGGATTTCACCATCGTCGATCTCAAGCGCAAAGAAACGATCAGCAATGGCTGGATCGAAAGCCGGTGCGGGTGGACGCCGTACGACGGTATGCAGGTGACAGGCTGGCCGGTTGGAACGATTGTCCGTGGCCGGACCGTGATGTGGCAGGGAGAGATCAACGGGCCCGCACATGGCGAGCCCATTGGTTTTCTTGAAGGGTTCCGCGGCTGACGTTTTATCGGCTGCTGGTCGTCTGGCGCTGTGGCGACTCTCCTTCGTAGAGCCGGCCGAAGTCTAGTTCGGCGCTGGCGACTCTCCTCCGTCGAGCCGGCCGCCAGCGCTTAGGTAAATCAGCCTTCGCTGCCAGCGTTCGCGACGCGGGCGATGTTGGCCGGAAGACGCTTCAGCACATGCACCGTCGTGCCGACTCCAGCGATCTTGGAGAGGTGCATGACGTGGCCGTTCTTCATGCGGATGCAGCCTGAAGAGGATGCGGTGCCGATGGACCGAACGTCATTGGTGCCGTGGATGCGATAGAGCGTGTTGCCGAGATAGAGCGCCATTGCGCCGAGCGGATTGTGAATGCCGCCCTTCATGTGCTCCGGGAGGCCCGGCTTGCGAGCGCGCATTTCCGCCGGCGGATACCAATCTGGCCATGCAACCTTGCGCGAGATCTTCTCAACGCCTGACCAGGCAAAACCCTGCTTGCCGACGGCGATCGGGTAGCGATAGGCACTGGAAGACGAGAGCACGTAGTAGAGCTGGCGTCCGGCGGTATCGATCACGATCGAGCCAGCGGCGTAGGAATTCGGGAATCTCACTTTTGGCGGTGCGGTGGCCGCGATGTTCGGCTGTCCGCCACCGGTGAGCGTGCCGCGAGAGCTCCCGCGGACATCGTCTTCGTCTTCTTCATCGGCGCGATTGTTTTGCGGGCGGCCCCAGTCCCAGCCCATGCTTGGGAGAGGCTTGGTTTCCGCAGCCGCGCGCTGTCCGCGCTTCAATTTCTTGGGGGCGACGTAGCCGTACGTTTCCTCGTCGGGATGGAACGCCTGAGCCGGGGCAGCGAGCGCGCAGCCAAAAATGACGGCTGCTAAAACCGCGATACTCTTCATGATACTGATCCTCGCTCTTCGCTTGGTTTGTGACGCGGACCTAAACCAGAAAGTGCGTATAAGACACCCCACTGCGGCAATTGGCGGATATGCATCTCAACGAATCAGGCGAGATCGAGAGATCATTCGCCGCGTTTGAACAGCAGCCAGGTTCCGTCTGCGCCGATCAGCAGGCGCCACCATGTCCACCGCTTTTTCTCATGCATCTCAGTGGCCTTAGGCACACTGGCGAGCCGGTAGAGGTCTACGTCTTCTGCGGGTGTAAGCGTGTCGAGCGGGCGGACCGCCAGATACGGCCAAACGTAGACGAGATTATTTTCCAGGTCGTTGCCGAAAGGGATGGTGGCGGGCGCCATCTCGAGTGTTTCGATCAATCCAGCCAGGATTTCGCGGCCCTCGCCATCTTCTGAATACCCTTTCAATGCCTTGATAGGGTCGTCGCCGAGCGCGATACCGAACTCGGGCGCGCCACCATTCATATCGAACACGGTTTTCAGTTCTTCGATTCGTCCGGTGCGTGCGGCAGAGAGGATCGCGTCGCGCAGTTCTGCGACATGCGGCGGCAGGGTTGGAGTTTTATCAGGCGTCGCGAAAGCGGGTCGCAAGACATAGACAAGCGACGTAGCCGAAACTACCAGTATGATGAAGAAGTGCCGCAGTGTGGAAAGCGCGGTTGTAATTCGCCGTGCGTTCTCGAATGTGGATCCGGAACGGACTTTAGAAGGTGTCGCCATTGCCGTCCTGCCGTCTGCTCACGAAGCCAAATAGATTGCGCGCATCGCAGAGCGACGCAACCTTCCTTCCTGACATCGAGCGCTTCTTCCATTGATGGACTTCATTCCCAACCCCCTCATCATTCCGATTGGATTGATCGTTGGCGTTCTCATTGCGGCGCCGGTCGGCCCTGTCAACGTGCTGTGCATTCAGCGTGCTATCGAGCGCGGTTTCTGGGGCGGAGTTGCGGCGGGTATCGGCTCGGTGATGGGAGATGGTCTGATCGCGCTTTGCGCCGGTCTCGGTGTCGGATCCGTTTCGGGCGCAGTCGAGAATCATCGCGCCATCATCCAAATCTGCGGCGGCCTCGCGTTGATGGGATTTGGTGCGCGCCTCTATTTCAGCGCGCCGCGGCTTCGCATCGCGACCGAAGAGGAAGCTTCGACTGCGCGACTTAGGGATTTCGTCTGGGACATCCCGCAGACGTTCTTCCTCACCATCACGAATCCCGGAGCCGTGCTTGGTCTGTTCGCGGTGTTTGGCGGAATCAGCACGTTCGTCGAAGTGCATTCGACCGTCGACGTATTCCTAATGGTTGCGGCGATCGTCTGCGGCAGCCTGATCTGGTGGGTTACGCTGTCGAACATCATCGGCCGGTATCGGCACCAAATCCGGCCGGATTTGCTTCAGTTTGTCAATCGCATTGCGGGCATTTTGCTCGCGGTCTTCGGCGCAGTGTTGATCGCCGAAGTGATCTACAAAGCCGGGAATTTCTGAGTGGTGCCGGTTTTCGGCTGGCGCTACTGATCCCGGCGCGTGAGTGTGAACTCGCCTTCGACGACGCGCTTTTCAAGTCCGCGCGTGAGTGTGATCACGGCTTCCTCGCCATAGATTGCGACCAGATCCGTCAACGCCGTGAAGAGCGCCGCGTATGCCATCTGCTGCGGCTCGACGCCGGTATCGACGCCTTCATCCCAGGCTGCCAGGATGAGGTCGAGCGCCTTCAGCGTCGGATTCTTCGTATCGATGTCTTCAAAGCATTGCATGTTTGTTTCTTGCCCGCGGCCTAACCCAGAACGGGTTGGCTCCCCCTCATGGCACTGTGGACTAGCATGGTCGTTTGGGGAAGTTCGGTAAGCGCGCAATTCACAGTAAACCGGTCGTTGCCAGCGCGTCAGACAATCGTTACGGGAAAGCTTTCAGTAAGCCTTCCGAGAGTTCGGACCCTTCCTTCAAGAACCGCATTACGGCGGTCTGGGCCGAGGGGCTGCACGTGTTATAGGTGCGGCTGTAACTTCGATACCCCTGGTTGAAAGCGCGGGTCAGTTTGGCGCGGCGCAGTGCGCTCGAACCTTCCGCGTCCATGATCTCGCGCATGCGGTCGCGCCAATATTGGCCCTCATTGGCGCTGCACAGCTCGCGCAGAAAGTGAACCGCACCGAGGATTTCCGATAGCCGAAGCAGCCTATCATCGTATGGCTTCGTTTCGACGGCCGCAGCGGTTTGCGGCATCGCTATCGGCAGGCCGACCGTTACGAACACCAGCGTCGCCATGATGGCGCGCACCGGCCCATGCCGGAGCGGCTTTCGCGCTGTCGAACGTCGAGATGACTGGTTCATGCAGCACTCTTAAATCAGATTCTCGTCCTGGATACGGCGGTCGGTCGTGATAAGACACATGCCGGCTGAAGTGATTGCCGGGAATTCGATGTGTGCTCGCGTTATAGCCTGACGACGCCTCCTGAGGCTCTGCGATTGCTCTTCGAGCTTGAGCAGATTGATGATTTTCCACCGCGTTACAACATCGCGCCGTCTCAGCCTGTTCTCATTGTGGCGAACGATCCGCGGGGCAAGCGCGAGGCGCGTTTGGTGCGCTGGGGGCTTATTCCTGCCTGGGTCAAAGACCCGCGAAGCTTTGCGATGCTCATGAATGCCCGCGGAGAGACGGCGGCTGACAAGCCCTCATTTCGCGGTGCTCTCCGCCATCGACGCTGCCTCATTCCGGCGAGTGCCTTTTACGAATGGACCGGCGCACGCGGGTCGCGGCAACCACATCTGATTGAGCTGAAGGGGCGCGATCTCTTTGCTTTAGCGGGGATCTCGGAAGTCTGGCTCGGTGCTGATGGCAGTGAGATCGAGACGATGGCGATCCTGACGACGGCGGCGAACGGCGATATGGCGGCGCTTCATGAGCGGATGCCGGTCATTCTGGAACCTGCGGATTATGCCCGTTGGCTTGATTGTTCTTCGGGGTCTGCGGTCGGTATCAGCGATCTTCTCGGCCCGCTTCCGGACGGCTTGATCACCATCACAGCCGTAGATCCGCGCCTCAATAACCCACGTTCGGAGGGAGCCGACCTCCAAACGCCTGTGATTACGACGCTTCTTTAGGTGGAGGAGGGCTCTCAGGGACCCTCATCGATTGAATCCTGGGACTCGCCTTCGACCTTGGTTGAGACTCGCGAGCGTGCGCGATCGGCGTTAACTTCGAAAGTCAAGACCTCGCCGATATCCTTGTGTAGAAGACCGGTCGGGAAGGGCCCTACTCGGGCCAGAGGCAGGTGGGCGACGCAGGGAGCGAAGTTACCCGATGGGAGACGACCAGATGGCTTACCGGGGCGAAGACCTCGATCTTAGAACTTCGCAGACGTTCACCGCTGCTGCCGGAGAGTTCGCCGCCACGGATGTTTCGCAGCAGAACGGCAAGCGTTCGGGCTATCGCACGGATCCGATCCTGGTCGATGACATCGTGCTGGCGTGCTGCAATCAGGCTTATGACGTTGCCGTTGCGCATCGCGCGGGCGAGGTTCGTGTTGAGCATCTTCTCAACGCCATGACACGCCTCGATGCAGCAGCCACCGTTCTTGAAGCGCGGGGCATTCGCATTCCGTCTCTCCGGCGAGAAACCGGAACAATCATTGCCAGTGAAATTCCGGCGGTCGGTGGAAACGAGCCGGTCTCGCCACGGCGGTCGGAGGAACTTGCCGAGCTTTTGCGTCAAGCCGCCTATGCCGCCAGCCGTCGAAAGACTGCGGTCAGCGTCGACGATCTGGTGCAGGCATTGTTCGATCATCGCGGTGCGCTGCCCGCGTCTGAAATTCTTTTGCACTACACGGCGCGTGCGCCGCTGCGCGAAGCGCCAGAACCGTTGCCGCCGCTGACGCGCGCGGGCGACGGACGGTATCCGCAGGCGCCAGGCGTTCGCTATCTTTCCGATGGGCAGAGATCGTATCGCAGCGACTATTCCGGGACGACCACCGACGCGCTTCAGAATTCGCGCATCGAAGCGCTTGAACAAATGGTGCGCGCGCTTGGGCAGGATTTGTCCAACGAGCGGCATATCATTTCCGGGCTTGTTCGCGATTTGACGCGCGAGACACGCGCGCAGCAGGAAGATGGCGGGCACCGGCAAAGCGTGCTTCTCGATCGCATCGGTACGCTCGAAGAGGCCGTTCTTGAATCGCGCGGAGCACCCGGATCGGACAAGGCTCTCGTCGGCAAGCTCGAAGATGTCGAAGCGGCTCTGGAACTCAGGCTGCAGGAGATGACGCAATCCTGGAGCGTCCTTTCGCAACGATTGCAGGAACTCGAGATCGCCGTGCGCGAGCGGCGTGAACCGGATGCAGGGCCGTCTGTCGAGGATATTCGCTCCGCGGTCGACTTGCGGCCTCTGTTGGACAGGCTTGCGATTATCGAGGAGGCGGTGCTTACGAACTCCGGCGGTACGCACGCAGCGCTTGGCGCAGAACTTGGCGAGCGTTTCGACAAACTCCGCAGCGACATTTCAAACGTGCTTGCGGTTCCGGCCGATCCGACGGCGGATGCGTCGCTTGCGGCGGGGTTAGAACGCATCGGCAGTCTGTCGGAGCGTATCGACGAGCAACACGGCTTTGTCTCGCAGGTGTCGGCGGATCTGAGCGAGCGGCTCGGTGCTGTTGAGCGCGCTGTGACGGGCGAGATCGAAACGTCGGCGGCGAAGCATCAGGCGTACACGAACGACCTGACCGAAGTGCATGACGCGCTGATGAAGCTCAATCAGAACCAGCATACGCTTGCGGGTTCGATGGATCAGTGGCGCACGGATTCGGCGACGGATGTTGCGAACATCATCAACCGGATCGCGAGTCTGGACCAAGGCAACGCAATCCCTGCCGAGACCATCAATTCGCTCAACGCGCATATGGACAACATGAACCGTTTCATTATCGAGCGGTATCGTCGGCGTCACGGCTTCTGGTACTGGCTGTTCGGAACGGACGATTGGCTTGGCGCGAGCTGGCCGTCGAAGTCACGCGAGACGAAGGACGCGACCGAAGGCGGTTCGGCTTCAGCGTAACGTTCAAATTGAAGCGGGCGGCAAGGTTCGGTTAGGCATATACGCGCCGCCGCCCGTTTACCTTTCTGGCATGGGCCGTGCTTGGTTCTGAGGCGAAATCTCATTCCAGCACACGTGAGCCGATGACCCGTCATTTCATTCCTGCCAACATTGGCCTTTCGACAGCACCCCGCCTCTCCGAAATTCTGACGCCCGAGACGAATAGCTTCGGGGTGTTGCGCCTGCTCATGGCGTCGCTGGTTCTGATCTCGCACAGCTATCTTTATTCGGCAGGCACGTCCGAAGCCGAGCCTCTCACGGCATGGCTCGGCCAATCGCTCGGCGAATATGCCGTGCAGGTGTTCTTCCTTCTCAGCGGCGTGATGGTGGCGCAGAGTTTTGATCGCAGCCGCAATCCGGCGGATTTCGCCGTGGCGCGTGGGCTGCGTATTTTTCCTGCGCTGATTGTTTGCGTTCTTGTGACGGCGTTTGTGCTCGGTCCTATCGTCAGCGATCTTTCGCTGTCTCAGTATTTCGCGAGCCCGGGGCTCTACACGTATGTGGCGAAGACGCTGTCGCTCTCGACAGGCGCCGCGCCGCTGCCGGGCGTTTTCGAAAATCTGCCGTATGCCGGTTTCGTCAACTCATCGCTTTGGACGCTGAAGTACGAGGTGATCTGCTACGTCGTGCTCGCAGCGCTGGGGTTTGTGGGGCTATTCGAAGTGCGCCGCAGACGGCTTGCTGTTGGCGGTCTTTTGCTGGTCGTTGCGACCGTAACTCTGACGCTGCCTTCGGACCCGGCTCAGTATGGTTTGATCGATAACGTCCGTTACTTCACTGTTTTCTTTTTCGGTGGCGCGCTGGTTTATCTGGTGCGCGAGCGGATCGTGATTGCGGGCATTCTGCTCGTGCCACTGTTCGCCGTCTTCGTTGCGTCCGCGAATACAATGTTCGCGGAAGTCGGCTCTGCTGTGTTCCTTGGCTATGGTTCGCTCTATCTTGGGACGATGCGCTTTGGTCGGCTGCGCGAGATCTGCAACCGTTACGACATCTCGTTCGGCATCTACATTTTCGCGGGTCCGATCCAGCAGACGCTGTTGTGGCTGGCGCCCGGCATTTCTCCGCTGCTTCTCACCTTCGCTGCGTTCGTGATCGTGGTGCCGCTCGCGTTCGTGTCCTGGATCGTGATTGAGGGTCCGTCTCTCCGGCTGCGCCGTGGCGTCATGGAGCGGATCAGGGGAGCTTTCCGAATTGGGACAGTTGGCGCTTAAAACCGCCAGCCTCCGGCCCGTTAACCATGACTGTCGCTTCCTGCAAATTCTGTTGAACCGTTCTCTCCGCTCGTGCTTTGATTAATAGGAAGTTAACGAGCAAGGTGAGACACGGATGTTGCGGCGTTATCTGCTCGTCAACGGCATCTCGACGGCTGTTCTCTACGGCGCAATTCTGGCGCTGGCTCCGGTCGTTCCGCATGTTCTGATGTCGGCGCGCGAGACGCTCAGTTCTATTGCGATGGAAAGCCCCGCGTTGGCGCCGATCGTGTATCGCATCGTCATCGTGCAAGGCGGTGGCGGCTAATGCCGCCTTTCATCCGCATCAATCGCGCGGCGCTGCTGCGCGTTCCAATCGATCATTGATTGCTTCACCAAGCCCGTGCGTAGGTATGGGCGTCACGGCGATGACGCTTGCGCCACTTTGATCGAGCGCACGCAGGCTGGCGAAGAGATTGGCGGCCGCCTCGACCAGATCACCTGATGGACTGAGATTGATCGTTTTCCTGGAAGGACGTTCTGAAACCTTTCCGAACGCCAACACGGCTTCATCGGGCTGCCACGTCTCAGCGTTGAGCCGCATGCTGGCATTTGGAGCGTAGTGGCTTCGCAACTGGCCTGGTGAGGAAAGCTGCTCTCCCGTTTCTGTGTGACGAGACAGCCGATCGCTGATGACGTCCTCGATGGCTTCGGCGGCTATGGCGCCCGGCCGCAACAAGACGGGCCGATCGTTCACAAAGCCAATGACGGTCGATTCAAGACCGACGGACGCCGGTCCCCCATCGAGAATGAGTGCGATTTTGTCTCCCAGATCGGAGGCGACATGCTCGGCGCGTGTGGGGCTGACGCGGCCCGATCTATTGGCCGAAGGAGCCGCGATCGGACGGTGCGCTTCCTTCAGCAGAGCGCGTGCGAGCGGATGCGCGGGCGCTCTGATCGCGACGGTTGGTAATCCGGCTGATACGAGTTCGGTGACGGTTGTCGTTTCGAGACGCGGCACGACGAGCGTCAACGGGCCGGGCCAGAAGGCTTCAGTCAGCATGCGCGCAACGGGCGAGAACGTGCCGATGATGACGGCCTGTTCAATGCCCAATACGTGCACGATCAACGGGTTGAATGTCGGGCGGCCCTTGGTCTCGTAAATGCGCGCGACAGCTTCGCCATTTGTCGCGTCGGCGCCGAGGCCGTAAACGGTTTCAGTGGCGAAGGCGACCAGTGCGCCGGCGCGGATGAGGTTTCCAGCCTCCGCGGTCCATTCCGCATTGGCCGGCACGATCCTGCCCTGCATAAATTCATCCGGTTTGCTACGGTGTTCCAAATGCTTAATCTTCCAAGCACCGCGCAACGATACCGAGAAAACGATTCATGGCCTATCTCGCTCCAGTAGACGACATCGTCTTCGCTCTCAAGACGGCAGCGGGTCTCGACGACCTTCTGGCGCGTGACCTCTATCCAGGCCTCGATATGGCGACGGTGACAGCCGTTATCGAAGAAGCCGGAAAACTGGGCGCTGAGGTCCTAGCACCTCTCAATGCTCCGGGCGACCGTTCCGGTTCCAAACTCTCGAATGGTTCTGTCACGACGCCGGTGGGTTTTGCCGAAGCGTATCGCCAATTTTCGGAAGCTGGCTGGGGTGCGCTGCCGTGCAGCGAAGACATTGGCGGTCAGAATTTACCTGAGGTCGTTGCGGCTGCAGCCGGAGAGATCTGGAGCGCCGCGAACGTTTCTTTCGGTTTGTGTCCGCTGCTGACGCAAGGCGCCATTCATGCGCTCGAAGTGGGCGGCAGCGCGGATTTGAAGGCAGCGTTCCTGCCCAACATGGTCACCGGACGCTGGACCGGCACGATGAATCTGACGGAGCCGCAGGCCGGTTCCGATCTCTCGGCGCTCACGACACGCGCCGAGCCGCAGGCGGACGGTACTTACCGGCTTACCGGTACGAAGATCTTCATCACCTACGGCGAACACGATATGGCGGAGAATATCATCCACCTCGTGCTCGCTCGCATTGTTGGAGCGCCCCCGGGCACGCGCGGCATCTCGCTGTTCGTCGTGCCGAAGTTTCTCGTCAACACAGATGGTTCGCTTGCGGCGCGCAACGACGTTGTCTGCACCGGCATCGAGCACAAGCTCGGGATTATGGCGAGCCCGACGTGTGTGATGACGTTCGGAGATAACGGCGGGGCGACAGGATATCTCGTCGGAGAGGAAAATCGCGGACTGGCGACAATGTTCGTCATGATGAATGCGGCGCGTCTGGGAGTTGGTTTGCAGGGTGTCGGGGTTGCGGATCGCGCGCTGCAGCACGCGTTGGCGTATGCGCGCGAGCGGCGGCAGGGGAAGAGCTTCCTCGCCAATGGATCGGCAGCAAGTCCGATCATCGAACACGCAGACGTTCGCCGGATGCTGTTGACGATGAAGTCGCTGACGCAAGCTGCCCGCATGATCTGCTTTGCAACGGCGCGCGAACTGGACATCGGTCGGCGCTCAGAGAATGAGAACGAGCGGCAATCCGCGCTCAAACGTGCCGCTCTGCTGACGCCGCTCGCGAAAGCATTTTCAACCGACATCGCGAATGAGGTGGCTTCACTTGGTGTTCAGGTACATGGCGGCATGGGGTTCGTTGAAGAAACCGGCGCCGCTCAGTTCCTTCGCGACGCGCGTATCCTGCCGATTTACGAAGGCACCAACGGCATTCAAGCCATCGATCTCGTGACGCGGAAGTTGCCGCTCGATGACGGTGCTACGATCACAGCGTATCTCATCGAGTTGGCCGGTATTGTTGGAAACGTGAAAGCTGCAAATCGAGCTGAATTCGGTGCGATGGGGCCGCGGCTTGCCGCTGCGCTGGCACGTCTCCAGTCGGCGACGCTCTGGATGGCGGATGCGTTGCGCACAGCACCGGAACGAGCGCTCGCAGGGGCGACGCCGTATCTCCGGCTATTGAGCCTTGTTGCTGGCGGCACGTATCTCGCCAAGGGTGCGCTTGCGGAGGACGCAGCGTCTCCGCGAGTCGCGGTGGCGCGTTTCTTTGCGGAAAATCTTTTGCCGGAAGCGATCGGACTTGCTGACGCAATCGAAAGCGGCGCCGAGTCTGTGCTGGTCGATCCTCATGGGGCGGTGTTCGCATGAGTGAGGCCGTCACGATTTCGCGCAATGGCGCTGTGCAGATCGTGCGGCTGACGCGAGCTGAAAAGAAGAACGCGATTTCGAGCGAGATGTATCGTGCGCTCGCCGATGCGATTGAAGCGGGTGAGCGGGATGAGGCGGTCGGCGCGCATATTCTCGCTGGATCCGGCGGTATTTTCACTGCTGGAAACGATCTCGGAGATTTTCTGGCGAGCGCGCGGGGCAATGGCGATCTCAGCTCGGACGTGCTGCGATTCATCAGGTTGCTGCCCGACATTCGCAAACCGATGGTGGCGGCCGTCGACGGCGCTGCGATAGGGATCGGAACGACGCTCCTTTTCCATTGCGATCTGGTTTACTGCACGCCCGAGTCTTCGTTTGCCACGCCGTTCCTGGATCTCGGGCTCGTTCCTGAGGCCGCGTCCAGCCTGCTGATGCCGATGCGGATGGGCTACGCTCGCGCGTTTGAGATGCTCGTTCTCGGCGACACGTTTTCGCCTGTGCGCGCGGTTGCTGCTGGCATGGTCAATGCGATCGTTGCCAAGGATGCGTTGGACGCGACAGCACTCGCTGCTGCAGCACGGCTTGCGGCGAAGCCGCGTGCTGCATTGACGGCGGCGCGTGATCTCATGCGCAGCGATGCGAGGGAAATTCGCGCGAGGATTGATGCGGAGGTGGTGGCGTTTCGGGACTTGCTATCGTCGCCCGACGCTATTGCTGCGTTGGATCGGTTTTTTGCGACGCGAGGCAAGGGCACTGCAAACTGAGGGAATTGGCCGGAAGTTATTTCGGCAGCGCACAAATTTGTGTCTTGAATGTTCTGCGAAACTTTAATTCGTCCTCTTCGTCTCTACGGCTTACACGACTCTTTCAAACGTATTAAATTAAACTACGTTCGGAATGACGAGGTAATGCAATGGCGCTAAGGGGCAAAACCTTATTCATAACTGGCGCCAGCAGAGGCATTGGACTCGCCATCGCGCTTCGAGCAGCGAAAGATGGCGCCAACATCGCCGTCGCTGCGAAAACCACGAGCCCGCACCCGAAACTTGAAGGTACGATTCATTCCGCTGCCGAGGCCATCGAAAAGGCTGGCGGAAAGGCCCTCGCGGTCGAGTGTGACATTCGGAATGGCGAGGACGTAAAGCGTGCGGTTGATGCAACCGCGGCGAAATTTGGCGGCATCGATATTTGCGTCAATAACGCGAGCGCGATCTATCTCGGGCCAATTGAAGATACCGATATCAAGCGATTAGACTTGATGTTCGCAGTGAATGCGCGGGGCACTTACCTCGTTTCGCAGGCTTGCCTTCCGCATCTGAAGCGCGCTGCGAATCCGCATATCCTCACGATGTCGCCTCCGCTTGAAATGCACGCCGCGTGGTTTTCCACTCGCGTCGCCTATTCGATTGCAAAGTATGGCATGAGCATTTGCGTTCTTGGGCTTTCGGGCGAACTCGCGAAGGACGGCATTGCGGTTAACGCGCTTTGGCCGCGCACGACGATTGCCACGGCAGCGGTGAAGAACGTTATCGGCGAGAAGCTTATTTCGATGAGCCGCAAGCCCGAAATTCTAGCCGATGCGGCGCATCTTGCCTTCCGGCAACCCGCGAAGAGCTTTACGGGGAACTTTCTGATCGACGACACCTTTCTTTACACGAAGGGAGGGGTTACCGATTTCGATCAGTATCGGCTTGACTCGTCGGTGCCGCTCGCGCCGGATTTCTTCGTTCCAGTCAATGATAAGCCGCCGCCTGGAGTTCAGATCGCGCGCTTGGCGGAACTGGCATAGGACAGGTTGAAAACATGGTGCAGACATTGCACGTTACGCGCTGAGATATGACGACCGCTCTCATCACGCATCCCGCATTTGTTGGTCACGATACCGGTGCCGGGCATCCGGAACGTCCCAGTCGAATGGCTGCGATCGATAAGGCTTTTTCGGAACCGGCCTTTGCCAATCTTCAGCGGCACAGCGCGCCGTTGCGTGATGACGATGCGATTTATATCGCCAAAGCTCACCGGCCCGAGCATCTCGACGAAATCCGCACATTCGCAGAACATCTTTCCAGTACGCACAAGTTCATTGACGGCGATACCGTGATGTCGGCGGGCTCATGGGAGGCCGCGCGACGTGCGGTCGGCGCGGCGCTGGATGGTGTCGATCTTGTCATGACAGGCGGCGTGCAGAATGTGTTCTGCCAAGTGCGGCCGCCCGGTCATCACGCGGAAAGCAATCGCGCGATGGGGTTTTGTTTTTTCAACAACGTTGCGATCGCTGCGCACTACGCGCGCTCGAAGTATGGCGCCGAGCGTGTGGCCGTCGTCGATTTCGATGTGCATCACGGCAACGGAACGCAACAGATTTTCTGGAACGACAAAGATCTGTTTTATGGCTCGACGCATCAGATGCCGCTCTTTCCGGGAACTGGCGCGACGCGCGAGGCGGGCGTTGGCAATGTCTTCAATGCGCCGCTGCGGGCGGGGGATGGGCGCGAACCTTTCGAGGCCGCGGTTCGGGAGCGGATTCTAGCGCCACTTCATGATTTTGCTCCGGACCTGCTCTTAATTTCTGCCGGATTCGACGCGCACCGCCGCGATCCCCTGGGGGGATTGCAGCTCGTTGAAGAGGATTTTCGGTGGGTTACGGACGTTTTGGCCGAGACGGCGCGGCGGCACGCAAAGGGGCGAATTGTATCGATGCTCGAGGGAGGGTATGACCTCGACGGGCTCGCGCATTCGGCGGCGGCGCATGTCAGCGCGCTGATCGAGGCAGGCGGGTGATCGACCCCGCATTTTTCTAAGCAGGATACTATGACCACGGCAAAGACATCGCCTAATGCGTTCGCGGACATCCAGGACATGACGTTCGAGCGGGCGTTGAAGGAGCTTGAGAGCATTGTCGGCAAGCTCGAGCGTGGCGACGTGGAGCTGGAGGAAAGCATCGCGATTTATGAGCGCGGTGAAGCTCTCAGAAATCATTGCGATCGGTTGCTCAAGGCCGCCGAAGCAAGGGTCGAGAAATTGACGCTCGGGCCGGATGGGGCGCCCAAGGGCGCGACACCGCTGGACGGAGACGACGGCGCGCCATTCTGACCGCACCGCTCCAAAGCGCGCCACTTTTCGCGGCCATAAACCGATCTGACCATAGCGTGAGACCAGCAGCGCGGTTCGGCCCTCTTCAGCCCGCGCGCAATACGGGCTATGGAGGGCACTAGATTTCCGTCGTGGACGCTGTGCTGCCGACGTCCTGGATAGCGCAAGGTTAATCGTGAGCCAGACACCTTTACTCGATCGTATCAAGACGCCCCATGAGCTGCGTGAACTCGGCGAAGCAGATTTGCCGAAACTCGCGGAGGAATTGCGCGCGGAGATGATCGATGCCGTGTCGGTCACGGGCGGGCATCTCGGTGCGGGCCTTGGCGTGATCGAACTGACGGTCGCTTTGCATTGGGTGTTCAATACGCCCGATGACCGGCTGATTTGGGATGTCGGCCATCAGGCGTATCCGCATAAGATTTTGACGGGTCGACGCGATCGTATTCGCACGCTGCGGCAGCCAGACGGTCTGTGCGGTTTCACGAAGCGCGACGAGAGTCCGTATGATCCCTTCGGCGCGGGGCATTCGTCGACGTCGATTTCAGCGGCGCTCGGTATGGCCGTTGCGCGCGATCTCAACAACGGCACCAACAACGTCATTGCCGTTATCGGCGATGGTGCGATGAGCGCGGGCATGGCGTACGAAGCCATGAACAACGCGGGGGCGCGCAACGAGCGGTTGATCGTCGTTCTCAATGATAACGACATGTCGATTGCGCCGCCGACGGGGGCGTTGTCGGCGTATCTCGCGCGCGCGACGTCGAGCGGCACGTACCTGCATCTGCGCGATTATGCCAAGCAGCTTGCCAAGATGCTGCCGAAGCAGTGGGAGCGGCGCGCGGCACGCGTGGAAGAATACACGCGTCATCTCTGGCAGGGCGGTGCGTGGTTCGAGGAGCTTGGCTTCTATTATGTCGGGCCGATCGATGGGCATGACTTCGACCAGCTTTTGCCGGTGCTGAAGAACGTGCGTGATGCGACGCAGGCGCCGATCCTCGCGCACGTCGTTACGAAGAAGGGCAAAGGCTATGCGCCTGCCGAAGCTGCGGACGACAAATATCACGGCGTGAACAAGTTCAACGTCGTGACTGGCGCGCAGGTGAAGCCGAAGCCGAATGCTCCGAGCTACACGAAAGTGTTTGCGGAGAGCCTGATTAAGGAAGCGCGCAAGGACAAGAGCATTGTTGCGATCACGGCAGCGATGCCTTCGGGCACCGGGCTCGATCTCTTCGGCGCAGAATTCCCCGATCGCACGTTCGATGTTGGCATTGCCGAACAGCATGCGGTGACGTTTGCGGCGGGGCTCGCGAGCGAAGGCATGAAGCCGTTCGCGGCGATTTACTCGACCTTCTTGCAGCGGGCTTACGATCAAGTTGTGCACGACGTTGCGATCCAGAAGCTGCCGGTGCGGTTCGCACTCGACCGCGCGGGGCTCGTTGGAGCGGACGGGCCAACGCATGCCGGTGCCTTTGACGTTGCGTACCTCGGTTGTCTGCCGCACTTCGTCATCATGGCCGCGGCGGATGAAGCGGAACTCGTTCACATGGTCGCCACGCAGGCGGCGATTGACGATTGCCCGAGCGCGCTGCGGTATCCGCGCGGCGAGGGGATCGGCGTCGAGATGCCAGACGTTGGCGTTGCGCTTGAGATTGGCAAAGGCCGGATCGTGCGCGAAGGTTCAAAGATTGCGCTCTTGTCGTTCGGTACGCGGCTTGCCGAATGTCTGAAGGCGGCCGATCAGTTGCAGACATTCGGCCTCTCGACGACGGTTGCGGATGCGCGTTTCGCAAAGCCGTTAGACGAGCGGCTCATCCGTGAGCTCGCTCAGAACCATGAAGTGCTGATAACCGTCGAAGAAGGATCGATTGGCGGCTTCGGCAGTCAGGTTCTGCAGTTCCTTTCGGACAATGGTCTGCTGGATCGCGGCCTCAAGGTGCGCTGCAAGGTTCTGCCGGACATCTTCATCGATCACGGTAAGCCCGAGGCCATGTATGACGTGGCCGGGCTCAATGCTTCAGGCATCGTAGCGACGGTTTTCACGGCGCTCGGACGCGCGGACGAAATCGGCGAGCGAGCTTGAGACGCTGAAGCCGCGGCTCTTATCGGGAACAATCATGCGACTGGATCAGACGCTCGTCGCTCGTGGCCTGGTGCCATCGCGAGCGCGCGCGCAGGATTTGATCAAGCGTGGATTTGTGAGCGTTGCCGGACAGGTTTGCGGCAAGCCTGCGCTCGATGTGAATAGCGATCAGGTGATCGAAGTTGCGCGGGATGCACCGGCTTACGTTTCTCGGGGTGCGGAGAAGCTTGCGGCTGCGCTCGATCATTTCGGGTTTGAGGCGTCCGGCAAAGTGGCGCTTGACGTTGGCGCATCGACAGGGGGCTTCACGCAGGTTCTGCTGGAGCGCGGCGCAGCGCGCGTGTTCGCAGTCGATGTTGGGAGCGGGCAATTGCATCCGGATGTAAAGGGCGATCCGCGCGTCACGGCGTTTGAGAATTTCGATGCGCGCAACCTGACAGTTGCCAATCTTGAAACGTCCGTCGATGCCATCGTCGTGGATGTCAGCTTTATCTCGGTGACGAAAGTTCTCGACGCGGTGTTGCCGCTCGCGGCAGAGAACGCGTGGCTGGTGGTATTGGTGAAGCCGCAATTCGAAGTCGGGCGGGAGAACATTGGCAGCGGCGGGATTGTGCGCGATCCAGTCAAGCGCCAGGCGGCACTCGAAGGCGTTCGTTCCTGGATTGCCGATCGACGTGGTTGGTCTATCGCCGGAGAGATGATTTCGCCGATCCTTGGCGGATCAGGAAATGAAGAATTTCTGCTTGGGGCAGTTCGCAGTGACGGCTGATCGAGAGTTGACGATTACGCGCCTCGGAGCGCAAGGCGATGGCATCGCGGACGTCGATGGACGCATGCTTTTCGTGCCGTTTGCTTTGCCGGGAGAGCGTGTTCTTGCAAGCGTATCTGATGATCGGGCGCGGCTGATCGAGGTTATTGAGGCAAGCCCAGACCGGATTGCTCCGGTCTGCCGACATTTCGGCGTTTGCGGCGGCTGTTCCGTCCAGCATCTTGCGCCGAGCCCATATCGCGCGTGGAAGCACGACCTCGTTCAATCTACGTTTCGCCAGCGCGGGCTCGAGATTGAAATTGGCGATGTGGTCGAACCGCGGGGACGGCGCCGCCGCGCGATCTTCAGTGCTGTGCCGTCGAAACATGGTTTGGATATCGGATTTCACGCGGCGGGAACGCACGATCTCGTTCCAATCGACGATTGTGCGGTGCTTGAACCAAAGATCGTGGCTGCGTTGCCGCAGCTTGCAGCGTTGATTGGGCCGCTTGTTTCGAAAGTGGGTGCCCGCATCACCGTGACAGCTACGGAGGGTGGCCTTGATGTTTCCGTCGAGGGGACGGAGCGCCGGTTGACGCCCGATATTCGCAGCAAGCTCGCGCTTGAAGCGAATAAAATGGGTTTGGCGCGGCTTGTCATCGGCGGCGACGATGTTTGCCAGATGCTGCCGCCCGTTCTGAAGTTTGGGACGGCCGAGGTTGTGCTTCCGCCCGGCGCATTCGTTCAAGCGGTTGCCGAAGCGGAACGCGAAATCGCAGCGCGCATTGTTGCCGCGGTCGGCAAGGTGAAGACTGTTGCCGATCTCTTTTCGGGGCTTGGGGCGTTCACGTTTCCGCTGGCGCAGCGCGCGAAGGTTTCGGCGTTCGACGGAGATCGAGCGGCAATCGCTGCGTTGTCTGCCGGCGTTCGGACTGCCAAAGGTCTCAAGCCGATTGCCGCGCGCGTGCGCGATCTGTTTCGCGAACCGTTGTCGCCGCTGGAACTCAACGAACACGATGCGGTGGTGTTCGATCCGCCGCGCGCGGGGGCCGACGCGCAGGCGCAGCGGCTTGCAAGGAGCAAGGTGAAAACGGTGGTCGCTGTGTCGTGCAATCCAGCGACGCTTGCGCGCGACGCGCGGCATCTCGTAGATGGCGGCTACAAAATCGAATCCGTTACGCCGGTCGATCAGTTCATCTATTCAGCGCACGTGGAAGTGGTCGCGATCTTCCGGCGCTAGAGCTGTGTATCTCAGCGCCCCGTTTGGCCGCGATGGCGGAGGAAATGATCGGCGAGCACGATCGCCATCATGGCTTCTCCGACGGGTACAGCGCGGATGCCGACGCAGGGATCGTGACGACCCTTCGTGACGATGTCGGTCTCGTTGCCTTTTGAGTCAATCGACCGGCGCGGTGCCAGGATGGACGACGTCGGTTTAACCGCGAACCTGCAGACAACGGGCTGGCCTGTCGAGATGCCGCCGAGGATGCCGCCCGCATTGTTCGAGAGGAACTTCGGTTTGCCGTCGTCACCGATGCGGATTTCGTCGGCGTTGTCCTCGCCCGAAAGCGCGGCGGCGGACATTCCCGCACCAATTTCGACACCCTTCACGGCGTTGATCGACATCATTGCGCTGGCGATATCCTGATCGAGCTTCGCGTAGAGCGGCGCGCCCCAACCCGGTGGCACGCCTTCCGCGACGACCTCGATGATTGCACCGGCCGATGAGCCCGACTTGCGGACGCCGTCAAGATAGGTGGCCCAAAGCTCGGCGGCTTTCTTGTCGGGAGAGAAGAACGGATTGGCGTTCACTTCGTCCCAATCCCAATTCTTACGGTCGATCTTATGCGGGCCGATCTGTACGAGCGCGCCACGAATTGTAACGCCCGCGAGCACTTTGCGTGCGACGGCTCCAGCGGCAACGCGCGAGGCCGTTTCACGCGCCGAGGAACGGCCGCCGCCGCGGTAATCGCGGATCGCGTATTTCGCGTCGTAGGTGAAGTCGGCGTGGCCCGGCCGGTAGGTGTCTTTGATTTCGCCGTAGTCTTTCGAGCGCTGATCCGTGTTGAGAATTTCGAGCGCGATCGGCGTGCCTGTCGTCACCTGCTGTCCCGAAGAGTCCTGAAAGACTCCTGAGAGGATCTTCACGGCGTCGGCTTCCTGCCGCTGGGTGGTGAAGCGGGATTGCCCTGGCTTTCTCTTGTCGAGGTAGCCTTGGAGGTCTGTTTCGGTGAGTGCGATTCCTGGCGGGCAGCCGTCAACGATCGCGCCAATCGCGGGCCCATGGCTTTCGCCCCAGGTCGTCACGCGAAACAGGTGGCCGAAAGTGTTGTGAGACATCGCTTGCTGCTTGCCAGGTTAGAAGCCGTCGGTCGAGCGGCCAGCAACCTGAGTGTGTTGCCGCCGTGCGTCACTGATGTTCTTAGGAGCGGCCGGGGAGGCGGGCAAGCCCGGAGCGGCTCGAAAGGTGAGTGACAAGTTCCAGCGACGCAGATTTACTCCGCCACAGTTTGCGTTTGTCGACGGCTCCGTCACGCGTCCGGCGAGGTTTTGACGATAACTTTTAGGCTGCATTCGACCTGCAACTCGGCCGAACACGCTTTTACCGCCTGACAGCGGCCCGCGTGGTCTCGAAAGATCGCATGTTCCAGGACTGGTGCGGATGATGCTCTTTTATTGGAGCATCGGGGTTATTGGCTCAAATTTCGACGTCCGGTGACGGGTGAGCCTGAGACCCAAAAGACCGTCCTGCTGGGGGCTTGAGCACCTCTGGCTCGAATGGTCTTTCATTATGCGTCCACTAGGACGCCGAAGAGCCGGAGAGCCGCATCTCCGGCTCTTTTTGTTTGGCGCTGGAGATTTTTGATGGCGCTAGCGACTCTCCTTCGTCGAGCCGGCCGCCAGCGCAGTCGTGGGGTGGGACCTTTACCGACTTCTCTTCGTGGGGTGAGGCGGGCGCGGAGCGCCGTTCGTCATCCTCGGCCGATGAGCGAAGCGAATGAGGGCCGGGGATCCAGCGCAAGACTCGGCAAGGCCGTCGCTCATTTCACAAACGAGCAGATTATTTGCGCCTTCGGCGACTCTTGCGCTGGATCCCCGGTCTTCGACGCGACTGCGCCGCGCTCGACCGAGGATGACGGTAGACTAGAGCCAGCGCAGGTTGTCGCTGCGGAGCTCGAGGATTTGGTCCTGCGGAACCGCGAGGAAGGGGACGGTGGCGCGGTCCAGATCGTAGAGGGCGCCGCGCGCGACGCGACTTACGCCGCCGTGTGAAACGGCAACCGTCGTTTTCTTTATTCCGCCAAGCCAGGGCGAAATACGCGCTTCAAGATCGGCGTAGCTTTCGCCTCCGATGGGTCGCCAATGAAACGGATCCAAAGATTTGGCAGCGACGCCCGCCGGGTCTTTGCTCGGAAGTTCAGCGGCGAGTTCGCCTTCCCAGTGGCCATAGCTCAATTCGACGATCCGGTCGTCCGTTGCGAACGCCTCGGGATTGAGCCCAAGAGCCGTGCGAACGATGCGCATCGTCTCGGAAGCTCGTCCGAGCGGGCTCGATACGAA
Source organism: Hyphomicrobium methylovorum (assembly GCF_013626205.1). Lineage (NCBI taxonomy): Bacteria > Pseudomonadati > Pseudomonadota > Alphaproteobacteria > Hyphomicrobiales > Hyphomicrobiaceae > Hyphomicrobium > Hyphomicrobium methylovorum. The sequence goes on from NZ_QHJE01000001.1 coordinate 2,854,920, forward strand.
ATCGACGGCTGTTGGGTCTGAAAGCAGCGACTTCAGCAGGTCACCGTGACGCTTCGCTTGCGCGCGGCCGGTGGCATTCAATGGAATGTCGCGCTGGCCCTGATAGCGTGCGTCCCGATTCCAATCGGTTTCGCCGTGACGGATGAAGTAGAGGATCGTGCCGGGCCGAAGCAGGCCCGGCGATTGGGTGCTCAAGTCTCGTCGCTCTTCACGACCGAAATGTCGGGAGCGTCCTCGTTCTTCATGCCCTGCAGGTGATAGCCGCTATCGACGTGATGAATTTCGCCCGTCACACCGCGCGAGAGATCGGATAGCAGATAAAGACCAGCGCCGCCGACGTCTTCGATGGTGACGTTACGGCGGAGGGCGGAGTTGTACTCGTTCCATTTCAGAATGTAGCGGAAGTCCGCGATGCCTGCCGCTGCGAGCGTTTTGATCGGTCCTGCGGAAATGGCGTTCACGCGAATGCCGGTGCGTCCAAGGTCTGCCGCGAGATAGCGGACGCTGGCTTCCAGTGCGGCTTTGGCGATGCCCATGACGTTGTAATGCGGCATGACCTTTTCGGCGCCGTAGTAGGTGAGCGTTACGAGCGAGCCGCCGTCCGGCATCAACTTCTCGGCGCGCTTGGCGAGCGCGGTGAAGGAATAGCAGGAGATCAAAAGGCTCTGCGTGAAGTTCTTTTCCGTCGTATCGACGTAGCGGCCGTCGAGTTCGTTCTTGTCGGAAAACGCGATCGCGTGAACGAGGAAGTCGAGACGACCCCAGGTCTTCTCGAGCGTTTCGAAGACTGCGTCCATCGACGCGGCGTCGGTCACGTCGCAGGGGAGAACGAGTTTCGTTCCAAGCTCGGCAGCAAGCGGCTGAACCCGCTTCTTCAGCGCGTCGCCTTGATATGTGAGCGCGATCTCGGCTCCCTGCGCGGCGCATGCCTTGGCGATGCCCCAGGCGATCGAACGATTGTTCGCAACGCCCATGATCAGGCCGCGCTTCCCGGCCATCAATTGCCCCGCGGCGACGGGAGTGGTGGTTTCAGACCCCGTCATGGGCTCAATTTCCTTAGATATTCCGGATATGTAATTGGGTTGTTGGGGTGCATCCTACACAAATGCAACCGGTGGTCCAGATGGCGAAAAGGGCCTAATGCGCGGCGATTGGCCCCTTTCGACGGATTTGGCCGAACTCGATTAACTGCCGGGCCAAATTAAGTAATTTCGTTTACGTCTCTCAATGCGCGGGTACGGCAAAGGGCTGTCCGGAAAGTTTCGGGCGTTCCGAACTTGCGATGCGGCCGTCGTCGATCGTGATTATCCGGTCGGCGAACTGAAGAGTGCGATGATCGTGAGTAACCGCCAACACCGCACGACGCGTATCCTGCGCGACCTTTGCCAAGAGTTCCATAACCGCGAGGCCGTTCTTGCTGTCGAGTGCCGCCGTCGGTTCGTCGGCGAGGATGACGGACGGCGAACCTGCTAGAGCACGTGCGATCGAAACGCGCTGTTTTTCACCGCCGGACATCTTTGACGGCATCGCTTTGATGCGATGGCCGAGACCAACCGCTTCCAGAGCTTCAGCCGCCTGATCGTAGGCGTCCGGGCCTCTCTGGTCACGCAGGTCCAGGGCGAGCATGACGTTCTCAACGGCAGAGAGAGTTGGAACGAGGTTGTAGGATTGGAAGACAAAGCCGACGTGCTGGCGGCGCAGATTGGCCAATTCCTCTTTGCCCATCGTATGCGTTTCGTATCCGGCGACGTTCAGCTTGCCTTCGGTCGGCGATAGGATGCAGCCGAGGATCGAGAGCAGCGTCGTCTTGCCGGAGCCGGAAGGCCCCATGAGCAGCGTCAACTCTCCGGTGTGCAGTTCGACGTCGATGCCTTTCAGGACTTTCACTTCGTTCGGGGCAGCGCCGAGGACCTTTACGATGCCCTGGGCTTCCAGAATGATCTTGCTGTCAGATGGCGCGGTCATTGGGGTCTCTCCAGAGTTCGGTTAGCGGCTGAATACGACGGCCGGGTCGATCCGGACGACCTTGAGGATGGCGCTGATCGCAGCGAATACGCACATTCCGATGGTGACGGCAAACAATGCGCCACCTAGAGCGGGCGTCATAATGATCGTCAGCTTCGTGTCTTGTGCGGCCTGGATGGCGGCGAGCGCCAGCGCCATGCCGAGAACGTATCCGATGAAACCAGAGAGAACAGCCTGCATCAGGATCACCTTCACAATGTACCCAGCACCTGCGCCCAGAGCGCGGAGCGTCGCGAACTCGTTGATGTGGTCCTTCGTGCTTGAATAAAGCGTCTGAGCGACGATGACGATACCGACAATCAGTCCCAGGAGGGCCCCGGCGATCAAGGCAGCGCCTGCGCCGGTCTGGAAGAGCCAGTAATTCTGGCTGCGGCTGCGGAATTCCGCCTGCGACAGAACCTCGGTATCCGGGAGGCGGCGCTGAATTTCAGCCCGTACCGTTTCCAGGTCGGCATCCGGCTGGAGCGTAACGCGCTGGTAGGATGCCTGGTCTTGGTCGGCGCCAGCCAGGCGGCGCGATTCCTCGATCGAGGTGAAGACGAACGGTAGCGTCGTGAAGGAGCGGATGCGTTTGGTTACGGCGACGAGTTCGACGGAGGCCCCGTTGAGTTCAGCGTGGCTTCCGAGGCGGTCGACGCCGAGATCCTTGAAGTAGCTTTCGTCGATTGCAACGGTGCCGGGCGCTTCCAGCGCATCGCGGCTGCCTTTGACGATGTTCCAGGGAAGCGCATTCGGGCTGTCGCCTGCCGTTCCGATCAACAGCACGGTGTTCGTGCCGCCCGCAGGCTTCCTCCAGCGCGCGAAGGACACGACCATATCTTCGGAATTTTCGACGCCGGGTGTCGAGAGCGTCATGTGACGTTCGCGTCCCGACAGGAATGACGGATCGTCATAGCTCTTGGTGCCGAGCGGAATGACCCAGAGATCAGCGGGGGCGGCGTCGATGATCGCGGAGATCTTGTTCTGCGAACCGAGATAGATGCCCGACTGGACCGCCACCAGAACCACCGAAAAGACGATGCCGACGATCGTTACGAAGAAGCTCATGCGATCGTGGAACAGATTGCGGTAGGCGAGCTTCACGACCATCGGCATAGAGCGGCGGCCAGTGCCACTGCGCTTCATCGGTTTCGCCTGCGGAGCGGCTTCAAAGGGTGTGTTTGCTGCGAGTTCCATGACCTGCCCCTCCTTGAGGCGTTGGCCGGTTGATTGCGTTCGGCTGATTGCGGGTTGCCAGGTGTGGTGTTGTTCAGTCTTTGCAGGGGACATCGACGAGGCCGGCAGTGGCTGCCGAATAGCGGCGGCAGATCTGCTTGGTTTCGGCGGTTGATGCGGTTTTCGTTTCGGTGGACGGCGTCGCTGCAGTTTTGACCGGCTTGGAGTCCGTCGTGGTTGTCGAAGCGGTCGTGACCGGAGCTGCCGTTTCAGTCTTGTTCGGAGCAGGCGTCGTCTTGGCGATTTCGGTCGTGGTGGCGGGATCGCTCGATAGCTTGTCTTCGAGCTTCGCCGTTTTCACCAGCGCCTTCGGCTGCGGTTTGGCGGCGGTTACGACAGGCTTGGCGATGGGTTTCTTCGGCTGAGCGATGCGGCGGGGCGCTGGGCGGCGATCGTAGTCACGGTCATAGCCGCGATCATAGTTCTGGTGGGGATGGGCAACGAAGGAGCCGAGCGGGAAGCCGAAGCCGACGCGAATGCTGCCTGCGTTGGTAGCGCTGGTCAGTGTTGTTCCGGCGAGCAGAGCGGCGAGGGCGATTGCGATCTTGGTCATTGGAGCCTCCTACGGGGCAAAGCTGGTTGTTCGTGTTGGCGCCGGTCATCGCCGGCCATGGGTGAGAGAATGCCGTCTGCTGGCCGCCGCCGCTGTTCCGGCCGGAACACGACTGCGAGGTGCGGAGAATTTTTATTTTTTTAATTAAAACAGGTATTTATGCGGCCGCGGAGCGCGCGGTGGCGATGTCCGCGACGGGAGCGACGGCGGGTTCTCCGGTGAGCGCGCGTGCAAACCGATCGATCGCTTCGACAACGAGGTGGCGCTGCCGATCGATGGTTACGATGTGATAGCAGTCGTCCAGGATCTGCAGGTCGACCGGGCCTTTGATGCCGTCGCGCAGATAGGTGGCGTTGGTCATCCCAGCGTAGTCGTCTTCCAGCGGGTGCAGGATCAGCGACGGCTGGCGCACGAACGCGACGAGCTTCTTGGCAGCACTCACCATGCGGCGGTGTTCGAAGACGGCGCCGCCGGGCGTTGCGGGGTGGCCGCATTCAGCCGTGCCGGATGCCGTTCGGGCGCGGCGGATGAAGTCGCGGATGCGCTCGTCCTTGATGCCGTGCGGGTCGTGGTGGGGGAAGCGGAAGAGGTTCGCGAGCCACTTCTGGCGCACGAGCGGAAAGAGCCGCGCGTACCACGGGATCATCCAGCCGTTGAGCCAAAGCGTCGGCGCGAGAAGTGCAGTTGCGTCGACTTTATGCGGGTTTTTCGCTGCCAGCATCACGGCGAGTACGGCGCCTGCGGAAAGTCCCCCAGCGATGACGACATCGCATTCGCTTTTGAGATCATCGAGCGCCTGTTGAGCGCTGCGGTACCAGTCAGTCCAGGTGGAGGCCGTCAATTCGGTGCCGGTGCCGCAGTGTCCGGCGAGCATCGGGCAGTGCACGGTGTAGCCTTGTTTCGCCAATCCGTTTGCGACGAAGCGCATCTCGACCGGTGTGCCGCAGAGCCGATGCAGCAACAGAATTCCGACTTTTCCGCCTTTGATTTTGAAGCCCGTGTCGATTGCCATGATACCCTCGGATGCGTCTGATGACTGTGTTCGCGAGATTTATGCTGAGCGCTGGATTGCAGCAGTTCCGGCGGTGACAGGCGTCAGGCGGCGGCTTGAAATGAGGTTTGCGGGAGGTGTGTGCGTTGCGACGGCGCCGTTGCCGCATCGATGGCGAGAAAGAGCCTATGCGCGCTGAAGCCGAAGCGCGTGTTGAGACGCTGTTCGGAAGCTGCGATCAGTGCCGCCGTCAGAACCTTGAAGCCGCGTTCCAACAGCAGGTTTCTGAGGCGGCGCGCGGCAAAAACGTGAAGCAAGGCGCGAAAGCGCAACGCAATCGGCAAACGCACTTCGGGTTGGTCTGCGAACGCATTCCAGATTTCGCTTTCGAGCGCACGGATCTCGCTCTCCGTTAGCCCCGTGATGAGTGCGAGCCCATGTCCGCGCTGAATCAGAAGATCCATCGGCACTTTGAAATCCGCGGCGTTGACGGATGGGACATCGTCCAGATTGAATTGGGAAGGCATGGTGCGTTTCCTCGCTTGTTGCCTTAAAGGCCGATGCCGCCGAATGCAGACCAGGGCGATCCGGCCAGCACGATGATCTCGCGGGCTTTCAATTCGCCGAGTTCGAAATGAACTTCCTGGCCTTCGAGATCGCGCTGAGAATTGAGGATCGCCGTCTGCTCGAAGCGGTAATCGCGTCCGTTTTCAGCAGCGATGATGCCGATGCCGAGATCGCCGCGGAATTTTTTGATTGCGCCGTACATGAGGTCTCTCCACTGCCAAGGTTGCGATGAAATTCGTTTGTTGGCGGATCATGCGGAAGACGCGCGTTCGGCGCTGTTCCGGGAGAAACACGACGCGAAGCGGGTGCAGAATTTTTGTGAGTTGGGGAGCTGCGCGCTGTTGGGTCGGCGCGGAAACGGTTGCGGGGAGGAAGACGGAAGGGGCCGCAATCCCCGTACCGTCTTGCCTCCCCGCTCCAGGACCGGCAGCTGCTCCGCTAAGGAGGAAGCGTTACCGCCACTGGCCTGTTCGAACTTTCTATCGATGCTTTGCAAGCATCACGCGGCCGATGGGTTTCGGGAGATCGTCCGCTCCCGTCACTTGAAAAAAGCGTCGGCCCTCATGCCTGGCAGCAACGGCGGATTGCCTGAGAGATCGACGGTTACGGCGAGCACTTCGACATCCATCGGACGGCGCGCGCCGCGCAGTGCGAACTGTGGCGAGGTCAACGACGGTGCGAGTTCCGCGACAACGCCTTCGAATTCCTTGCCTGGATAGGCGTTGCTCTTCACGACGACCTTGCCGCCGAGTTTGATCTTCGAAACATCGATCTCGTCGACCTCGGCTTTCAGGCGGACGACTGACATATCGCCCAGCACCGCGAGGATTTGATCTGGCGAGGGCGCTACCATTTCACCGGCTTTCGCAGGAAGCTGAAGAATGGTTCCGGCGACCGGGGCACGAATGCGTGTTTTTTCCAGCAGAGCTTCTGCGACCTGCACATCCGAGCGTGCGGCTTGCAGCGCCGATTCAAGTCTGTTTGGCGCAGGAATGTCAGACTTGGCCTGTGCTGTGGCGTAAGACGAGCGTTCGTTCTGCAGCTTTTCCTTCGCGCGTTCGACATCCTGACGCGCATCGGCAACGCGGTCGGCGCTGCCTGTACCTTGGCGCTGGGCCTGCAGTTCGAATTCAAGCGCGAAGCGAGCGTTCGTCAGAGCGCGTTCCGCGGAAAATACGTCGTCTTCTGCCTTGCGCAATTCATCGCGTGCGCGATCGAGGGGTTGTGCGTCGCGTTCGCGCTTACGGGATGCAACTTCTGTTTCGGCGGCCTGTAAGCGGGCGCGGGCCTCGTCATCGTCGAGGCGGATCAGCAGCTCGCCTTCCTCGACCTTGTCGTTCAATTTGACGGTCACTTCAGAGATGCGGCCGAGCAGTGCCGCGCCAACGCGGACCAGGCCAGATTTCGGTTCGATGCGACCGGGGGCTGCGGCAACCCAGTCGATCCGTGCGGAAGCATTTTCGATTTTCAGACCGTCGCTCGCGTCGGCCTTCGACGTGAAGAGATCCGTCTTTGCAAGTTCGATCGTGCCCAACCCGCCGGCGCCTGCTGCGGCCACGACGACGAAGATCTTCGATAGCAAACGCCGCTTCGGGCGCTGGTTGTTTCCGTTGGTGCTCATGACAATCCTCCTTAAGAATTTCGAGCGAGTGGCCAGTCGTTTGCCTGGCCGACATGGGAGGTTTAGGGGAGGGCGAGGCAGCGCGCTGTTTCCGCGGGAACAGGTGTCGTGCGTGTTGCGACGAGCGGAGAAACGCGGCTCGCAAACGAAAAAGGCTCCGGGGATGTCCGAAGCCTTTTGCGAATTCATTAGTCGAGTTTTTCTGCGGGCCTACTGGCACATCTCGCGGAGCGTCCAGCTCACGATCTTGCAGCTTTCGCCGCCGCCGGGTGTGCTCACGCACTTGCGGTTCGGCAGGCGCTGATAATCGCAGTAATAGTTGCCGGAATGGCCGGAATAGCCGTGCATCGGCTTGGCGAATTTGTAATCCTGAACGAACACTTCCTTGCCGCGTGCGTTCGCGGCATTACCGGACAGGAGAGATGCGGTCGCGATCGCTGCGAGTGCGGCCGAGCGAAAAACAATGGTTCCGAAGTTCGTCATTGGAAGGTTCCTCCTTGATCGGGCGATTGGCCCGGTGTTCATTTCCTGGAGGCTGGTGTACGGGGATTTTAAACCTGCCGCTGTTCCGGGTGGAACACGATTTTCACGTGATGGCCTTTCGGATGCTCGCAGAAACGAGGAAGCAGAATGCGCAACCTTTGGACCATGGCCGTTAGCCTGATCGCGATGTGGACTGCTGCTCCGAGCCTTGCGCCTTCCAAGTCGGTCCCCGGGTCGGCCTATGACTTTGAGTTCAAGGCGATTGACGGAAAGCCGATGAAGCTATCGGACTGGCGCGGTAAGGCGTTGCTGGTGGTCAATACAGCTTCATTCTGTGGGTTCACCAAGCAGTATGCCGGACTTCAGACGCTCTGGACGCGCTACGAAAAGGCGGGTCTGGTCGTCATCGGCGTGCCATCCAACGACTTTGGCGAGCAGGAGCCGAAGTCGGAGGGGGAAATCAAAACGTTCTGTGAGGGCGCGTTCGGCGTGACGTTTCCGCTGACGTCGAAGGAGCATGTGATCGGGGAGGCTGCGCATCCCTTCTATAAATGGGTAGCGGAGGCGATGGGCCCTTCAGGCGTGCCCAACTGGAATTTTCACAAGTATCTCATTGGGCGCGACGGGCACCTCGTTCGCTCGTTTGCAACCAAGCTCGAGCCGACGTCCGAGGAATTGACGGGATGGATCGACAAGGCGCTGGCTGAACCAGCGCCTGCGTCTTCTGCTTTGCAGAACTGAGACCGATCTCTCCGTGACGCGCTGAGGCGGCTTACTTCGCCGGGCCGGTTTCGATGGGCAAGCCGTTATCTTCCTGGCCCCACTCAGCCCAACTGCCATCGTAAACGGCCGCGTTGGTCTGTCCGAGGGTTGCAAGCGCGAGCGCTAGGATCGATGCGGTGACGCCCGATCCGCATGTCGTTGCGACCGGGCGGGTCACGTCGATACCGGCGCTCTTGAAGATTTCGGCCAGTTCAGCAGTCGGTTTAAATGTGCCGTCGGCCTGCAGCAGAGATTGAGACGGAACGCTGCGGGAGCCCGGAATGTGGCCACTGCGAAGGCCCGGGCGCGGTTCAGGCTCGGCGCCTTCGAAACGAGGTTTTGGGCGGGCGTCCACAATCTGCGCGCCAGGTTTCTTGAGCAGCGCTTTCATTTCGTCGAGGTCGCGAATGATTTCGGTGTTCTGGAGCGGAGAGTAGTGGCGCTCAGATCGGCGCGGGGCGGGGCCGTCTTCCAGCGGACGGCCCTCGGCCTTCCATTTTTTGAGGCCGCCGTTCAGGACGGCCACGTCGCGGTGGCCCATTGCGCGGAACGTCCACCAGACGCGCGCGGCCGAAAAGATGCCGGTCGAGTCGTAGACGACGATGCGTGCGCCGTCGCCGATGCCCATTTTCTTCATGCGGGAGGCGAACTTGACCGTCGACGGCAGCATGTGCGGCAGGGACGATTTTTCGTCCGAGAGATCTTCAATGTCGAAGAAGATGGCGCCGGGAATATGCTCTGCCAGATATTCCTTCTTCGCGTCGCGCCCGGCGTTCGGAAGGTGCCAACTGCCATCGAGAACGATGAGATCAGGGGAAGACAGGTGGCTTTCAAGCCAATCGGTTTCTACGATCCAATGCTGGGCATTCGTCGGCAAAGCGTACCCCTGGGTTCTGGCTTGACGGTGGATTTTTCGGCCCCCTGCACATAGGCAAAAGGAGTGGAGGTCGCAAGCTGTTGAGCGCTCAGAGTTTTGACTTAGGCCGCAAATGACTGAAATGCTACATGGCGGGACATAGGCTGTATTTCTGGGGAAACCGGGGCTGACCCACGCATTTGCGCTTTTGGCCCTCCTCAGATTTCGGCTCCGGCCCGGCGGTATAGGGCAGGTTTGTGCCCGGGCGTGTCGGCGCGTCCATTTGGGTGGGCGCGGGCGGGGCGGTAAACCCAGGGAAGCGCCAGCGCGCTCGCCGAAGCGAGCGGTGTGCGGGAACGCGCCAAGCGTATCGTTAGCCCGCTGGAAATGATGGCCCGCTTGCCGCCCTTGCATAGGGTCAAAATCCATGTCAAACGCGGTGACAAATCCCCCGAGACTGGCTTAGCGAGCGTGGCGGAATTGGTAGACGCACTCGGTTTAGGTCCGAGCGCTTTCAAAGGCTTAGGGGTTCGAGTCCCTTCGCTCGCACCACTTTGCAAAGGATTTCGAAGCACGTGCGCAGGTTCGGGGGCGCAAGCCGTCGACCCGTGCCATTGGGGCGCGGCAAAGCGCAGTAGCAGCAACTAGACGGGTTTTAGCCCGGTCGTATCAGCTTATCTAAGAGGGGCGCCCGATTGTGGCGAGCCTCAAACCAGGAAACGGACGATGCAGGTTACCGAGACGGCGAGAGACGGTTTGAAGCGCACCCTTCAGGTGGTGGTTGGACAAGCCGAGTTGAATGAGCGTTTCTCCGAACGTCTCGACGAAATGAAAGATCGCGTGCAGATCAAGGGCTTCCGTAAAGGCAAGGTTCCTGTCGCGCATCTGAAGAAACTCTACGGCAAGTCGCTGATGCAGGAAGTCATGGAGCAGACGCTCAATGACACCAGCGTGAAGGTGATCAAGGACCGCAATGAGCGTCCCGCGGCGCAGCCGAAGGTCGAACTCGTCGGCAACGACGATCGCGGCGCGTTCGAGCGTATCGTCAACGGTGAAGCCGATCTTGCCTACGAAATGTCTTTCGAAGTTTTGCCGCCGATCGAGGTCACGGATCTCAAAGCGCTCAAGCTCGAAAAGCTGGTGACGGACGTCGAAGACTCGGCCGTCGAAAAAGCGTTGAATGATCTCGCTGATCGCAATACCGCGTATGAGTCTGAAGAAGGCCGCGTTGCTGGCGAAGGCGACCTGGTGACGATGGATTTCGTCGGCCGTATCGATGGGGAAGCGTTCGAAGGCGGTTCGGGCGAAGGTGCGAGCCTCGTTATCGGCAAGAAGCAGTTCATTCCGGGTTTTGAGGAAGGCATCACCGGCCTCAAGGCAGGTGACGAGAAGGTCGTCGAGGCGACGTTCCCCGAAGATTATCCGATGCCAACGCTGGCTGGAAAAACGGCGCAGTTCGACGTGTCGGTGAAGGCTGTCGCGCTGCCGAAGAAGCCGGAAATCGACGAAGATTTCGCGAAGGGTCTTGGCGCCGAAAGCTTGGACCAGCTCAAAGGCTTCGTCAGCGAGCAGATCAAGCGGGAATACGATCAGGCGTCGCGCGCAAAGCTGAAGCGCGAGATCCTCGATGCGCTCGACAAGGCGCATACGTTCGAGCTGCCGCCGTCGCTCGTCGATTTCGAATTCAACAACATCTGGACGCAGCTTGAGAACAATCTGAAGGCTGCGAACAAGACGATTGCCGACGAAGATAAGTCCGAAGACGAACTTAAAGCCGAGTATCGCGGAATTGCCGAGCGTCGCGTGCGTCTTGGGCTCGTGATCGGTGAGATCGGCGAAAAGAATAAGCTGCAGGTCGCGGAAGACGAGATGCGCCGTGCGCTCGTGGAGCAGGCACGCCGTTATCCGGGCCGCGAAAAGCAGGTCTATGAATACTATGAGAAAACGCCGGGTGCGCTTGCTGAATTGCGCGCGCCGCTCTTCGAGGACAAAGTGATCGACTATGTCATCTCGGAAGCAGCGCCGATTGAAAAGAAAGTATCGCGTGACGATCTACTGAAGGCAGTCGAAGAGGCAACGGGCGCCTAACTCGGGCGCTTGTTGTACGGGTTCGCCATACGGGCGTTCCCGCGCGGGCAGAAATATTAGACGCTCCAGCCACGCACGGCGCGTGGTTGGTTGATATCAGGAAAGACCGATACGATGCGCGATCCCATCACCACCGTGACGAATACGTTCTGGCCCATGGTGGTCGAACAGACGACACGCGGCGAACGCGGCTACGATCTGCCGTCGCGACTTTTGAAAGAGCGCATCATCTTCGTGACGGGCCCGGTGGAAGACCACATGGCGGCGTCGATCTGCATGCAACTTCTGTTTCTCGAGTCCGAGAATCCGAAGAAAGAAATTTCGATGTACATCAATTCACCCGGCGGCGTTGTGACAGCCGGCATGGCGATTTACGACACCATGCAGTTCGTAAAGCCGCCGGTGGCGACGCTTTGCATCGGGCAGGCCGCGTCGATGGGTTCGTTGCTGCTTTGCGCTGGTGATAAGGGCATGCGGTATGCGTTGCCGAACGCGCGCATCATGGTGCATCAGCCGTCGGGCGGATTCTCGGGTCAGGCCTCCGACATCGAACGCCACGCTGAAGACATCATCAAGATGAAGCGGCGCCTCAACGAGACGTACGTGAAGCATACCGGCCAGAGCTACGAGATGATCGAAAAGACGCTCGACCGCGACTACTTCATGACCGCGGATCAGGCGCGCGATTTCGGCTTGATCGACCGCGTTCTTGAGAACCGCGATGAGGCTGGCGGTGCATTCGAGGCTCCGGCGGCGTCATAACGCGCTCAGGTGCTGCGACAACTCATACCTTGAGGACGCCTTAGTCGCGTCCCATCTCGTATTTCCGGCTGTTTGTGAGAACAAACGCTGCACGCGGCGGGTTTCATCGTGATGAACCGTTAGGGTGAATTGCGATGTTGCCACTGCGTTCACCAACTGTGGCAATACCGCCGCTTGCAGGGGACGGCCGGGTACGATCCATTAATCCAATCTTGATCTGCTGAACGCTAGCGTGCTGAACTTGAATCCGGTGTTGTCATCATCGGAATCGCGTGAAAAAAGGCTAGGACGTCATCGGCGGGCCAAATCAAGAACATCCGGCTCGATGTTCTTGACCTGAAAGCGAGAAAAAATGGCTCAAGAGAAAAACACTCTCTATTGCTCCTTCTGCGGCAAGAGCCAGCATGAGGTCCGCAAGCTAATTGCCGGTCCGACTGTGTTCATCTGCGATGAATGCGTCGAGCTGTGCATGGACATCATCCGTGAAGAGAACAAAAACACGCTCGTCAAATCGCGGGACGGCGTTCCCACTCCGCAGGAAATCTGCGGCGTGCTCGACAGCTATGTGATTGGCCAGTTCCACGCGAAGCGCGTGCTCTCTGTGGCGGTTCACAATCACTACAAGCGCCTCAACCACGCGACGAAGAACAACGACGTCGAACTTGCGAAGTCGAACATCCTGCTCGTCGGTCCGACGGGTTCGGGCAAGACGCTGCTGGCGCAGACGCTGGCACGCATTCTCGACGTTCCGTTCACGATGGCCGACGCAACGACGCTCACTGAAGCGGGCTACGTTGGCGAAGATGTCGAGAACATCATTCTGAAGCTGCTGCAGTCGGCCGACTACAACGTCGAGCGGGCACAGCGGGGCATCGTCTACATCGACGAAGTCGACAAGATCAGCCGCAAGTCTGACAATCCGTCCATCACCCGTGATGTATCGGGTGAGGGCGTGCAGCAGGCTCTGTTGAAGATCATGGAAGGCACCGTTGCGTCTGTTCCTCCGCAGGGCGGCCGCAAGCATCCGCAGCAGGAGTTCCTGCAGGTCGACACGACGAACATCCTGTTCATCTGCGGCGGCGCGTTCGCAGGTCTCGAGAAGATCATCTCGCGGCGGGGCAAGGGTTCCTCGATCGGCTTCTCGGCACGGGTTACGGGTCCGGACGAGCGGCGCACGGGCGAAATCCTGCGCAATGTCGAGCCTGAGGATCTTTTGAAGTTCGGCCTCATTCCGGAGTTCATCGGCCGTCTGCCTGTCATCGCCACGCTCGAAGATCTCGACGAGGCGGCGCTGGTGCAGATCCTGACCGAACCGAAGAATGCCATCATCAAGCAGTATCAGCGCCTCTTCGAAATGGAGGACGTGAAGCTGACGATTACGCTCGATGCGCTGAAGGCGATTTCGCGCAAGGCGATCGAGCGGAAGACCGGTGCTCGTGGTCTCCGGTCGATCATGGAAGGCATTCTGCTCGACACGATGTACGACCTCCCGACGCTCAAGGGCGTCGAAGAAGTCGTGATCGGTCCGGAGGTTGTGGACGGTTCGGCGAAGCCGCTCCGCATCTACTCGGAACGCGTCGAAGAAAAGGGATCGACGGCCTAAATCCTGGCGGCATTCACTGCTTTTGAAGTGATGCCGCAGGACTTGTTTACGGGGCACTGGTCCCTATTTGTTCGGAGGGAGTGGCAGCCATAGGCCAACCGGGGAACTTCCTCCGTCGTAACCCGGCTTTCTCTGGCAAATGCCTCGCCCCGCGCTCGCGCTCACGAGCATGCCAACGTCGCCAATAAAAAGGGACGGGACGCATGGCTCAAAAAGTGGAACGAGCGTGGAATGCGCTGGTAGTTTCAATTGAGCGATTCCGGCGCAGGCCGATAAGGTAGCGAAATGAGCGAAGAGAAAAAAACCAAAGACAAGTCGCCCGCCAAGGAACTGTATCCGGTTCTGCCGCTTCGGGACATTGTCGTATTCCCCTACATGGTTGTTCCCCTGTTCGTCGGGCGCGAGAAGTCTATCGCGGCGCTCGAAGAGGTCATGCGGGCGGACAAGCAGATTCTTCTCGCTGCGCAGAAGAACGCTGGTGATGATGATCCGACGCCCGACGCGATCTACGAGATCGGAACGCTGGCGTCCGTGCTTCAGCTTTTGAAGCTGCCCGACGGAACCGTGAAGGTTCTGGTTGAAGGCAACGCACGCGCGAAGATCGTGCGCTACACCGCGAACACGAACTATTTTGAAGCCGAAGTCGAGCGCGTGACCGACTCGCAGGGCGCGAAGGACGAGCTTGAAGCGCTTGCGCGTTCGGTCGTGACGCAGTTCGAGAGCTACGTGAAGCTCAACAAGAAGGTTTCGCCGGAAGTTCTGAGCAACGTCGGCCAGATCGAGGACTACGCGAAGCTCGCCGATACGATCGCGTCGCATCTCGCGGTCAAGATTTCGGACAAGCAGGACGTTCTTGAAACGGTCAGCATCTCGGAGCGGCTGGAACGCGTCTACACGCTGATGGAAAGCGAAATCTCGGTCCTTCAGGTCGAGCGGAAGATCCGTTCGCGCGTGAAGCGCCAGATGGAGAAGACGCAGCGCGAGTACTATCTGAATGAGCAGATGAAGGCCATTCAGAAGGAACTCGGCGATTCCGACGAGCGCGATGACATCTCCGAATTCGAGGAGAAGATCGAAAGCACGAAGCTGTCGAAAGAGGCGAAGGACAAGGCACTGGCTGAGCTGAAGAAGCTCAAGCAGATGTCGCCGATGTCGGCCGAAGCGACGGTGGTGCGCAACTACCTCGACTGGCTGCTGTCGATTCCGTGGGGCGTCAAAGGCAAGGTCAAGAAGGACATTGCTGAGGCGCAGATCATTCTGGACCAGGAGCACTACGGGCTCGAGAAGGTCAAAGAGCGGATTCTGGAATACCTCGCGGTGCAGGCGCGCACGAACAAGCTCAAGGGGCCGATCCTGTGCCTCGTCGGGCCTCCGGGCGTCGGCAAGACGTCGCTTGGCAAATCGATTGCCAACGCAACGGGCCGTGAGTTCGTACGTATGTCGCTCGGCGGCGTGCGCGACGAAGCGGAGATCCGTGGTCACCGCCGCACCTACATCGGTTCGATGCCCGGCAAGGTCATCCAGTCGATGAAGAAGGCGAAGCGGACGAACCCGCTGTTCCTGTTGGACGAGATCGACAAGATGGGTCAGGACTTCCGTGGTGATCCCGCGGCGGCGCTGCTCGAAGTCTTGGATCCGGAACAGAACGGCACGTTCAACGATCACTACCTTGAGGTCGATTACGACCTCTCGAACGTGATGTTCGTGACGACGGCCAACACGCTGAACATTCCGCCGGCCCTCATGGACCGTATGGAGATCATTCGGCTTGCCGGTTACACGGAAGATGAAAAGCTGGAGATCGCCAAGCGCCATCTCATTCCGGAGCAGGTTACTGCGCACGGATTGGAAGCCGGTGAGTGGACGGTCGAAGACAGTGCGTTGAAGGAAGTCATTCGCCGCTATACGCGCGAAGCTGGCGTGCGCTCGCTCGAACGCGAGATCGCGAAGCTTGCCCGTAAGGCTGTGAAGGAAATTCTCACCTCGTCGAAGACGGCGATCGTCGTCACGGCGGAGAATGTCCACGATTTCCTCGGTGTACCGAAATACCGCTATGGCGAAGCCGAGCTCGAAGATCAGGTTGGCATCGTCACGGGATTGGCGTGGACGGAAGTCGGCGGCGAGCTGCTGACGATCGAAGGCGTCATGATGCCCGGCAAAGGCAGGATGACGGTCACCGGCAACCTTCGCGATGTGATGAAGGAGTCGATTCAGGCTGCTAACGCGTACGTGCGTTCGCATTCGATCGATTTCGGAATTCACCCGTCGCTGTTCGAAAAGCGCGATATCCACGTGCACGTTCCGGAAGGCGCTACGCCGAAGGACGGCCCGTCTGCAGGTATCGGAATGACGACGGCGATCATCTCGGTTCTCACCGGTATTCCCGTTCGCAAGGACGTGGCGATGACGGGCGAGATCACGTTGCGTGGACGCGTGCTGCCGATCGGCGGTCTCAAAGAGAAGCTGCTCGCGGCGTTGCGCGGCGGGATCAAGACGGTCGTCATTCCGGAGGAGAACGCCAAGGATTTGGCGGAGATTCCGAACGAAGTGCAGACCAAGATGGAGATCATTCCGGTCGCCCGTCTCGAAGATGTGCTGAAGGTTGCGCTTGTGCGCATGCCGGAAGCGATCACGTGGGATGAGGCGGCAGAAGCCGAGGCTCTCGAAGCCAAGGAAGCTGCGAAAGCCGGTTCGCGTATCACCGCGCACTGATCGCCGTTGACGAAGAAATGAGTTTGAGCGGCCCTTGCGACAATTGCGTCGTGAGGGCCGTTTCATTGTAAATTAACAGAGCATATATATGCGGTTTTGTCCGGAAATACGGGCTTTTTGTGCTTGACGGACCCTCCGATTGGGCGCTTTTACGCGGGCATGCGCGGCTGACTTCACCCCCCTGTCCGGCCGCTGTGGGCTCTTCCCACGCTGATCACCACAACTTCCGACGCTAGAGGAATGACGAGATGAGCAAGAAAGATTTGATCGATGCCGTCGCGCGTGATTGCGAGTTGACGAAAGAGAAGGCGAGTGTCGCCGTCGACGCTGTTCTCGCCCACATTCGCGCCGCGATGAAGGATGGTCACGAGGTTCGCATTCCGGACTTCGGAACTTTCAAAGTTGCTGCCCGCAAGGCTCGTGAAGGCCGTAACCCAGCAACCGGCAAGACGATTCAGATCCCGGCTGCGCGCGTGCCGAAGTTTACGCCTGCGAAGGGTCTCAAGGACGCGCTCAACTAATCAGAGCAGTCGGCTCATTCGACGCGCGCTGCTTTCGAGCTGCGCGCGTCTTTGTTTTTGACACGACGCTGTCGAGCGATTAGCAACAGTGTTCACGACGCGGTTCGCGTCGGGCGGTTAGCTCAGTGGTAGAGCGCCTCGTTTACACCGAGGATGTCGGGAGTTCGACCCTCTCACCGCCCACCATATTTTCTGACATTGCGATTGAAGCATTAGCCACGCGGCACAGCGCGGTGCGTTGGCCTGCGCTTGCCGAAGTCATCGATCATTCGTTCGGAGATGGTGGCGTCGCTGCTTGAGGTGTTCGCTGCGAACATTTCCAATCGCTGTCTTTGGGATCGGCGACGCAGAAATCATCAAGCTCGAGAGCGCGATTTGCTTTGATGCATGCAGTGCGCGCTGCGGCGTGTGCCGTGGCCTCGCTTTCGCCGCCGCCCGTATAACTCCTGTTTCCCATGCCGCTGAAGCTCCAGACAGGCGCACACGTCCAGAGCGCAACTGGCTCGGCTGAGCAGGGGAAGGATGTGAGGGCTAGAACGCAAGCCAACAGCGGCAAACGAAGCATGGCAGACCTCCGACGCGCCGACTATGGCACGGACGAAAGCCGCCAACACTAGACCGTTCGGCCGACACAGAGACTTGCGCCGGGGCTTTGCTGCGTCAGGCTTTTGCCATAGCCGTTTTCAGGCCCGCGTCGACCGCGTCGAGGAAGCCCGTCGTCGAGAGCCACTTTTGATCCGGCCCGACCAGCAAGGCGAGGTCTTTCGTCATAAGGCCTGACTCGACGGTCGCGATACAGACGCGTTCCAGCGTGTCGGCGAACTTCTTCAATTCATCGTTGTTGTCGAGCTTAGCGCGATGAGCAAGGCCGCGGGTCCAGGCGAAGATCGAAGCGATGGCGTTGGTCGATGTTTCCTTGCCCTTCTGATGCTCGCGGTAATGGCGCGTGACCGTGCCGTGTGCGGCTTCGGCTTCGACCGTTTTGCCGTCGGGTGTCATCAGAACGCTGGTCATCAGGCCGAGTGAGCCGAAGCCCTGCGCGACCGTATCCGACTGGACGTCGCCGTCGTAATTCTTGCAGGCCCACACGTATCCGCCCGACCACTTGAGCGCGCTGGCCACCATGTCATCGATCAGGCGATGCTCGTATGTGATGCCGTTCTTCTTGAACTCAGCGAGGAACTCGGCCTCGTAGATTTCCTGGAAGATATCTTTGAAGCGGCCGTCGTACGCCTTCAGGATCGTGTTCTTGGTCGAGAGATAGACCGGATATTTGCGCATGAGGCCGTAGTTCAGCGAGGCGCGCGCGAATTCGCGGATTGAATCGTCGAGATTGTACATCGCCATCGTGACGCCGCTGCCGGGCGCGTCGAAGACTTCCTTCTCGATGACCGTGCCATCTTCGCCGACGAACTTGATCGTGAGTTTGCCCTTGCCGGGGAAACGGAAATCCGTGGCGCGATACTGATCGCCGTAGGCATGACGGCCGACGATGATGGGCTTGGTCCAGCCGGGGACCAGGCGCGGGACGTTGTAGCAGACGATGGGTTCGCGGAAGATGACGCCGCCGAGGATGTTGCGGATCGTGCCGTTCGGACTTCTCCACATTTCCTTCAGGCCGAATTCTTTGACGCGTGCTTCGTCCGGCGTGATCGTTGCGCACTTGATGCCGACGCCGTGTTTCTTGATGGCGTTCGCAGCGTCGATCGTAATCTGGTCGTTTGTCTTGTCGCGGCTCTCGATGCCGAGATCGTAGTATTCGAGATTGAGGTCGAGGTACGGGTGGATCAGCTTGTCCTTGATCAGCTTCCAGATGATGCGGGTCATCTCGTCGCCGTCGAGTTCTACGACGGTGCCTTTAACCTTGACTTTGTTCATGGATTGATCTCGTGGACGATGGAGCTGTGATGGGATCCGTCCGACAGTAACGCCGAGCGGGCGGCGGATGAAGCGTACCTTGGACGCAGTCGTGCTGCAGATCGTCTGCTTATTCAAGCCCCGCACGTGCGCCCTATTTGAAGCTGGCGGCGTATCGCGTTTAGGGCACTTGGAGTCCGCGCAGGACTTAGCATAAGACTAATTCAAACAGTTGGCTTGCGATGCCGGTTGCCTGGGAGCGATGGAGATTGTGGTGAATGCCGGCACGGACGAGCGCGAGGTATCGCTGGCGGTGCGCGTCGCTCCCCAACGTGAGCCGGTTATCGGTCCGCGCGATACGCCGGTTGGCGCCATTGTGCACGAATGTCATGCAGCGACGATCGACCAGGGCATCGCTTCGCTCGCCATTCCCGGACTTACGCGCGACACGCTGGAACCCGTTCTGCAGTATTGCGCGAGCCTCAGGTGCGTCGACGATCGCGTGACGTGTCCGGGCTGCAAGCGGCGCACAGAGGCGCTGGGCATTGAGACGCTCGATCAGTTCATCCTGTCGAAAAAGGAAGTGATCGTCGGCGACGGCCGGGTTCGGCTCAAAGGCGAAGGTACCGATACGGTTACGACGCCGTGCCTCGAAACGCTCGTCAAGCAATGGTCGGGAGAAAATTACTGGTTCTGGGCGCGCCGCGTTATCCGCAAGCTTCGGCATGGAATTCGGCGCGCACATATTCAGGGCGAGGCTGTCGCGGGCGATGGCGAAACGCCGAGCATGGTTCTGATGGAGCCGCAGCTCGCCGACAACATCGGAATGGTGGCGCGCGCGTGCGCCAACTTCGGGCTTGATGATCTCCGCCTCGTCAATCCGCGCGATGGCTGGCCGAACGAGAAGGCACGGATTGCTGCCTCCGGTGCCAACTATGTCATCGACGACGCTCGAGCATATGCTCGCCTCGACGAGGGTATTTCCGACCTCAACTGGATCGCGGCAACGACTGCGCGCCAGCGGGATCTTCGCAAGCCCGTCATGACGCCTCAGCAGGCGGTGGCGGAGATGCGCAAGCGGATTGGGCGGGGCGAGCGCTGCGGGGTGCTGTTTGGTCGAGAGCGGAATGGCCTCGAAACCAGCGAAGTCGCGATGGCCGACGCACTGATTATGATTCCGGTTAATTCGCGTTTCGCGTCGCTGAATCTGGCACAGGCGGTGCTGCTTATCGGCTACGAGTGGATGCGGGGCGACGAGGGACGAAGCCTCGGCCGGGTGACGACCTACGAAAAACCGCTCACTGAGGGGTTGTACCTTGGTCGTGACCGGATGGCGACGAAACAGGAACTGATTGGCCTATTTGAACATTTAGAACGCGAGCTGGAAGCCAACGGCTTTTTCAACCCGGCTCATCGCAAGACGGTTGTGGCGCAGAATTTGCGCACGCTTTTGACGAGATTGAACGCGACCGATCAAGAAGTGCGGACGCTTCGTGGCATAGTTGCCACTCTCTCACAGGGCAAGGGAAAGGCCCGAAAGCGCGGGGATGAGACGCCTTGATCTCGACAAGTTTTGGGCCGAGCGATGCCAATCGAATGGGCATAGTGGCGACATGCAACGCGACCGTCGTCTGGATCGCGACAGCCGAACAATACGACATTCAGACGAGATGAAATCGCAGAGACTCAACTGGAGATGTTGATGAAGATTAGGGCGGGGGTAGTGTTAGCGGCTGTGTATGGGCTGACGCTTGGTTGGTCTGTCGCGCCCGCCGGCGCGCAGGATCTCAGTGAGCATGCAGTCAAATCGTTCATGGAATATGCGTGGTCGTTGACGCCGCAGCAGTTCTCCAAGCCTGACGGCTCGGTCATCATGATCGACAAGACGAAGAAGGATCAGGTCCTCGTGCCGCTCGACGTCGCGCGCGAAGTGATCAAGGCTGGCCGTCTCTCGGCACACGCTCAGATCTGCGAACTTGGGGACGATCAGGTGCAGAACCACCGGGCGCTGATGCGCCGGGAGGATGCCAAAAAGAAATGGACGCAGCAGCAGATGGTTTACATCAGCCAGCTGCATCTGACGACGTTGATGCTGCTCACGGGCCGGATCAAGCTGGTCGAGAAGCAGGGCGACAAGGAAGTCGTCATCGACGAGAAGAAAGAGACGGCGCAGACTTGCACCGACGAGCAGAAAAAGAAGGTTAAGGAGATGATTGCGGCTTATGTGGCCGCAAGTCCGGCTCCTGCAGTCGCCGCAGCCCCGCAAGGGCAGCAGCCGCAGCGCCAGGGGCAAAACCAGGGCGCCCCGGCCTCCACGGGCTCGACCTCCGTCAGCGAGACGGCTATCGAAAAGAAATAGCGGCCTTTTCACGGGTTGACGCCGCAGGGCAACACCGGTATCAGGCAGTTAACGCGGGCTTTTGGGCCCGCGTTTGGTTTTACGCGCACCCGGGGCGGGACTGTCGAAGGTCCATGCCTGTCAGCCTCTTAGCGGAGGCAAAGGAGGGGGCGCTCCACCGCCGTGCCAGCGATTGCGCCAGCACGGCTTTTCAACTTGGAGTGCTAGAAGATGACAAAGCGCATTCGCGCCAAGCATAAGATTGATCGCCGTCTTGGCGAGAACATCTGGGGCCGTCCGAAGAGCCCGCTGAACCGTCGCGAGAGCCGTCCTGGCCAACACGGTGAGCGCCGCACCGGCAAGCTTTCCGACTTCGGTCAGCAGCTCAAGGCCAAGCAGAAGCTCAAAGGTTATTATGGCTCGGTTTCCGAGCGCCAGTTCCGCGCGATTTACGACGAAGCTGCACGCCTCAAGGGTTCGACCTCTGAGCTGCTCGTCGGCCTTCTCGAGCGCCGTCTCGATGCCCTCGTATATCGCGCCAAGTTCGTGCCGACAGTCTTCGCGGCTCGCCAGTTCGTCAGCCACGGCCACGTTTCGGTCAACGGCCGCCGCGTCACGATCCCGAGCTATCGGATCCGCATCGGCGACGTCGTTGAAGTTTCGGAAAAGGCCAAGCAGCTTGCGCTCGTTCTTGAAGCGATCAAGAGCGCCGAGCGCGACGTTCCGGACTACGTCAACGCCGACCACAACAAGATGACGGTGTCTCTGACCCGTATTCCCGCGCTCTCGGATATTCCCTATCCGGTGCAGATGGAACCGAACCTCGTCGTCGAATTCTATTCGCGCTAGTTTCTGTTTGGCGTCGGCGACTCCCTGTGGGAGCCCGCCGCCCACGCCGATGCGCAAACTAAAATTAAAAAGCCGGTGCACGTCGCCGGCTTTTTTGTGTCCTGGAAGGCGCGTCGACCGAGAACAGAATATAATATCTGCAACAGTCATTCGCTTCGCAGCTTAGAACTGAGAATAACAAAGCGGAAAGCTGAAGGGGGCGAACGCATGACGCAAGCAGAGCCGATAACTTCGTCAGACCGTAAGAGGGGCATGTCGCGCGAGGAACGCCGCGTGATATTCGCATCCTCGCTCGGCACGGTCTTCGAATGGTATGACTTCTATCTCTACGGCTCTCTAGCGACCATCATCGCCGCGCAGTTCTTCTCGCTGAAGGATCCGTCCGGCGCCTTCATCTACAACGAATCGACGCGCAATATCTTCGCGCTGCTGGCGTTCGCGGCCGGCTTCATCGTCCGCCCGTTCGGCGCGATCATCTTCGGCCGCATCGGTGATCTTGTCGGCCGCAAAAATACGTTTCTCGTAACGATCCTGATCATGGGCCTGTCGACGTTCGTCGTCGGCCTGCTGCCGAGTGCGGCGTCGATCGGCATTGCCGCTCCGATCATCCTGATTGGACTGCGTCTGCTGCAGGGCTTGGCGCTCGGTGGCGAGTATGGCGGCGCCGCGACGTATGTCGCCGAGCACGCTCCGGCCGGACGGCGCGGTATGTATACGAGCTGGATTCAGACAACCGCGACTCTCGGGTTGTTCCTCTCGCTTATCGTTATTCTCGCGGTGCGCACCATCGTCGGCGAGGACGCGTTCATGGAATGGGGCTGGCGCATTCCGTTCCTGGTTTCGATTCTTCTGCTTGGGATCTCAGTCTGGATTCGTCTGTCATTGTCGGAATCGCCCGCCTTCAAGAAAATGAAGGAGGAGGGCAAGGGCTCCAAGGCGCCGCTGACCGAAAGCTTCTTCCGTTATCCGAACAACAAGTATGTGCTGCTCGCGCTGCTCGGCCTCGTCGCTGGTCAGGGCGTTGTCTGGTACACCGGCCAGTTCTACGCACTGTTCTTCCTGCAGAGCATTCTCAAAGTTGACGGCTATTCGGCGAACCTTCTGATTGCCTGGTCACTGCTGTTCGGCACGCTGTTCTTCGTGTTCTTCGGCTGGCTGTCGGACAAGATCGGCCGCAAGCCGGTCATCCTCGCAGGCTGCCTCATCGCGGCGCTGACCTACTTCCCGCTCTTCAAGCTTCTCACTGAGACGGCCAACCCGGCGCTCGCGCATGCGATTGAAACCGTACAGGTGAAGGTCGTTGCCGATCCGGCCGAATGCGGTTCTCTGTTCAATCCGGTCGGCACGCGCAAGTACACGACCAATTGCGATAAGGCCCGCGACTGGCTGTCGAAGGCATCGGTGAAATACTCGACTGAGGCAGGTCCCGCCGGTCAATCGGCGAAAGTCGTGATCGGCGATAAGGAAATTCCGGCCGCCGATCTCGAGACGGTCATCGGTGATCCGAAGGACAAGGTCACCGTCGGTTCGCAAGCGATCAACGCAGCCGGTTATCCGCGGGCGAATGATCCCGGCATCGTGAAGCTGGCCCATCCTTTCGACATCTTCCGCAGTCAGGCGGCGACGGTTGTCGGCATCCTCTTCATCCTGGTGCTCTATGTGACCATGGTGTACGGGCCGATCGCGGCGGCGCTGGTCGAACTGTTCCCGACCAAGATCCGCTACACGTCGATGTCGCTGCCCTATCACATCGGCAACGGCTGGTTTGGAGGCCTTCTGCCCGCCACGGCATTCGCCATGGTCGCTGCGACGGGCGATATCTACTACGGCCTCTGGTATCCGATCGTTGTCGCCGCGGCGACGGCTGTCATCGGCTTCCTGTTCATTCCGGAAACCAAGGATCGTGACATCAACACGATCTGACGAGCGACATGTCGCCGTGTAAGCGCGTGGAATGTAGGTTCGGGAAAAGGCCGCTTGAATAGCGGCCTTTTTCGTCAGGCGTGGCGCCGCACATTTTCACGCGCGATGGTGACACGCGGATCGCCCGATATCGCCGGCCCGCTTCCTGATCGCCGCTGCCGCACTGTCGGGCGGTCGACGTTCGCCCAGCCATAAGCCAGGATCGTCATTAGCGCGGAGGCGGCGAAGAAGTAGACGCCGGGCAGCACCGTGGCTTCGGTATAGCCAGACGAATTGACGTAAAAGATCATCAGCGCCAGCACCATGACATCCGTCATCGAGTAGCGGCCCAGCCATTCCATCGTCGCGATCGAGCGGCTGCGGAACTCGGCGGGCATGTCATGCGAACTGATCAGTGTCAGCAGATAGAAGAGCTTCAGGAACGGAAAGAAAACGGACACGGCGAACACAACGGCGCAGAGGAAATACTCGTTCGTCTCGAAGAGCGCGTACATGATCGTCAGGATCGAGTGCTCATTGGTCCAGACATATGCCGTCGTGAAGCGGATGGTCGGCAGGATTAGGCCGAGCGCGAAGAACACCGTGGCAACGATGATCAGGAAACTCAGCGCGAAGTTGCGCCATTTGCTCGATCGCGCTTCCAAACCGATATCGGGTTCCGGGAGCACGGGTACGAGTTCGGGCGCGGCGGCCATGCCATCGGTTCTGATCCAGGCATAGGCCAGGATCATCAGCATGACGGCGGCAGTGAAGAAATAGACGCCGTTGAGGCTCGCGGCGTCGTAAACGCCCTGGCTTTTGATGAAAAAGATCGTCAGTGCCAGCACCAGGACGTCGTGCATCGACCATTTGCCGAGCCATTCGAGCGCGCGTAGCCGCCGCTGATGGCGCACGATCTCAATCGGCGGCAGAGTTGAAACTAGAAGCAGATAGAGCAGCTTCGTTATCGGCAGCAGGATCGAGAATACGAGCACGACGAGGCCGAGAAAGGTCTGTCCGTCCCGGAGGAGCACGTTGACTGTCGACAGAAGCGAATGCTCCGTCGTCCAGAACGTGAAGGTCGTCAGCTTCAGGATCGGCAGGGTGATGCCGAGCGCGAGGCAGACGCTTGCGGTCAAAATCGTGAGAGACAGGAAAAAGCGCCGGCCGCGTACGGTCATGGGCGGTCGTCTCGATCAGAGCCCGCAGGTGGATACTTTTCGTCCACTGCCACATTGATGCAACACCCATGTTGGGCAGAAATGGGGAGACTGGCCCGGCTGTGCCCGTAATGCAGGTTTAAACGATCAATTGTGCAACGCGGCTATTGCTCCGCTTCCCAAGAAAACCCAAGGTCGGCTATACCGAGTGTGCAAATGCCTATCAATCTGCCGAAGAATTTTGGACGGCTCGACCAGTAGGATTACGGCGCGCGAATGGGGCGAGCTACTTCAGTGAACATATTGCGTTGGCGCGGGCCTGCTTCCGGATGGGGGCTGTTGGTGCTGGCCGCCTCCGCGTTCTTGACTGGATGTTCAAGCGATTTTGTTCCGGCTCCCCCGAATGCACGTCAGTACAACCCAGACCAGATCCGTACGGGCTCCGCACGCGACGCTGCGCCGGTCGCCAGCCCTTATGCGGGTCGTAAGACTGGCGGACGGGGATGGGGGCTCTACAGCGGATTAAGAGGCCAAACGAATCCGCCGGCTGAAGAGCACTTTGCGTTCCGCGGCGATCCCAATGCCGGCACAACCTTCGCTGAGACGCGGGTGCAAGAGCGTAATCGCGCGTACCGTTAGCTTTCGGCGAATAGCCCGACCAGGTTGGAACGACAACCTCTAGTCCTTATGCAGATTAACGCCTGTGGCGGCGTTAAGGGCGAGCGCGACCGCATCCATCATGAGATGCGTATCTGTACGATTTCTTTGGAATGAAATAACCTCTGCGCCGCATATAACACTGATCGAATTCCATCTTTCAGAAAAAACGGCGGATAGCATGACCGGCGGCTCTCGACTTTTGCAGGCGTTTGGCTGGGAGGCCGCGAGGCTGGGTTGTCATCCAAGGCGGCGACGAGCCGTTTTCGTTTTACCGGTGATCGTCACTTCGGCGCTGGGGCTCGCTGCGTGCGAAGAAAAGAACACGTTCGTTGCGCCGCCGCCTGCCAAGGTTGAGGTTGCCGTTCCCCTCAAGCAGACGGTTACGCGCTATCTCTTTGGGACGGGCAACACGCAGGCGATCAACAGCACGACCCTAGTGGCGCGCGTGCAAGGCTTCGTTCAAGCGATCAAATATCAGGACGGCGATACCGTCAAAGCCGGGCAAGTGCTGTTCGTGATTGAACAGAAGCCGTATCAGCTCGCTCTTGAGCAGGCGGAGGCGGGGCAATCGAGCGCTGCTGCTTCAACCAAGCAGATGCAGGCGGACTACGAGCGCCAAAAGGAGCTTGCGTCGAAGAATTATTCGAGCCAGTCGACGCTGGATCAGGCGACGGCGGCGAAAGATGCGGCTGTTGCGAAGCAGAAGCAATCCGACGTCGATATCCAGCAGGCACAGCTCAATCTCGACTATACAGAGGTGAAAGCGCCGTTCGATGGCATCGTTTCCTCGCGCCAGGTTTCGATTGGGCAACTCGTCGGCGCGGGTAGTCCGACCACGTTGGCGACCATCGTTCAGGTCGATCCGATCTATGTGAACTTCGCCGTCAGCGAAGACGACGTGCAAAGTATCCGGGCCGCTGTGAAAGCCCGCGGCCTGACCAGCGAGGACTTGAAGAAAATTCCGATCGAAGTCGGCCTGCAGAGCGAGAGCGGGTATCCGCACGTCGGCAAGCTTGATTACGCAGCTCCGACGATCACGGCATCAACCGGAACGCTGATGGTTCGCGGTATTCTCGAAAACAACGACCATTCGCTGCTTCCGGGATATTTCGTTCGCGTTCGCGTACCGCGTGCTGAGGAGCCCAACCGGCTTCTGGTTCCCGATCGCATCGTGGGAAGCGATCAAAGTGGCCGATATGTGCTGGTAGTGAACAAGGACAATGTTGTCGAGCAGCGCAAGGTCGAGCTGGGACAGCAGCATGGAGATCTGCGCGTTATCGAGAAGGGACTTAACCCCGACGACCGCGTGCTCATTTCCGGTCTGATGACGACGGTTGCCGGACAGAAGATCGATCCGGTTGATAAGACGATCTCTGCCGCTGACGAAAACGAGGCGGGCCAAGCGCCATGATCTCGAAATTCTTCATCGAACGGCCAGTCCTTGCCAACGTCATCGCGATCCTGATGGTCGTGATCGGAGCAGTTTCGGTCTACGGGCTTCCCGTCGCTCAGTATCCTGAAGTGGTGCCGCCCACGGTTCAGGTGACGACGCGGTATCCGGGCGCGAGCGCGCGCACCGTCATCGACACCGTCGCGCTGCCGATCGAGCAGCAGGTGAACGGCGTCGAACGGATGCTCTATATGCAGTCCTTCGCCGCGGCGGACGGCAGCTATTCGCTGACGGTGACATTCGACATCGGAACGGACCTCAACGCAGCGCAGGTGCTGGTGCAGAACCGCGTTTCGGCGGCGATGGCCGGGTTGCCGCAATCCGTGCAGGTTCAGGGCGTCGTCGTACAGAAAAAGTCGACGTCTATTCTGGAGATCGTGACGCTGACGTCGCCGGATTCTCGGTACGACAGTCTCTATCTCAGTAACTACGCGTCAATTCGGTTGAAGGATGAGATCGCGCGGCTTCCGGGCGTCGGCAACGTCAACGTTTTCGGTGCCGGTCAGTATGCGATGCGCGTGTGGCTCGATCCGGAAAAGATGCAGGCGCGCAACCTGAATACGCAGGACGTGATTCAGGCGCTGCAGCAGCAAAACGAGCAGGTGACGGCCGGACAGATCGGCATGCCGCCAGCGCCGAGCACGCAATCGTTCCAATACACGGTGGAAGTGTCGAGCCGCTTCGACGATCCGGAACAGTTCGGCAATGTCGTCGTGAAGACGGGCGCGTCAGGTGATCTCACGCGCGTCAAAGACATCGGCCGCGTCGAACTCGGTGCGCAGACGTATGGGCAGGTGTTCCGCCTGAACGGACAGCCCGCGGCGGGCCTTGCGATTTTCCAGACGCCCGGAGCGAACGCACTTGCGGTCGCGGATCTGGTGAAGAAAAAAATGGAAGCTCTTTCGAAAGAGTTTCCGGAAGGCGTCGTCTATACCATTCCGTTCGATACGACGATCTTCGTCAATCAGGCGATTTGGGAAGTCTACAAAACGCTATTTGAAGCGGCGTTTCTGGTTTTGATCGTCATCCTGGTCTTCCTGCAGGATTGGCGCGCCATGCTCGTGCCCGCGACGACCGTGCCCGTCACGATCATCGGTGCGTTTGCGGCCATGGCGGCGATGGGCTTCTCCGTCAATCTGTCGACGCTGTTCGCTATCGTGCTTGCTATCGGCATCGTGGTGGACGACGCGATCGTCGTTGTCGAAGGTGCGGCGCATAATATTGAAAAGGGCATGTCGGGCCACGATGCTGCGATCAGCGCGATGAACGCGTTGATGGGTCCGATTATCGGCATCACTCTGGTGCTGATGGCGGTTTTCCTTCCGGCGGCCTTCCTGCCGGGATTGACCGGAAAAATGTATGCGCAGTTCGCGCTCGTCATCGCGGCCACCGCGCTTCTCAGCGCAATCAACGCGGCCACGCTGAAGCCCACGCAGTGTGCGCTCTGGCTACGGCGTCCCGTGCCGCCTGAAGATCGCAACTTTTTCTTTCGCGGCTTCAACGCCGTCTATGCGCGCCTCGAGAATGGGTACATCCGTTTCATCGACTGGATGGTGCATCGGAGCGTGCTGATGACGCTGGTAGCTCTCGCGATTGCCGGTGGCTCGATCTATGGCATGACGCGCGTTGCGACTGGATTCCTGCCGATCGAGGATCAGGGATATATGCTTGCAGCGGTGCAGTTGCCGGACGGCGCGGCGCTGGGGCGTACGCAAGCCTCGCTTGAAAAGGTCAACGAGATCGCGAAAGACGTGCCCGGGGTTGATCGTGTCATTACGATTGCGGGCATCTCGCCGCTCGACAACAGTTCATCGCTTGCGAACGCGGGCGTTGCCTACGTGATGCTCAAGGATTGGAGCGAGCGTGGCCCGGGGCAAGATCTTGCCTCGCTCTATAAGCTGCTCAACGAGAAGCTATCTGTGATCGAGGACGGCACCGTTATGGTGCTTCCGCCGCCACCGATACAGGGCATTGGAAACGCGGGCGGCTTCTCGCTTCAGGTTGAGCTGCGCGACGGAAGTTTCGATCTTGGTAAGCTTGGAAGTTCCGCTCATTCGCTTGTGGACGCGGCGGAAGGGCAGTCAGGCATTCAGCGCATCTCGACGACGTTCCGTGCTTCCGCTCCGCAATACAGGATCGAGATCGATCGCGAAAAGATTCAGACGCTTCTGCTGACGACGGATCAGGTGTTCCAGACGCTCGCGAGCTATTTCGGTTCGACCTACGTCAATCAGTTCAACAAATTCGGCCGGGTGTTTCAGGTTTATGTGCAGGGCGACGAGAAGTTCCGCATGACGCCTAACGACATCCTCACGCTCAAGGTGCGAAACCAAAACGGCGATATGATCCCGCTCGGCACGGTGCTGACGATTACGCCGAGCGTCGGTCCGTCGCTAATCAGCCTCTACAATCTTTATCCATCCGCAACAGTGGTCGGTATGCCAGCGAAGGGCTTTTCGTCTGGCGATGCCATGAGCCTGCTCGACCAGACCGCAGCGCATACGTTGCCGCCGGGTGTTGGCTCGTCTTGGACGGCGTTGTCGTATCAGGAGATGATTGTCGGAGGGCAGATCTACTTCGTGTTCGCCCTGGCGATGCTGCTCGTTTATCTCGTGCTCGCTGGACAATACGAGAGCTGGTACACGCCGATCTCGGTGTTGCTCGCGGTGCCGCTGTCACTCATTGGGCCAGTCACCGTGATGAAGGGGCTCGGCATCGACAACAATCTTTATGTGCAGATTGGTCTGGTGCTGCTGATTGCGCTTTCGGCGAAGAACGCAATTCTGATTGTCGAAGTTGCGCGTGAACTCCGTGCCGAGGGTAAGGCTATCGTCGACGCGGCGAGAGAAGCGGCGCGCGCGCGGTTCCGGCCGATCCTGATGACGTCGTTCGCGTTCATCCTGGGCGTTGCGCCACTCGTGATGGCGACGGGCGCTGGTGCTTCGGCCCGGAAATCGATCGGCATCACCGTGTTCAGCGGCATGATCGCGTCGACGCTTCTTGCGGTTCTGTTCGTGCCGTCGCTGTTCGCGATCGTGCAGCGGTTCGAAGAATGGCGCGCCGGCAAGAAAGGCAAGCCGACAGCGGCAAGCACACCTGCGCCGCTCCAAAGCTAACGCGCGCCAACGATACACGCGCGAAGATGCTCGCGCGAAGATACAGGCATAAAAAAACCGGCGGAGCAGATAGCTGCTTCGCCGGTTTTGAATTTGGTGCGCCGGATCAGGCGTGATGATGGCTATGCGGAATGCCCTTGTCGCAGATGAGATCGTGCAACTCGCCTGCCTGGTACATTTCACGCATGATATCGCAACCGCCGACGAATTCGCCCTTCACGTAGAGCTGCGGCACGGTCGGCCAGTTGGAAAAGTCTTTGATGCCTTGGCGGATCGAAGCGTCCTCAAGAACGTCGACATCCTTGAAGGCGACGCCGAGGTGTTCGAGGATCTTTACGGCCGTCGCGGAAAAGCCGCACTGCGGAAACTGCTTCGTGCCCTTCATGAAAAGCACGACGTCATTGGCGGCAATCGTCTCGGCAATTTTTGCTTGAGTAGGGTCGGTCATACCGGATGTTCCTTTGCGCGGGAGCGGCCCGCGCTCCATTCAATTCCGAAATGTGGTTAGTCGCGGTGCGAAGTCAATCGGCTGCGGTGGTGAGCTGCAGGGCGTGCAAAACACCGCCAACGCGGCCGCCGAGTGCGTCATAGACCATCTGGTGCTGCTGCACGCGGCTCTTGCCCTTGAAGGAGGGCGAGATCACGTGGGCGGCCCAATGATCGTTGTCGCCCGCAAGGTCCTTCAATTGAACAATTGCGTCAGGAAGGCTGGCCTTAATAAGGCGTTCAATTTCGGTTGCGGGCATCGGCATTCAAGTCGGCTCCTGGAAGTTGCCATTTGCTTGGAATTTAGAGTGATTTTATCACCCGATCGATCAGGCGAAGCAAGGTATCGGATCAGTATTTCTGATGACTCTCTCACGCGATTGCGATTGGACGTTATCGTCGCGCGTCACTACATTAGCTATAGGGAACGAACGTTCCTGGAAATGTCTAATGGAGGACACCATGAAGACCTGGACCAAGCCCGCAGTTCGCGAGCAGGAAGTCGGCCTCGAAGTTACTTCGTATCTGCCGGCTGAGATCGACCTCATCTAAGTCGATCGACTGACTTTTTCTAGAGCGCGACGGCTGGGATTTTCCAGCCGTCGCGTTTTTATTTTGAGACGCCCGCCCAGCTCATTTGGGCGGGCGTCTCGTTTGCGCCAAGGACGGGGGGAGGCCGTGGCGCTAAGCGAGCGGAGGGAACGCCCGCATTCGGTTGCGTCTGTTCGCGAGGTTTCTCAGCGATCGCAGTCGAGCGTTACTTTCACCCACGGAAGGTCGAGCTTGCATTTGCCCGACTTGGTTTTGGTGATGACCTTGCCAAGGCCCAATCCGTTAAGAGCCTCGGCGATGTCGGGCCCGTTGTCTTCCGCTGATGCGGTTTCCTGATTGGACTCTTCGGTAGATGCAGCTTCCTCATGGGTTGATACGGGCGGCGTCGATGCTTCGCTGCTCGGCGCGGCCAACTTCGTATTGTCGTTTGGCGCTGGGTTCGTCACGACTGGAGGGTTTGCTGTGGTTGGGACGCTCGGCGTTTCGGCAGCAGGGGCGTTCGATGCTGACGGCGCGACGCTCGCGACTGACGAACTCGGCTCTGGCGCCGGTTGAGGCGTCGCCGTTGGAGCTGCCTTTGCTTCCACGGCATCGCAGCGCTCGAGGTTATCCGGCGCGCGCTTCCAGACCATGGTCTTGGACAGGAACCTCATGCCTGCATAACCGGTGACGCGAAGTGTTCCGTTGGCCAGTGGTGTGATCTCGACATTGTAGCGGCGGCCGCGTTCTGGCGAATAGATCCAGCCGTTGTCCCATCGTCCGCCGCCGACAGAGGCGACGTTGCCGATGATCTGTTTGCCGCAACCTTTGCTGTCGGATGTGTCTTTCACCCAGACGACGTGACCGCAAAGCGTGTCGCCGCATTTCTTGATTTCAACGGCGCCGCGTCCGGTGTCGTTCAGCCAGATTCCGATTGGGTCGTTTGCAGCAGCTGCGCCGGTTATACCGGCTGGCAACAAGGCGACTGCACATGCGGATGCGATTAACTTCATTCCGCTCATGACCTGCTCCTTCGTGAAAAAAAAATCTGGCTGAAAACTCTGGGCTCCTTAAAGCGGTTTTTCGCGGCCGTAACTGTTCCGCATGGAACAGGAGGGACTTGGCCGATTTCATGGTCTCGGTTCAGCGCGCGAGACTGTCGAAAAAAAATAATTGGAAGCGTGAAACGAGGCCCCTCACGGTGGCGTAACGACATGTGCGCCTGCGAATGGCGCAATTAAACTGCGAACATTTCGCGCAGCAGCGCGAGCGGTTCGCATTGGACAGAACATAACTCGTTCAAACAGGAGTGGTTCCAATGCCGAAGGCATTTTTGGCAGCGCTGGCGCTTGCCTTGTCGACAACGTTCGCGTTCGCAGCAGAAGATAGCAACATCACCACCAAAGCGATGAAGGATCATCCGGGAACCATGGGTGGTTCGACGTCTAACGCGACGGCGAAGCCGAACTCAGGCAGTCTTTCGGAAAAGCAGATGCAAGAGCAGCCGGGCGTCAACGGCGACACGTCGGGATCGACATCGATGCCCAACGCGAAGCCGGATGACGGTTCGATTGCGAATAAAGAAATGCACGACCACTCGGGCGCGCACAAATAGCGCGATTTACGTTCGCTATTTCACGTCGAGCAATTCGACATCGAAAATAAGCGTGGCGTTCGGCGGGATAACACTGCCGGCGCCGCGCGCGCCATATCCCAACGCGGCCGGAATGATGAGCGTGCGCTTGCCGCCGATCTTCATGGTGGCGACGCCTTCGTCCCAGCCTTTGATGACGCGGCCGGTTCCAATTGGAAATTCGAAGGGCTGTCCGCGATCAACGGACGAGTCGAACTTCGCGCCTTTCTTGCCATCCTCATAGAGCCAGCCCGTGTAGTGCATTACGCACGTCTGCCCCGTTGCGGGCGTCGCGCCGGTGCCGACGACGGTGTCTTCGATCTGAAGGCCGGACGATGTGGTGGTCATGGTAGATCCTTGTGGTTCTGCAAATGCGGGGTTGATGCTGGCGCTTATCGCGAAGGCGGCAAGCGCGGCGGCGGCGGTTCTGACGACTATTGCCCGTGAGGCTTTGCGCATCTCGGTTCTTGCTCCATTCGTGTTGCGAGAATGAGTGTCTCTCGATTCAGGCGCCCATTAATTTCGGCAGCCAGGATTCGTGCGCGGTGCGGAGTTCGGAGAGCGGCAGGGCTGTTTCGCCTTTGATGCTCAGCGCGTTTCCGGATACGCGGCCGACGATGCGAGCCGGCAGTTCCAACAAGCGGGCGCGTTCCAGAACTTCTTCCGCTTTCTGCGGACTGACTTCGACGACGTATCGGCCCTGGTCTTCGCCGAACCAGATGGCGTGTGCTGGCAGCTTGCCTTCGTAGGGATAGAGTTCAACGCCGAGGCCGGACGCTTCGCGCGTTAAACCATGATCGCCGCCTGCGAGCGCCATTTCGGCGATGGCGACGAGGAGGCCGCCGTCCGAACAATCGTGTACGGCGGAGACGCGGCCTTCGCGAATTAAGCTGCGGATGAGACGACCCGCTTTGATTTCCGATTGCAGATCGACGGGCGGCGGAGCGCCCTCGAACTTGCCGGTGGCGTGCTGCTGGTAAAGCGACTGGCCGAGATGGCCTTCCTCGCGGCCGATGACGATAAGCATGTCGCCTTCGGTCTTCAGGCGAATGTCGGCGAGTTTCGTTGCGTCCGGGATCAGACCGACGCCGCCGATTGCGGGCGTGGGTGGAATGCCAACGCCATTCGTCTCGTTGTAAAGCGAGACGTTGCCGGAAACGACGGGGTAGTCGAGCGCTTTGCACGCTTCGCCCATGCCGCGCACGCTCGCCACGAACTGCCCCATGATTTCAGGACGCTCGGGATTGGCGAAGTTCATGTTGTCGGTGATCGCGAGCGGATCAGCGCCGACGGCGGTGAGATTGCGCCAGGTTTCGACGACGGCCTGCTTCGTGCCTTCCTCGGGATCGGCGGTGACGTATCTCGGCGTCACATCGCACGCGACGGCGATGGCTTTCGACGTGCCGTGCACGCGCACGACGCCAGCGTCTCCGCCCGGCCGGCCGACGGTGTCGCCCATGACCATGTGATCGTACTGTTCCCAGATCCAGCGGCGCGACGCGAGGTGCGAACCGGACATGAGCGTCTTGAGGGTGCCGAGTACGGCGTTCGGTGCGGGCACCCATTCGGGCAGAATTTTCGCGAGCTTCTTTGGCTCTTCATACGGTCGCGTGTATTGCGGCGCGGAGTTCGCGAGCACTGGCACCGGAAGGTCGGCTTCGACATTGCCCTTGTGCATGATGACCATGCGGCCGGTGTCCGTCGTCTTGCCGATGACGGCGAAGTCGAGCCCCCATTTCGCGAAGATCGCCTTTGCGTCAGCTTCGCGCTCGGGCTTCAGGATCATCAACATGCGTTCCTGGCTTTCCGAGAGCATCATCTCGTAGGCGGTCATGTTGGTTTCGCGCTGGGGTACGTAATCGAGATTGAGCTCGATGCCGACGCCGCCCTTGTCCGCCATTTCGGACGTCGAAGAGGTGAGGCCCGCGGCGCCCATGTCCTGAATGGCGATGATCGAGTCCGTTGCCATCAATTCGAGGCACGCTTCAATCAGCAGTTTTTCGGTGAAGGGGTCACCGACCTGAACGGTTGGGCGTTTTTCGTCGCTTTTCTCGTCGAACTCGGCGGAGGCCATCGTTGCGCCGTGGATGCCGTCGCGGCCGGTTTTAGAGCCAACGTAGACGACAGGCAGGCCAACGCCCTTTGCGGCCGAGTAGAAAATCTTGTCCTTCTTCGCAAGGCCAACGCACATGGCGTTGACGAGGATATTGTTGTTGTAACCCTCGTCGAAGTTTGTTTCGCCGCCGATCGTCGGAACGCCGGTGCAGTTGCCGTAGTGGGCAATGCCCGCAACGACGCCGTTGACGAGATGGCGCGTTTTTGCGTGATCGGGAGCGCCGAAGCGCAGCGCATTCAAGTTTGCGACGGGGCGAGCGCCCATCGTGAAGACGTCGCGCATGATGCCGCCGACGCCGGTCGCGGCACCCTGAAACGGTTCGATGTACGAGGGGTGGTTGTGGCTTTCCATTTTGAAGATGACGGCATCATCGCCGCCGAGATCGACGACGCCAGCGTTCTCGCCAGGGCCCTGGATGACCTTCGCGCCGGAGGTCGGCAAAGTCTTCAGCCAGACGCGAGACGATTTGTAGGAGCAGTGTTCGCTCCACATGACGGAGAAGATGCCGAGTTCGCAGATCGACGGCGTGCGGCCGAGGATCTCGAGAAGGCGCTGATATTCGTCGGGCTTCAGGCCGTGCTCGGCCACCATTTCGGGAGTGATTGTTTTCGTCGTCTCAGCGGCCATCGGGCACTCACGTAAGCGAATCTGTGTGGGGAGGTCTCGTGGTCGCTTTATAGCGGTTTGTTGTGCGCTGGCGACTCGCGTTGCGCGAGGCTCTTTGCCCCCGGTGCGACCCAACTGGAGGCGGGCGCCTAACATACTCGCTTGAGCTGCGGATGACG
The DNA here is from genome assembly GCF_013626205.1 of Hyphomicrobium methylovorum. Classification (NCBI taxonomy): domain Bacteria; kingdom Pseudomonadati; phylum Pseudomonadota; class Alphaproteobacteria; order Hyphomicrobiales; family Hyphomicrobiaceae; genus Hyphomicrobium; species Hyphomicrobium methylovorum. The sequence goes on from NZ_QHJE01000001.1 coordinate 2,890,562, forward strand.
TGTCCTACCCGTTTGGGCTGTGACCGTTCCGCGCTGCACAGCTCGCATTACCGCATTGCAACAATTTGGGATTTTACTGGCGGGTCATGCGCTTATCTTGGTGATCAGCGTTGGCGTCATGCCCAGACAATTGTGCGCGGGCTTGAACTCAACGTTCTTGAATGTGGAGATCCCTCCAATGAGGAATTTCGCGAAACTCGCTTCCGTAGCGCTTTTCTCTGGTTTGGCCATGCTCTCAGGAGCTGCAGGAGTTTCGGCGGGTGAGCCGGCTGCCTATCATGTCAAACCGCTCAAGGGTGTCAGCTTCACCGTCGGTTCAAAGCGTGCGGTCGGCTATTACGCCGCGACAGATGGTGCCTGCCGCTTGACCTTGATGCTGTCGGACGCCTACGCCGGTGACGGAACTCCAGCAACGGCACCTGTCCGGGTCAACCTGACGGTTGGTTCGGGTGCAACCGGTAGCGTCGACGCCGTGGATGGATCGGTGATCTTCCAGTGTGCGCCCGGCGCGACCAACATGACGGTGAAGGTTGCTCAGCGCGTCGCCTACAATGCGGCTGCTGCGAAGTAACCGCTAACGAATTCGGCGCTTCCAAGTCCACGCTTGCAAGTTGTTCGAATTGGGGGAGGGAGCGAAAGCTCTCTCCCCTTTTTTATGCGCGTTGACGTTTTGGATCGTCAACGCGCTTTAACGTTTTGGCTTTCACCAGCGATGGGGGATGGCCGGTGTGGAATTTGCTCTCGCGTACAGGAAGTTTGACCGCAAGCGCGGAGCGGATGCCATCGCGATGAGGTCGCGCATCCTCGCGGACAGGCGCAGATGCAAGTTTTTCAATCGCATAAGCTTGACGGAGTCGAGCGCACCTAAGCGCTCCTCCCGCTCAATCGCTTCGCGAATGGCGGTGGCACGTGCAAGCAAAGTGGAAAAATAGGGAAGCATAGGAACCTCCAGTCGGAATGGAGGGCGTGTCCGGCGAAAAAAGAATAGCACCGGGCGTGCCCGATGCGGTCCGACATCGCAGCGCCGTCATTGGCTCTGCCAGAGGGGCCCGGCCCCGCAATCCATTAGGATTTAGGTGCGCTTCCACGTTCGACAAGAGGCCGGAAGCGCTGCCCCTGAAAGATCACAATTGCGGACGGAAACGGCGCCAGGATCAGGCGGCTTCGAGCGTCGAAAGCAGGATGCTTTCGAATATGCGCCGTCCGTCGGTGCCGCCGAGCGCAGCTTCGTAGAGCCGTTCGGGATGGGGCATCATTCCGAGGATGCGGCCCGTCTCGTCCGTGATGCCGGCGATGTTGCGCTGGGCGCCGTTCGGTGAGGCCGCTGCATCCGTTGAGCCTGCCGCATCCGAATAGCGGAATGCGACGCGGCCTTCGCCTTCGAGACGGTCCAGCGTATCGGTATCGGCGAAGTAGTTGCCTTCGCCGTGGGCGATCGGAATGCGGATCACTTCGCCCTTGCGATAGCATTTGGTGAAGAACGATTGATCGTTCTCGACCTTCAGAAATACATCGCGGCAGATGAAGTGGAGGGATGCGTTGCGGAGCAGTGCGCCCGGAAGCAAGCCTGTCTCGCAGAGGATCTGGAAGCCATTGCAGATGCCGATCACCGGCGTACCGGTTTTCGCCTTGGCGACGACGTCGCGCATGATCGGGGAGTGGGCCGCCATCGCGCCGCAACGCAGGTAGTCGCCGAAGGAAAAGCCGCCGGGCAGCACGATGACGTCAGAGGAGGGAACGCTGGCGTCGCCGTGCCAGACCATCTTCGGCGAATAGCCCGTCACCCGCTCAAGCGCGGTCTTGACGTCGCGATCGCAATTGGACCCTGGAAAGACGATGACGGACGCGCGCAGCATCTCAATTCTCCGATAGACGATGTAGGACCATTACGGGCGTATTCAGTGCGTGTCCAGAACGCGACTGACGCGGCGTCAGGGTGATGGCGAAAGCGGCGAGCGGTCTCGTCTTTCGCGCTCGACGACGGCTCTCGACTCGTTGGTTAGCCGCGAATCTTCTGTTTTCATTTCCGCCATCAAAGCGGCGAAGACGCTCGAGTCGCCAAATCCGCATCCTTTGCTTTCAGCCGTCCATACGCCCGTCACCTGCTTGCGTGACGTACGCATCACGACGGATGGGTGCGCGGGATGATCCGGCCGAGTGAAGGCGATGCTGACCCGCCACGTGTCGGGAGCGGACAGCGTGACGACATCGAACCGGTCTTGTGATGCTTGCTGGATGCCTGGAAGCGCGCTGACCTGGGCCCTGATTCCTTCAAAGCCCGCAGCGCAGTCGATCGTCGGCGGTGAAGACGCGGGATCTGCTGAAGCCGGCGCGGCGAGGAAAAGGGCGATGCCCGCTGCCATCATCCACGGCCGTGTGCGCATCAGGGCGCGATCTCGTAGCTGTAGTTTTCGATGACCATATTGGCGAGCAGGTCTTTGCACATCCGCTCGACAACGTCCTTGGCCTTAGCCGGATCGGTTTCGCCGAGGTCGACTTCGATGTACTTGCCCTGCCGGACATCACCTACGCCCGAGATGCCGAGGCCGCGGATCGCGCCTTCGATCGCTTTACCCTGCGGGTCGAGGACGCCGTTCTTAAGCGTGATCTTGATGTGGGCTTTCATGATGGTGCGATGTGGTCCTGTGGTGTCTCTCCCCGCTGGGCTGCGGGGAGAGCAAGAGTTATCTCAGTTCGGCTTGCCGTTCACCGGTCCCGTATCGGGATTCGATGCAACAAGCACGGGGCCTGAACCACGCGGACGCGGCGTCTCCGTCAGGACGCCGAGGCGGCGGGCGACTTCCTGGTAGGCTTCGAGAACGCCACCGAGGTCCCGCCGGAACCGGTCCTTGTCGAGCTTGTCACCCGACTGGGCGTCCCAGAGGCGGCAGCAGTCCGGGCTGATCTCGTCAGCCAGGACAATGCGCACCTGATCGTTGTCGTAGTAGCGGCCAAACTCGACCTTGAAGTCGACGAGGCGGATGCCGATGCCGAGGAAGAGGCCGACGAGGAAGTCGTTCACGCGCAGCGCGAGCTGCATGATCTCGTCGATTTCCTGCGGGGTCGCCCAACCGAACGCGGTGATGTGCTCTTCCGAGACCATCGGATCGTTCAGCTCGTCCTTCTTGTAGTAGAATTCCACGATCGAGCGCGGGAGCTGTGCGCCTTCCTCGAGGCCGAGGCGCGTGGACAGCGAGCCAGCCGCGACGTTGCGCACGACGACTTCGAGAGGAATGATCTCCACTTCACGGATCAACTGCTCACGCATGTTGAGGCGTTTGATGAAGTGAGTCGGAACGCCGATCTCGCCGAGCTTGACGAAGATGTATTCCGAGATGCGATTGTTCAGCACGCCTTTGCCTTCGATCAATGCATGCTTCTTTGCATTGAACGCGGTGGCGTCATCTTTGAAATGTTGGATGAGGGTACCCGGCTCTGGACCCTCATAGAGGACCTTTGCCTTGCCCTCGTAGATGCGCCGACGCTTGTTCATTCCGGGACCTCTGAGGATCAAAAGCTTGCTCTCACTCATACGTAGGTGGACTCTCTATTCGAGCAGGTGCTCGTACGCTGACGCCTTGATTCTACAAATTCTTTTGTGCTTGGCAGGAAAGGAGCCGCGCGCCTTTTCGCGCTCGAAAGCCTGGTCCGGACACTAGCCGAACGCGGGTGGCGACACAATGTAGACCATGAGCCGCAGCGGCGTTCGGGGAGCGTTTGAGCCAAACCTTTGATTTATCTTGGAGCCTCTCGTTAACCCGGTTTCAAGACGTCTCAGAAATGCTCATGCAACACGCTCCTGGCGTGCGTCTTTGTTGCTTGCACGCAGAAGTAGTGGTCCGGCAGACAGTCCGGGACCTTCAGGGAGACACTTCGAGATGACGACGTTCGACCAACGCGAGCAGGGATTTGAGAAAAAGTTCGCTCTCGATTCCGAGTTGAAGTTCAGAGCCGAGAGCCGTCGCAACAAAGCCGTTGCGGAGTGGGCCGGCGCAAAGCTCGGTTTAAGCGGCGATGAACTCGACGGATACATCCGTGCTGTTCGCAAGGCGGATCTGGAAGAAGCTGGCGACGACGACGTGTTCCGCAAAGTGAAGGGTGACTTCGCTGCGAAGGGCATGGCGATCGACGATGCGGAAATCCGCAAGGTGATGGCCGAGGCGCTGGCGAAAGCAGTCGTCGAGATCGAAAACTCAAAGAGCTGACGATATTGGGCGGCGCGGGCAACCGGGCCGCCCATCATTTTGTGCAGCGCGTTTGGGCTGACGATCGCTTTCCGTTCGCGTGCAGTGTGCGGCGCTCAGCCGAGTCGGCTCAGGAACTGCCCGAACTGCAGCAGGCCGTCGGGCCACGGCCCATGACCGGACGCGATATTGATGTGTCCGCTTTCGCCTGCATCGATCAGGGTTGCGCCCCACTGCTTTGCGAGAAGCTCGGCACGCGCATAGCTGCAATAGAGATCGTTGTTGGCAACGACCAGATGCGCCGGAAAGGGAAGACGCCGGTCCGGCATTTTGTCGAAGCCGCCTGTGCCTTTGTCGGGCGGCCAGCGACGGCCACCGGTGTCGGGCCAGAATGTTGCGTAGTCCAAATCCGCTGGCGCGACGAGGAAGGCGCCGATGACGCCGTTTCGTTTTAACTTGTCGGCAGCATAGACCACGGCCGGTACGCCGACGGAATGCGCGACGACCACGACGGGCTGCGTTGCGCCTCCGGCAAATTTTGCCATGCGGTCGCCCCAGGCGCTCACTTCCGGATTGTCCCAATCCTCCTGGATGACGCGGCGCGCGGTCCTGAGGTTTCGTTCCCACCTGGTTTGCCAGTGGTCGTCCCCGGAATTCTGCCAGCCGGGAACAATCAGAATATCGACTTCAGAGCTTTTCATCACAGATGTGCTTAGCGGAGGTGTCGCGGCTAGGGAAGGCGACAGAGGTGGCGCGCATCATCTCAATGCAGGCTTTTGGTCGATGCTCCGGTGCGGCGCGGCAACAAAATGTGCCCGATAACTCCGGAACCGGGCGAGCATGCGGACGTTGCCGAGGGGAATGAGTGCAAGATCAAGGAGACGCCCCCCATGAAAATCGAAAATCTGGAAGACCTTTTCAATCATACGCTTGAAGACATCTATTACGCCGAGGGCAAGCTGGTGAAGGCACTGCCGAAGATGGCGAAAGCGTCGGATTCCGCTGCCCTTGCGGAGGCCTTTATGGGGCATCTGGAAGAGACCAAAGAACACGTCGTCCGGCTCGAAGAGGTGTTCAAAGCGCTCGGGCGTAAGCCGAAAGGCACGGAGTGCCCCGCCATCAAGGGTATCCTTGAAGAGGGCGAGGAACTGATGTCGGAAATCAAAGATGCCGACACGCGTGACGCGGCGATGATCGCAGCCGGGCAAGCCGCTGAGCACTACGAGATTACCCGTTACGGCACGCTCGTTTCTTGGGCGAAGCTGCTGGGCCACAAGGATGCTGCTGCTATCCTCGAGAAGACACTCAAGGAAGAGTATGCGGCGGACGACAAGCTGACGAAGCTTGCCGAAGGGCGGCTCAACAAGGAAGCCGCGTAGCGGTTCGACGCGACACAGCATTTCTCTACGCTGTTCAGAAACGCCTTCCTTCGGGGAGGCGTTTTTCATTCGTCGGTAGGCTGACTTTCCACGCGATCGACCGTAGGTTTCCCCGGGTCGTCTCCCGTCGCGGAGGTGTGAGTTGGTGCGAGCCGCTGCCAAATCTCTTTTGGTCGTGTGTGGGGTGTTTGCATTCACCCTAGCGGCTGTTCCGCGTCCAGCACTCGCTCAGTTGTCCGATCCCGTTGAAACGGAAGACGCGGAACGATTTTGTCCGCTGGTATCGAAAGAGTTGGCCGCCAAGGCTGGCGAAGCCGTCAAACGGATGATTCACTGCGACGTCGCCTGCAAAGGATGCGGATGCAAAGGCGGTCCCGGATACCGAAGTCTCGCAACGAAGAAATGTGTCGGCTGGAAAGACATCGTTTCGGTTTGCGGGCCGCCGCCGCATCAAGGGTGCAGCAGAGAATGCGAGCCCGTTGCGCCGGGATGTTCCGGGCGCGCGTGGGTAAAGAAGTTGGCGGCGACGCTCGGGCTTGCTGCGCCGCTTTTTCTTCCGGGTGAGGAAAGGCGCAAGGACGAAGAGCCGAAACGTCCGGTTACTCTGATGGCTCCGGCGGATGCTGGCGCGGATGAGACTGAGCCTGAAAAGCCGATACCGGTCGAGGCCAGTCCGCAGGCGTGCGGTGCAAAACGCTTTTGCCGCGAGATGTCGAGTTGCGAGGAGGCAAAACACTATCTCAACGACTGCGGGCTCACGCAGCTCGATGGCGATGGAGACGGCGTGCCCTGCAATAAGCTTTGCCGGCACCGTTGAGAGAACGGAGCCGGCAATCGCATGAGACGGTCAGGTTGCGCTTCGCGCGCGTTCCGTCAGGCTGTGCCGAAAACGCGACGGAATATCGTGTCGACGTGGGCGGTGTGATAATCGAGGTCAAACATGGCGGCCAGTTTGTCCGGTGGAACCTTGGCCGTCACATCCTTGTCGGCGGTGAGTTCGGCCAGGAAGTCCTTGCCTTGCTCCCACGTCTTCATCGCGTTGCGCTGCACCAGAGCATACGCGTCCTCGCGGCTGACGCCTGCCTGCGTGAGCGCCAGAAGTACGCGCTGGGAATTGTGCAGGCCGCCCAGGCGGTCGAGATTCTTCTTCATCGTCTCGGGATAGACGACCAGCTTCTCGATTACGCCTGCGAGGCGAACGAGGGCGAAGTCGAGAGTGACGGTCGCGTCAGGGCCGATCATGCGCTCGACGCTTGAGTGTGAGATGTCGCGTTCATGCCAGAGCGCGACGTTTTCCATGGCCGGAATCGCATAGGCGCGGACCATGCGGGCAAGGCCGGTCAAGTTTTCAGAAAGCACCGGGTTGCGCTTGTGAGGCATGGCGGACGAGCCCTTCTGCCCCGGCGAGAAGTACTCTTCGGCTTCCAGCACTTCCGTACGCTGTAAGTGCCGGATCTCGACGGCGAGCCGCTCAACGCTGGAAGCCACGACGCCGAGGGTGGCGAAGTACATCGCGTGGCGGTCGCGGGGGATGACCTGCGTGGAAACAGGTTCCGGCGTCAGGCCGAGTTGTTCGGCGACGTAGGTTTCGATCCGCGGGTCGATGTTCGCGAAGGTGCCGATGGCGCCGGAGATGGCGCAGGTGGCGACTTCCTTACGGGCCTCCATCAGACGGTGCCGGGCGCGCTCGAATTCGGCGTAGGCGTAGGCGAGCTTAATGCCGAACGTTGTCGGCTCGGCATGGATGCCGTGGCTGCGTCCGATGGTGATCGTATTCTTGTGTTCGAAGGCGCGGGTCTTGAGTGCAGCCAGAAGTCGATCGACGTCGGCAATCAGGATATCGACGGCGCGCATAAGCTGCACGTTCAAGCAGGTGTCGAGAACGTCCGACGACGTCATGCCTTGGTGTACGAAACGGGCATCAGATCCGATAAATTCGGCAAGGTGCGTCAAAAAGGCAATTACGTCGTGTTTGGTGACGGCTTCGATTTCGTCAATTCGCGCAACGTCGAAATTGGCGGCTGATCCCTTTTCCCAGATCGTTTTCGCCGCACTTTCCGGAATTAGCCCGATTTGCGCACACGCAGTTGCAGCATGAGCTTCAATTTCAAACCAGATACGAAAGCGTGTTTGCGGTTCCCAAATGCGGGTCATTTCTTGGCGCGAGTAACGTGGAATCATAAGCTAAATCCTTGATGCAACGACGGGATGCGTAGCAGAGCGCGAATGGCGCAGCAATCAATCGAGGCGCTATTTCCGCGAACGTCTTTGCCTGAAGGTCGCTTCGAATAGAGGCCGGGGCTGCTAACGATCTGAAACAATTCGTGAAGCAGAGGCGCAAGTCATCGTCGAGCTTCAGCCATGAAGCGAGCCGCTAGATACGAGCGTTGCCTGTGGAGAGCGGAATTTCTGTTCAGATTATATTCACAGCGTCAAAGACACACTCAGCGAAATCGTTGATGTTGGGCTTAACAGCCCATTCTATTCAAACATCGGCGACCATACATTTACGGGGTAATGAGTCGAAAGGTTTGACGAGAGGTAAGGCGTCGCCTTTCGAAAAATGAAAGCGGGAGACTAGAAGGATATGGCACAACAGATGGGCAGCGGTGAATTCGCCGAATTGGTCCACCAGATGGAACAGTCAGACGACGATCCGCGCCAATGCTACGCACTCGTGAAAAAGAGGATCACTGAGTTTCGTCGTTCTGGTAAGGCCGTTCCGGATGAGCTTTCGAGGCTCGAACGGCGCTTTTTGACGGAATGCATGTCGGCGTCCCAGGGACGTTAACTTCAGCCGCCTCACCGGCGGGATCGATTTCAGCACCGGCATTGCGCCGGCGTATATATGGACCGCGCATTGGGATGTGCGATCCACCCATCCCTTGATTTCAAAGCCAGCGCTTTTTTCGATTTTCGCGCGGCGTTCTCTACCCGACTTTTTGTTCACTTTTGCTTTGCCGCGTTCGCGCGAAAGCGGATCCGCGTCCGCTATCGGAATGCGAGATCGACCCCGCGGCGCATCGTCGGCTTAGATGATGTTATGTGTGCCGTCGCAGAACGGTTCGTCGTCCGTCGCTTTGCAGCCGCAGATGTTAAACGTGCCGTTGTGGTCGACGGTGAACTGCATGGGCTGAAAGCTGGTGCCCTCATGCGACCCATCGCAAAAGGGCTGCGTCTTCGACCGTCCGCAACGGCAGTACCAGTATTCCTCGCCCTGGACCAATTCGACCTGATACGGCCCGGTCTGCGCGACGACCGCCTCATCTTCCGACATGTCAATCCTCCTGCCCAGTCTCCCGCATGTCCGAGAGGCCGGGTGCCCGACTTTCCGTTCTGGCTATCGGGTTTGGAGGAACGGGGCAAGGCGACAACCTGGATTTGGGTGTATGGGATCCCAAGCGGCCCGAGGCAATTTTGGGAACCCCCGGATGGATTTAGCTGCGTTGTAGACATCTGGGGGCGGCTGAGCGAAGCTTCGCGCCGCGCCGGAGGCTGCAAGGGGGGAACCAAGCGGACTCGGGGTTTGTCGATTTTGCGCGGCTTGGCACCGATAGGTCGGAGAGGCTAGCCGCGCTGGGGACCAGGGGATCCATCGCTGATGCGCCAGCTCTTTCGGAAGAAGCCTGTAGGTTACGACGACTCCGACTTCGGACTGCGGCGCTGCCTCAGTGCGTTCGATCTCACTCTTCTCGGTGTCGGGGCCATCATCGGTACCGGCATTTTTGTTTTAACGGGACACGCGGCCGCGGTGCAGTCTGGGCCGGGTGTGGTTCTCTCGTTCATGGTGGCCGGGCTCGCGTGTGCTTTCGCTGCGCTGTCCTATGCGGAGCTCGCTTCCAGTGTCGGCGGTTGCGGCAGCGCCTACGGTTACAGCTACGCGGCGTTCGGCGAGTTGCTCGCCTGGATTATCGCGTGGGATCTCATCCTTGAATACGGTGTCTCGGTCGCCGCGGTCGCGAACGGCTGGTCCGGGTATTTGAACAACGGCCTGGAGGCGATAGGCTTCGGGCTGCCTGAGCCTCTAACGCGCGGACCTACGGCGCTGGCCTGGAATGGGTATCTTGGCGGCGCGCTCGAATGGTTCGGATTCGATCCGCACGCTGATGCAATTCAGAAAGCCGGGATGGGCGGTATCATCAACCTCCCCGCATTCCTCATCATCATCGCTCTGATGGTTCTTCTGATTATCGGCGTGAAAGAGAGTGCGCGGATCAACGCGGCGGCGGTTGCGATCAAGCTCGTGGCAATCACGATTTTCATTGCGGTGGCGGTGTTCAACGTCAATCCGGAGAACTGGTCGCCCTTCCTGCCGTTCGGCTGGTTCAGTCATGACGTAGACGGCAAGCCGATTGGTGTGCTCGCCGGGGCGTCGATCGTCTTCTTCGCGTATGTCGGGTTCGATGCGGTGTCGACCGCAGTAGAAGAAGCGCACGATCCTCAACGCAGCGTCCCGAGAGGCATCATTGCGGCGCTCGTGTTCTGCACGGTCATCTATGTGATCGTGTCGGCCTTGATGACGGGCATCGTGCCTTACACCGTTCTCAATGTGCCTTCGCCAGCATCTGAATCCCTTCTTCGCATCGGCCACAGCACGGCTGCGGGGCTCGTTGCGGCTGGTGTTATTGCCGGTCTCTCGACGGTGATGCTCGTTCTCTATTATGCGCTGACACGCATCATCGTCGGCGTGTCGCGCGATGGGCTGCTGCCGTCGTTCTTCACCGTCGTCCATCCGAAAACGCAGACACCCGTCCGGACGACCGTTATCACCGGTCTCGTCATGGCAACGATGGCCGGGTTCATTCCGCTCGGTATTCTGGCGGAACTGGTCAACATCGGCACGCTCGCGGCGTTCGTGATGGTGTGCGCGGGTGTGATCGTTCTGCGGTCGACCCATCCCGACATGCCGCGGCCGTTCAAGACGCCAGGAGGCATTCTCCTGCCGATTTGCGGCGTGATCTCATGCGGGGCATTGATACTGTTCCTGCCGTACGAAACACATCTGCGCTTCCTTGGCTGGCTCGCGGTCGGACTGGTGATCTACTTCGTTTATTCGATCCGCAACAGCAAGCTGGCCACCGCCTAACGGCGAGGTGGCGGGCCGGCTAATCGAAAAGCCGCTTCGCTGCTTCATGTGGCGACAGCGTACCTGACAGAACCGCGTCGGCGAGGGGATCGAGACCGCTCGGTCCGCCGACCTTGATGCGTTCGGCGACAATGTCGGAAGCAGCGCGCGCGATCAGGTAGCGGGCGCGTCTACGGCGGCGGCTGACCGGATCGGCGGCGTGGACGCGCGTGCCGATGTCGGCGAGTGTCTTCAGGAGTTCGGGAACGCCGTCACCGTTGAGAGCGCTCGTTTTCAGAACCGGCACTTTCTCTGCCATCGTCGCGCGGATCGACAGAGCGCCCGCGAGTTGATGCATCGTTTGATCGGCGCCGGGCCGATCCCCTTTATTGACGACGATGACGTCGGCAATTTCGAGCAATCCGGATTTCATCGCCTGAATGTCGTCACCGAGACCTGGCGCGGCGATGACGACGCGGATATCGGCAACTTCGGCGACGTCGATCTCATTCTGGCCGGTGCCGACGGTTTCCAGAAGGATGACGTCGAAACCTGCGCCGTCCATCGCATCGATGATGCGGACAGCGGCGGGCGACAGGCCACCGAGATATCCGCGCGAGGCGAGCGAGCGGACGAACACGCCATCGTCGTCGAGTGCCGCCGTCATGCGAATGCGGTCGCCAAGTATTGCGCCACCGGAGATGGGGCTCGACGGATCGACTGCGATGACGCCGACGGTTTTTCCGTCCTTGCGCATCTCGGCGATGATGGCGTTGACGAGAGTCGACTTGCCAGCCCCTGGGGGGCCGGTGAAGCCCAGCACAAGCGAATGGCCGAGGTGAGGATTGAGCGCCTTGAGAAGCGCGGGAGCGGAATCGGACAGGCGCTCGAGTTCCGTGATGACGCTTGCGATAGCGCGGCGTTCGCCCGCTCGCATGCGTTCGATCGTGTTGGGAACGTCGCCGTTTGGGATGCGCCCAACCGGGGGGCGGATGTCTCTCGTCGTGTCGGTCATAAGCGCTGATAAGGGCCGTGTGACTAATAAGCAATGGTCGTGCGCGGACCATGCGCCGCTCTTTGTTTAATTGTGTATAGCGTGAGCATCACACTTTTGGCGTGTGGCCGCATGCCTCAAGCTCGAACTCGTGTTGAGAGTTGGGGCGGGGGATCGCATGTTGAGTGAAAGCTCCAGCGGGAAGATGGGGCATTATCGGCCGGACATTGATGGGCTGCGCGCGCTCGCGGTTCTCGGCGTCGTCGCCTATCATTTCGGCATCGGCGGGATCTCTGGGGGCTACGGTGGCGTCGACGTCTTCTTCGTGATTTCCGGATTTCTGATTGCTGGGCTTATCAAGGTTGAACTCGAACACGGTACGTTTTCTATCGCGAATTTTTACGTTCGGCGTATGCGCAGAATTCTCCCGGCGCTCGTCGTGTGCATGCTGGCGACTACTATTGTCGCGTCGCTCATCCTGTTTCCCTCCGATTTTGAAGTCTTCGGCAAAAGCTTGGCCCGCGTGGCTACTGCAACGTCCAATATCTTCTTTGGTCGCAAGGCGGGTGATTACTTCGGCGACGTTGCCGCCGATAATCCGGTGCTGCATACGTGGTCGCTCAGCGTCGAGGAACAGTTCTACGCGGGCTTGCCCCTGCTGCTTTTGCTTGTATTCAGATTTCGTCGGGCATCCATTTTGCCGTTGCTATGGGTGATTGCTTTGGCATCGCTTGCCTACAGCGTGCGCGGCGTTGCCCTCTTTCCTGAGAAGGCTTTCTTTTCGACGGCGGGCCGTGTCTGGGAGTTGCTGGTGGGCGTGCTTCTCGCGTTCGGCGCGGTGCCTGTCATACGTCGTCATGCCGCGCGTGAAGCGGCTGCGTTTATCGGGCTCGCACTGATCGCATCATGCTATTTCTTTTATACTTCGGAAACTTCCTTTCCCGGGTTGGCCGCGCTGCCATTCTGCCTTGGTGCGGGGCTTATCATTCACTCGGGAAGCGCTGAGACGCCGACGATGGTTGGGCGGGTGCTGTCATCTCGATTGGCGGTGGGCATCGGGCTCATTTCATATTCCGTCTACCTCTGGCACTGGCCGCTGATTGTTTTCGCTCGCTACAGGTTTCCGCTGGAATTTGCCGCGGACGCACCATCGCGCCTCGGGTTGGCGTTGTTTCTGGTCGTGCTGAGCTTGGTTCTTGGCTATCTTTCCTGGCTGTTCATTGAGCAGCCCTTCCGGCGCAAGCGCTCCAGATCGTCACCGGTCTTCGCGCACCGGCCGCAGCTTACGGTGTTTGCGGCTTCCGCCCTCGCAGTTCTTCTCTTGTCTGGTACGGCGCGCGCAGTGGTGGCTTGGCCAAAAGCCTTTCAACAATGGTCTCCAGCGGCTGAGCAGATGGCGATGGTTGAGAAGCGATGGGCCAAAGCAGCCGATATTGCCCGGCCGGTCGATACCGAGAACGGGCGTGCGAGCCGCTTGCATGAGGTGGGCCGCGCAACGACACCGCCGGACACTATTTTTTGGGGCGATAGCCATATGCTGGCAATGCTTCCTGGTATTGCGCGCTATGCGGAAGAAACTGGTCGGCGCGTTCTTGTGGCGCCGCATCCCGCATGTGGACCTCTTATGGGCGTTACGTATTACATTGCCGTCGCCAAGACATGCCGTGAGATCAATGACGCATCGCTGATTGCGGCATCGGCTCCGAACGTCAAGCGCGTGGTACTTGGAGCGCGTTGGGCCTCTATCGCTGAGTTTGTCCGCCAGGATGAGGACGGCGAAATTTTCTATGGTCGTGGCCGTGGCGACGGCCGCGCGTTTGCGATCGCGTTAGAGCGAACCGTCCGGCAACTTGCGGACCTTGGGCGCGAGGTCGTGATTTTCGGTCCGGTTCCCGAGCAGAGTTTCAACGTAATGTCGGCGTACGCGCGGCATCTTGCTTGGGGCCAACCTTTACCGAAGCCAGTGACGCGCAAAATGTTCCTCGAGCATGAGCGCAGCATTCTTCCATTGCTGGCCCGGTTGGACGAGATCGAGAACGTGCGCGTGATCTATCCGCATGAGAGGTTTTGCGATGGTGACGTCTGCAAGTACATGAAAGGCGATGAGGTTATGTACTTCGATGACAACCATATCAATGCCGTTGGCGCGGTCCAATTGAACGACATGTATGCAGAAGTGTTCAAGGAATCGGGAACGCGAGACATCGCGACGGGCAGCACGAAGCGACTGACCGCTGATTGAGCGTTGGTCCTTTGCGTTAGAACTCGGCGAGGACTTTTTGTTCGCTGGCGTTGCTCTGGGGTTGTGCGTGAGCGATGAGGGCGGGCAGGATTTCCTCGGCGGTATTGACCACGGTGTAGTGGACGTCGAGCCCTTCGCGAATGAAGGTATCAGACTTCATGCACGCGAGCAGTTTCAGGAATGGATCCCAGAAGCCGTCGATATTCGCGATCACGATCGGCTTGGTGTGGCGGCCAAGCTGAGACCATGTCAGCTGTTCGACGAGTTCTTCGAGCGTGCCGACGCCACCCGGCAGAGCGACGAAGGCGTCCGACCGGTCGAACATGAGCTGCTTTCGCGCATGCATGTTCTCAACGACAATCAGCTCGTCGATATCCTTCAGCATCTTTTCGCGCGCGCCGAGAAATTCTGGGATGATGCCGCTGACTTTGCCTCCAGCGCCGAGCGCTGCGCGCGCGACTTCGCCCATCAGGCCAAGGCTGCCGCCGCCGTAAATCAGGCGGATGCCATTGTCGGCGAGGGACTTTCCGAGTTTGCGTGCCGCGATCGCGTAGCTGGGCTTCAGACCTTTGCCGGAGCCGCAGTAAACGCAGACGCCTTGAATGAGGGAAGCGGAGGGCGTGCCGGAGACGCTTTCAGCGCTTGCCGGTGACTTGATCAATTCGTTCATTCGTAATCCATTATCGAAACATCAGACATATTATGTAGGCAGAGCCCGTGACACTACCAAGGCGTGCTCAATCTCAGGATGTGCTTCGTCGGCGGTGGCCTTAACGGCGCGCTGTAAAAGCGAGGCTTTTCGGCCATACCTTCGGGAGAGCCGTTCCTGCGGCCGTTGGCCGTCTCATGCAGTTGTGCTTAGCTTGGCGCAATCGGTGGGCGTTGTCATGAAATCTAGTCAAGCTGCTGTTTTCGCGGAAAGGCGCGTCTCTGCTGCTCTACGCAGAGTGGGCCTTGCGGGGCTTGTTGCGACGCTTGGCGTTCTGACTCCGGTTCAACTCGATACGGTTATCCTCAGCGGATGGAAGGCTGCAGAGCAACGCGCGGCGCTTGGGGTTGAAGGGCGGCTCACGTCGGCTCGCGATTATCTTCCTGGGACGGTTTTCGAAACCGGCGCCGCAACGGCTGCCGTCACGTCCGCCAGCGCCGATACGCCGACACCCGCTGCGGCTGGCGATCGCCCGGATGCGTCAGCGTTGGCGCGGCCGCAACCGGCCGATCCGGCGCCCAGTAATCTCGGATTCATGGAGCGGGTTCAGGATTGGCTGGCGCGCGCGAACCGAGAGTTTCAGTCGACTGTCGTGCCGCGGCTTTCCATTCCATCTGAGAGCGGCCGTTCGCCTAGGGAGATTACCCAGAAGATCGATCAATTGCAGGATCTCGACGGGGACATTGCCGCTTCGATACGTAGAGCTGAAGACGCGTTGAAAACGGTCGAAGCCAAGCGTGAGGAAGAGGCACGCAAGCGAGAAGCGGCCCGGGCCGAAGCGGAAAAGGCAAAGGCCTTAGCGGATGAGCAGCGGGCAGAAGCCGTGCGGCAAGAGAAAGAGCACGCCAAGGCGCAAGAAGAACGCGACGCCCAGTTGGCGAAGGCAGAAGCTGATGCGCTCGCACGAGAAACCGAACGCATGAAGGCTGATGTCGAGACAGCGCTGCGCGAAGCACAGGATCGCGAAGCGAAGACCAAAGAGGCGGAAGCGTCCACGTCCAGAACTGCGGAAGATACCACCCAACTTGCGGACGACCTACGCAAGGAGCGCGAGCGGATCGAAGCGGAAGCGGCGCGGATCGAACGCGAGCGTGTCGCGGCCGCGGAGAAGCGGAAGGCCGATGAAGCTCGGGCGCGGGAGGATGAGCGCGTGCGTGCGGCAGCGAAGCTGGCAGAAGAGAAAGCCCGTGCCGCGACGCTGGAAAATGAGAAGAATACCGATTTGTCGGTCGAGCTGAAGAGCGAGCCGCTACCGGCTGACGAGATACGGTCTGTTCGGGAGGACGTCGCGCCGGCTCCCGCCCGGGCATCTCGCGTCAGCTACCGCATGGCGCGGGGAACTGCGGTCAAGCGCTGGGCTTGGCGCTCGGGACGGTATCGTGCGGTCTGTCGGCATGCCGGGCGCAAAATCAGGTTGCCGGGTCGCTACGTTGTCCGGCGCGGCGATACCCTGTGGGCCATCTCGCGGCGGCACTATAAGGACGGGCGGCGGTATATGCGGATCTTTCGTGCGAACCGGTCGATCCTTCGCAGCCCGCACCGCGTCTATCCGTGCCAGAAGCTGTTTTTGCCGCGGCGAACCTAACGCCAAGCGACGGTCTGCGCGCCAAGCTCAATGGACTTTAGAAGCGGCTGCTCTTATCTCGTAGCGCATGCAAGAACCCAAGTCGCCCGGATACGTTGCGCGAACGCTCGCGCAGCTACGGCCATCCAACGAAACACAGCAGGCTCTTCGCGCGCTCTGGCCCTACGTGTGGCCGCATGACCGCCCGGATCTGAAGCGGACGGTTATCTGGTCGCTCGTTCTGATCGTGATTGCGAAAGCGGTTACGGTCGGCGTGCCGTTCACGCTCAAGTGGGCAACGGATGCGCTTGTGGCGGTGACGGGCGGCACAGTGCCCGCAAGTCAAACGGTGCCTTGGCTGATCGGAGCGCCGATCCTCGCAAGTGTCCTCTACGGCGTTTCGCGCATCATCATGGCGCTGCTCGTGCAGGTGCGCGAAGGCATGTTCGCGCGCGTTGCGATGCATGCCGTGCGGAAGCTGGCGCTCGGCACATTCGAACATATGCATCGGCTGTCTCTGCGTTTTCACCTCGAGCGCAAAACGGGCGGGCTGACGCGCGTGCTCGAACGCGGACGGACGGGCATCGAGAACATCAGCCGTATGGCGTTGATGACGCTGATCCCGACGGCGGTCGAGTTCGTGATGATTATCGCTGTGTGCGCGATCGAGTTCGACTGGCGCTATATCGTGACGATCGTGCTGATGATCATCAGCTATCTCTGGTTCACAGTCAGGGCAACGGATTGGCGGCTTCAGATCCGTCGCGCGATGAACGAGAGCGATACCGATGCCAACACGAAGGCGATCGATAGTCTGCTGAACTATGAGACGGTGAAGTACTTCGGCGCCGAGCAATGGGAAGCGGCGCGATACGACCGGTCGATGGCGCTTTATGAAAAGGCGAGCATCAAGACCTACACGTCGCTGGCTATTCTGAACTCAGGGCAGGCGGTTATTTTTACGGTTGCGTTGACGGTCTGCCTCGTGATGGCGGCGAATGATGTCATCGCAGGCAATCATACTGTTGGCCATTTTGCGATGGTCAATTTGCTGATGCTGCAACTCTTCATGCCGCTGAATTTCATGGGCATGGTGTATCGCGAGATCAAGCAGGGGCTGACGGACATCGAGCGCATGATGGAGGTGCTCGATCAGACTCCGGAAGTTGCGGATCGTCCGGATGCGACGGAACTCAACGTTGGCGGCGGAACAATCAGGTTCGAGAACGTGCGCTTTGCCTACGATCCTGACCGGACCATTCTGCATGATGTTTCGTTCGAGGCGCCAGCGGGCAAGATGGTGGCGATCGTCGGTCCGTCGGGCGCAGGGAAGTCGACGATCAGTCGGCTGCTTCTGCGCTTCTACGATGTGACGTCCGGCCGGATCACGATCGACGGGCAAGACATTCGGGACGTGACGCAATCTTCGCTGCGTGATGCGATCGGCGTCGTTCCGCAAGATACGGTGTTGTTCAACGATACGATTTTCTACAACGTCAAATATGGCCGCGCGGATGCTACGGACGAAGAGGTGTTCGCGGCGGCGAAACTTGCGCAGATCGATGATTTCGTTCGGCAGCTTCCTGATGGCTACGACACGATGGTCGGCGAGCGCGGGCTGAAACTTTCGGGCGGAGAGAAACAACGCGTTGCAATTGCGCGCACGATTCTCAAAGCGCCTCCGATCCTCATTCTTGACGAAGCGACGAGTGCGCTCGACAGCCATACGGAACGCGAGATTCAGGACGCGCTGGATCAGGTGGCGAAGAATCGTACGTCCATCGTGATCGCGCACCGGCTATCGACGATCGTGCATGCCGATCAGATCGTGGTGCTGGAGGAGGGGCGTCTGGTTGAGCAGGGGACGCATACGCAGCTGATCGCCAAGGGCGGGCTTTACGAGAGCTTGTGGACGCGACAGCGCCAGGCGGAGAAGGCGCGCGAGGAATTGGTGCATGCGCTGGAAGAGGCCGGTGAAGACCGGACGGCAGCGATTGTCGATACGCGCGAAGGTGCCGAGTAAACCGCTCGAAGCTGGCGAGCAAAAAACTAACCCCGAGACAGGGGTCGGGTAACCTGTCTCGGGGCTGTTACGAGCTTCGGTCTAGGGCAGGTCCAGGTCCGCCGTGACCGAACTCGGTTCGTGAAAGCGTGCGAGACGCTTATTCGGTAACTTTCTTGAGTTCTGCTTCGAAGCGCTGCTTCGAGAGGCCCGTTGCGACGAAGCCTTTGACCTGTTCGAGGTTCACCGGCTTGCCGACTTGAACAAGTGCGACCATGCCCATGCCGTAGTGTGGCAGGCACTTGAATACGTAGAGACCGTCTTTCTCAGCCTTGAAGACGACTTCGGCGCTGAACTTGCCCTTTACCTGCTCGACGCCTTCGGGCCAGATTTTCGGAACGCTTTCCGCGTTATGGCCTTTATCGGTCGGCTCGAATTTCACGGTGTCGCCCACTTCGACTTTCACGAAGGCTGGTTCGAACACCATCTTGTTTCCGGCTTCATCCTTGTTGAGCATCTTGATTACATGCTCGGCTGCATTGGCCAGACTTGGCGTTGTTACTGCCGCGGCAAGCGTGATCGCGCCGGCAAACGCAATCTGGTAAACGAGCTTCATGATGTTTCCTCGTCGCTTATTCTGTACGTAAAAAGTATAGAACAGGCGAGCGCGCATCTCAAGCGTCATCCGGGCAAGAACGTCCGTTTAGGTGAGGTATGCGACGGTATGGCCCAAGCCGCGGCGCGATCGTGAGGGCGGATTTCCGTGTTTTTCAGTTCCAACGTAGAAATTGGAACTAATCCACGCTTTACGCGGCGCTGCTACACTCCGTTCAGGCGTTCGACTTTTGCATTTGCGGATTATCCCGTTTGAGTTGGCAAGACTTCATCAGCGTCGTTCGACGGGCTGCGGCAGGCGCGGCGCGCATTGGCGTCATCGCGCTCTGGAGCGCGCGCGAAGTGCTGCGTACCGCCTGGGGACTTGCGCGGGGGCCGCTGATCTCTGCGTTCAATGTTGCGGCGGCGCTCATCGTTCTGTTCGAAGAGTGGGGCTGGCGTCCGCTCGCTGCGCTGCTTGGACGGCTTGCCGCTTACGCACCGATCGCTGCCATCGAGCGGTGGATCGCAGGGCTTCCGCCGTATGGTGCGCTGGTGGTTTTCGCATTGCCGACAACGCTGCTGCTGCCGTTGAAGCTCGTTGCCGTCTGGCTATTGGCGAACGAATATTTTGCGACCGCTACGTTGGTGTTCTTCGGAGCGAAGGTTGCGTCGACGGCATTGATCGCGCGTGTCTTCATTCTCACGAAGCCGTCGCTGATGCGGATCGAATGGTTTGCGCGGCTCTACAACTGGTTCGTGCCGTGGAAGGACGCGCTGTTCGACGAGATCCGATCTTCGTGGGTCTGGCGTTATGGGCGGATGGTGAAGACGCGCGTCAAGCTGGAGACTGCGCGTGCCTGGGCGCGGATCCGGCCGCGTGTCGCCGTGCTTTGGCAGCGCATTACGGGGCGGGAGATGCCCGTTCGGATCGGTAATCGTAGCGGGGCAGGTCTTCAGGGCGATGCCCATCTTGATCGGCGGCCCGGCTCCGATGCATAGCGTGGATCGTAGCGACGCTGGAGAAAGTACTGCGTTAGACGGTGAGATTTCTTCGGCGCCAATTCTCATTGCGGGGCCAACCGCGAGCGGTAAGTCTGCGCTGGCGCTGACAATCGCGCGTCAGGTCAACGGCATCATCATCAATGCCGACAGCATGCAGGTCTATCGCGAACTGCGGATTCTCACGGCAAGACCGAGCGCGGATGACGAAGCCATCGTTCCTCATGCGCTTTATGGTTCGGTCAGTGCGGCGGAGAGTTATTCCGCGGGCCGTTTCATTCGAGACGTCTCACGCGTGCTCAGTGATGCGAAAGAGGCAGGGCAGCGCCCGATCATCGTTGGCGGCACGGGACTCTATTTTAAAGCGTTGCTCGAAGGGCTTTCTCCGATCCCAGAGATTGATCCGGCTGTGCGTGCGCGCTGGCGGGGCGAAGCGGACCGCGCTGGCGAAGGCGAACTTCATCGGCTGCTTGCTGCACGAGACAGCGTCATGGCTTCGAGGCTGGCGCCTGGGGACACGCAGCGTATCGTCCGCGCACTCGAAGTGATCGAGCAGACTGGGAAGTCTCTGGCGGAATGGCAGGCGCTTCCGAAGCAACCGATCAGCGGCGCTGAAGGTGCGACCAAGATTTTGGTTCGGCGTGAGCGTTCCGATCTCCTTGCCGATGCAGATGCGCGCTTCGACCGGATGATGGATCAGGGGGCGATGGATGAAGCCGTAGCGCTCGGCCGGTTGGGGCTCGATCCGGGTTTGCCGGCTATGCGGGCGATCGGCGTCGGTGCTCTCATTGCGGCCAGCGAAGGTAAGCTTACAGTCGCTGACGCTGTTGCGGCTGCGAAGGTTGAGACGCGCCAATACATAAAAAGGCAGGGAACTTGGTTTCGTCGTCATATGATTTCGTGGAGTGACGCATTTAAGAAATAAATGGAAAGTTTGAAGCGCGCTATATTCGCTTTTATTCAGCGTTAGCGTTGACGCGGTAGTATGCTCCGCATATTTTTTTGCACTGCGGGCCGTGAAGGCGGTCGCCAAGGGAGCTTATACAATGGCCAGGACGATGACGGGCGCTGAGATGGTTCTTACGGCGCTCGCTGACCAGGGTGTCGAGTACATCTTCGGTTATCCCGGTGGCGCAGTGCTACCGATCTACGACGAGCTGTTTCAGCAGGACAAGATCCGTCACGTCCTCGTTCGTCAGGAAGGCGGCGCGCTTCACGCTGCCGAAGGATACGCGCGCTCGACCGGTAAAGTCGGCGTTGTGCTCGTGACGTCGGGTCCAGGCGCGACGAACGCCGTGACCGGACTTGCGGACGCGTTGATGGATTCCATTCCCATCGTTTGCATCACCGGCCAGGTGCCGACGCACCTCATCGGCAACGACGCGTTTCAGGAATGCGATACGGTCGGCATTACGCGGCCGTGCACGAAACACAACACGCTCGTTCGCAGCGTGAACGATCTTGCGCGTGTTCTGCACGAGGCGTTCCATATCGCCAGCACGGGCCGTCCGGGTCCTGTGGTTGTCGACATTCCGAAGGATGTGCAGTTCGCGACCGGCAATTACGTTGGTCCGTCGAACATCCAGCATAAAACGTATAAGCCGAAGCTGAAGCCGGAGACGGCCGCGGTACGTGACGCCGTGGATCTGATCGCGTCGGCAAAGCGTCCGGTTTTCTATACGGGCGGCGGCGTAATCAATTCGGGGCCGAAGGCGAGCCAGCTTCTGCGTGAGTTCGTGCGTCTTACCGGCTATCCGATTACTTCGACGCTGATGGGGCTCGGCGCGTATCCGGCATCCGACAAGCAGTGGCTTGGTATGCTCGGGATGCACGGCACGTACGAAGCCAATCTCGCGATGCACGACTGCGATGTGATGATCAACATCGGTGCTCGCTTTGACGATCGCATCACCGGTCGGGTCGATGCGTTCTCGCCGGGCTCGAGGAAAATTCACGTCGACATCGATCCGTCATCGATCAACAAGAATATCCACGTCGATATTCCGATCGTTGGCGATTGCGCATACGTGCTCGAAGAGATGCTGCGGCTTTGGAAAGCAAAGGCGCCGACGCTCGATAAGGCGGCCCACAAATCCTGGTGGAAGCAGATCGATGGATGGAGAGCGAAGAAATCACTCTCCTACAAGAATTCCAAAGACATGATCATGCCGCAGTATGCGTGTCAGAGGCTTTATGAGCTGACGAAGGATCGCGATACGTATTTCACGACGGAAGTTGGCCAGCATCAGATGTGGGCCGCGCAGTTCCTGCACTTCGAAGAGCCGAACCGCTGGATGACGTCAGGCGGGCTCGGTACGATGGGCTACGGATTGCCAGCGGCTATCGGTGCGCAGATCGCCCATCCCAAATCGCTTGTTGTCGATGTGGCGGGTGACGCTTCCATTCTGATGAATATTCAGGAATGTTCGACGGCGGTGCAGTATCGTCTGCCGGTGAAGGTGTTCATCCTGAACAACGAGTACATGGGTATGGTGCGTCAGTGGCAGCAATTGCTGCACGGAAACCGGCTCTCGGAAAGCTACACCGAGGCGCTGCCGGATTTCGTCAAGCTGGCGGAAGCTTATGGCTGGACGGGAATGCGCTGCGACCATCCGGCTGATCTCGACGATGCTATTCTTGAGATGATCAATACCAAAGGGCCGGTGATCTTCGATTGCCGCGTCGCCAAGCTTGCCAATTGCTTCCCGATGATTCCTTCCGGCAAGGCCCACAACGAGATGCTGCTCGGCGAGCATGTGTCGGATGAGGACGTCGAACGGGCCATCGGCGAAGAGGGCAAGGTGTTGGTGTGAGAACAATCACAGCATTCGGGGGCAACCTGCGTGGAATTTTGAAAGCGCTCATCCTGGTGATGGCGCTTTCCGCGCCGGTGTTCCCGGCGGCTGCGAAAGAGGACTGGAATAAGGTCGCGAATATTCAGGACGCTGCCAAACGCCTCGCTGTTTTGCATAAACGCGAAGGCTCGGCGGGGGTCATGAAATTTCTCGATGCTTGTTATCGCACGCACATGCTGTCCAGCACTTTCACGCAAGGTCTCGAAGCCTGCCTGGCGCAGGATTACATGCACACGCAAGTTCTGGCGCGGATCTATGCGCGTATCCCGCAAAAGGAACGTGTGAAGATGGGTGTGCCGGCGCCGGAAGAATTGGCGAACGGAATGGGACAGCGCTTCGTCGCGGCGTTCTCGCAGTATAAGATCGGTGTGAAGAAGGCCGAGGCATTCCGCCAGCTTGTCGACAAGAACGGTATGCCGATTTTCGTTCGCGCGGTTTTTCCTGCGGAAGCTGAAAAGAATAAGCTCGGCGATGAAGGCGCGCAGGGTGAGAAGTAGTGATGAAACTGGTTATTGCGAATAAGCTCTATTCGTCGTGGTCGCTGCGCCCCTGGCTCATATTCAAGAACTTCGACATTCCGTTTGAGGAAATCATCATTCCTCTGCGCGAGGCCGATACGCCGGCGAAGCTCGCCCGCTATTCGCCGAGCGGGAAGGTTCCCGTGCTTCTCGACGGCGATGTCGTGATCTGGGAAAGCCTCGCCATTATCGAATATCTGGCTGAGACCTATCCGGACCGAGCGATTTGGCCCCAGGATAAGGCGGCGCGCGCTCATGCTCGCGCGATCTCCAATGAAATGCACGGCGGCTTCATGCCGTTGCGCCAGGGCTGCCCGATGCATCTTGGCGTGCGTTTCAAAACGCCTGAGATGACGCCGGCTCTCAAAGCGAATATCGACCGTGTCGAGACGATCTGGTCTGAGACGCGCCGTAAATTCGGTGCTGGCGGGCCGTATCTGTTCGGCGAGTTCACGGCGGCCGATGCCATGTTTTTGCCGGTCGTCACGCGGTTCGAGACATTTCAGGTGCCCGTTCGCACCGAGACTCGCGCCTATATGGACGCAGCGCTGAAAAATCCGGCGTTCGTTGCGTGGCGCGAAGCAGCACTTAAAGAGACTTGGCGAATTGCCGACTATGCCGCCGGCCATACCCTTGTCGAAAACGTCATCTGAGCGAGCAAGATCAATGACCGAGCCACAGAAGCAATCACACTACCCGAACGCGCCCACGGCGCAGGCGGTGGTATCGCGCACCCTTTCGGTGATCGTCGATAACGAGCCCGGCGTTCTTGCGCGGGTGATCGGTCTTTTCGCCGGTCGCGGTTACAACATCGACTCGCTGACAGTGACTGAGGTTGAGCACGAAAAACATCTCTCGCGCATCACAGTCATCACCAGCGGTACGCCGGATGTGCTGCAGCAGATCAAGCATCAGCTCGAGCGTCTCGTGCCGGTGCATCGCGTGCGTGATCTGACGGAAGAGGGCGGCTCGATCGAACGCGAGCTGGCGCTTGTCAAAGTCGGCGGGCGCGGCGAGAAGCGGATCGAGGCATTGCGGCTTGCTGAAATCTTCCGTGCGAAGGTCGTCGATACGTCTGTGGAGCACTTCGTTTTCGAGGTAACGGGCAAGCCTTCGAAGATCGAGACGTTCATCCAACTGATGATCGAACTGGGTCTCGTCGAAGTTTCACGCACCGGTATCGCGGCAATCGGACGGGGATCGTCGACGATCTGACGCTAGTTTTTCAGGTGAGCGTTTTCGTGCGCTAACGCCTGGGCGGACGTCGAGACGGTGTAGGTCTCGCTCTCCACTCCGAACGCGTTTTTCTCGGCGTCTGCGAAGCCGATGGAGCCGTCGTTCGCCGCATAGAGCGCGGTCGCGCGGGGCTTCTTCGACATCGTTACGAGGAAGGCCTGAATGTTGGCGCGGTAGGCACCGTCAACGGCTTTGGCGCAGCGGCCCGGGCCCTGGGCTTTGTTGCAAGACGCAAGCGAGCCGTAGGTTGGCGCGTTCTTCTGGTCGAAGGCGACGGCGCGGTCGATTGCCTGGCCACATTGATCGATCGTCAAGGTTCCCGCGCTGGCGCAATCTCCGGAGGAAACAAAGATGCCTTGCGGGCTTGCCGGTTCTTTCTGGACGGCGGTCGCGTCCTCGCCACAGCCAGCGAGCAGAGCCACGGTTCCCAGCATTCCGATTACGACTAGCGAACGCATGGTTTTTCCGACGTCTGTGAGAATGGCGCGTAGAGGCAATCCTGCCTATTTCGGGTTAGATTTCAGTTAAGACTTTCGGGCCGCCTGCCAGTGGGCGGCGGGCGCATTGCCACGGCCGGGATTCGGCTGCCAATGCCCGTTGAAACATTGGCGTGTTCTGAGTAGGTTTCCGGCGTATTTTGGGAGCGCGTCTGCGGCTTCCTTCCTCAAACCAGCCCGACCGTCGAAACCGACCGGGGAACCCGAAAGGCCGCCCATGCGCGTCTATTACGATCGTGATGCCGACATCAACCTGATCAAATCCAAGAAAGTCGCCGTGGTCGGTTACGGCAGCCAGGGGCATGCACACGTTCTCAATCTTCGGGATTCAGGCGTGAAGGATATCGTCGTAGCTCTGCGCAAGGGTTCGGCATCGGCGCAGAAGGCCGAGAAGGAAGGCATCAAGGTCATGGACGTGGCTGACGCCGCGAAGTGGGCCGACGTCATCATGTTCCTCGTTCCGGATGAACTGCAGGGCGATATCTATCGCGAGCACCTCGAACCGAACATGAAGAAGGGCGCTGCGCTGATGTTCGCGCATGGCCTCAACGTGCATTTCAATCTGATCGAACCGCGCGAAGATCTGGACATCGGCATGGTTGCGCCGAAGGGACCGGGACATACGGTGCGCGGCGAATATCAAAAGGGCGGTGGCGTTCCGTGCTTGATCGCCGTCCATCAGGACAAGAGCGGCAACGCGCACGATCTCTTCCTGTCGTATGCGTCGGCCATCGGCGGCGGCCGTTCGGGCGTCATCGAGACGACGTTCCGGGAAGAATGCGAAACGGACTTGTTCGGCGAGCAGGCTGTGCTTTGCGGCGGTCTGGTTGAGCTTATCCGTAACGGCTTCGAGACGCTCGTTGAAGCCGGATACGCACCGGAGATGGCGTATTTCGAATGCCTGCATGAAGTGAAGCTGATCGTGGATCTGATCTACGAAGGCGGCATTGCGAACATGAACTATTCAATCTCGAACACGGCTGAGTACGGCGAATACCAGACCGGCCCGCGCATCGTTACCGCGGAGACGAAGGCTGAGATGAAGCGCGTGCTTGCCGATATTCAGTCGGGCCGCTTCACGCGCGATTGGATGTTGGAATGCAAAGCAGGCCAGCCGAGCTTCAAGGCTACGCGCCGTCTCAACGACAGCCACCAGATTGAAGAAACCGGCGCGAAGCTTCGCGGGATGATGCCGTGGATCGCGAAGAACAAGCTGGTCGACAAGGTTAAGAACTAAGTTTGCTCTTCGTCGGCTAACTTATTCGATCGATCGATATTCTCAGCACGCAGCGAATTCATTCGCTGCGTGCTTTTTTGTGGGATTATTCCTAGGCTCTCTCTTCGCACTCGGGGACGGAGATGAGATTGCCCTTTCCTTCGCATCGCTTTCGGCGTGCCGGTCTTCGGTTTGCGCTCGCTTCGCTAGCGTTTCTCGCGGTTCTTTTGCTAGCGCTGCAGCCGCGTGTCGCTAATGCGGAGCCTCCGCAGCCCGCTCAAACCATGCCGTCATTACAGGCAGCACCAACAGCGCCGGATGCACATGCGGGAAACGCTGGCGGTGAGGGCACGCCGCATCGCGTTGTGGTCGGGCTCTATATCAACGACATTCAGGAAGTGAGTTTTCCGACGCACAGCTATGCCATCGATCTCTATGTTTGGTTTCGCTGGAAAGACGCTGCGGCCAATCCATCGAAGTCGATGGAATTCATGAACCGCTTCCAGCCCTACGATCACCAGCGCGATCTGCTGACGGAAGAACCGAAGGCGATGCCGGATGGCACATTTTACTCTGTCGTTCGCGAACAGGGGCAGCTCGCGACCAAGTTCAATCTCGAACGCTATCCGTTTGATCGTCAGAATTTCCGGATCGAAATTGAAGATACGCTGACGACGAACGTGGATCAGATCTACGTGCCGGATAAGGTGCCGGTTCTTCTGAATCCCAGGATCACGCTGCCCGGATTTCGCGTGGGGCAGCCCGTTATGAAGATCGTCGATCACGACTATCACACGAATTTCGGTGATCTGACTTCCGGCGCTGCGGAAAGCTATTCGCGCGTCATCGTGGAGATTCCCGTTGCGCGCGAACTGGTGACGGTCGCGGTGAAAGCGTTTCTGCCGGTGTTTCTCATCATCGTTTGCTCGACGTTGATTTTCTTCATTATGCCGAGCCGTGTCGACGGACGCATCGGGCTCGGCATCACGGCGTTGCTGACGCTTGTCGCTTTGCAGCTGACGGCAACATCAACTCTGCCCGAAGTGGGTTACTTAATGCTCATCGATAAGATATATCTCGCGTCGTACGCATTCATCATCGCCGCGCTCTGGCGCGTGGTGGCGACGAGTTGGAGCGGAGAAGATGGCCAGTCCGTGCAAGCGGTTGCGCGCCGCGACCACTGGTGGGCTGCGATTCTTCTCTTAGCCTACATCGCTGCGCTCGCTCTTTCGGCTGCCTGGACGTTTCGACTGCTTTAACGCGCAGTTCGCACGAGACTCATTCGTCTGATGACGAAAAGACGAATTGGACTGATCGGGATTGGATTGGATTGGCCCGCGGGCTGATGAAGTGAACCGTCCCGCACTGCCGCGCTCTTGGGGAGGGTTTATGTGCGGCAGCGCGGGCGGTCCACGTCATAATCCAGCTGTCGCCCTTCGGACGCCAAGCCGGGACTAACGCGGGCGGCAGAGGAGCGGGGACCTCTGCCGCCCGTTTCCGAATTCTGCCGCTGACGCGGCTTCCTCGGATAAGTTTGGGCTCAACCACAGCGCAGGCGCTGCGTGAACCCGATGGCTATTCCATCGGGAGGCAGGTGATCCGATCCATCACACCTCGCCGTAATGGCTCCTGGCGCAACACCAGAAATGAAACCGGCAATGAGGTGCTGGGAGATCTTGACTGTCGCCCCCCAGCGACGCTGTCGTGAGTGCGATATGCGTATCGAATCGTGTCCGCCTCATGACCGAAGTTCGCAAAATAAAAGGCCGCACATTTTTTACGTCGCGACCTTATACGGAAAAAAGCCCGATCATATCAGTGGTTGGAGCATTTCATTCTGTCTCAAATTCGGGCAATTGGCTTTTGGTCAGATCGAGACTTAATTGTGACGCGTTATTGCGTGGCTGTTGTAGTGTGTGAGGTTAATGGTGCGCGGGCAACGGCTTAACGGCAGCGCAACAGCGCAAGATGGCGTCTTCCATTGTCGGACTGCGATACTGCGTGTGGGTGACGGCGCGTGGGATTACGCGGCGCGAAACAAAGCCGAGATTGAGTCGCATTGGGATGAAGTGCGGCAATCGAATCCGAATTACTTCGATGGTCGCATATTTCTCATCGATGGATTTGAATTCGCGAATGGCGAATTGACCGCGTCGCTGCTGGCGACGAATTTCCGAAATTATATCTTTTGGCGCATGCAGGGCTTTCCGGAAGCCGGGGTGCTGGATGGCTTCGGCTCTGCGCTGATCCGTTCGTTGGATGGCGACATCATGCTCGGGCGGCAACGGGCAGGAAACGTCAATGCGGGTCTGGCTTACGCGCCAGCCGGATTCATCGACGCACAGGATGTCGATGCCGATGGCTATATCGATATTGCGGCGAGCGCGGCCCGTGAGGCGGTGGAAGAAACGGGCGTCGCGCCGGAATCTCTCGTCCGTGGGGAAGGGTTTTATCTCACGCGATCAGGCGTGCAGTTGTCGCTCGGCGTGCCGTTTCAAGTGGCGATGACGACGGCCGAGTTTCTTCGCCAAGCGGATGCGCATATCGCGGCGTCTGAAAACTCAGAACTCGAGGCGGTCGTTGCTCTCCGGCGCCTGAGTGACGCTGACGGTGTTGCGATGCCGGCCTATATGAGACTGCTGATCGAAGCGTTGTTTGCCGACGGCCGTTCCAATCCGCCGCTGTAGAAAATGCTTGGCGAGGGGATTGCGTTGCAGCATGGTACGTGCGCACGCGCGGTCCGTTGCAGACTGAGGCCAGCGGCGGAGACGAGTGCAGAATGACGCTTGCTTATCATATTCTCGACGTGTTCACGGAGCGGCCGTTCGGCGGTAATCCGCTCGCGGTGGTGCTGGATGCCGATCATCTGACGACGGCCGAAATGCAGACGATCGCGCGGGAGTTCAATCTTTCGGAAACGGTTTTCGTTCTGAAGCCGACGTCGGCCGGGCATACGGCGCGTGTGCGCATCTTTACGCCGAGCCGTGAATTGCCGTTCGCGGGCCATCCGACACTTGGAGCGGCCATTCTTCTCGCCGAGCTTCGCGCGACGAATGGCAATGGCGATAACGATGCGATCATCGCGCTCGAGGAAGAAGCTGGGAGCATTCGCGTCGGCGTTCGAATGCGCGCGAATTCGGTGTCGTTCGGAGAGTTCGATGCGCCGAAGATGTCGTCCGCTGCGGTAGAGGCGATTTCGGAGCCGGAGGAGCTTGCCGCGGCGATCGCTTTAATTCCCGTCGAGCTCGGGTTCGAAAATCACAAGCCGTCACTGATGCGTGGCCACAGCACCTTTGCGTTTCTGCCGATCTCGAATCTCGATGTCATGTCGCAAGTGAAGGTGATGCCGCAACATTGGGCGCGTGCGTTTACCGATCACGGCGTGGACGGCGTCTATCTCTATACGCGCCAATGCGTGCGTGCCCATTCCGCGTTCCACGTGCGGATGTTTGCCCCCGACCTTGGTGTGCCGGAAGACCCGGCTACGGGTTCGGCGGCGGCGAGTTTTGCGTCGATCATTCACCAATTTGACGTTCTGCCCGACGGTACGCACAAGCGCGCCATTGAACAGGGCATTGAAATGGGCCGTCCGAGTGCTATCCAGCTCACCATGACGGTGGCTCGGGGCAAGCTGGAGGGGGTGCGGATCGGCGGCCATGCGGTCCGGGTGGCCGAGGGCACGCTGAGGATCTACGTCCCCTCTGCGGCTGGTCTGCCCTTGGGCGGGCCTTCAGGGCGGTCTTGATTTGTCCCACTGATTTCGGGTATTGGAACGGCGTCGGCCGTGAGGCCGTATTTTCGCTTTCATGGACCCTCGGTTCCCAATGGCGCGCCCGATTAAAACGGCCCTTTTTGCCTCTCCCCTGCAGACAGATCCGGTTTGCGGTGCGGCTGACCGTGCGCTTCCATTTTCGCTGCTCCTTATCGGCCCCTGGGCCGCATGAACCCCGGCTGTCTGCCGGGATCGTGCCCAGGGGATTGGACGGCCTCCGAATTGAGCGTAGAGCGAATAGCGGCGGCACCGCATGACGGGCTGCCCAGCGAAGGATAAAGAGCCATGACGTCCGTTAAGGACACTGCGTCGGCCGAGCCCGAACGCGACGACAACAAGATCATCATTTTCGATACGACGCTGCGCGACGGCGAACAGTGCCCGGGCGCGACGATGACGTTCGAGGAAAAGCTCCAGGTTGCGGAGCTGCTCGACGACATGGGCGTCGATATCATCGAGGCTGGGTTCCCGATTGCGTCGGAAGGCGATTTCGAGGCCGTCACAGAGATCTCGAAACTCGTCAAGGAGTCGGTCGTGTGCGGTCTCGCGCGCGCGAACTTCGGCGATATCGACCGGGCGGGTGAAGCGATCAAGCATGCTCGCCGTAGCCGCATTCATACGTTCATCGGAACGTCGCCGTTGCACCGGCAGCATCAGCTGCAGCTCAATCAGGACGAAGTTTACGAACGCGTCGTGGCGTCCGTAACGCGTGCGCGCGGGTATACCGACGACGTCGAATGGAGCGCGATGGACGCAACGCGCACCGAGCATGATTATCTCTGCCGGGTCTGCGAAGCCGCCATCAAGGCCGGGGCGACGACGATCAACATTCCCGACACCGTCGGCTATGCGTTGCCGGAAGAATACTTCGATCTGATCCAGATGCTGAAGACACGCGTTCCGGGCATGGACAAGGTCGTGATCTCCACGCACTGCCACGATGATCTCGGTTTGGCCGTTGCCAACTCGCTCGCTGGCGTTCGCGCTGGGGCTCGGCAGATTGAATGCACCATCAACGGTCTGGGCGAGCGCGCGGGTAACGCAGCGCTCGAAGAGATCGTGATGGCAGTGCGGACGCGGCACGATCTGTTGCCGCACTTCACCGGCATTAAGAGTGAGATGCTGTCACGCGCGTCGAAGCTCGTTTCGGCGGTGACGAATTTTCCGGTGCAGTACAACAAGGCGATCGTTGGCCGCAACGCGTTCGCGCATGAGAGTGGCATCCATCAGGATGGCGTGCTGAAGCACACCGAGACGTATGAGATCATGACGCCGGAATCGGTCGGCGTTGGAAAGTCGTCGCTGGTGATGGGTAAGCACTCGGGCCGCGCCGCGTTCAAGGCGAAGCTGAAAGAGCTTGGCTATGACTTCGGCGACAACGCGATGCAGGACGCGTTCAATCGCTTCAAGGCGCTCGCTGACCGCAAAAAGCACGTCTACGACGAAGATATCGAAGCGCTTGTCGACGACGGCGTCGCGCATATGAATGATCGCGTACGCGTTGCGGCGCTGACGGTGATCGCCGGTACGATGGGACCACAGACGGCGACGTTGACGCTCGATATCGAGGGCGAGTCCAAGACCGTGCAGAGCACGGGCAACGGACCTGTTGATGCAACTTTCAATGCGATCAAGCAGCTGTTGCCGCACAATGCACGTCTCGATCTCTACCAAGTGCATGCGGTGACCGAAGGGACGGATGCGCAGGCTGAAGTTTCCGTGCGCCTTGAAGAAGACGGGCGCATCGTGACAGGTCGTTCGGCCGATCCCGATACGCTTGTGGCTTCGGCGCGCGCTTATGTCGCCGCGCTGAGCAAGCTCGTCGTCAAGCGGCAGAAGACGGCTCAAGCGCAGCAAGCCGTCTGATCGGCGCGTGCTTGCCGACTTCCGAAATTGATTACGGCGCCGGTGCGATCCGGCGCCGTTTTGCGTTTCGATCTGGGAAATCGTGTTCAATCGTTCGCGAATACGCTTACCATATCGCTAGGTGCCACGCTTTCGACAGGCCATCGTCCTTGATTGGCGCGGTTCCACCTATAAGCTCAGAACGTTGGTTGGAGGTCGGGACACGCGTCATGTTCGGTTTGGGCGTCAGAGCCGTATTGTCCGACAACATCGCCATCGATCTCGGCACAGCTAACACCCTCGTTTTCGTCGAAGGACGCGGCGTCATTATTGACGAGCCGTCGGTCGTTGCTATCCGTTCGCGCGGCGGCGTGCGCGAGGTCATGGCGGTTGGCGACAAGGCTAAGGAGATGCTTGGCCGGACGCCGGAAAACATCGAAACGATCCGGCCGTTGCGAGATGGCGTGGTGGCGGACTTCGTGGCAACGGAAGAAATGCTGCGGCAGTTCATCGGGCGAACGAAGTCGCTCGTCGAGTTTGTGCGGCCGCGTATCCTCGTTTGCGTTCCAGCGGGCGCAACTCCGGTTGAGCGGCGTGCGGTTTATGAGACAGCGCTGTCAGCCGGTGCGCGGCGTGTTTTTCTGGTTGAAGAACCGGTCGCGGCCGCGATTGGCGCTGGGCTTCCCATCGATGAACCGAAGGGATCGATGATCGTCGACATCGGCGGTGGCACAACGGATATTGCGGTGTTGTCGCTCGGCGGTGTGGTCGAGGCGCGCTCGCTCCGTTGCGGTGGAAACGCGATGGACGCGGCGATTGTGCGCTATGTCCGCCGCGAGCATCAGCTTGTGATTGGTGACGAGAACGCGGAGCGGATCAAAATCGAAGCGGGTTCGGCGTCTCGCATCGTTGATGGTGAGACAGCGGAAATTTTCATTCGTGGGCGCGAGCTCGGCGAGGGCAAACCGAAGACGGTGGTGCTCGGGCCGCATCACATCGCGGAGGCGCTTGCTCAGCCTATCGAGCAGATCGCGGAATTCATCCAGCATGCGATCGAGGATCTGCCGCCGGAGATTTCGACGGACGTTTGTGAGCGGGGCATCCATTTGTCGGGTGCCGGCGCCAAGTTGGCCAAGCTCGGTGAGGAACTTGAGCGTCGCATCGGCATCACCTGTCATATGCCGCAGAAGCCTGAGCATTGCGTTATTGAGGGCTCTGCGGTTCTGTTGCGCACGCTCAAGGAGCGCGAGCATCTTTTGATCAAGCCCTGATCGCGGACAACCGGCATGGCGCGCCTCAGGTATGACTATCTTCTTCTTCGGCGGGGCGATCGCGCCGAGCCGCGGCGGGCTGTTCGCCCGATCGTCGCGTTGTTGATTTTCCTGTCTCTGTCCCTGCTGCTGTTGAGCCGCCTGCATCACAGTCAAATCGCGGATCTGCGCTGGCGCGTCGCTTCCTTTTTCGCACCTCTGCTGCAAGCGGCGACTGTGCCGACCGCGCCCATTCGCGAATTCGCCGGGGCGATTTCCTCGCAGATTGATATGACCGCCGAACTCGAACGCCTTCGGACTGAAAATCAGAAGCTAAGTGGTTGGGATTGGCGAGCTCAGCAACTCGAAGCCAAGCTTGCCGATCTCGAAGCTCAGATGAAGGTTGTTCCGCAGCAAGGGTTCGAGTTCGTGACGAGCCGTGTGATCGCCGATTCGAGCGGCGCGTTCGCGCGCAGCGTGATGATCGATTCCGGTGAGAAGCAGCGCGTGAAGCCGGGCTACCCAGTGGTGAATGCCGACGGGCTGGTTGGGCGGGTGGTGGATGTTGGCCCGAACTCCGCACGTGTATTGATTGCGAGCGATCTCAACAGCCGTATCCCCGTCAGCGTTGGCGCATCTGGTGTGCGCGCTATTCTTGCGGGTGACAACGAGCCCGAGCCGCGTTTGCTGTATCTGCCGGAAGGCGCCGAGGTTCGCGTTGGTGACGCGGTTGGGACATCGGGCATCGGCGGGCTGTTTCCCGCCGGACTAAGGATTGGTGTCGTCAGTGATATCGCGGGCACGCCGCGCGTTGCGCTGAGGGCGCATCTCGATCGTCTCGCGTATGTCAGCGTGCTTTTGTTTGACGACCCTGCGCGTGCGCTCGCGGAGGATTTGCGTGGCGAAGTGAAAGCCGAACAGGAGCGTCGCCCGAAGCCTTCTGCGAACAACGCCGCGACGGAGAAAGTGCGATGACGTGGCGGCGGCTCGTGGCGCCGATCGGCTCGGTGGCGGTCTTGACGCTGATTGCGGCTTTGCCGCTTGGAATCCCGGCGGGCGATCGATTTTTCCTCCCGCTGCTACCTGCCGTTGCCATTCACTACTGGACGCTGAGGCATGATGCCTGGCTTCCGGAATGGGTTGTTTTTCTTGCCGGGCTGACGCTCGACGTTTTGACCAACGGTCCGCTCGGCTATTGGGCGTTGATCTATCTGCTGGTGCATCTGGCTGCGACGGTAAGCACGCGCTATGCGCTGGGCGGGACATTCAGCCGGCTCATTCTTCTCGGGCTTGCTATTCTGTCCGTCACTGTCGTCGCGTGGGCCGTGGCGTCGCTGTATTTCTTTGAGTTTCTCGATTGGCGGCCGTACGCGACCGGAGCGCTGCTCGCCAGTATTGCGTCGCTTTTTGTGCTGTTACCGATCTTGAGATTTCTCGACAACGCTGCCGCGCGCGATCGCAACGTGCGTCTCGAGCGCGGGAGCTAGCGCATGATGACGCGCGGCGAGACGCGAAGCTCAGATCAAACGCGATTTACGCGCCGTAGTCTTTTGTTTGGTGGCGTGCAGGCTGCGGGATTTGCGCTGATCGGATGGCGGCTCTTCCAGTTACAGGTGATCGAGCGCGACCGGTATGGGCCGCTTGCGGACGAAAACCGCATCAACGTGCTGATCCTGCCCCCGCGCCGGGGACGCCTGTTGGATCGGTTCGGCCGCCCCATTGCCGATAACGAAGATCTTTTCCGCGCGACGGTTACACCGGCGTTGGTCAAGAATTTGCCTGCCGTTCTCGCGCGTCTGAAAGAGATCCTGCCGCTGACGGATGAAGGCATCGCGACCATCATTGCGCGTTCGAAGAAGCGTGCGCGGAACGTGCCGACAGTCGTCGCATCGGATCTCAGCTTTGAGCAGATCGCGCGTCTCAATCTCTTTGCGCCGAGCCTGCCGGGTGTTGGCACGGAAACATCGTGGCGCCGACGCTATCATGGCGCGGATGCGATTTCGCACGTCGCCGGATTTGTCGGCAGTGTCGAGAAGTTCGATCCGAATGACGATGCAATCCTGCGGCTGCCGGATATGCGCATTGGCAAGAAGGGCGCGGAGGCGGGGTTCGAGTCTGAGCTGCGAGGGGCGGGCGGAACGGCGAAAATCGAAGTCGATGCGCGTGGGCATATCATGCGCCACCTCGAAACGTCCGAACCGAAGAACGGGCGCGACGTGCGTTTGTCGATCGATCTCGATTTGCAGCAAGCGATTGCGGCGCGTATGGCGCAGGACGGGAAATCGGCCGCAGTCGTTATCGATGTCGGAACGGGCGAGATCGCTGCGTCCGTCTCAGTGCCGGGGTTTGATCCGGGGCGGATTGCGAATGGCATTCGCGCGTCCGAGTGGCGCGAGATCCGCGACGGCGAGGGGAACCCGCTGCTCAACCGCGTCGTGTCGGCTCTCTATTCGCCTGGCGGGACATTCGAACCTGTTACGGCGCTGGCCGCACTTCAGGCTGGCGTCGTTACGCCGACGGAGCGTTTCAAATGTACAGGTCACGCCGATTATGATGGACGGCGATACGTGTGTTCGCGCGCCTCAGGGCACGGGGCGTTGACTGTTTCCGAAGCGCTGCGATCGTCGTGCGATCTATTCTTTCTCGAAATGGCCCGGCGTGCGGGTGTCGATGCGCTTGCCGCCGCAGCGCGCAAACTTGGCCTCGGTGCCGTTTACGAGTTCGGTTTGACAGACGAAAAGGCTGGGCGAATTCTCGCCAAGAACACGATGCCTATTCAACCCGGCGAGCAGGGCGCGCGTGAAACGGCGCTGCTGCTCGGCATGGGGCGCGGCTCTGTTTTGGCCACGCCTCTGCAACTTGCGTTGATGACCGCACGGATTGCGAGCGGAAATAATGTTTTTCCTTCGATCCGATCCGAGTCAGAGCCTCGAAGCGGCAGTCGTGCTCCGTTCCCGTTCTCGGTTGAGCATCTCTCGATCGTTCGGGCTGGAATGATTGCGGCGGGCACTGCTGCTGGTGGTACAGCGCTCGGCGTTCAGCTCGGGAAAGGCCGGCCGCTCGTTGCTGCAAAGACCGGTGAGACGGCGACCGAAACAGCGGAGTCTGGCGCGAGTTCAGTGGGTGCTGAAGCACGGCGAACCGACGCGCCATTCGTTGCGTTCGTTCCCGCGGAGTCGCCACGGTATGCCATCGCTACGGTCGTTGAACGCGTTGGCGGCGCGCAAGAAAGCGCAATGTTGTTGGCTCGCGATGTTCTGAATCTGCTTCTTGACCGCAACGCGCGTATCCAGACGAACACCGATCCGTTGCAACGGAACGATGCGAAAGATCGCGGCAACTCGGGAACGGCAGGCTAGATGGCGCTTTACACAGCATGGTCGAACCGGCGTCCGCTGACGGTCAGCGAAAAACTCTGGCGCGTGCACTGGCCACTGCTCGCAATCGTTTCTTTGATCGCGGCCGTTGGCGTGGTTACGCTTTACTCGGTCGCGGGTGGTTCGTTTCAACCGTGGTCAGAGCGTCATGCGCTGCGATTTCTGATCGCGTTTGGAATCGTCGTCGGAATGGCGCTGATCCGGCTCGACGTTTGGGTGAAGCTTGCTTATCCCGCGTATGCCATCGCACTCGTCACGCTCGTGCTCGTTCCGCTCATCGGGGTCGAGGCGATGGGCGCGCGGCGTTGGATCGGAGCGGGTTCGATTTCATTTCAGCCGTCGGAGTTCATGAAGCTCGCGCTGGTGGCAGCGTTGGCGCGCTATTATCTCTGGCTGCCGCGCGAAGATGTGGGGAAGTTGCGCTACGTTCTCGTGCCGCTCGTAATGGTCGCGGTGCCGGTCGTGCTAACACTCAAGCAGCCAGACCTCGGTTCGGCGATGGTGTTTCTCGCGCTCGGTCTGGCGCTGACGTTCCTTGCGGGCGTTCCAATGCGCTACTTCGTTGGCGGCGCGCTGACCGCGTTGGCGGCCCTGCCTCTCATCTGGTCTGGCCTGCACGATTATCAGCGTCGTCGCGTCGAGGTGTTTCTGGATCCGAACGCTGATCCTCTTGGCGCCGGTTATCACATCATGCAATCCAAGATCGCACTTGGTGCTGGCGGGATCACCGGAAAGGGCTTCGTGCAGGGTACGCAAAGCCAGCTCGATTTCCTTCCCGAGAAGCACACCGATTTCATCGCAGGGATCATCGGCGAGGAATGGGGGTTTGCCGGATTGATGCTTCTTCTCATTCTTTACGTGGCATTGATTGCGACGATGATGCGGATGGCGGGAAGGTGCGAAAACCCGTTCGCCCGGCTCGCGATTGCCGGTTCGGCGATGACGTTCTTCATTTACGTTTTCATCAATCTTGCGATGGTGACCGGGCTTGTTCCGGTCGTCGGCATCCCATTGCCGCTCGTTTCCTATGGCGGGACGTCCATGATGACGCTGATGGTCGGCCTTGGGCTCGCGATGTCGGCCTACGTGCACGGGCGCGACCGGCCAGCGGCGAGTTTTGGCGCATTTTGAGGCCTGTTAAGCGACACGTTGTGTTTGACGTCGCATTCCGAAAAGCAGGGGTGGACAAGCGCCCCCGGCCGATGCTATTCGCTGCGGGACGGGGCCCATCGGGCCCCATCGCCGTCCTTGGGCCCCAGTGGCCATCATCTATTCGACAAGGCGGCAATCGGCGGGTGATTAGCTCAGTTGGTAGAGCAGCTGACTCTTAATCAGCGGGTCCACGGTTCGAGCCCGTGATCACCCACCAAACAAATCAATGACTTATACAAATCCGGCGATCGTAGAATCTTGAACGGGTGCGAACCCGGTGCGATCCGGTTTCGGCTGAGACATTAGATTTTCAATCTGAAAAGACGGGTTCGACTCCCATAGGGAGCGCCAGGACTCTCAACAACTTAAGCCCTAATTTTTTCTGCCGCAACGCGGCGTGCAACAGAATTGCAACCGCCAGGTCGCCGCAGTAAAGGCCCTGCTCGGGTTCGCGCATCAGGTCGGATACACCCGCTTCAACGTCGGACCGCTTCTCAAGCTCAAGAAGGCACCTAGGAAGCTCGCACAGCGGATTATGCCGGAAGTCGAAATTCATCTTCTCATCCGCGCCACGGCTGGCTCTCGCCATCCACAGCGCGATAGGGCCCTGTTCGAGACGGGATACTACGGCGGACTGCGCGTTTCGGAACTTGCGAGCCTAACTTGGGATGAGATCATTCCACGCGAGAACGGGGAGGCGCAGCTCGCGCTCATCGGCAAAGGCGATAAGCCGCGCCATGTTCTCTTGCCCGCCGACATTGCCGCGCGATTGACGGCGCTCCGATGTGGCGCTTCGCCCAAGGCGAGCGTCTTCGGGATCAAGGAGCGCGAGATCAATTATCTAATCAAGCGGACGGCAAAGCGCGCTGGGGTGAACGAAGCAGCGTCCGCCCACTGGTTTCGCCATGCGCATGCAAGTCATGCGATCGACAATGGTGCGCCGATCACGCTCGTTTCGCAGACGCTCGGGCACGCGGACCTCAAGACCACGAGCGTTTATACGCACGCGCGGCCGAACGAGAGTTCGAGCCGATTTTTGAAGAAAAGATGAGATGGCGCTACGCATGACACCTTACCAGCTTATCAAAAAAATTGAAAAGCTTCCTGTGCGAGCGCCGCACACCGAAGCGCTGCAAAAGCTTCATTTGAAGAAGCCAACTTG
The DNA here is from genome assembly GCF_013626205.1 of Hyphomicrobium methylovorum. Taxonomy (NCBI): domain Bacteria; kingdom Pseudomonadati; phylum Pseudomonadota; class Alphaproteobacteria; order Hyphomicrobiales; family Hyphomicrobiaceae; genus Hyphomicrobium; species Hyphomicrobium methylovorum. The sequence continues at coordinate 2,929,177 of NZ_QHJE01000001.1, forward strand.
GTATGCCAGTCAAAAAGAGCATTGGATCGGCTGGCTCAGCGAATACCATGGCCCCGGTGCATATGGCCGTAAAGGTAGAGCTTATGATGCGGCCTTTGCTTACAACCATTGCTGCTGCCCCCCAATGGCTTTGTGGCTGGGCGAAGCGGCTGGCGTCGACAAGCGTCTGGTGGCAACAGCAGCGCGGTTAGCAAAACGAAATTCGGGTACGTTCTCCTCGATGTGCGCAACTATCCGCAGTATCATTCCTTGGGAAGCAATTGAGCACATGCTCTGAAGGCGTCGGTCGATATTTTCGAAGAGAATGAACGCGGTGAGTCCGCTTTGGGCCAATGCGGCCATCGAATCTTGGCCCGTCCGTCAGGACGACCGCGCAATCCCAGAAGCCGACCTTGGCAGTCGTTTCTTGCCCGCCTCGCTGCTGTTCTGCCTCATGTCTGCTAACTTCGATCCTGCGACCAACTGGAAGAATAGACACATTCCACGAGGTATTCGTAGGGTCTGCCGTTCCACATGCTCGAACACTATCTCATGAGATCCGACATGAACTGTGAGCCCGGCTTAACGCCGCTCACCATCAGCCGATCGCGGGCTCGGGTGCAGGCGACGTAGAAGAGCTGGCGCTCTGTGTCGAACACATCGTCCAGCTCGGTCTCGTCGGCGACGGCCTCGAGACGGGCCTTAAGAGGCAGGACATCATCGTCACACGCCATCACTGCGACTACCTTAAACTCGAGGCCCTTGGCGAGATGCATGACGCCGATGCGCACGGTGCCAACGCCGCCAATCCGATGCAACGTGATCTCGCTTACGTCGCGCCCAGTCGCATTGACTGCCGCGCGGGCGCGGCTCATCACTTCGCGGGTACGCACGAACACGCCGATCTCCTCCGGCAAGACGCCGTCGGCCAGTGCGGCGTCAATGAACTTCGCAACGGCTGTCTGCTCGGCAGCTGCGTCGGCCGCCGCAACTACGATCGGCACGGGTCCGTTGAATACCGACACCGTGCCTTTGCGTTCTTCGTCGCGACCATCGACATCAACGACGGCGCCGGGCAGCAAGCGGTCTGCAGTTTCGCGGATCTGATGCGAGGTTCGGTAGTTGACTTTCAGGGTTGTCGACCGGCCGGTGACGTTCACGCCGAGCGCCTTCCACGAGAACGGCTGCTGGAAGATACGCTGACCGAGGTCCCCGGCGAAGAACAAGGCATCTGTGCCGGCTGGCGCGATCGCAATCAGGAAGCGCAGTTCCGGTACGCCAAGATCTTGAGCTTCATCGACCACGATATGGTGAAACGGCTTCTCCGCCTTCGCCGCATAATGATCGGTTACAGACTGGAATACGCCAGCTTCGGTCACAAAACCGCGAGCGTTCAACTCGTGGATCACATGTGCGAACACGGGCCAGAGCCTGTCACGCTGCTTCTTGCCCATGCGATTTTTACGGCCGAGCCGGGGTACGTCCGCGTAGCCTTCGGCAGATTTGAGCTGCCAAGCGTCCACCACGTGCTTCCACTCCGAGAGCAGAAACCGCTCGTTGATCGGAGGTCCTGGCTCGGCGGCTGCCGCCTTAGTCAACAGGCCGTGGACTAGATCTTCGGATGCGATCTGTGGACTGCGCCCGTGCACGAGCTGGTAAAGATCGCGCGCGATACCGACGAACGACGCGACGGTAATGCGCGGCACGACGGAGCCAGCGTCACCCGCGAGTACCTTGACTTTACGTTCAAGTGACGCGGCAAGGGGCTCGGAAAATGTCGTGAGGAGAACGCGCGTACGGTCATTGCTGGCGGCAAGGCGGGCTGCGCGATGAACCGCTACGACTGTCTTGCCCGTCCCGGCGGAGCCCGCGACGCGGGCTGGACCCGAGAAAGTCCGTGTTACAAATGCGCGTTGAGACGGGTGGAGGAAGATGGCCCACTGCTCCCATGGCAGCTCTAGCGCACGCTCCAGCTCCTCGACGTTCTCGATGACACGGAAGCGGCGCTGTGCGTCGGGGTGCGCGAAGGGATCAGTGACGACGACCGGCTCGGGCTTCTTTAGGATGCCGCTGGATGCGTACTCGAGCAGCGCTTCACCGGCTTCGGCGGGTAGATGCGGAGCGAGATCGAGGAAGCCGTCCTCGGTGGCGGCCGTGACGTCGGTTAGCCAATCCGGCGGTACGCCGATCGACAGAAGGTCGTCGGGAGCTAGTGCCGCGAATAGTTTGCGGACAGCGAGTGGCGGTGCGATCGGCAGCGTGGTGATGTCGTCGCCGAGGTCGAATGGAAGTTGCGTCGCGCGGCGCTTGGCGATCTCTTCGACGCGCTCTCGGACCTCAACGATTTGAACGGCGCCCGTCCTCGGATGGGCCTCGATCCGACGGCGCTCGGCCCAGGCGTACGCTTGATCGTGATGATCCACATAGGCGAGCAGGAAACTCGACGCGGTCTTGTGGATGATGATCCGGATGTCGCGGTTAACTCGGCAGGACCAGAAGTTCGGGTCCTTAGATGCGTCGATCCGATGCAGCTGAAGGCCAGTGGACTCAGGGTTCGTCTGCAGATCGAACACCGAGGCCTTTACGGCCTTCTGCTCATCGCGACTGAGACGAGTTAGGGACTTGGTAAAACTGTCGGCGATGCGGAATTCCACGTCACACCTTCCAAACCTTCATAACCTCGTCGCCGAAGTGGTTGATGACCTTGACGGCGATGCGGCCGGTCTTTGGCCGTGGGAAGGGGCGCGAGGTGTCACGGTACAGTGTTGCCCAGGCTTCCTCGTCGATTTCGGCGCGCAGCGCGGTCTTTAGAGATTTGTACGGATCGTTGGCGCCCAGGAAGTAGGCGTGGCGCACGAAGAAGCTCTCCTCGTTGTAGTCCGTGTCGATGAACCAAGCAGCGATGCTCTTGGTATCGCCCGAGCGGATGGCGCCTGTGTTCTGGTCGAACACGTCGACGCCGTTGATTTTCACGGCGATCTGGTCGCCGTCTTGCTCGAGGACGTCGATGTCGGGTTCGCCGAACACGATGAACAGATTGCCCGATTAGCACGTCGAAGCGCGCCTCTGTGGCCTCGCGGGCGGCAGCGACGAGATCGACGCGGGACAGTGTGCCGAACTCCGGGCCGATCAGGATGGCGGCACTACGCTGTACAGGTCCCTTCCCGTTCTTCTCCATGAAGATGCCTTCGGCACCGATATACTCGCCTGGCCAGCCGCTGATCGGATCGAGTTCGATCCTGTCACCCTTTGCACCTTGCTGTACGCCAGACGAACGCAGGTGCTCGATCACCATGGCCGTGAAATCGCTCGGCGGGGCGGCGAGCTTCGCTCGCCGCTTCTTCTCCGGCTCGCCGATCCCTTCGGCAAGCTCGATGTCACCGGAAGGGATGACGCGATGCGGCGACAGGCTTTCAACCGTGAACGGGCCGGCTACGCGGACGCGAGTGTTGTCCACGTAGGGGCGGTCGTAGAGGTATTCGACGTCGGCCGCCTTGGCGATCGAGTCATCGATCTCATTCTGCCTGTTGACGCGAGCCTCCCACCAAGCCGCGTGGATCTTCTTGACGGCATCTGACCAACCAGCTTCGGCCTCGCGCGGGATCTGCCACTCCTCCCAAGACTGCTTCTGCGCTTTGTTCAGATTGGCACGCAACGGCTCCAGCGTCGCCTGCCAGCGTTCCCAGATCTCGTCGATGGCAGCGTTCTTGGCGATGGAACCTAATGTTATGCGAGCGGCGCGCTCGTAAACGAAGCCCTGTCGGATGTCGCCGTTTGTCGGCGTGCCGGGTTGTAATTTGCCGGAAACTTCCTGCCCCTTGTCGCGACCTTCCTTGCTGTCGGCGAGCAGGTAATAAGGGTAGCGCGTGCTCATCAGGCGCGTGCGGGCGAGGGCCAACGCAACGCGCGATGTATCGATGGTGATCCAGCGGCGGCCCCACTGCTCGGCGACTGTCGCGGTCGTGCCTGAGCCGCAGGTCGGATCGAGAACGAGGTCGCCAGGATCGGTGGTCATCAGGATGCAGCGCTCTACGATCCGGGGGTTCGTCTCTACGACGTATCGGCGATCAGTTGCTCCGCCGAAATCGGTCCAAACATTATTGATTGTGTACCCGGGAAAATCGGACAATTTGCGCATGTAGCGAAGCGCATTGGCCTGGGGAACTAGGCGGTTTGCGGCAGCCAGACGGCGCATACCTTCTTGGCTAGTTTTCCAAATGCTCTTGGACGTCGGCAAGAAGCTCCTGCCTACAATTGACACCTCAAACCACGACGCTGCTCCAGCACTCTTCAGACTTCCATGGCTTCCTGTTGATTGGAGCTGGTCAGCTGTAAACAAGTCAGCGCCCTCTGGAAGCGATCCCGCGCGTTCGTCAGGCGTTGCCGATCGTGTAGCGCCGTCATGCAGCAAAAGCTGATTGTAATGAGCTGATCCTCCGCCCCCAGCGGCTTTGACCTTGAAGACTGGCGGTATTTTAGTTGCGCACGAGCGCGCGCAAACCAAAGGATATAATCTGCGACGCCTGCAAGATAGTCACCTGTAGCCGAGCTTGTCTTCGTGAGCGTGATCAATGAAACAAAGTTCTCATCTCCAAAAACTTCATCCATCAAAGCCCGTACACGATGGACATTTTCATCCCCGATCTGAACGAAAATGCTCCCGCTATCTGACAGAAGTTCGCGCGCCACAGTCAGGCGGTCGCGAAGGTAGGTCAGGTAGGAATGGACACCGTCCTTCCATGTGTCGCGAAAGGCTTTTACCTGCTCTGGTTCGCGGCTGACGTCTGTCTGCTTGCCATCGACCACCGCCGTGTTCTGCGTCGATACCTGCCAGTTCGAGTTAAACTTGATGCCGTAAGGCGGATCGAAATAGATGCATTGCACCTTGCCGCGCAGGCTCTCCCGCTCGGCAAGGCTTGCCATCACCGCCAAGCTGTCGCCGAGGATCATTCGGTTCTGCCAATACTGGTCGTGCTGGTAGAACTCCGTGCGCATCTCAGGATCATTCAACCCGTTGAAGTCGTGGAAATGATCCGCGAACATCGAGAGCTGATCGTCGTCAGCGGTTTGGCCGCCCTTGCGCTTCTCCTGGCTCTGCCGCACGAGATCGTCGATGATCGCCTGCGGATGAATCTTGTCCTGGATGTAGAGCGGCGGCGCGGTGACGACGAGGTCGGACCAGTCCTGCTCATCCTTGCCGCGCCAGACGAGCTGCGCATCGCCGATCTCGATCTCGCCCTTTTCCTTCAGTTGCTCGATCTGCTTGTCCGTCAGGCGGATGCGTGCACCCTTCCAAACGATCTGCGGATCGGCGTCGGTGTTGCGGGCGCGCGTCTCGCCTTGCGCCAAGGGGCGCGAGCGACGGAACGAGATAGGCGCGCGGGGATCCAGCTCCTCCTGCTGTTCAGCGGCCGACTGGTACTCGGCCGTCGTCGACCAGCTTCGCGAATGCCTTCTCTATCTCGTACACGTCGCGGAACTCGCCGAACGCCCACCTGCCGTGGGTTTCCAGCGCGTTGACCGCGGGCACCCACATCGCACTCATTGTTTCTGCCTTGAGCTGGGCATCGAGTCCCCGAAAGCCCTTGATCTCGATGACGACGTTGAGCGGATCGTCGGACCCGTGTCCATCGGCGACCTGCACGATGAAATCCGGCAGGTACTTCTTCTGAATACCGCCGTCTCGATATGGGATCTCGAACTGGAGTCCCTGATTTTTGACGTAGGTGACCACTCTTGGATGCGCCTCGACGACACGGGCTAGCTCCGCCTCCCACTCGCTGTCGCAGACGACGTAATTGACGTGACACTTGTTGGTTTGCGTCGCGTAAAGCGTTTCCTTTGTCGTGTTGAAGGATACGTGGTTTGTCGATCCGCGCGGATTGTAGGGGTCGAGGATGGCACGCAGGCTTTTATCCTTGCCGACGGCGCGTTGGCACGCCAGGTAGATCTTGTCCGCGGCGCGGTCGGCAATCTCGATGTAGGTGACCATGCCCTCCATCGTTCCGCCCGTGCACTCGAAGTAACCCTCATCGAACCAGCGGCGCGTGACGCTCATGAGGCTCGTCATGAGGTGCATAGGCGCAGGCTCGCCCGGCTCCTTGAAGCGCGTAAAAAGCAGGTGCTTGGCGACGTGCATGACCATCGTGCTTCGGCGCATGTCGCCGAACACGCTGCTATGCTTGTCTGGTCCAATCTCGTTGCCCTGGCCAACGATGCCCTCAAGGAGAGTCCGGCATGCGCCAACCATCGCGGGGGTGCCCAGCAGCTTGGAGTCAGATGTGAACTCAGCGCGGATCGTCTCATCCGCGAGGTCCCGGCGGTAGCCGGTGACGCGCGGGAACGAGATCGCCAGCTTCTGCCGCTCCTTGATGGCCTGAATGCGTGTGGCCTTCTTCGGTTTGGTCGGCTTCGGAACGACGGGCGTGGCCGTGAAGTCGAACGGGATGCCGAGGATGTCGGCGTACTCCACCTCGAACAGGCCCTTTTCGTTGACCTCATAGGACTGGCGGCGTAGCGCGCGGCCGACGACCTGCTCACACAGAAGTTGCGTGCCGAATGCGCGGATGCCCAAGATATGGGTGACAGTGTTTGTGTCCCAGCCCTCCGTCAGCATAGACACTGACACGACACAGCGTATTTGCTCGCCTAGACGCCCTTCCTTACCGACGGTGTTCATGACCTCGCGAAGAAGGTCTGCCTCTTCGAGATTGTCGATGTCCTTCTGCGACGCGCCGCGGATGCGCATCTCGTTCTGGAACTGCGCAATCTCGGCTGCGGCAGCTTCGCGGAAGTCCTTGTCGAGCGCCCCGCCCGAGTCGATCTGCGCGCTATCAATCAAAATCGTGTTGGGTCGCGCGAGACGATTGCCGAGATTATCATAGTTTCGGAACAGCTCGAGATGTCCCGAGTGCTCGCGCACCTTCTCACCGTCTTCGCTCTCGCGCTCAAAACCTGCGATCCATTCATAGACGAGCTTCGACGTGGACGTGTTGTTGCACACGACGATGAACACCGGCGGCACCGTGATGCCAGCTCGCTTCCACTCTTCGAAAACCTTGACGTAGTGGTCATAGAGAGAATGGAGCGCCGTCTGGATCGGCGGAGGCAGGCTGAGTGGATCGAGCACACCTGCCTTGGCGGTACCCTTCTTCGGGAGGCTGTAGCCCTGCTCCTTGAGGTGGTTCCACAGGTCCCGGTAGATCGGCATGTCGCCTTCGGGCAGATTGTCGGCGACGGGCACGCGGGGCAGCTTAACGATCCCGCACTCGATGGCGTCCATCAGAGAGAAGTCACTGACCGTCCAAGGGAACAGCGTTCCTTCGGCATAGCCTGAACCGCGCAGGAAGAATGGCGTGGCTGACAGATCGTACGTCGCGCGTACGCCAATCTTGCGATTCAGCGCTTCAATGCCCGAGATCCACAGGCGGGCAGCCACGTTGTTTTCCTTTGCCTCGTCTTTTTCCTCGCCCTTGAGGTCGCCCTCATCTTCCTTGTCCGGGCGCTCGCGATAGCAGTGATGGGCCTCGTCGTTGATGACCACGACGTTCTTCATGGCCAGCAGCTCGGAGCAGACGTCATGGAGCATCTGCCCCTCGGTCTGCAGCGAGCGCAATTTCTCGGGGCGGCCAGGCACGCGCCCTTCGATGAGGTCCTTCGTCACCTTTGACGCCTGGATCGTGTCGCGCAGCTTGAACGCGTGATAGTTCGTGATGATGATCTTCGCCTTGCCCATATCGGGTAACAGGTCGAGCGGCAGGATCTCGCGCGATCGGTAGTAACTTTCGGTGTCGTCCGGCAGCAGCACGCGCAGGCGGTCCTTGATCGTGATGCCGGGCGCGATGATCAGGAAACCGCGGCTGAACAGAGGGCTCGTCGGCGAGCGCACAGCGTTGACCGTCTGCCATGCGATCAACATAGACATGACTGTGGTCTTGCCGCTGCCCGTTGCCATCTTCATCGCGAGCCGCATTAGCTCGGGATTGGCATCGTTGTTGGCGTCGATGATCTGGTCCCAGATCGGCTTGAACTTGCGGTCACCTCGCGCGACCTCTGTTAGCCAGATCATGGTCTCGACGGCTTCGACCTGACAGAAGAACGGGCGCGGGCCGTTGAACTGGTGCGAACGCCAGTGAGTCAGCAGGCGGGCCGTCGCGGGCGTCACGCCCCAATCCGCCGGGTTCTTGAGGCTGCGCCAGCCTTCGACATGACGCCGGATTGTGTTGACCAACAGGTTGACGTCGTACTTCTGCTTTGACTTGGCGTCCTTATCGCGATCGAAGAGCGACGCATCCTCAGCATCGCCGCGCTTTCGTTTCCGCGGCTTTGGTACAGGCGTCAGCAGCTCAGACGGACGGCGGCGCTCGACAGGCGGCCCATCCAACGGTTGCCCTTCTTTGTCTAGCGGATGATGCCGCGTGGGCGGCAGATAGGGCGAGTTCAGAATTGGATGGTCGAAAAATGATGAAGCCACGCCCGCGCCCCGCCCATAAGCTGCACCCGGCTCAAGAAGAATCCCCAGCCCCCACCTCTATAGAGACCACTGGTCTTGAACGGAAAGGGCAACTTGTGGAAAACTCGTCCTCGTAACGGTCGGGCAGCAAATTGCAGCGAGCGAGGGCTCCTTTTAAACGATTAGCAGACACGGTCTTAGCCGGAGCGCGGCCATTCCGGCCTCCTCCCCAGATGTCAGCAAACTCGGCGAAGCCGAAGCTCTGCTATCGTGCGTTACTGGGAATCCGATAATCGCTAAGGGGGGCGAGCGGGTGTCACGACAATTAGCCCTCTAGCGTGACAGCTGACCGCTGCCGTCCTCGAATATCGCCGGATGAGGTTTTGAGAGCGCAAGTTGCGATCATAGCACTCCCCGATCGTCTGATTTGGCGCATCCTGGCGCGTGCTATTATCGATTTTTAACTGCAGATTCAGAGATGTAAAATTGCGCCTGAGCGAGCGAGAGTGAGTCTCGACGAGTGCTTGGAACTTCCTCTTAATCAGCGGGTCCACGGTTCGAGCCCGTGATCACCCAGCAAATATTTCAAGGACTTAGCGTTACGACGCATACGTCCTAAAAACTATAAACTCCTATAAACTTTTTGATTGCCACTTACGCAGCGGGCTTCCGTGACTCAGCTTTGACTGATGGCGGGCGGTATCTACCTCTAATTTTGCGCCTAGGGACGCGAGCCCTCAGCAACCCGCTTCGTTTTACAACTGCGAGCTCTATGCCCTAGGACCGCATTGAATGACGCCTCATACCAAGACGTCATTGGTCCACTGGTTCTTCTGTTGACTGTGAGGTTTCGAGAACTGATCCGCCACGGCCAGTGCCGCATCCGATCGGTGGAGACGACTTATACGGATTGATCGCGTCTAAGCTGAATTGCATAAGCGCCAGGGTTCTTATCCTGGCGCTTTCTTTGTCTGTAGCGCGATGATCTATTTTCGTGGGTCGTCATCAGGGTTGACGTACTTGATGTTCCACGGACCGGTCGCGGTAAGAAGAACGACAGTCTCTTCCTCGTTCCAAAGATAGTGCGGGTGATCGGCGGGTAACGTGAAGCTGGCTCCAGCTCCAAGCTTGTCTCCTTTTTGCCGATCCAGTTTTTCCCCCATGCCATTCCAAACCGTGCCCTTCAGCACGGTAACGACTTCTGCGAAGGGGTGCGTGTGAGAGGGAATTTCGTAGTTCGCAGGGAACTTGAGATAAGCCATGAAAACTCCGGGCTTGCTCGGGTCGCCCGCGATGAGAGCACTCTGCGCCTCGCCTGGGAGCAGCGCTTCATGCTTCCACGCGATGCTGTCCAATTCAAAATTTTCCATTTTAGGGACAGTCAACCGATTGATTTGATCGTCTTGCGCGAAAGCCAGCACAGGCACCACCGTTAGAAGAGCGCCAATGCAAACCGTTGAAAACCTCAGTCTCATCTCGCAGTCCTTTCAATATCCCCTAGGCAGTCTGCTTTTGTAGACTCAGCGAAGACGCCTCCAAACGCACCTTTTTGTGAAGAGAGCTGCAAACATAGCCTGCGTAATTCATATCTACTTGGCTCCTTCAATCCGGCCAGAATTGCTTCATCGTTCTTCGAAGCCAGTGAAGGTTTTCCGATTTTTCGTCAGCTTTGAATGCGAGCGGGAGCAGCATCAGAACTCAAACGTTCGAATACGGCGGAAAGCTATATTCCGCGGCGTGGCGCAAAGCCTGTCGCATATCGCGCGTACGTGTCGGTGCGCCGACTTCCTCGCCCGTTCGTCGATCATCTGCTGAAAATTTTATCTGCGGAACTTCGGCCAAAAGCGCCCGTTGAGACTTTGCTGCTGGGGAGCAACATCGGCTTAGGAGACGCAACTATGTTGAAATATTCCTTTGCTATCGGGGCTTTGCTGCTCGCGTCCCCAATGGCATTTGCACAAGGCGCCGGTGATACCGGCAAACAGGGCGGAGCGGGAATGTCCAGTTCCGCTCCAAGCTCATCCGGACCGGAGTCTTCCGGATCATCGCACGAGCGGTCTGGTGACCGGTCTGGCGCATCCTCCGGCGCGAGCGAAGGTGCTTCGGGTTCGAACTCGTCTGCTTCTGACGTTGCGCCAGGACATAGAAAAGAGGGCGGGTCTGCAAATTCAGTAGCGCCCGGCCACACAAAGTCTGGAGACTCGGCAAGCGACGTCGCACCCGGGCATAACAAGAAACTAGATAAATCGGATCGGCGATCGGAGTCGAAATCTAAGGCTACTGATCGGGACAATCGCGACCGCGCCGACACAAGTCGAGACCGCAACAGTAGAGAGAGTAACAGAAACGACGCCCGATCGCGTGATCGCGAAGGCGCATCGAGTGGCGCGAGCGAAGGGACGGAAGGTCGCTCTGGGCGTGATCGGGGATCGATCACGAGCGTAACATCAGAACAAAAGACAAAAGTTCGTTCTGTTTTTTCTCGTCATCACGTCGAGCCTGCACGCAACCTCAACGTTGCGGTCAGCGTCGGCGCGCGGATCCCACATTCCGTGCACCTGTACCCGGTTCCGGTAGAAATTATCGATATCGTACCGGCGTATCGGGACTACGAGTACATTATGCTTGAGGACAATCGCATAGCGATCGTCGATCCTGATACGTTTGAGATCGTCGATATCATCGTGCTCGCATAGATCAACCGAACTCCAATTCGGCTTGATCGGATGGAGCTAAAGAATGCCCCGGCGCTTCGTGACTCTGAGGACGTGGCGCCGTTTCCAGATCATTATCGAGAAGCGGACAAGGAAAAGCCGGCACGGTGCGTGTTCCGTGCCGGCGAAGTTCTCGCAGACCTTCACTATTGGAGGAAGCGCTAGGGCAGCGAGAAGACTGTCAGCGTACCGCCGAGGTTGGTGTACTGCTTGAGGCCAGCGTAGCCACCCACAGCACCGAGACCATCGGTCGGGTTCGTCAAGCCAGCTGCGAGACCGATACCGGCCCAGCCGCCGACACCCGACAACACTGCAACGTACTGCTTACCACCGTGGGTGTAAGTCATAGCGTTGCCGATGATGCCCGAAGGTGTCTTGAACTTGAACAGTTCCTTGCCGTCCTTCTGGTCGACTGCTTTGAAGTAGCCTTCAAGCGTGCCGTAGAAGGCGACGCCACCAGCGGTTGTCAGAGCGCCTGACCAGACCGAGAACTGCTCGGGCTTCGACCAGACAATCTTACCTTTCGCTGCATCCCAGGCGATGAAGTTACCCATGCCGCCGTGGCTATCGGGAGCCGGGAACATGGACAGCGTTGCGCCAACGTACGGCTGGCCAGCTGTGTACGAAACCTTGAAGGGTTCGTAGTCCATGCACACGTGGTTCGTTGGAACGTAGAACAAGCCTGTCAGCTTCGAGAACGAAGATGGCTGCATGTCCTTCGAGCCAAGAGCCGCCGGGCAGATGCCTTGTGTGTTTACGTCGGCACCTTGTCCGTCCTTGAACGTCGAGTACTTAGCGACGCGGATGGGGCGACCGTAGTTTGGACTTGCCTTATCCATATCGACGCCGCTTGCCCAGTTGACAGCCGGATCGAATTTTTCGGCGACGAGAAGTTCGCCCGTCTTGCGATTGAGCGTATAGGCAAAGCCGTTGCGGTCGAAGTGGACGACTGCCGGCGTCGATTTCCCTTCGATGTCGATATCGACGAGAACGTTTTCATTGACGCCGTCATAATCCCACTCGTCGAATGGCGTCATCTGGTAGGCCCAGGCTGCAACGCCCGTATCGACATCGCGCGCAATGATCGACATCGTCCACTTCTGGTCGATCGGCTTGCCATCGGGCCCAGCTCTTTGAGATGGGTTCCACGTCGACGGATTGGCCGAGCCGTAATAGACGAGGTTTGCTTCCGGATCATATGACCATCCGCCCCACGTCGTACCGCCACCGATCTTCCATTGATCGCCATTCCAGGTTTTCAAAGACGAGTCTTTGCCGACTGGCTTGCCAAGAGACATTGTCTTTTCGGGATCGAAAAGAATTTGGTCATCCGGGCCGACCGAATAGCCCCTCCAAACGCGCTTGCCGGTCTTGAGATCATAAGCCGTTGCATGGCCGTGAACGCCGAATTCGGCACCGGAAATCGCTGCGATAACCTTGTCTTTGGCGATCAGAACGACGTTCGTTGCCGTTTCACCGATCTTCGGGTTGCCGTTTGCGACTTTCCAGATTTCTTTTCCGGTCTTTGCATCGAGAGCGACAATATTGGTATCTGCTTGCTGCAGAATAATCTTGCCCTCGGCATAAGCCAGGCCGCGGTTGACCGTATCACAGCACATCACCGGAATGACCGACGGGTCCTGCTTCGGTTCGTATTTCCAGATGATCTTTTGCTCGTCCTTCAGGTCGAGAGCAAAGACGATGTTCGGGAACGGCGTGTGAAGATACATCACGTCGCCGATGACGAGCGGCGATCCTTCGTGTCCACGCAACACGCCCGTCGAGAACGTCCACGCGACTTTGAGATCGGCGACGTTCGAGGTGTTGATCTGGTCGAGCGTCGAGTAACGCGTGGCGCTGTAGTCGCCCGACTGCGAAGCCCAGTTGTTGGGATTGGCTTGGTTCTTTGTGACGTCTTCATTTGCAAGCGCTGGCGTGACGAGAGTCATGGCAGTAACGCTTGCGGCAAACATGAGTTTGCGCATTGTCGACTTCCTCCAACTTGCTTTGTTATCGAACCCTATTGATCAGGGTTCTCACCATTCGCCGGGCGCGTGTTTGGGGCTGCGTATGAGCCGTTGTGCCTGGTCGATTGGTAAAGTCATGTTGACGCAAAGTTGATCAGATCAGTAGTTCCGGTTCGGGATATTTTGGTAAGGCCACGCCCGACTTGGTTGCGAGATTATGCAATGTTTCATGATTTCAATGGATGACTCTTCCTCATCTGAGGCATGGCCATATGCAAGCCAACGCGCGTGGACCTATGCGGTCTTGATTTTCTGGATATATATTAGCTTCTGATGGAGCGTTGTTTGTAGGTCCATTGGAGGATGATTTGCAGCTTCCGCTTGAAGTGGACCGACGCTCGGCACTCAATCTTCAGACTCAAATTTTTGAACAAATACGCGGCATGATTCTCACCGGGCGGTTGCGTTCCGGGCAACGCCTGCCGAGCAGCCGTCATTTATGCCAGCAGTTGCGGGTCTCTCGGATCACGATCACGCTCGCTTTCGCGCGCCTTGCAGACGAAGGCTATGTTGAAACAGCAAAATCGCTCGGGACGTATGTTTCCCGCCAAATACCAGAACAAGCATTGCACGCATTGCAGGTTGATCCCGAACCCAATGCTGTGCCGGTCGCTTTGGATCACTTTCGGCCAGACCTACTGAAAATCAGATCCCACAATTTGGTTGATGCGAAACAGCATCGATCTCTGATTGATTTCTGGGTGGGACGCCCGGACGCTCGCTCGTTTCCGCTTCGAACGTGGGCGCGGCTGATGACCAAGCGGTTGTTAAGTGCCGGCACCGCCTTGACCGAATATCGCGATCCAACGGGCCTGATCGAGTTGCGGCAAGCTATTGCCGATCATCTGCGTCCTGCGCGTGGGATCAATGTCGATCCGGAGCAGATCATTATTACCGGTGGGTGTCAGGAAGCCCTTAATCTTGTGTGCCGGATGTTGCTGCCTTCCGGCGCCGACGCGATCGTAGAGTCGCCGGGGTATGCGGGTGCGTCTTATCTTTTTGAATCATTCGGTGCGCGTATTCACGCCATCGAAGTGGACGAGAGGGGACTGGACGTTGCACGGCTTCCGGACGTCACCAGGGCCTTGGCTTACGTGACGCCTTCTCATCAATACCCGATGGGTTACACGTTGCCTTTGGATAGAAGGCTCGAGCTTCTCGCGTGGGCCGTGAAGACGAATTCCTATATTGTCGAAGATGACTACGATAGCGACTTTCGATATGTGGGTTCGCCTCTGGCCGCGTTGAAAGCTCTCGATCGGGCAAATCGCGTATTCTACGTCGGTACGTTCTCAAAGTGTCTCGGCGCTGGACTTCGCATCGGTTACGTCGTGGTTCCGCCGTCGCTGTTGCCCGCTGCCCGGCATTACAAGACTCTGATGAACAACGGGCAACCTTGGCTCGAACAGGCTGTTCTTGCGGACTTCATGCATACTGGGAGCTATGCACGTCACCTGCGGATCATTCGACAGCACTATCTTGGGAAAAGAGACGCGCTTCTAAAGGCATTGCATTCTCATTTCGGCCACGGGGCCGCGATTGGTGCCGACGCTGGAATGCATCTCGTATGGCGTATCCCAAAGCACTTTCCTGCAGCTTCGACCGTTGTCTCCAAAGCGTTGGAATATGGCGTTGGCGTCTACGATCTATCGGCGCGCGCAGCTGTCAGTCCTGCCAAAACGGCGTATGCTGAACGCCATCTCATGTTTGGATATTCGTCTTTGACTGAGAAACAAATCACGGCAGGTGTCGAGCGTCTGGCGGCCGCTTTGGCTGAACCGGCAACCAAGGACAAGCGTCCTGAAAGCGCTATGTTGTCCTGAAAGCGGGCAGCAGGGTGCCAAAACGCGACTCTCCGACCTTAGGCGGCAAAGACTCATCATTTGCGGCGCTTGAAGGCGCTCGGCGGCGATACGGTGTGTGCCGATTATTTGAATGATCGAGTGGTGATCGTTCGTATTGATTATTTCCCTGAAACTTTGCCATTCTCGCAAAATTCTTTTTTTGCAGAGGATCCCATGAGCGTCAGCCGCAGACTCTTACTGCAGGGAGCAGCAGGGGGTTTTCTGAGTTTCAGTGCCTCAAGTAGCTTTGCCGCTCTGAACGAACAGACACAGGCGGTCCTGTTTGATGCGTTCGCGATTTTCGATCCGCGTCCTGTCGGCGTTGCGGCGCAGCGTTTGATTGGAGACCGCAGCCCCGAGTTCATGCGCGTGTGGCGCACGAAGCAGTTTGAGTACACGTGGCTCAGAAACTCGGGCGGTAGGTATCAGAATTTTTGGGATGTTTCAGCGGATGCTTTGAGCGGCGCGTTAGAGCAGTTGGGGATTTCTCTATCGGTTTCCGATCAGCAGACATTGCTCAATTCGTATCTAAACCTCCGGCCGTGGCCGGATGTTCCTGACGGCGTCAAGGCGCTTCAGTCGAAGGGCCTGCGGCTTGGGATACTCTCGAACTTCACAGACGCAATGATGGCGTCGGCGGCGGCAAATGCGCCTGACGTGAAGTTTGACGTTCTTTTGTCGACTGATCGCGTGAGCCGGTTCAAACCTGATCCAAAAGCCTATGCGATGGGAGAGGAGGCGCTTCAACTGAGCAAGGACAAAATCATCTATGTTGCCTTTGCGGGATGGGACGCCGTCGGCGCGACTTGGTTCGGCTATCGAACATTCTGGCTCAATCGCACCGAAGCAACCGCGGAGCGTCTCTCAGCTAACATCGACGGCACGGGTTCGCGGTTCGAAGATCTTCTTGGCTTTGTTCGGGCGTAGGGCGATCTTACTGCTTTGATGATGGAACTCCTCGTCGGTTCCATCGCTCGTTTTTGCATTATCTATAGCGCCGGGCGCTCTGTTTCACTATCTGTTGATTGGGCAGCGCGGACTGGGAAGCAATGAATCATCATCCAATATTTGAGCGTTACGATCGCAAGGAAGTCGTCGGAACGGGCATCCATGTGTTTGATTTTCTGGGCACTCGGACAAGGGCTCAGTTTCGAAGTGGTTGGGAAAAATTTGCGACACGGGTAGAGCAAAAAGCTAAGCCTGGTTACCCGCCATTGAATGAGCATTATTTCGATTGGATCGCTTTGTTAGACTGCGTGTCACGCGCAGAGGGCACCCTGAGGATGGCTGAACTCGGCGCCGGATGGGCACCTTGGCTCGTCCGATGTGGATTCGCCGCGGCTCAAATGTCTGCGATAAAGAAAGTTGAGCTTCTCGGTGTAGAGGCTGATCCAACCCACTACAATTGGATGGTTGACCACTTCAGGGATAATCAGCTCGACCCCCGCGAATATAGCCTAGTCCATGGAGCTGTTACGACCACGTCAGGGACTGTGAAGTTTCCAGTCGTCCATGAACCCGATCAAAACTACGGAGCGTCAATTCGTGCAGCACTGTCGGCTGATGATATTGTGGAAGTTCCCGCTCGGCGCTTAGAAGACCTCTTCTCTTACTTTTCCGGCCCCATCGATTTTGTTCATGTCGATGTTCAGGGCGCTGAGTATGACGTCATTCCCGACGGTATTGAATTTCTCTCGGCAAATGTAAAAGCGCTTATGATCGGAACGCACGAGAACGATCAAAAGCATCAAGCTCTCGTTGAACTATTGAAGGCGAAGGGATGGGAGCCTGTTATCGAGTTTCCGAGGCGTTCGGAAGTAGACACTGAATTTGGCACCGTCAAATTTGACGATGGATTTCTATACTATCGTAACAGGGCGTCCTAGGCGGGCACTTCGACGAGGTTGTTAGAATTTCGTGCGGCCTTGGCTGAGATGGGGTTTTCCATTTCTTCGAAGTCATGAGCGCCAAATGCCGTCATGTTGCGCGCAGCAAAGTAGCAATCGAAGCATGCGCGCATTCGCTCTGCGAGCTCGGCGTCGGGTATTGACCGAAGTCGATCGAAAAGAGTGGGAATGTCGGAGCGTTCAACAAAGAGACACGCATCGCTCAGATCTCTGCCGTTCAGATTTGGTGGTGCCCAATCGTCTGCAATGATCACCGGAATGGACCCGACCGCGAGGGATTCCCAAGTTCGCAACGTATTTGGTCCAGCCCCGTCTGGGCAGAGCGAAAAGACGGAATTGGACAGTAAGCGATTGTAGCGTTCGGCGGCCTGCAATTGCTGACTCTGCGAGTCCGCGGATAATGTTTTTCCTTTTACCTGCTCGTCGTAGACCGATTGATTGAAGTGCCAGATGGATGTCAACTCGACGAGGATATCCGATCCGCCATCTGCGATGGCCGCATGCTCTAGGGCAAGTCGTGTTTCGGATCTGTAGTGCTTCATATGTGATCCGATAAACGACGCGAGGTACGACTTCTTCTTCGGATGGACGCCGACCTGTGTACCGCGAGACCTGTATGAGTTCTCGATATTGGGTGCGAAAAGTGGCCAGCTGTGGAAGCGGAATGAGGGTCTTGATTCTGCTAACAGCGTCGATGTGCAATGTGCCAAATGAAGGTCTGTTACGCCGACCAAAGAAAACGCGCTTTTGAGCCGGTGCCAGGCATAATGTTGGCAAACCGTATGGACGCGCAGTCTGTATCCCGCCTGGTGAGCAGTTTTGCGTGCGCTATTAACCCGCTTTCTCACAGTATCTAAGGTTTCATTGATCGGAGCTTGAAGGTCGATGTATGTCGCCCAAGGAAGCGCGAGGTATGTGTGTACCGTGCGTGTGCGCTCGTCGATGTGGCTTCCGACGGGGATCGTATCGTGGTTCTCGAAAGCTTGCTTCTCAGTGAAGCACGGGTACTGCCAAAAGTGCGGATCTCCAGATCCTTTAGAGTATTGCTTAATGGCTATATCGATATCGAGGACCGGTTTAATCGCGGCCAAGTCGCGCTGCTTTTCAAGCTTCGCGATCTGTACCGTTTGACCATTCGATTTGAGCTTCCCTTGTCGAACGGGTGAAGCCGTCGGCCGAGTTGTTTCTTTAACCGCGGGTTGAGATCGCGGTTCTGAGTGCCATTGCATCAGCCATTTGTTGATCTTGAGCGATTTGACGTTTGCGTCATCAAGCATCCAGACATCGATATCGATGTCAGAAGTGCCGGATGGTTCGCAGGGATGCACATATGCAACTCCGCCGATGATCGTCGTGTCTCTCTTCTTGTCGTATGTGCGAATTTGGGTCTCGTGCGCATGCCCAGCAATGATGGCGCCGAACGGATTCACGACGCGCCAGCCGTTGATCTTAAATATGTAGGCGATCCTGTTATCGCACCGGGGAACGCCAAGGGGTATTTCGATCGACTGCAAAAAAGAGTCAGACAGATCTACCGGATGGCGAATGGCCCAAACATCCTGCGACCAGTGGGGATCAGGATGCGGCTCAAGTTTGTTGCCAATCTTTTCGTAGCGTGAAAGCGCAACGAATGATCGGTCGTCCGTCAAACATGTCTCGAATGCCTCAGCGGTATCGTCAAAATAGATGTCGCTGTTGGACAGAACGGAGATATGAGGATAGCCGAGCTGCTTCGAAATGTTGATCCAGTGCCGGTATGTCGGCCGTTGGGAGACCCGCACTACGGAAATCTTTTCCGACTCTATCGGCGGCTCCGAGTCGTCATCGATGACGAGGATGATTTTTGAAATTGCGCGACAATTTACATTCGCCTGGAGGCAGAACTTCAATTCTCGCTGACGGTCTGCCGAGTTTGCTTCGTAGTATGGTGTAATCAGAACAACCGGCAGATTCTCAGCTTGAGCCATTTCCCCAACTCGTTTCCTGCGTTCCGTGTCGCGTGGTGATTCACATCAGCTTAGACTTGGTACGTCAAGTGCATGAAACGTGTGCTGATGACTATTCTGATGCCCGCAGTTGTCTAGATTTCCCGTTTTCTCAGTCTTTGACTTGAAATCGTTCGTGGGAAGATGATTTTGCAGCAGAACATCTTGAACTCCGTTGTGATTGTAGTGAGTTTTATCGGTGGTTGCTGCCTTCGGATCCTTGCACGTATTGCTGGATAGCGATGAGAGCGGTGGAGTCGAAGGGCCTTTGACGGGTTTTGTCTTAGCGAGCGCGCAGACTGACGGGCCTTTAATTCGATTTGTCCCCAACAGCGCGGCATTGCCCCGTTGACTATGCAAGCCAATCGTCTGTCTGTGAGGGTGTGTGTGAGTTTCGTCGGGCCGGATCGGTATGAAATCGTTTTTGATCTCTCTGGTGCTGCTCGCGTCTTCTGCGCCTGCGGAGGACTGGCAGTTTTTTGCGGTCGTGTCGGACGGGCGATATCTGAGTGACGATAATTCTCTTCGCGTGGTTGGTACGGCAGAGAACGACGATGTCAGTGTGGATGTCAGGGTCAAGAACTTTGACTCGGGCGAGAGGTACCGAGTTGCGATCGGTCTCGCGGATTGCCTTCGCTACGGCAACGGCCCGCTGCTGCTCTTTCGCGAGGAGGGGCCGGCGGAACTGCTTTCCTGGAATACCAAGGGACGCCGATGGCTGGACTTTGCCGGCGTTAAACTCTGCGATTGGGCGAAGACACAGGCGACGCTCGTAGATTGAGAAAGCGCTGTGGCTGCGTAAGGCATTAAGCCCTGTTGGCCGCCGGGCTCGCCAATCACTTGGTCGAAGTGACAGGTTGATGGTGATCGGCTTTTCTGAGATTCAGGCGGGCGCAGGGTCGAAGCTGAGCGGCTGAAGCGACGCTTGGGAACATCTCACTGGGCATAGGTGTTGTGGGGGCTGCCTTCAAATTGAAGGGAGCCGGCGCGGCGTCATTCCCATTCCGCCCTTGGCCGTTTTGGAAGGTTGAGGGTTATGGACCAAGGCGAACCGTCGGGGCAGAAATCCGGCCAGCGGTCGGGTGGCAAGGTCAATGTTTGGCCGCTCGCTTCAGTAAACTTTTTCATGGCCGACTTCCAAGCGGGTATCGGTCCGTTTCTTGGGGTGTTTCTACTCGCGCACCATTGGCAAAGCGGTCTTATCGGCACCGTCATGACGATCGGCGGCGTGGCCGGTATGCTGATGACCATTCCGGCCGGAGCCTTTATAGACGCGACGCGCCATAAGCGCGCCAGCATCATCATTCCCGCCATCGCAACGATAGCGGCGTCCGCACTTATCCTGATATCGCAAGAATTCTGGCTGGTGGCGACGTCTCAGGTCGCGACAGCCATTGCCGGAGCCATTATTGGGCCAGCCGTCAATGCGATGACGCTCGGCATTGTTCACCAGGCTGGGTTCAACCGTCAGAACGGGATCAATCAAGCGTTCAATCATGCTGGCAATGTTGTTGGCGCGGGGCTCTCCGGCTTTCTCGGATGGAAGTTCGGCTACCCGGCCGTTTTTATTCTCGCCGGTGTGTTCGGTGTTTTGACGATCATATCCGTTCTAATGATCTCTCCCGCGAGCATCGATCATGACGTCGCGCGCGGGACAGGTGAGGGTAGCGAAGACGGCAAGGTGAGCGGCTTGCAGACTTTGCTCGAATGCAAGCCCCTTCTTGTGCTGGCGGCCGCATTGGCGGCCTTCCATCTGGGCAACGGCGCCATGCTGCCGTTGTACGGGATGGCCGTCGTTTCCGACGGTTCAACAAACGGGCCCGGATTTGTTGCGATTACCGTTGTCGTCGCGCAGGCTACGATGATTGTTGCTTCGATCGTTGCCATGCGCATGGCAGAAGCCGAGGGTTACTGGCTTGTGCTGCTCATTTCATTTACTGCGCTGCCCGTTAGAGGGCTTGTTGCCGCCGACCTGCTGGTTCCTTGGGGCGTCTATCCAGTTCAGATACTGGATGGCGTCGGTGCAGGGTTGCAGAGCGTTGCCGTGCCGGGGCTTGTTGCACGCATTCTGAATGGAACGGGACGTATCAACATCGGGCAAGGTGCCGTGATGACCGTCCAAGGACTCGGCGCGTCCTTGAGCCCGGCCATTGGCGGATGGATCGCGCAGATATTCGGATACAGCGCAATGTTTATGATCCTCGGAAGCTTTGCGCTTATCTCGGTCGCGCTCTGGATCGCCTATTCCTCGTTATTGAAACCGGCGTGCGCGCCGAAGTTGGCCCCCTCGACCGCATAGTCAGGGAGCAGTTGGCTCGGCGGTGATACTCATCTGGAACCAATCGTAAAATGAGCGTGCGACGACCGTCGTTGCACGCGAAGATCTTCAACGATGTCTATCGCCAAGGCATTGGTCTTCTAGCGGTGTTCCGCCGGAGGGCCGGGCGGTCGGGGTTGCGATGTCATGTAAGCGGCCACGTCCCACGCCTGCTGATCGCTTAAAAACGGATTGTGATAGTCCGTCGTCAGGTAGGGCATCTTTGCGCGAATGAAGGCTGCTGCTGTCGTCATGCGGCTCATGCCGGCCGCCGAATTAAACGACTCTGAGCCCCACAGCGGCGGCACCGAAAAACCAACTTCCGGTGATTGCTTTTGCTGGCCCTCGCCATTGCTTCCATGACACTTGGAGCATGAATCGGAGAAGATTTTCGCGCCGCGTTCGCGGTCGGGTGTCTCTGGTGCTGGCCGCAGCGGCATCAATCCCATACCTGCAATCCGAACGTCGTCAGGAGAATCCTTTCCCACGTATCGCATGTAAGCGATGAGGGCATTCATCTCGTGTCCGTTTTCGGGTAGCGGCTGTCCGTTCATGCTGCGTCTCATGCAGCCATTGATCCGTTCCGTGAGCGTCAGAACTTCATCATTCACGATCATCGGAAACGATGTGAACGTTGAAATGAAGGGTGCCGCATACGCTTGCGTTCCGGCCTTGATATGACACTGCGTGCAAGCCAAATCGTTTCCGGCATATCGCAGCTTCGGATCCGAGGCGCTCTTGCCGATCAAGCGCGGCGTTTCAGTGACGAGTTGCCAGCCATATTGGATGAGTTCGTTTTCCGGAGTTGCCGGAAGTTGAAAGACATCGCGAACTTGATACCAGTTTGGAGCGCGCCCCCATAGTACGTAGCCAGTCCCCAGACCGACGAGGCCGGTCATGAGTGCTACAAGCAGCGCTATGCCTCGGGTCTTTCGCGTGGTCATCGGCTCAATCCCGTCTCTCTGCAATTGCACGAATACCTCGGCGGCCCACGGCCAAGGACTATCAGCAGCGAAAATAGTAAAAATAGAGAGCGATCGACGACTGTTCCTACGGCGCAGGCCCATATTCAAGATCGAAGTGCACTGGACTGATTATCCCAAGGCGGTTTTTTTTACCCGGCCGCCCAAGTGTCGTGCGGAGCCGGTCAAGTTTGCTCGGAGGCACGCGGCTGGGATCAGTCGAGTGGACCTGCTTAACCCAACCCGGCCGCTGCGAGGCGTGCCCGCAGACGCGGCGTCATCCAATCGAGGAACGCCCGCACCTTCACCGGGAGCATGCCTTTCCCCGGATAGACCAGCTGCACGGGGATCGGCTCCGGCGCGTATGCTTCGAGCAGCGGCACGAGCGCGCCCGACTTGATCTCCTCGACGACCTGATAAGAGAGGACGCGCACCACACCAAGGCCTTGGCTTGCGGCATCGATGGCAGCTTCGACAGTGTTTACGGAAACGCGTGTGCGCGGTTCTGCGGTTAGCTCGTCGTTATCGCCGCGATAGCGCCAGCCGGGAGACGTGGAGAATCCCTGAAGCGTAATCCCATCATGGTTCTGGATATCTTCAGGCACCTTCGGCATGCCAGCGTGCGCGATGTAGGAGGGACTGGCGCAAATTACGCGGCGAACCGTTCCGACCCGCACCGCTATCAGTGCGCTGTCCTCAAGATGTCCCAGACGCACGCCGACATCGAGATGCTCATCGATCAGGCTCACGTTGCGATCGATCATGTACATGCGAAGATCGATCTTCGGATGGGCGATAAGAAAATCGGCGGCGATCGGCAGGACGTGCAGGCGGCCGAACACGACTGGGGCGGTGATGGAGAGCTGGCCTCTCGGTTCGCTGTACTCACCGGTTGCGATCCGCTCGGCTTCGCCCACTTGCTCCAAGATCCGCTTGGAGGCTTCGAGATAGCCGCGCCCCGCGTCCGTCAGTGCTACGCGGCGGCTCGTTCGGATTAGGAGCTTGGTGCCCAGATGCTCTTCGAGATCCGAGACCTTACGGCTGACGGTCGCGAGCGGCGTTCCTAGCTTCCGCGCGCCAGCGGATAAGCTTCCCTCTTCGACCACCGCGACGAGGACAGACATTGCCTCGAACCTATCCATCTATCCTTCCATATTTTGGGAATAAGGGTTCCGATTTCTCTATCTACCTCTGATTTTTGGAAACATCTACTTATCTGGCTGCGGCGAGCGAATAATCGGGATCCCGAGAGCACGAGTTCTGGGAGACGGAGGGGGCAGGCAGCCGCAAATGAGACGTCGTTGGCTGATGTCGAACGACGCCGGCACGCCAGGTTGGAGTGAACGCTATGAGACACCGGTTTGCAGACCTGATGTTCACACCCCGGGTACAAAAAATTCAGGCGGAGCAGGGCTCGCGCGCGTCCTACGCCCGTATGATCGGCCAGCCTCAAGCGGGCAGTGATCCGCTGACCGTTCACGAAGCGGAATTCATCGCGGCGCGCGACAGCTTTTACATGGCTACAGTCTCTGAGACGGGGTGGCCTTATGTGCAGCATCGCGGCGGACTTCCGGGATTTCTGAAGGTCATCGACGCGCACACGATCGGCTTTGCGGACTATCGCGGCAATCGTCAGTATGTCAGCGCTGGGAACCTGAGCGGCGACGATCGCGTGGCGCTGTTCTTGATGGATTACCCAAATCGACAGCGGCTGAAGCTGATTGGGCATGCGTCGATCATCGATCCCGAGACCGAGCCTGAAATCGCCGCGAAGCTTCAGGACGGTTATGCCGCCAGGGTTGAGCGCGGCATCATCATCCATGTGGAGGGTTATGATTGGAACTGTCCGCAGCACATCACGCCGCGGTTCTCGGTGCCCCAAATCGAGGACATGCTTCAGCCTTTGAAAGAGAGACTGGCGGCTCTTGAGCAAGAGAATGCGGCGCTGCGTTTAAAGGTGGCCGATGGGGCGCGCGTCGAAAGCAATCTGGATTAGCCTGGAATACACCGCTGGCTAAATGCGATCCGATCGCTATATGAAGCGCGAAGCAGGTCTTGCGTGCGTCTGGACGCGTGTGGGGCCTGTTTTTCTCCTCGCCCCTCTAACTCCTAAACAATTGAGTTCGACTTGCTGAAAGCCTGGACACTTCGCCTGCACCGATGGCTGGCGCTCATATTCTCGTTGCCGTTGCTGGCCGTGTTTGTGACTGCTCTAATTCTATCGTTTGAACCTGCAGTCGTGGCTTCGGCGCTAAAGCCTAATTCCGTCGACGTTGCTCAAGTCGAGGCGGCGCTGGCCAAGCACGATCCGCAAGGCGCGACGAAGCGCATCTTTATTCATGGGCACCTCGGCACGCTCGTTCTCGACAAGCGCGGCGGTTTGGAAATCGATCTCGCGACTGGCGAGCCCGCCAGCCAGACGAGTACCTCGCTTTCGGTGTTTTCGGTCGCGCGTGATATCCATAAAAGATTACTTCTCGACGGCGGATGGGCGGTGACCGCGTCGACGTTCGCCATGCTGGCGCTGGTTTTGATCGGCCTTGTGATGGGCACCCGGCCATTGCGTAACACGGCGAGTGGCTGGCACACGGCGTCGGCTTGGATCGCTCTGCCGCTCGTCGTTATTGCGCCGCTTAGCGGACTGGCGATGGTCTACAAGGTTACGTTTGCCGGACCGCCCCCGCGTATCGCAGCGGATACAGCGCCGGCCACAATTCTTGAAGCGCTTCGTATCGCAGGGCGGGAAAGAGATTTGTCGACGATGCTTTCGCTCCGTTTGAGGAACAAAGCTATTGAAGCCCGCTTCGTCGAAGACGGGGAGTCCCGAAACTACCTCGTTTCGACGACCGGTCTCGTGGCCATGCCGCGCAATTGGCCGAAGCTGCTCCATGAAGGCAATTGGGCAGGGCTCTGGTCCGCGTCTATCAACATCGTAACGTCTGTGGTTCTCATCTTATTGCTTTTCACAGGCGTTCTTATGTGGTCACGGCGGCATTTCAGACGCCGCCGTCAGATTGCGCAACGCCAAGTAATCTAATTATATTTTTCTAAGGGCGCTTGCTTCGAATCGATCTGCAGGCGTTGCATTCTGTGGCAGTTGAGCATCTGCGCATCCCGAATGTGCCTCTTTTTTGTATACAATATTGTATACTTATAATCGGTGTTTAATTTTCCCGTTCAAGTTTAAGTCTTGGGGGAAATGGAATGACGTGGGATTTGGGGGCTCGCACTGTTTGTGCGGCGTTGGTTCTGGCTGGCTCGGGCACGCTCGTTTCTGCACAGGATGCGGAAACTTCTCTACCTCCGGTAACTGTTACGGCCGGCGGCGCGGCAAAGCCCGTAAAAAAAGCGCCGGCCAAGAAGGCAAAGCCCGTCCAGAGCACGTCAACAGCCCCCTCGCAGGCTCCAGCGGCACCCCCTTCCGATCCTTCGACCGATAACTCCGCTGCTCATTCCAAGATTGATACCGGCAACGCGATCACCAATTCCACCGTGGGTGCGATGACGGCGCGGTCGGACGCCCCGAATGCCACCGTCGTGATCGAAGGCGCTCAACTTCAGCAGTTCAACAGCATGAGTATCGGCGACGCGGTGCGGCGCCTGCCCGGCGTTACCTTCCCAGGCGTCAATCGCTCGCGCGACATCAAGCTTCGCGGTATCGGCAAGGAATACACGCAGGTTCTGCTCGACGGCCGTCCGCTCATCGACGGCGATTCCAGCCGCAGCATGGAAGTGGACCGTATTCCGGCGAGCTTCATCGAACGCATCGAGATTACACGCAGCCCGCTCGCCAGCATGGAATCAGGCGGTGCTGCGGGCACCGTCAACATCATTACGCGCCGCGATTTTGGACCGACGGGCGGACAGATCACGATTGGCAGCGGATACGTTGAAGGCAACGGCACGCCGGGCGAATTCTCCGCGTGGCAAGGCGGGCAAGCCGGTGCTCTTCGCTATTTCATCGGTGGTGGCTATCAGCGCCGGCTCGTTCAGGAGAGCTCGGACGAGTACGTTTTCGGCGCTAACGGAACAGTCCGGAGGGGCGGCGAACTCGTCGATCAGCATCGGAAGTTTGACGAGTACACATTCCTGTCTCGCTTCGAACTCGCGATCGACCCGGCGAACACGATTATTTTCGCGCCGAGCTACCTGCGCACGAACGAATTTCGCGATCAGCACACGCTCCGGCTTGCCAACAACCAGGCCTCGGTTAATCGCGATACGCACGAAATTCGTCATCGCACCCGGGAAACCTACGGCAGCTATCTCGAATGGCAGCATGCGTTCAACGGGTATTCCAGCTCGAGCGTATTCTTCGACTATCAACGCGGCCGCGAGGATACCACGCGCAGGTCCACACGGACGACCTTGCCGGGCGGTTCGCCTGCCGTGCAAGATCCGCGCTTCGTTCCTATCGATCTAGAACGTATTGCCTCTGGCGGCACGGTGACGACGCGCATCAGCGGGCATCAGCTCGAAGCCGGAATTGGCTGGGCGCAGACGCAGAGAGCCGAGAGCGAAGTGCGCGGCATTGCCAATGTCCCGCTTCCGGAACGCAACTACGAGGTTAGCGAAAGCATCTATCACGCTTACGTAAGCGATGCGTTTTCGGTTTTCGGTCGCGATCTGCTGACGCTCGGTCTGCGGTTTGAATACAGCGTGACCGATACGATGGATTTCACGAGGAACAGTTCGGACAAGGACGCGGCGGATTTGAACCCGTCCATCCAATACAAGCTTGAGGCGGCTCCCAACGTCGATTTCAGGCTTGGAATTGCGCGCACTCTGCGTCGTCCCGATCTGCGTGAGCTCACTCCGACAGTTATTTCCGGTGCTGGTTCGATTGCCGATCCGGATATGCGCGGCAATCCTGATGTTTCGCCGGAACGAATTTGGGGACTGGATGTCGGCACCGACGTTTTCCTGTTCCAGCGTACAGGCATCGTATCTGCCAACTTCTTCGCGCGGTCCTTCGAGGACAAGATCGAAAGAACATTGACGCGAGAGGGACCGTCAAATCGGTGGATTTCTACGCCGCGCAACGCCGGTGACGGTGAGCTTTACGGCGTGGAACTCGAAGGCCGCCTGCCGATGCATATGATCGGGCTTCCGGATTTGACGCTGTGGGCCAACGGGACCACGATGAAGTCCGAATTGACCGATCAGCAGACCGGACAGACACGTCGCTTCGCCGAGCAGCCGGATTTGATCACGAACATCGGTGCCGACTACTACGTGCGTGCTTGGTCGACGACGTTCGGTCTTGGTTACAATCGCACCTACGCCTACGATCAAGACATCGAGCAGGTGAATGGTACGTTCCAGCACACGAGCTTCTCGAATCTCGATCGCCTGGATGCCTCGGTGCGGATTGGGCTGGCTGATCAGGCTGTGCTGACTCTGTCGGCCAGCAACCTCCTGCGCACCGACGACGATCGCATTCTGACGACGCGCAATGCCGCTGGAACGATCACCGCTCAGACGCACAGCAACGAGCCGTCACCGTCGGTCTATTACGCTCGCTTGTCATACGGCTGGTAAGCCGGTTTGAAGATTGAGATGGACGATTTCATTCCCGCGCGATCTCCGGATCGCGCGGGAATTTTTTTAGGGCAAGGACATCTCGTTTGCGGTTGGCAATCGAGAGACGACAGTGCCGGGGCGGGAGCCGCCGGTGGGGCACGTGTTTGGTTTACCCTGGTGGTGGCTATTGAAATAGCCCGCTTTTTTGAGCCGCCCGTCCCAGGCGGGTGTAGACAGGCCTAGTTTCCGTGAATTTTACTAGCGCCCATCGGTCGGCGCCGGATATTGCAAAGCCGTCCAAATCTCGACGGTTGGCCTGATCCAAGACGACGATCATTTTTCAAGTATGCCGTGACGAGTGCGTGCGCGGCGAGGAGAACGCGGCGCATGGATATCGTGTTTCCTGTTCTCGTGTTTCTCGTGCTTTTGGCCAGCGCCTGGGCCGGTTGGTTTGCACGGACCAAGCTTCAAGAACGTCACACCAGCCACGAAACGTTCGACAGCATCCGCTTGCTGATGGGCATGCTCTTGACGTTTTCAGCGTTGGTTCTCGGCTTGCTCACGTCCAACGCCAAAAACCGCTTTGATAATTACGACAAAGAACTGGCGCTATTGAGCGCGAACTTCATTGATCTCGATCATCGCTTGCGTCTCTACGGCGCGGAGGGCGATCCGATCCGAAAAGATTTGCGGACGTATCTCGCTGCCGCCATCGCTGACTCTTGGCCGTCCCAGCCACATCCCGCAGGAGACTACCCGACGTTTCCGCAACGGTCGGGATTTGAAAGACAGACCCTCGGCGATCTTCTTTCTCGAGCCGATCAACAAATTCTACAGCTTAAGCCCGCAGATGATTTTCATCGGGAAGCTGCGACACGCATGCGTGATATTTCGTCGGATATTATTCAAACACGCTGGCAGATCATCACGTCGACGGGGTCAGATATTTCGTGGCCGTTTCTATTTATTCTCGCCTCGTGGCTGGCGATCATCTTCGGTGTTTTCGGACTGACGTCGCCAAGGAATGGTCTGGTCTACGTGGCGGTGGTGATGTCGGCGCTTTCCATCACGTCGCCTCTGTTTCTCATCATGGACTATAGCGACGCGATGAATGGGCTACTGCAATTGTCGAGCGCGCCGATGCGCACCGCGTTAATCCATTTGGATGCGCCTTAAATTGCCGATACCTTCCATCCGCGTGGGCTGCTGACCGTCGCGGCAGTTGCCATCAATCCATGTCAGGCGGTCATGGTTGTGTTAGTGTTTGGCCTTCGCAAAGCTCGATAAGGAACTTGTACCGCTTTTAGCCGTCTTCCATGTTCTGTTGGTCTGGCCTCGTCCAAGTCTGGAGTTCATCATGGCGCGCAACCCCCATTACGTTTCCGGCCTTGAAAGCGAGCGGCAACAGCAGCGCCGCGATAACGGCCATCCGTCTCCCGGCGAAACATTCGATCAAAAGCCGAGAATGTCGGAGCAACCCTTCAAGGGTACGCACACCAAAGCAAGTAAGCGCGCGGTTCCGGGTGTTGAGACGTACTCAGGACCTGCGGGCGGTTGGGGTGCTCTCAAGGCGGTGGCCAAGGCGCTAAGCCATGAGATGGCAGTGTCGCGAGAAGTCCGCAGCCTGCTGTCGATGAACCAGCCCACTGGGTTCGACTGTCCTGGCTGCGCTTGGCCGGATCCGCGTCACACGTCGTCGTTCGAGTTCTGCGAAAACGGAGCGAAAGCGGTTGCTTGGGAGGCAACGAGCAAACGCACGACGCCGGAGTTTTTCTCCAATCACACGGTTTCGGAGCTTTGGAGCTGGTCCGACTACGCGCTTGAAGGCGAGGGCCGCCTAACGCATCCGATGGTCTACGATCGCGCGACGGATAAGTTTCAGCCAATCGCGTGGGAGGAGGCGTTTGCTCGCATCGGTCGAGCGCTGCAGGCCTTGCCTGATCCGAACATGGCGGAGTTCTACACATCCGGGCGCACCTCGAATGAGGCCGCATTTCTTTACCAACTCTTCGTTCGCGAATTCGGCACCAACAATTTTCCCGACTGCTCGAATATGTGTCACGAGGCGACGAGCGTCGGTCTTCCGGACTCGATCGGCGTTGGCAAAGGAACGGTGACGATCGAGGACTTCGATCATGCCGACGCGATCTTCTGCATCGGCCACAATCCGGGCACCAATCATCCGCGCATGCTTGGTACGCTTCGCGAGGCATCCAAGCGCGGATGCAAAATCGTGGTTTTCAATCCCCTACGAGAGCGTGGGCTGGAGCGCTTCCAGGCACCGCAGAATCCCTTCGAGATGGTGACGCTTGGATCGACGCCGATTGCGTCGTCATATTATCAGGTTGGCATCGGCGGCGATGTCGCCGTCCTCAAGGGCATGATGAAGTCCTTGCTTGAAATGGATCGCGCGGAAACGGCGGCAGGCCGGAAAGGCATTCTGGATCGTGCGTTTATTGCCGAGCACACGCAAGGGTTCGATGCGCTTGTTCGGAACATCGATGCGACCGATTGGGCGCAGATCGAGCGCTACTCAGCCTTGTCGCGGACGGATATCGAGGCGGCTGCGAAGATCTACGCTGAAGCCGATCGGGTCATCATCTGCTACGGCATGGGCATTACGCAGCATTGCCACGGGACATCGAACGTCAACCAGATCGCGAACCTGCTTCTGATGCGGGGTAATATCGGCAAGGAAGGCGCCGGCATCTGCCCGCTGCGTGGACATTCGAACGTTCAGGGTGATCGGACTGTCGGCATCACTGAAAACCCATCGAAGGATCTGCTCGATAATCTCGAAGCCGTTTTTCGCATCAAGGCGCCACGTAAGAAGGGGCATAACGCCGTTGAGGCCATCGAAGCGATCGTCAACGGGCAGTCTAAGGCGTTGGTGTGCCTGGGTGGCAATCTTGCGGTGGCGATGTCTGATCCAGACGTAACGTTTCACGCAATGCGTCAGCTTGATCTTGCCGTGCATATTGCGACGAAGTTGAACCGATCGCATCTGCTCATCGCCAAGGAGAGTTTTATTCTACCCTGCCTTGGGCGGACTGAACTCGATATGCAGGATACCGGGCGGCAAACGGTGACGGTCGAAGACTCTATGGCGATGGTGCATGCGTCCTCGGGTGGTCTGAAACCTGCGTCGGAGCATCTGAAGTCGGAACCGGCAATCGTCGCCGGTCTGGCAATGGCCGCGATCCCCGATACGAACGTTCCTTGGGATGACCTCGTTGCGGACTACAGCCTGATCCGCGAAAAGATAGAAGCCGTGTTTCCGGATTTCTTCGATTTCAATGAGCGTATCGAGCTGCCCGGTGGCTTCCGTCTGTCGGTTCCTGCGTCTCGTCGGGAGTGGAAGACGAAATCAGGAAAGGCGGAGTTCCTCGTTGTCGGCGGGCTCGAAGAGGACCCGCGCTGCGAACAACCCGGCGCGCTTGTCCTCGCGACTGTGCGCAGTCACGATCAGTACAATACGACGATCTACGGCTTGGACGATCGCTACCGCGGTATAACCGGCCGCCGCGATATCATTTTCATGAATGCTTCCGATCTGGAGGCGCGTGGATTGCACCATGGTGACACTGTCGACATAGAAACGGTGTGCAACGATGGCGACGAACCGCGCACGCTGAGCGGCCTGACCGCAGTTGCGTTCGATATCGCCGCGGGTTCCGTTGCGACTTACTATCCCGAAGCCAACAGCCTCATCGCAGTCGATCAGTATGATCGGCGAAGCGGAACACCGTCTTATAAATCAATCCCAGTGGTCGTCAGACGCGTCGGGCCTCAAGCGCAATCGGTGTAGGAGGACATGCGCGTCTCTTTTGTTGCGCCATCACTGTTCAAATTGCGATCTTGGTTTCCACGGTGCTACCGGCGATGTCTTTGCGTATGTAGAAACCGTTTGGAATGGCTTCCTGCACGAGGGGAACGTGCGAGATGATGCCGACTGAGCGGTTCTGGCTGACGAGCTTGCTCAAAACCTGGAGCACTTGGTCGAGGGTGCCCGCGCCGTTCTCGGTGTCCAGACTGCCGAAGCCTTCATCGATGAAAATGGTGTCGAGGCGTATCTTGCAGCTGGCGCTTTCAACGACGTCGGCGAGTCCTAACGCGAGAGCCAAGGCGGCAATGAATGTTTCTCCGCCGGATAGCGTGCTTGTCGACCGCGCTTTGCCCGTATGCGTGTCGAACACTTGAATGTCGAGGCCGCGACGTCCGCGGCCGATATCCAGATCTCGTTCCAGCCGGTAGCGATTATTCGTCATCGGGCCAATACGCAGGTTGGCGGCTTCGAGAACCTGATCGAACATCGCGCCGATGGCGAACGTTTCCAGATCGAGGTTCTGTTTGTTGTTGCCGTTCATGAGGGCCGCGAGTTTGCGCAGCGGCCCGGAAGTGGCTTCTTCCTCGTCGAGCTTTCGGAATGTGTCGGCGAGTTCGTCGCGAAGTTTAATGAGCTGCGTTAGCTTGGCCTTGGCATGAGATCGCTGATCGGAAGCTTCGGCCAGCTTTTCTCCGGCTTCTTTCTGACGTGCCATGAGGCTTATGAGATCAGGACGGGCTTTGCCGTCTATGGCTTTTGCTGCACTTGCAGCAGTGTCTTTTGCTAGTGCCAACTTGCGATCATGATCCGCCACGATCGCTCGATCTGTTTCGATGGTCTTGATTGCAGGTTTCAGAACGAGGAAATCATCGGCGGTGAGCCCGCTCTCGGCAAGCCGGGATTCGAAAATGGTGATCGCGTTCCGGTGACGTTCGCGACAATCCAAGAGGGCGCTGTCGGCGGCTTGCTGATCTTTCTGCGCGGTCAGAGCCGCCTCGCGGGACTCTTGCGCAATCCGTTCGGCGGTTTCTTTTGCGACGAGGCGCGACTTGTACGCTTCTGATGCAGCTTGTTTGGCGGACGAGAGAGTTTCGGGATTTCTCAGGCTTTCAGGAATGGGAGATAGAGTTTCTTCCAGGCGAACGCGTGCCTCTGATTTTTTTCTCAAACACTCAGAGTGCGCATCTCGCAATGTCTCAATCTGTTGCTTGAGCGTTTCGATGTCATTGCTCAATTGCTCGAACTCGGCGTTCGCCTGGGAAAGGTCTATCTGAGGCCCAAGATGTTCGAGGGTGCGTTTTATGTCTTGGATTTTCGTATTCAGAGATGATGCGCTGTCTGCGGGCTTTTGTAGGTCTTCGAGCCTGTTCTGGCGGTCCTGCAGCACGCTGCGGGCTGACGCTAAGTGTTCCGCGGCGTCACGTGCGGCTGCGTCTGTCTGCTGCCAAGCGTTTTTCGCGTCTCGGAATGTTTGCTCGGTTTCGACGTGCTCGACCGCGTGCGTTGCGGGTGCTGGATGGTTGGTCGAGCCGCAAACGGGGCAGGGGGAGCCCGGCTCTAGTCTCGAGGCGAGATGCAGAGCCTGAGCGGCAGAGAAGCTTTGCTCTGCAACCTCGTATGCGGATTTTGCGGCCTCGGCTTGGCGCTTCGCGGTTTCGTGGGCTGCGTTTCGTTGCTCGACATTGACGCTCGCCTTTTGAACGTCATCGCCAGCTTTCTCAAAAGCCGTGGCTTCGACAAGAGCTGCGCTCAGCGTATGAAGCTGGATTGTTCCTTCGCTCCGCTGAGCGTCTCTCTGGTGCGCGAGTTTGAGCGCCTCCGATTTCTTCTGACCTGCGCTTTGGAGGTCTGTCAGCCTTCGTTGAGCTTGGTCCAGGTCGATACTTGCAGCGCGCTCGGCTGCGTGTGCTTTGTCGACCTCGCTTTTTAGGTCTGCTGATTTCTTCAGCACTAACGCGTGGCGTTCGAGTTCTTCGATGTTCCGGCGCAGAACATCGATCTCATCTGCTCGATCGATTTCTTTCTTTAGTTGCTCCGCTGCTTTGTTTGCTGCGTCTACCGCTTGCTCGACGTGGAGTTGAGCGCTCTGCAATTTCTTTTCGGCCGTTGCGACATCGGTGGCGAAGGTCGTGACGTGCGCTTCTACGTCAAGCAGGGAACGTGCTCGTTCCGCCTTTGTGACGCGCTCAGCCAGAGCCTTCATCTCGTTTTTGTTTTCTTCAAACGCGGTTATGGTATTCGCAGCCGTTTCAGACGCTTTGAAGAGCGCTTCGATTTTCTCGGCATTGGTGACGGCTGTCTGCGTCTCTGTAAAAAGCCCGAGTGCAGTCTTTTCGGCTTCGATCAAATCAGCATGATGCGCATCGGCGCTGACGATCCCGTCGCTCAAGGCGTCGGTACTTTCGAAGCCTTCGGCTGCGAGACGACCCGCGCAGACGTGTCGGTCGTGGCTCACTCGATCTTCAACGGCTTTGGCGTCTGCTTTCAGCTTGGCTGCGAGGTTGCGGTAAAGCGAGACATCAAAGAGATCACGAAGGATTTCGAGACGTTGTTTCGTTTTTGCAGCAAGAAATGTTTCGAACCGGCCTTGTGGCAGAAGAACGATCTGGCGGAATTGGTCGGCGCCATAGCCCAGCATATCCGAGACCGCCTGATCGACCAGTCCGACCTTTTTCTCGGCGATGATCTTTCCGCGTTGGTTCTCGCTGATCGACTCGAGCGTTTGCCCGGTGGCCTCAAAAAGAAAAGCCTCATGCGGGGTTGAGGTCTCTCCATTTCCTCGTTGCTTCGGCCGCTTCTGTTCGGGCCGCCGAACTATGACATAGCGACGGTTTCCGATGTCGAACACGAACTCGACTTCGGTCATCAAGGCGGGATCCGCATGATCGGAACGCAGCGATGTCGGTTCCTGATCCGGCTTTGCGGGTGCGCCGAATAGTGCGAACGTCATCGCGCTAAAGATGGTGGATTTTCCGGAACCGGTTTGCCCGTAGATGCCGAAAAGGCCCGCATCGACCGCGCTGCGGAAATCGATTGCGACGCGTCCCGGGTAAGGACCGAAGGCCTGCATTGTCAGTCTTACTGGCCTCACGCTGCCTCCTC
This sequence comes from Hyphomicrobium methylovorum, assembly GCF_013626205.1. NCBI lineage: Bacteria > Pseudomonadati > Pseudomonadota > Alphaproteobacteria > Hyphomicrobiales > Hyphomicrobiaceae > Hyphomicrobium > Hyphomicrobium methylovorum. The sequence continues at coordinate 2,963,815 of NZ_QHJE01000001.1, forward strand.
GCCATTTTCGATGGAATGGAGAGCTGAGGTCACGATGCTGCGGTCCGTTTCTGTCATCGGTTCGTTGCTGACGCTGTTCAGGAAGTCGCCGACGACTTCGATCGGGTCTCTCAATCGTACGCTCGATCTTTCGAGAGGTTTGGTTTCGCGCGGGCGTTCGTCCCGCTGGTACGTTAGATCGCAAGCGTTCGGAAATATTGCACGCATGCGCTTCATGGCGTCGATAACAGGTGTGTCATCGGTCAGAATGACTTTGACGAAGTCCGTCGAAGGCTCGCTGAGCAGCAGCTCTGCGTGCTTGCCCTTGAGGATACGGATGCCGCGCAGTGGCTTGAATGGAATTGCTTCCGTTGTCGATATGCCTGCCGCGTCGATTTCCACGAGGTTCATGGATTTTGCAGCATCTACCTCGTCGAAGCCGAAGGCTAATGGAGATCCTGAATATCGAATGTGAGTTTGGGCGACGAACTGAGGGCGATGCAGATGACCCAACGCGACGTAATGTGCGCCTTCGAAGATTTCTGGTCGGACCGTTTCGATTCCGCCCACGCGCGCAAGCGGCCGTTCGCTATCGCTTCCCTGCGCGCCCGCCACAAAAGCATGAGCGATGACAACCCAGCGTGCGCCGTCAGGAACATTGTTTCGCGCTGCTGCAACTTGTGCGGCAAGCACGTGCTCCGGGGTTTGCATTGTTTCGTCGGCAAAGCATTCTCGTGCCGCGAATTCGTATGAGAAGGGTAAGCCGGAGAAGGCAACGACCCCGTGAGCATCGTGCAGCAGCAGAGGTTTTTCGTCGGCGCTTATAACGCCGCGAATAAGCGCGCGCTTTGCATCGGTCATCACAGACATTGATGCGATGCGATCGCCTGAGTCGTGATTGCCGGCGATCATCGCGACTGCGGCCGAGGTTTCGGACGCGATGCGTGAAAGGAACGTATTGAACTGACGAACGGCTGTTGCTGGCGGGTTCGCGCGGTCGAATATATCGCCAGCAATAATGAGGACGTCGGCGGACGAGGCTTTAACGGCGCTTACAATTTGATCGAGGATCGCCTGGTGATCCTCTTCGAGAGGGATTCCGTTGAACTGGCGGCCGAGGTGTAAGTCTGCGGTATGCAGAATTCTCATGGAGTTACCCATATCTGTAGTTACGCAGCGGTGGCGTCCTGTATCGACACAGGGTCGAGGACTACTCCGACGCGCTTTATGACTAGCGGACCATGAAGCCGATTGCGATGGCGTTCGCAATGTCGATGAAGAACGCGGATACCAAGGGTAGGATGATGAAGGCTCTTGCGCAGGCACCGTGTACTTTTGTCACCGCTGACATGTTCGCGATGGCCGTTGGTGTTGCGCCGAGACTTATACCCGTGAACCCTGCGGAGAGCACGGCGGCTTCGTAGTTCCGTCCCATCATCGGGAAAACGACGAAGATTATGTATGCAACCGCGACGGCCGTCTGCAGCGCCAGAATAATTGCAAGCGCTGGTCCCATGCCGCCAAGTGTCCAGAGCTGCATGCTCATCAAAGACATGGCTAGGAAGATATTGAGAGATAGGTCCGAGATCAGTGCCAATGCGCGCGTGCGTGTCGGCCATCTGGCTGCGGGGAACGCGAGCGGAATGGTATTTGTGGCGACGATTCCGACGAGAAGGCAAATGACGAACAACGGTAACTTCAATCCCGTTTTGGCGACGACTTCATCAAGTGCTACGCCAATCAGGATAACGACATTCAGAACGAAGATGGTGCGTAAGAGTTCAATGTGATTGATGTCGTCGGCCTCGGGTTTGGCGAGGTCATCGGGGATTCCGACTAAAGGGTCCTACGTTGGTGCTCCGCTCAGCTGATGACGGCCGATCAGGAAGCTTGCGATCGGTCCGCCAGCGAGGCTTGCGATGACCAATCCAAGCGTTGCGGAGGCGATGCCGATTTCAAGAGCATTGGTTAGCCCGAAGCGTTCCGTGAATATCGGCGCCCACGCGATCGTTGTGCCATGTCCTCCGATCAGCGATGCCGAGCCGACGAGAGGGGCCATGCCGTGCGGCAGATCCAACGCAACGACGCTGGCCGAAGCAACGAGATTTTGTATGACGAGATAGGCCAGGGTAAGCCCCAGGAGCACAGCGAGGGGGGGGGCCACCTGAAACGAGATCGTTGAATTTGGCGTTGAGGCCGATGCCGGCAAAGAAGTAGAGCAGCAGCAAATCACGCGCGTCCAGCGTGAACGCGATTTCGGTTCCGAAAAATACGTAAACGCCGAGAGTTATGATTGCCGCGAGCATTCCGCCGGTTACGGCTTCCGGGATGTTCCAGCGGCCTATCGGTTTGACCACTTTGTTGATGCTGACGCCCGCGAAGAACACCAGCACTGCAATCGTGAAACTCAAAAGTCCAGAAAGCTGTATTGCTGATGACGTCATGTCGTAGTGGCAATGCGTTTTGAAATCGGGCGAGCGTGCGAAAGCTCCGCAATCTTCGAGCGTCTCCCAAAAGGCGAGGGGACTTCGATCTTTGAAGGGGTATTGGGTTCGAACATTCTCCGCCAATCTCCGTGCGTTCCGAGGTCAATCCAGATTTCGCATTTGCATTTTGGATGCTAAATCGATTGGATCCAGCAGGCACTAACGTGCTAAGGACATTTTTATACGAGCCTGACTATATTATTCAGTGCCTTGGCAACCATGTGCCGTCATTCAGATGAATTTCTTGTTGGCCCTGCTGTTGTGACGTACCAGAATTGCTAACGTGACTATCGTTCGTTCTATAGCTCACTGATCCGCGAGATAACATGTAAAGTAAGGGAGATAATAATGAGAATATTGCTTCCGCTTATCGCACTTTTCTGTGTTTTCGCATTTGCTGACGTCATTACAAGTCCGAGCGCGAATGCAGCGGTTATTACAACCGATGCTCATGCGCTTAAGACTTCCAAAGCACCTGGAATAACGGAGCAGGTTCGCTACCGTTGCTGGTGGCGGAACGGCCGTCGGCATTGTCGCTGGGTTGGCCCGTGGCGCGGACCTCGTCACTGCTGGTGGCGAAATGGACGCCGCATCTGCCGTTGATGATGGCCGCTGTCGTTTAAGAGGTTGTGAGCGTCAGGGACCTCTCCCTGGCGCTTTTTGATTCTTCTCAGCGGAGGGTGAATTCCGCGAGTTTGAGCTCGCCTTGGCTGCATGCGGTGAGGCTGGCTGCGCCGCTGTAGGTATTTTTGCGCGATAGCGACTCGGCTATTACGTGACGAGTCTTTCCGACGCGGCGTCAATGGTGTGCGATTGCAATTTTAACGTCCTCGCAAAACATTGTTTTGACTAGATATTTTGTTATTTGAGATAAGAAGGCCACGCAGGCTGTCAGAAATGATCGCTGTGCGGATTTTATGTTTGAGAAGACTTCGCTTGTCGACATAGTTACAAAGCTATATCGATTGGTGGGGAAACTAGAAAAATGCGTCAACGCGGAATTTGCGTGTCTCTTTGCGCAGCACTCATGGCAACGACGGCAGGAAACCTGCAGGCCCAGGAAGCGGCGAGTAACAATCAGAGCGACGTCACGTCGGTGCCATTGCCGCCAGTCGTGGTCGCTTCGCCGAAGCAGCGTATTCAGCAACGGCCTAAGTACAAACCGAAGGCGGCTGGCACGGAAACGGCCTCGGGTGAAGCGAGCAATCAGACATCTGATTCCGACGGCGAGGGAGACGGCAGCATCTCCAGCCCGAACGCTGGCCTGCCAGGGAGCGCGGCGGTCTTTACGCTCGGGCAGCTCGACATGGTCGGCGGATCGTCGATCACGAACGACGCGATGTGGACCTTCTCGAAGAACACGCTCGATCAGGCATTGTCGTTGGCTCCGGGCGTTTCCGCTTCGAATTCCGGCGGAAGCCGCAACGAGCAGCTGATTTTCGTACGCGGGTTCGATCGCTGGCAGGTGCCGTTGTCTATCGACGGTATTCGTATCTATCGACCGGCTGATAACCGCATCGATTTCTCAAGTTTCCAGACGGCTGACATTTCGGAAGTGCAGATTGCGAAGGGGTACACGTCCGTTCTCAATGGGCCGGGCGGTCTCGGCGGCGCGATCAACCTCGTTACGAAGAAGCCCACCAAAGCGCTCGATGCCCAGGTTCAGGGCGGCCTGCTGTTTGGTACCGACGGCCAGTATGAGGGATATAAAACCTACGCTTCGCTTGGGACCAAGCAACGAGGCTATTACGCTCAGGTCAGCGGCGCCGTTCTGGATACGGATGGTTGGTTCTTATCGAACGACTTCACGCCGACGCCTAACGAAAATGGTGGCGAGCGCGAGAACTCCTACAAGAACAACTGGCAGATCAACGCCAAGTTCGGTCTGACGCCGAATGCGACGGATGACTACTCGATCAACTATCAGAGGATCAATAGTGGGAAGGGCGCTCCTTACCACACGACCGATCCGGTCGCGACGCAACGGTATTGGGACTGGCCAAATACGCAGCAGGAAAATCTGTACTGGCTCTCGCATACGAAGATCGGAACGGCTTCGTTCGTCGAGACGAAGATGTATTACACGACATTTTCCGATCAGCTTATGAGCTATGACGATCCCAAGCAGACGACGCAGAGCCTGCCGAAGGCCTTCCGGAGCGACTACAAAGATTGGGCAGCAGGTGGCAGCATCCTCGGCGCTACCGACATTACGGAATGGGATACGCTGAAAGCGTCGTTTCACTTCCGTCGCGATCAGCACGCGGAAACGCAGGCCTACAACGTGCGAGGTCGGCCTTGCGGTTCCATTCTCCCGTGCTTCCAGGAGCCTGAGCAGCTCGATATCGAAGACACCTATTCGGTGGCGCTCGAGAATACCGTTCATTTAACGAAGCGGATCGATGTTGTTGCGGGTGTCAGCTACGACTGGCGCAAGCTCTACAAGGCGGAAGAATTTACGACCGACCTTGGGATGTTCGAGTACAACAAGAAGGACTCGGACGCGTTCAATTGGCAGAGTGCTATTATTTATCGCTACAACGACACCGACACGTTGCACGCGAGCGTCTCTGACCGCACTCGTTTCCCGACGATTTTCGAACGTTTCAGCTCGCGCTTCGGCGGAGCGACGTCGAATCCGGGGCTTCTTCCGGAACGCGCTACAAACTACGAAATCGGCTGGGCCAGCAATTTTGCGCGTAACAGCCAAGTCGCGACCGCTGTCTTCTACAGCGACGTGACGAATATGATCCAGTCTGTGCCGTTCATCTTCCAAGGCAACGCCGTTACGCAAAGTCAGAACGTTGGTGATGGCAATTTCTATGGCGTTGAATTCTCGGTCGACTATGCGGTGAGCGATAAGCTGGTGGTTGGCGGCAACGTTACGTGGCTGCAGCGTGACGTAACTAATCCGACGAATCCGAAGTTCGAGCTGACAGGCGTTCCTGAGTGGAAGGGCATTGGCTACCTCACGTATCAAATCACGGATGCGTGGAGCGTGACGCCGAGTGTTGAATTCGCCAACGATCGTTGGACGGTGACAACTGACGGCAAGAACTATTATCGCACGGGTACTTTTGCTTTGGCGAACCTGCAGACTGAGTATGATTTCGACGAACGTACGAGCCTCATGCTGGCGGCACGCAACCTGTTCGACGATAACTACCAGTTGGCGGACGGGTATCCGGAAATGGGACGCAGCTATTACGCCAACATGCGCTGGAAATTCTAAGTCGAGAGTGAAGCACACAGCTATGCAGACAATTACAAAAAACCCATCTGCTCGAAAGTTTTCGGGCATCCTCATCGCCGCGCTCATGACTGCGGCGATGGGGAGCGCGGTCCGCGCAGACGACAAATGTGCGGGCTTTAAATGGCCCGTCGAAACTGAAGCCGCGTGGATGGCGGCCAAGGATCTGCAAGACGTCTCTGTGGGTGGCACGCTTTCAGACATTCCGGCGAAGGCGATAAAGGTCAAGCTGGATCAGACGACGTCCGTTAAGTTCCCGGTTGCGCCTGGCATCAAGAAGCAGGCGCTTCCGCCAGGTAGCTACTCGGGTTGGTTCACGATTGAGAAAGTGCCGGCTCCGGGCCTGTACCAGGTCACGATATCGGAACACTCATGGATCGATGTTGTGCAGGGTGGAGAGCTGCTTCAGTCGACGGCCTTCACGGGTGCAAAAGAATGCGAGACCATGGGCAAAAGCGTTCGTTTCGAACTACGTGAAGGACCCGTTGTGGTGCAGGTGAGTGGTGTCGTGAACGATTCCATTAAGGTAACGATCCGACCGGCGGCCGATAAGTAACCCCGGGGCTCGACGGTGGCGACGTTCCCTTTACGAGGACTGGCGTTGGCGGCTGTGCTGTCGGCGTCGGTCCTTGCCTCTTTTGCGATATCTGCCTTCTCGCAATCGGCAGTGGTTCCGAACCTCGATGCGCTTGAGGCGCTCGGAGGCCAGCTGTTCAGCGATCGTGATCTCTCGTTCAGCCGCAAGCAGAATTGCGTGAGCTGTCATTCTCCACAACTTGCGTTTTCGGATCCGAGGTCATTGGGTGAGATCAATGGCGCCGTTTCGCGTGGCGGCGATGGGCGTTCATTCGGCGACCGCAATGCGCCGACGCTTATGTACATCGCGTTTACGCCAGCATTTCATCGTGCAGCCGGTGGCGCAGCGATAGGCGGGATGTTTTGGGATGGGCGCGCTTCGACGCTGAAAGATCAAATACGCGACCCGCTTCTCAATCCCGTAGAGATGGCAATGCCGGACGAGGAGAGTGTCGTCCAGCGTTTGCGAGAGAAGCCGGAGTATCAAGAAGCTTTTGCATCGCTGTTCGGGCCCGAGGTCTTGTCCGATACGCCGCGCGCGTTTGCGGCTGCAGAGGAGGCGATGGCTGCGTTTCTTCGCACGAGAGACTTTGCGCCGTTCGATTCGAAGTACGATCGATCGTTGCGCGGCGAAGTCGTCTTGAGTGCCGCGGAGTCCAAGGGGCGCGATATATTCTTCGCCGATGGTCGTTGTAGCGCATGCCACATGACATCAGAGTCTTCTGGCTCAAAGGCCGAGCTTTTTACAAACTTCCGCTATTATAACTTGGGCGTGCCGAAGAACGATACGGTGCGAAGGCTGAACGGTAGTAAGCCCGATCGCATCGATCACGGTCTTCTCGAAAACGCGGCCATCGATGATCCTGCGCAGAGCGGACGGTTTAAAGTGCCGACACTTCGCAATGTCGCGGTAACCGGTCCGTACATGCACAATGGCCTGTTCCAGGAGCTTCGAACGGCCGTTCTATTCCATCAGCGGTTCTCGCCTCATAATTCGGAAGCCCAAATCAATCCGGAAACCGGACGGAACTGGGATACGCCCGAGGTTGCGGACAACGTTGCGCGCGCGGAGCTGCAAGCGTCACCGCTTTCATCGCAGGATGTCGACAATCTTATTGCGTTTCTGAAGTCGCTTACGGACCGGACATACGAGGATCTTCTGCGTTAGTCGCTTGCCGGCGTCTGCCTTCAGAGCCGACGAAGATGGATTCAGTTGTCGCTCTCGTAACGCAGGCACGCGATCAATGCGGGAACCATGAACATTCCCAGATAGCCCGCCAGCAGCACTGAGTTCACGTCCGTCAGTCTAAACCCCGAAAGAAAGCCGATGGTCATGATAATCCCGGGAACGGTGATTGTCAGAGCGAGCCAAACCGTACGATCGATGTCCAACAGGCGTTTTGCGACCAGCAGCGACACGATGAAGACGAAGGCGAAAGCCCACAGCGCGATCAGCACTATCGACGGCACGTCCTGATGTCCGCCAGCCGCGAGCAACAGTGAAATGCCCAAGTGAAAAACGGCGACGGCGGTGATCATCGCCAAACACCACTGCTCTCTGGGCAGCGTGCCCTTGAGCGAGAAGAAGACATCGAACACCGATGTCGTATCCCGGGGGTGATAGCTATCGAACATGACGAATAGGCCTCCGCGAACGTCAGAGTATTGAGATCAAAATGTAAATAGATCGGGAAAGTTCAGCTTTGAGATAAATTCATCAGCAGGATGCCCGCAACGATGAGGGCTGCCGCAACGAAACGGAGCGGTGTCGCAGCTTCTCCCAGGAAGACAATTCCTGCCAGAAACGCACCTGCGGACCCTATGCCCGTCCAGACACAATAGGCCGTTCCGAGCGGTAGCGTTTTCATAGCGTTGGCGAGTAGCACAACGCTGATGAACATCGTTACGGCGGTAATGGCCGAGGGCACAAGCAGGGTGAAGCCATCAGACCTTTTGAGGAAGAAAGACCAAACAATCTCGAAAACACCAGCGATGAATAGAACGATCCAAGCCACATCGGGCCCCTTTTATCTGGGCCGGGCCGTCCCGGGATGAAATGTGGAAATGAAGAGGGTCGGAGCCCTCACCACCGTAGAGAATAAATGTCAGCTCTGAATTTGCAAGGGGAGTGCGATCTTATCTGCTGTCACTTTTATTTATAGCGGCAATCAGGGTAATGGATGGCATTTTATACGTCTGCTGAATAATTGGAGCAGATATGCAGTATTTGGATTGGTTGGACGTTCGAAACTCGCGTTTTAGTTCGGAACCAGTTCCAACCTATTTCCTGTGGTGCGACGCTGCGGGAGTTGCGGCCCCATTCGTTGGGCGTTGATTTGCCGAACGTTGTGTCCAGGTGCAGGCTCTCGGCGAGCTTTTCCATTGGGCTGGGCTGATGCTTTACACGGAGGCATGCGGTGACGGTTACGCGGGTTCCAGTTTCTCATCTGCGATTGAAGCGCGCCTACGAACCTGCGGCTCCAGAAGATGGAATTCGAATTCTCGTTGATCGGCTTTGGCCGCGTGGCGTCAGCAAGGATAAGGCGGCGCTCGACGAGTGGAACAAGGATATTTCCCCGAGCACGGAACTGCGCAAATGGTTCGGGCATGATCCAGAGCGATGGAGCGAGTTTCAGCGGCGGTATCGGACGGAGCTTCGTGAACACGAGACGGATCTGGAGCGCATTCGCAAACTCGCAAAGGCGCAGACCGTCACGCTTATCTATAGCGCGCATGACGAGGCGCATAACGATGCCGTGGTTCTGAGAGATGTGCTTCTTGGAAAGGCGGCGCGCTGAGGCCCGTGAGAGATAAATCCGAAACGCTGGACGCTCTTCTTTGCGACATCCGGGCTTGCCGCGTTTGTCTGGACAATCCGCGATATGGAGATCCGCTGCCTCACGAGCCGAGACCGGTCGTGCAGATCTCGAAGACGGCGCGCATTTGTATCGCCAGTCAAGCTCCGGGCACGCGGGTACATCGTTCCGGCCGTCCGTTCGATGATCCGTCTGGAGTGCGATTGCGCGGCTGGCTCGGTATCGACGAGGTGACATTCTACGATCCGTCCAAAGTAGCCATCATACCGATGGGCTTTTGCTTCCCTGGTCTCAGATCTAACGGAAGCGATCTTCCTCCGCGTCGCGAATGCGCGGAACTCTGGCGAACGAAATTATTTGCGCGGCTACCGAACCTGCAACTGCTTCTTGTCATCGGCGCCTACGCGCAACGATGGCACTTGGGAGCGAGCGTCGGCCGGCAAGGTGTCAACGATACTGTTGCGCAATGGCGGAGCTACTATCACGCGGATCCGGCGTTGCGCATGATCCCGCTACCGCATCCGTCGTGGCACAATAACAGATGGCTCATGAGTCATCCGTGGTTCGAGACGGAGCTTCTCCCAGTGTTAAGAACGGACGTGCGCAAATTGTTGTTTTGAACACTGCATAGGTGTGAGAGGGGGGGCGCTGGTTTCAGGGTGGCTGAGCGCTTCAAACTCAATCCGGATTCATCATCGAGCGGACGTAGAGCCAAGGCGTAAACTTCTGCCTGAATTTTGGTCCTTTGCTCGGGCGCTCTGTGCGCGGCGGTTTGACTTTGTATTCTCCCGTCCATCCGGAAACCGGGTGCTTGTCTACGAGCCGACGCATAAGTGAGCCTGCGGGTGGAAGCAGGTATTTTGAGACCTTGGCGCGCCGGAATACTTCATTCCACAGATGAAGGAATTTAGCTTCGTTCAGGCGTTGGGCGAGCGCGTCGTGCTGTGCCGGGACGAGAACGTTGAGCGCCTCGCTATAGTGGATCGGGTAACAGATTTCAGGAGGATAGGCCGCTTCGATCCGATTCTGCTCTTTTAGAAGTCGCGTTACGAGGCCTGGGCCAATTTCACCCCACGCTGCGTTGTCACCGACGTGCATCGCGATAGCTGCAGCTTCCCTCATCAAGCTATCTCCTGCCTCGAAACACAGGAGGGCATTGTTTACGAGGACATCGTCTTCCCAAGCTGCGAATGGAGGCGTCAATGCGATGTCGTCCGACATGCACACGACATCCGTATCGACCCACCAGCCTCCGCGTTCGGCAAGTAATTTGTAGCGAAATAAGTTGGATCCCGCTGCGAACGACCCTTTTCCCGCGCCGCTTTTGTAAGCGAAACACTCTTCTCGAGCGAGAATTTCAGAGGCGTCTTTCAGGACGACTCCCTTGGGAACTTTCAGTGAGTCGTCATAGCAGTAGAGATGGAACGAATGTCCGTGATCGATAAATGAACGCAGGCACAATTTTTCATACGGCGAAATCGATGATCCAACCCAAAACGACTGGAAAACTTTGCTCACATTCGTGGTCCGATGTTGCTCGTTGGTTGCGCGTCGGGAAAGTAGTCGGACGCTGCCTACCGAAGTCGTTAGTTGATCGACAGCGGCTCGGCTAACACGATGGATTAGCCGAAACAAGCAAACAAGAATCGGACTCAATGCGCGCCGGGAAAAAATCCGGCATCGACACTTCTTGCAGCTGGAGTTAGCGTCACCTCTCCACGGTTCCGGAATGGATCCGCGGCGGGTTGGGGACGTTCGCAAAATGATGATCGATGACCGAAGCTCCCATGAAGCTTGGGTGCATGCCGCTTTGCGCGAAGATCGCAAACTCATGCATCGTCAGATCAATTTGGCCTGCAATGAAAACGTGCTTTCGCTAGCGGGCGAAGCGGCTCTGTCGTCAGACTATTATTCGAGATATTTTCTCGGGACATGCGAAGGCCGAGGCTATGAAACAACCACAGTTCTTAATGGTCTTGTTTTAGGGAATCTCCCAGGACTCAATCGAATAGAGGAACGAGCGCATGCCGCGGCGTGCACGCTGTTTGGTTCGAGCCATGTTGAAACCCGGTTTCTTTCGGGACTTCATTGTGCTGCGACCGCGATCCTAGGGTTGACCAATCCTGGAGACACTATTTGGAGTTTGGATCCCCAGATGAGTGCCGGTCACTTTGCGACGAGGGGGATTGCTCAATGCTCCGGAAGACGGCACGACTATCTTCCCTGGAATGTCGACAGTCACGATTTTGATGCTTCAGAAATTTCTCGCCGAGCGAAGCAACACGCCCCAAAACTGATTTTCTTGGACTGCGGTGCACCACTCTTTCCACTTCAACTGACATCGCTTCGTGACATAGTCGGAGACCAGACGCTCATTGTCTACGACGCCTCCCATTCGCTAGGGCTGATTGCTGGCGGCCGGTTTCAAGCGCCGTTGCGTGACGGGGCCGATCTCTTGCAGGGAAATACGCACAAGTCATTTCCTGGGCCGCCGAAGGCGATCGCTCTTTGCAACGATGCGAGTATCTCTGCTGTCGTCGCGGAAACGTTGTCGTGCGCAACGGTTTCTAGCCAAGAGACGGCGGCCACGGCGGCGCTGCATGTCACCATGCTAGAGCTGCTAGAGCACGCGGCTGACTATGCAGAAGCTCTTACAGATAATGCTCAGATATTTGGCCGTGAACTCGCCGCACATGGTCTATCGCTTTTCAAGGTGGGGGCCGAATTTACGGAATCGCATATTCTGTTGGTCACCTTCGATTCTGATGACAAGACGTCGAAAGTTGCGCGACGTCTCATCGAAGCGGGGTTATTGTGCAATGCTCGCCGGATTTATGGAAAGCCTACGCTCCGGATCGGAATGCAGGAGATTACCCGGCGCGGTATTGAATATTTCGATCTCAAGGAGCTCGCGCGAATTTTTGCGGCAATTGTGAAAGACGAGGCGACCTCTGGTGACTTCGACGGAATTTCCGAAATGTCGCGACGTCTTTCGGGAAGAGAATATGGCTGGGGGGCAGCTACTGAGTCTGTGATGTCGCGCGATATAGAGGTTTCACGGTCTGTCGATCAAACTCTATAAATTCTCCTAGCTTTTCCTGGCCGTCACCCTTGTAGAGTCCGGCATGGGGCCAGAACGTCATCTCTCCTAGGTAAATGCGGTCTTGGCTCTGATAGAGATCGATCCGAACGTATTTGAAATTTTCTGCCAGCTTTTCAGCTGCCGCGATAAGGTGGGTCCAATTCTTCGGTCGTTTGAAGTCATTCCCCTTTTTGTAGTGAAGTGAAAGGCGAAACTCGAGATCACGACCTTCAGGAGTGAGCGTTTGTTCTTTCGTATCGACGCCGCGATCATAGAGGAAATGGACGAAGCCGACTTTGCCACTTGAACAGTGGAATTTATAATCCGGAGGCGGTGCCGGGTTTTCCGGTTCCATGAACTCTTCTGCGAAAATTTTTCGCGATATGAACTCGTATCCCCATTCGCCTGCGTGAGCGCCATGGGGGGCGCGTTGCAACGATTCAGAGAACTTGCTCTCAAGTGCGGCGAGATCCAAAGTCGATTTGTCTCGAACAAGTACAACAGAACCTGAATCGTGGTTTGTTTTAAGGACGAAGCTTTTCGGTAGTTTATCGAAATTTATGTCCTGGAATGTGTCGGCAACCTGATAGATGTCGAGCAAGCAGGACGTTCCGAGTTTTTCTTTCGCGAATTCGCGAACACCCAGTTTGTCGCTGCACTGAATGATTTGATCGCTTTGGTCAAATAGTTTTAGCCACTGTACTTTGTCGTTCAGCGAGCGGCTATTCACGAGGTTGGGAAATTTTCCGAGCGCGTTGAAATACGAGCGGTGGATCTTTCGATAGAGTGGCCAATGGTCCGATGTGAGCGGAAGTCTGCTCTTATCCTGAATCCATTTCAGGCGAATTCGCCCCGACAGTATTTTCGATTGGGCGAATGTTTGTGAGTTCATCTTGTATCCTGCCGATTGGCACAGAGAACCGAACGCCGATATTTGGTAGAAGATTTCTTGATGTTTAGCTACCGGGTTGCTGGTTCGATCTGCGCTTGCTCTACGGAGACAGCCCACGGAACGCAGTCTTCATTGGCGCGTTTATATCGTGTTGTTTGTAGGGGCTGAATGGAATTTCACGTTTGGCCCTCAATTGATTAAACGCGCTGGAGTCGGAAGGGCGAGCGATGGACTCTCTCGCAATTGTAAACGCCTTTGGCGCGGCTAGTACGATTGTTGCTGCGATTTTCATCGCGTCGAATTATTCGCCGCGCATCATGGTTCTTGGTTTTTGCGTCTTCGTGTTCGCGAGCGTGGCTTGGATGCTCTCGGGCTGGCTCGATCAGAAGCCGTCTCTGATGGTTCAGAACGGGGTGCTGCTCGTCGTAAATATTGCCGGCATCTGGCGGTGGCTGCCTAAGGCGAACTAGGCGGCATCGCGCTGTTTCGCGCCTTGTGGAGAGGCGGTCGAAAGACCACATTTATTCGAGCGGCGTACGAATCTACCGTCGATGGACTGTGTTCGTTCGTCCGCTTTGCGCGCGTTCGTGCGGCTGCCTGTCGAGCGCGGATCATATGCCGGCGTTGCCGGTGACTCGGAGCATACCATGAGCAAACGCTCGCCTCGGTCCGACTCGTCGCACGATGCAGAGACGGCTGAGTGGAAGGATGCGATTTCCTCCGTTATTGCGTTCGAGGGAACTGGGCGCGCGGATGATATTCTTGCCGAGGTTGTGCAGCGCGCGCGAGCAAGTGGTGCCGCGATCCGGTTCGCGTCCAGCACCGCGTACATCAATTCCATTCCGCTAGAAGACGAGACGAAGCATCCAGGGGACCGTGAGATCGAACACCGGATCGTCGCCGCGATCCGATGGAATGCTGCGGCGTTGGTCGTGCGGTCGAACAAGGAGAGTTCCGAACTCGGCGGGCACATCGCCAGCTATCAGTCTGCGGCGACGCTCTACGAAACCGGGTTCATGCACTTCTGGCATGCGCCGACGGACGATCACGGCGGCGACCTCATTTTGATCCAAGGACATTCGTCGCCCGGCATTTATGCTCGCGCGTTTATTGAAGGGCGACTCGACGAAGACCGGCTTCTGCATTTTCGGCAGGAGGTCGGCGGGCGTGGTCTGTCATCCTATCCGCACCCGTGGCTGATGCCCGACTTCTGGCAGTTTCCGACCGTGTCGATGGGCCTTGGTCCGTTGATGGCGATCTATCAGGCGAGATTTCTCAAGTACCTCCACAATCGCGGGCTTGCAGATACCGAGAAGCGCAAAATTTGGGTGTTTTGCGGTGACGGCGAAATGGACGAGCCGGAAAGCCTCGGCGCAATCTCGCTCGCCGGACGAGAGAAGCTGGACAATCTGATCTTCGTCATCAACTGCAATTTGCAGCGGCTCGATGGGCCGGTGCGCGGCAACGGGAAGATCATTCAAGAACTGGAACGCAATTTTCGCGGCGCGGGCTGGAATGTTCTGAAAGTTATCTGGGGCTCGCAATGGGACGAGTTGTTGGCGCGTGACGACACCGGCCGGCTGCGTCAGTTGATGGAAGAATGCGTTGACGGCGAGTATCAGGTTTTCAAATCGCGCGACGGCGCGTTCATTCGCGAGAATTTTTTCGGCCGCTATCCTGAGACGGCGACATTGGTTGCCGACTGGTCTGACGAGAAGATCTGGCGGCTAACGCGTGGCGGACACGATCCGTCGAAGGTTTATGCAGCGTATGCGTCTGCCGTTGCTCACAAGGGTGAGCCGACGTGCATTCTTGCCAAAACCGTCAAGGGTTACGGAATGGGCGCGGCGGGCGAAGCAACGATGCTCGCGCACCAATCTAAAAAGATGGACATCGAGGCGCTGAAGCATTTCCGCGATCGCTTCAAGGTTCCGTTGTCGGATTCGGAAATCGTCGACCTTCCGTTCATTCGTTTTCCCAAAGGTTCGGTCGAGGACGACTACCTGCATAAAACGCGCGAGCGGCTGGGCGGGTATTTGCCATCGCGGCGTGCCAAGTCGGTCTCGCTGCAGGCTCCGCCGCTGTCGATGTTTGAGACGCAACTCAAGGGATCGGACGGCCGCGAGATTTCGACGACGATGGCGTTCGTGCGGATCCTGAATGCGCTGATGCGCGACAAGGACCTTGGGCGGCGTATCGTGCCGATCATACCGGACGAGAGCCGCACGTTCGGCATGGAAGGCATGTTCCGGCAGTTCGGTATTTTCAGTCAGGTCGGTCAGCTTTACCGCCCGCAGGATGCTGACCAGCTTATGTTCTACAAGGAAGATAAAACCGGGCAGGTCTTGCAGGAAGGCATCAACGAAGCGGGCGCGATGGCTTCGTGGATGGCGGCGGCGACGAGCTATTCGACGTCAAACGTTCCTATGGTGCCGTTCTATATTTTTTATTCGATGTTCGGTTTTCAGCGTGTCGGCGATCTTGCGTGGGCGGCAGGCGACGAGCGTTGCCGCGGTTTTCTTCTCGGTGGAACGTCGGGCAGAACAACGCTGAACGGTGAGGGGCTGCAACACGAAGATGGTCACAGTCATGTGCTGTCGACGACGATACCGAACTGCATCTCGTATGATCCGTCGTTCGGCTATGAAGTTGCGGTGATTATTCAGAATGGCCTCAAGCGGATGCTTCAGGATCAGGAAGATGTGTTCTTTTATCTGACGCTGCTGAACGAGAACTACGCCCACCCCGCGATGCCGGAGGGCGTGGAAGATGGCATCGTCAAGGGCATGTATCTGTGGCGTGCCGCTGAAGAAGGGGCGGGCCATAAAGTTCAGCTCATGGGGTCTGGCGCCATTCTGGGTGAGATCATCGCGGCGGCTGATTTGTTGCAATCGGATTGGGGTGTTGCGGCGGACGTCTGGAGTGTTACGAGTTTCACGGAGCTCGCCCGCGAGGCGCAAGACGTCGAACGGTGGAACCTGCTGCATCCGGTTGAGATGCCGCGCATTCCGTATGTCACGCAGAAGATTTCGGAACGCGGCGAAGGGCCCGTTATTGCATCCACCGACTACATGAAACTTTATGCCAACCAGATCCGTTCGGCTGTGCCGAACCGCTTTCGCGTTCTGGGAACGGATGGATTTGGACGATCTGACTATCGGCGCACGTTGCGGTCATTTTTCGAAGTCGATCGTTATTTCATTACGTTGAGCGCGCTGCAGGCGCTGGCGGACGAAAACAAGATTCCGTCAATCAAATTGGCCGAAGCTATCGCGAAGTATGGGATTGATCCTAACAAGCCCAATCCGGCCCGCAGCTGACAAACGACAGGTTATCGAAATGGCGCTGGTTGACGTAAAAGTACCGAATATCGGCGATTTCGAGAACGTCCCCGTTGTCGAAGTTCAGGTGAAGACGGGGCAAACGGTGGCCGCCGACGAGCCGCTGATTACGCTCGAAAGCGATAAGGCTGCGCTCGATATTCCGGCTCCGGAAGCAGGGCGGGTTACAGACATTCTCATCTCGGTTGGAGACAAAGTCAGCGAGGGCGCGGTCATTCTGCGTCTCGAGACGGGCGGTACCGGGAAGAAGGATAGTAAACCGGCGGATGACGAAGACGACGACAAAGGCGACGAAGACAAAGCGAATACAGATCATCACGAGTCTAAGCGTGAACCGCAGTCGCGCGAGGATGAGGAAGCTCGGCCAGAGATGCCACGTGCGCCTTCATCGCTGCCGGTGGAGCCGGGACTTGTGCATGCGAGTCCATCGGTGCGCCGGATAGCGCATGAACTCGATGTCGATTTGACCAAGTTGAAGGGGTCGGGTGAGAAGGGCCGGATCACCAAGGACGATGTGAAACGCCATATCGCGGAGAGCGCGGGCAGCGCGATGTCGCACGGCGTCGGCATTCCTGAAATCCCCGCTCAAGACTTCGCAAAATTCGGTCCGATTGAAACGAAGCCGATGTCGCGGCTGCAACGCCTCGCCGGTCCGCATCTGCATCGTTCGTGGCTCAACATTCCGCATGTCACCAATTCGGATGAAGCTGACATTACGGAACTTGAAAGCTATCGCAAATCTCTCGATGAAACGGCGAAGGCTTCAGGATATCGCGTGACGCTCGTTTCATTTCTGCTGAAGGCTTCCGTTTTCGCGCTGAAGCAACATCCGAACGTCAATGCGTCGCTCGCGCCGAGTAAAGATGCGCTCATTCTCAAGCGCTATTACAACATCGGCGTTGCGGTCGATACGCCGGACGGGCTTGTCGTGCCTGTGATCCGAGATGTGGATCGGAAGGGCATTCTGGAGCTGAGCCAGGAGCTGACCGCCGTGTCGGAACGGATGCGCGAGGGGCGGATTACGCCGACGGATATTCAGGGCAGCACGTTTTCCATTTCGAGTCTCGGTGGGATAGGCGGAACGGGTTTCACGCCGATCGTGAATGCGCCGGAAGTCGCTATTCTTGGTGTTGTGCGGGCGGTGATGAAACCTGTTTGGGACGGCAAGACGTTTCAACCGCGTTTGATGCTTCCGATTTGTCTTTCCTACGATCATCGTGCGATCGACGGTGCGCTTGCCGCGCGTTTTCTGCGGAAAATGAGCGATGCGCTTAGCGATGTTCGCCAGCTTGTGCTTTAGCGGGCGCTCTCACGATCGTGCCTTCTCTCGGGAGCATGGACACCAGAGATGAGTAAACAACGGATTCGAATTCCGGATATCGGCGACTTCGAAGATGTGCCGGTTATCGAGGTATTGGTGAAGCCGGGTGCAAGGGTCGCCAAGGAAGACGCATTGCTCACTCTCGAGAGCGACAAGGCGTCGTTCGATGTTCCTTCGCCCGCAGACGGCGTCATCGTTGACGTGCTCGTTAAGGTGGGCGATCGCGTGAGCGAGGGGACGGAGATTGCGGTCCTTGAGAGTAGCGACAAGGACGACGCTGCCACCGCTGATGCTGACCCTTCGAAAGGCGAGAAGCAATCAGCGTCTTCTCGGGAAACGTCGGTGCAATCGAAGGAAAAGCGCGCGGCTGCGGACCACGAGTGTGATGTGCTTGTTCTTGGCTCAGGGCCGGGCGGGTATTCCGCTGCATTTCGCGCGGCTGATCTTGGTGCGCGAACGGTTTTGGTCGAACGGTGGCCGGTGCTTGGCGGCGTGTGTTTGAACGTCGGCTGTATCCCGTCGAAAGCGTTGCTGCATACGGCTGGCGTCATTGAAGCTGCTCGGGCTCTTGAGCGGCAGGGTGTTCGTTTCGGTGCGCCGGAAGTCGATCTCAAGGCGCTTGCGGCGCATAAGGATGCGGTCGTCACCAAGTTGACGAGCGGTCTCGCGAGCATGGCCAAGGCGCGCAAGGTCACGACGCTCACCGGAGTGGGGGCGTTTGTTGACGAACATTCTTTGAAGATTACGTCCGGCGCGCAGGAAACGATTGTTCGGTTTGAGTCTGCGATCATTGCGGCGGGCTCGGAAGCTGTGCGCTTGCCGTTTCTTCCTGATGATCCGCGCATCGTGGATTCGACCGGCGCGCTGGAGTTGCGACACGTGCCGAAGTCGATGCTTGTCATCGGTGGTGGTATCATCGGTCTTGAAATGGCGACGGTCTATTCGGCGCTGGGTGCGCGCGTCGACGTCGTGGAGGTTCTCGACGGATTGATGCCGGGAGCGGATCGCGATCTCGTTGCCGTCTGGCAGAAGTTCAATGCGGGCCGCTTTGGTCGGATCATGCTCGATACGCGCGTTGTCGCGGCGAAGGCAAAGCAAGACGGTATAGAGATCACCTTCGAAGGCAAGAACGCGCCGGGCGAGACGATGCAGTACGGGCTTGTGCTCTCGGCAGTCGGTCGAAAGCCGAATGGCAACGCGATTGGAGCCGAGAAGGCGGGGGTTCGGATTTCGGAGCGAGGGTTCATCCCCGTCGATCGTGAGATGCGGACGAACGTCAGACATATCTTTGCGATCGGCGATGTCGCGTGCGAGCCCATGCTTGCACACAAGGCCGTGCATGAGGGGCACGTAGCGGCGGAGAACGCAGCGGGAAAGCGGAGTGCGTTCGATGCGCGGCAAATTCCGTCGGTAGCTTACACGGACCCAGAAATCGCTTGGGCGGGATTGACCGAGACGGACGCGAAGGCGCGGAGCATTCCCTATCGTAAGGCAATTTTTCCCTGGGCTGCGTCAGGCCGGGCGCTTGCGAACGGACGTGCGGAGGGCTTCACCAAGCTGCTCTTCGATCCCGAAACAGAGCGCATCGTAGGGGGCGCTATCGTTGGCGTTGAAGCGGGCAATCTGATTTCCGAAGTGTGTTTGGCGATCGAGATGGGCGCGGATGCCGTCGATATCGGGAAGACGATCCATCCGCATCCCACGCTGTCGGAATCTATCGGGATGGCAGCCGAGGTTTTTGAAGGGATCTGCACCGATCTGCCGCCGCAAAAGCGTGTGTGAGATAACTTGAGCAGACTGCGGCCAGCTATGCTGCTTGTTCGCGTGTGTCTTTGATCTTCGTTTCCGGCAGGGCGCAAGCGACTGTGGTGAATGCGACGAGACCTATCGATGCAAGTGCCAGGAAGGCCGCTTCGACGCCGAGACGATAGGCGAGGTAACCACCGAGCGCGGTGCTGATCGCAGCGCCGAGGCCCATGGCAATGCCGATGAAGCCCAACGCGAGATTGAAGTTTCCGCTTTCCTCAGTGATGTCGGCGACGGAGCTGGCGACGAGCACGCCGAGCGCGGTTGCTGAGATGCCATCGAGAATCTGAATCGTCACGAGAATAGCGGGTTCCGTCGTTGCGGCCAAAAGCACGATGCGGATTGGCAGCGAGGCAAATCCAATCAGCAGCAATTTGTGGCGTCCATATCGGTCGGCGTAGCGTCCGACCGGAGCGGATGCGAGCGTAACGATGATTTGCGGACCGATAATGCAGAGCGCAACGAGCGCCGTGGCCGCCTCGCTGGAACGGAGCGTAATGATATTGGCGACAAGCGGCAGAACCGCAGCATTCGAAAGATGAAAGAGCGCGACGCTGATGGCGAGGATCAACAGCGGCCGGTGACCTGAGAGTTCTTTGAGCGCGTTTCTGAAATCGTAGGTCGTGTCTTCGATCTGCGCAACTTTATGATGTTTGAGATCTTCGCTCGAAACGAACTGCAAGGCGATGAGTGCTGGGATCACCATCGAAGCTGAAACGAAGAACACCGCTTGGCTCGTCAACAGATAGCCGCATACGCCCATCGCTATTGCGGCGACCACGCTGCCCGCTGAACCGAAAGCCGCATTGCGGCCGAGGCGCTCCCCGATCAGGCGGTGGCCCACGAGACGCAGGCTGAGTGCTGCGAGTGCCGGACCGATGATGACGCTTGCGGCAGCATGCAGCGTCTGGGCGAGGATGACGGCTGAAAAGCGTGGCCAGAGCGCGATGCAAAAGGCGCTGATGCCGATGGCAACCATTGCAATGCTTGCGAGAAGCTTTTCGCGGCGGACAGCGTCGACGAGCGCGCCGCCTGGGAGTTGGCCCAAAAGCGCGATCACGCTGACGATGGTGAAGACGAGGCCTATGTCCGCGTTGGTCCATTTTTCAGTCGTCAGGTAGACGCTGAGAAACGGGCCAAAGCCCATCTGTACGTCGGCAACGAAGAACGCGAACCAGTCGATGCCTTGTCCACTTCGGCGCGCGGATTTTAGAGTGCGTGGGCATTCCCTTTGCTCACGTTTCTGCATCGCCTAATCCCATCCGCTGGTGGCGCGCATAACGCTCTCATTTTCCGGGAGCTTGTGACGGCTTCTGTTGTGGCGGGGCGTTGGAGGAGGCAGCCGCTTTGCCAGGAGGTGAGCTGCTCGTTGCGCCAACGACCACGATCGGTTCGCCGTGCCGATACTCCGGCGAGACGCGGAGCTCGTCTCGCGTCATGTCGACGACAATCGCCTCCGGCGTGAAGCGGAGCGCAGACCATGCGATCGCAATCTTGCGCGTGCCGACTCCCAGGAAGCCGCCGAAGTCTATTATGGCCGCGCGAATGTCACCGGACTTGCCGGCGATGACGTCCGTAATCTGTCCGAGTTTTTCGCCAGTGGCGCTTTTGATGTCTTTGCCGAGCAGGCTTTCGACTTCGGTGTCATCGACTACTACGGCCGGCGTTCCCTCAAGTTTGGTGGGCAGATCTTTGGGATCTCCTTTTCGAGGTGGTGAGGCTTGTGGTGTATCGGAGGTGTGCGGCGGCGTCTGGGGCGGCGAAGCGGCTTGGGCACCGACGTTGCCGGACTCAATCAACACAAGGGTCAGCGCTACGGCGCTCGTCCATGCAATTCGCCCGGTATGTTTCATGCGTTTTTCTTTTCTGCGCATTTGGCCGTGGCTTGCGGCAGAGAAAAGACGGTCCTGCGATGGCTAACTCACCAACCGATGTGGGGTTCCTGAGCAAACTCGCCTTCGAAACGGCGGCAGTGGCCCCTGTCGTTGCGAACCAATTGGCGTAGCCGCGCGTTGCCTGTGACAGGCAACCGTTCCGGGACATTCTATGGCTAAAGAAAAATTTGCGTTGGCGTTAGGGGGCGGAGCGGCCCGTGGATGGGCGCATATCGGAATTTTGCGCGGATTGATCGAGGCAGATCTCGAACCGGATATCGTTGTCGGCACGTCGATAGGTGCCATCGTTGGAGGCCATTATGCAGCGGGTCGGCTGGATGCTCTCGAAGAGTTCGCACGCCAGCTGACGCGTCGGGGCGTGTTCGGCTATCTCGATCTCAGCGTTTCGGGGTCTGGGCTCATCACCGGACAGCGCCTGTTCGACCGGTTCGACGATCATCTGAGCGGATTGAAGATCGAAGATCTGCCGACGCGGTTTGCGGCAATCGCGACCGATCTCTCCAGCGGGCATGAGATATGGCTGCGGCGCGGATGCGTGAATGAGGCGGTGCGCGCGTCTTCCGCCATTCCGGGGATCGTTCGCCCGGTTAGCATCAATGGCCGATGGCTAGTGGACGGGTGCCTGGTCAATCCCATTCCGGTTTCGGTCTGCCGTTCGATGGGCGCGCGGACGGTCGTTGCCGTCAATCTGACGAGCGAATTCGGGCGCGGTGGAATTCTTTTGGACGACGACGAAGAAACCGTCGAGATCGCGCCAATGGAGTCTGCGCCGCCTGTGCCGATTACGCGATGGAATGGGCGCGGCGCGCTACAGTTGCTGCATCGGCAGCTCTTCGGACATCGTGAGGAGGCGGCTCCCGGTATTACGTCGGTCATTCTAAATTCGTTCAGCATTTTTCATGATCGGATCGCGCGGGCGCGGCTGATGGGTGATCCGCCCGATCATTTGCTGGCGCCTGATCTGGCGCACATCGGTGTTCTCGATTTTCATCGTGCCGATGAGATGATTGCGATGGGACGCGAGGCGATCGAGCCGTTTCTGCCAACCATCGCGCGGCAGGTGCGTGATCGGACGGCGGCCCCTGTGGCCGGGCGCCTCTTTTCGCCCGCAGAAGCAACGAACGGCAAATGAGGCGTTTGGGGTCGGGCAGGCCTTTTGCTTGGCTGGGTCGAGCGCTTGAGGGGCGCCAAAATGCGCAGCTTGCGCGGAATGCGTAACCTCTTGTATTAAGCGCCAATCGCGCTTCGAAAAGCGTGCTCCTGGGCGGGGTCCTCGCTCGCGTATTCTTCTTGGTTTGCCGGCTTAGCACAGTGGTAGTGCACCTGATTTGTAATCAGGGGGTCGCAGGTTCAAATCCTGCAGCCGGCACCATTCCAAAAATCAGCAAAAGAAAAAGGAGCAGAGATGTCTCTGCTCCCAAAACTTGATTCGTCACGTTCCGCTCATCAGAGCGTTACGGGCACCACCAGAGCGGGCCGACCATGATGCAGCCGCGACGCTGCCAGTCACCCGGGCGCTTATGATGGCGATGCCAGTTGGCGGGCGCTCTGTCGTAGCGATGGCCCGGCTTGTAGTGCCGCTTGTTGTGGCGGTGTTGACGGTAGTGCTTCTTGTTGTTCCGATAGTCGACCGTATGAAGCGTTGACGTGGATGAGGTCGATGCAATCGCTTGCGTGTTCGCAACGGTGACCGCCGACGCAGACGTTGCCGGGACGGCGAACAGCATGGCGAACAGAGCAATGGTTTTAAATTTCAAGATTATCTCCAATCTCGCTAGTCTCATTGATGCGGCGGCACCGCATCTCAGTGAGGTAACGCCGCGCGGGGACTTATCCGTCGAATTCGGGCGGAATTATCTTCGCAAAGCATAAATGCCGGATGTTTCCGAGATTTGGACCGAGATGCTCATCTCAATGGTGCTGTACTCTCGTGCGCACACGCTCGGCGGGCAGATTGTGCGTACGATGATGGCGCGCGATTGCCGCGTCGCGATTCATTTCGTCGCGATTAGTTCCTGCTCGGCTTTAGGAGAAGTCCCGCGAAGAGCAAGGCACTGTCGAGGTAGCGTTTTGCTAGGCGCCGCGGATTGGACGCGAGCCGCCACGCCCATTCCAGTCCGGTCTTTTGAAAAACAAGAGGCGCGCGGGTTTGTGCGCCGACGATGAAGTCGAGAGCGGCGCCGATGCAGACCATTCCGCAAGCGATGCCTTCCGCGCGTGCGCGTTCGGCGAATACCTCTTGCTTTGGGGCGCCGAGTGCAACGAAGCACAGGCGCGCGCCTGATCTCTTGATTGCGTCGAGTGCGGCGTCTGCTTCAGCGCCTTCGGGATTGAACGACAGTGAAGGCGAAGCTGCGCCGCGGATGTCGATCGACCCATGAGTCAGTTCGCGAAGCTTTGCGCTGACGTCGCGCAGAATGTCCGGCGAGGAGCCGAAGAGATAAATCGGGAGATGGGATGCCGCGGCGGCGCGGATCAGCGGCAGGACCATGTCCGCGCCTGTGGTGCGTTCAATTCGCTCGTCTTGCCGCCGCGCCAACATGGCGACCGGCGCGCCGTCGGCCGTAACGATGGTGGCGTTGGCGTACGCCCGTCGGAAGGCATCGTTGCGGCGAAGCTTGACCAAGTGATCGAGGTTCAACGTGAAGACGGTGAAGGGGACAGCAGCGTGAGCGCGGTCGAGAGCGGAGTCGATGGCGTCCGCGAGATCGGGCGAATTGATCGTGTAGCCGTCAACGCGGGCGAGTATGGATTTCGGCGATTGCAACATGGTCGTCCGCTTAATGGTTATCGAGCGGACAGTTTCAGTTGGGGTGTCCGCCCAATGGGTATCGAGAGGGTCAGCAAGTTCCATGCCCGCATCCCATTTGTTCGAACTCTAGACCAAAAATGCGAATATTGGGCCTTGTGCCCTAAGCGGAGGATGCTTCGTTCATAGTCAAAATTGCTCCGGCCAGGCGTTCACCTTCCGGGTCCAGTACGTCCAATGTCTGGATAAGATCGACGCTGGCCGTTCTGCCTTGGCGGGCGAGCAGGAACACCTGACTGACAACAGGCAGCAGGCTCGCGGTTGCTTCGTCTTCCAGCACGCTGCCGGCGTCTATGACGACGAGGTCGTAGCCCGGGCAGAGGGCGCTTAACCCGGTTACGAGGCGGCGGCGCTGATCGCTTTTCAGCTTGCGGAGATCGGCGAGCGCGATCGGCAGGAACGCGAGGCCGGATCCTGCATCGTGTGTCGTGATCTGATTGAGATGATCCTTGTTGTCGAGCTTGATGACCGTGGTTGGCTGCAACGATGTTGCGAAGGCTCTCGACAGTTCCGGATTCGAGGATGAGGCATCGATCAGCAGTGTGCGGTCGCCGTTGAGCGAGGCTGCATAGGCGAGAGCAAGTGCCGCCGTCGAGTTTCCTGCCCCGTGATGTGGCGAAGCAATCATGACGACGGGCGGATGGCCAGCGCGTCCGTGCGCCATGATGCGCGCAAGAAGCCTTAAGACGGCTTGGCGATAGCGGCTATGGTCTGGGGTTCTTGGATCAGCAATGGTGTGTAAGAGCGCTTTGAACTGTTTCGCATCCGGGATTTTAATGTTGGCTGCGGTCGCGCCTCGGCCGCCCCGCGTCTCTGTCAAAACGGGGAGGGCGGCGACGGACTCGAGGCCCAAATCGGTGGCCAGTTGAGCGGGGGATTGGATCGTTTCATCGAAGCTGTGTGCGAGGAACGCCCAGCCCAGCCCGAGGCCAAGTCCGCTGACAAGGCCCGCTCCCAGGACCAATATGGAGCTCGGGTTGGACGGCTTCGATGGCACGGATGGCGCGCTGATAATGCGTGCGTCCGGCGTTGATATTTTTTCCTGCTCGTTCGTTTCCTTGGCGCGCTGAAGAAATTGGCGCATCAACTCGCGGCTTGTCATCACTTCCTGCAGGATTTCGCGTGCCTTGATCTCTGCGGTTTGCGTGCGGGTTACATCCTGCTTGGCATCTTCGAGTTCGTGGACGAGATCGCGTTCGCGTTTTAGCGCGGCCTGATAATCATTTGCGGCGGCTCCCGAGATGCGGACAAGTTCGGCGTCAATCTGGTTTTGCATCTCGGTGAGTTGGAAGCGCACGTCTACGAGCACCGGGTGACGCGCTCCCAATTGCGATGACAGAGAGGCTTCGCGCCGGGCTATCTGGGCGTATTGATCGCGCAGCCGCTGGATGAGGGGTGACTTCAGCGCTTCTGTATTGAGGCTTGCGCCGAACGAAGATGCGAGCGTGCTTTGGATTTGCTCGTGGCGTGCGCGGGCTTCGGCGGTCGCGGCGCGTGCGGTCGTCAATTGTTCGCTTAACTTGGTGAGCTGCTGTTCGGCGACGGCGCGGCCTTCCGCCGTCAGAATGGCATTGGCGCGTCTATAATTGTCGTAGCGCGCCTCGGCACTGCGGACAGTGGCGCGAAGTTCGTCGAGGCGGGCGTTGATCAGAGCGTTGGCGCGCTTTTCGTCGGCGCTTTTGGCGTCCATCTGATCGGCGAGATAGGCGTCCAATACTCCCTGGGCGATTTGAGCCGCCCTTTCCGGCGACGATGACGTGGCGTCTATATTGATGACGTACGTGTTCGCTGCGCGTTGCACGCGAACGGTGCGGGACAGCGCATCGAGTGCCCGGTCGGCGGCATTGCCGCGAGGAACTTGCGGGACGACGAGGCTTTTTATCCGGGCGAGGAGGCCTGGATTGTCTCCCGTCGCTTCCGGATCATTTGCCAAGTTAAGGCTATCGACCACGCGCTTCAGTACTGAGCGCGACTTGATGATGACGATCTGGCTTTCGAGCAGCGCCGCATCCGGATTGTAACCGCTTGCCGCGGCGTTGTTCGTGACGACTTTGGGATTGCGGAGATCGACGAACAGCGAAGCCGACGCCATGTAAGCGGGTCGGCTGACTGCAAGAAATGCCAGAGCGGCTGCGAGCGTCAGGAGAACGGAGACATAGATCTTGCGCCGGTTCCGTTGGAGGCCGGCAAAAAGATTGTCCGTCGTTGGCGGGTCTCTCTCTTCATATGACTCGACGATCGAGGATCCGGTGTTCTGCGCTCTGCGTATCGGCATTCCAAATGACCTGTGCGGCGCCGGGTAAAGTGAACGACTGATGCCTGAAGATTATCGAGAGCATCGAAGTGTCTCATTTTGCGCCGTTGACGTATTAAAACCAAACGCAGCTGCCTTGAGGTTGCAAAGATCGACGCAAGCACGTCGCGCGCTTTCCAGCCCGGGCAGCTTTTCTGAACGGTCATTTTGCAAGAGGTATGCCCAAAGTCCCGGCAGGTCCCGGTGAGGCGGGATATTTATGGTGGCCGGGGGACTTAGGTGGGGTTGAGGCCTAATACGGAAGCAGTATGGAGATAGTGAATTTTCGATAAATTTAGTCCGGCAGAAATAATCTAAGGCGGCGCTATATCTAGGCCCACGAAATGCATTGTCGGTTCACGACGAACGATCCGGTTCGTTGGAACGTGACAGGGAAGTTACTCGTGAACAGCGGCGCAAACAGTATTGCGGCTGATACCAAGTTGAGATGGCCGCGCTTTGCGCTGACATATCCTCGTATCGGTGCCGCAGCTTTCTTCATCGAGATTCTTTGTATCATTGCCGCTGCGGTAGCGACGGGCAGTGCGTATCACGTTCTGGTCTACGGATCGTTGGGTTCAATCGGGAGCTTCGCGGCCATCGGCGCCCTTATCGCGATGGGGTTTGGACTCGCATCCCTCATCCGCGAAGAATACGGCGTCGAGAGCCTTCTCGATGGTCGCCGTACAGCGGGCCGGTTGTTCATCAACTGGAACATCGTCTTCGTTGCACTTGCAGTGATCGGCTTTCTCACCAAGGGAACGCAGATCTATTCGCGAGGCTGGCTGACGCTCTTTTACGTCTTCGGCTTTATCACCGTGCTTTTGTTCAATGTTGGACTCCGCGCGTTGATTTCGCTGCTGATTGCCCGCAGTTGGGTGCGCTGCCGGAAGCTTATGATTGTCGCGACCGATACCGATCTATCCGACCTCGAACGGGAGATCGTGAGCAGCGCGGCTGGGTTCGCGGTTGCTGCGCGCATGACGCTTGGCGATAGCGATGCGGATCGCGCGGATCTCGACGCAGCGCTCAGTTCCGCCGTGGCAAAGGCGCGGGCGCTGGGCATCGAAGACGTCATCATTTCAAACTCGCTTTCGGGCGAGCATACGTTGGAGAAAACCGTAGCGGCGTTCAGTGCGCTTCCGGTTGCCATTCATTTGAGTGCGGGTGGCTTTCTTGCGCGGTTCAAGCACGTGCGCGTTGCACGCTTCGGCCACGCTGCGGCGCTGTCAATTACGCGCGCGCCGCTCGGCTCATTCGAAGCGGCGGCGAAGCGCGCTTTCGATTTCATCGTCGCTAGTCTGGCGCTTGTGCTTCTTGCGCCGCTCTTTGCGCTTATCGGATTGGTGATCAAGCTCGATAGCAAAGGGCCGGTGTTCTTCAAGCAGCGGCGGCGTGGCTACAACACGGCGGAGTTCCGAATTTGGAAGTTTCGCACCATGACGACGCTCGACGACGGTGACACCATTCGGCAGGCAACCAAAGGCGACGCGCGCATAACTGCGATCGGCAATTTCCTTCGCCGGACGTCTCTCGACGAACTGCCGCAGCTCATCAATGTCATCAAGGGTGAGATGTCGCTGGTGGGGCCGAGGCCGCATGCGGTGGCTCACGATCGGGAGTTCGAACGCCGGATTGCTGACTATCCCCGTCGGTTGAATGTGAAACCCGGAATTACCGGCTGGGCGCAGGTCAATGGCTTCCGGGGTGCTACGATCACTGACGACGCCATGCGCCAACGCGTCGAGCATGATCTTTTTTACATCGATAACTGCTCGATGGGTTTCGATCTCTACATTATTCTGCTGACGCTTATTTCGCCTAAGGCGAGCCGGAACGCGCTCTAGAGGGTGCTTTTCGGCTGATCCGGGGCCTGCTGTGGCCATGGCGGCGATGCTACGGTTACGCCAGAAACGGCTGATAGCGATTGTCCGGCCCGTGCTGTTTAGGCGATCTTCAGATAATCTAGGCAACGATTCTACTGCGGTGGCGAACTGCCGGCGCACCGACGAGACCTGGAGCTGCCCAATGCGCACGCCTTCTCTAATAGCACTCGCAGCAACCGCTGCGGCGCTGCTTTCTGTTAGTCAGCCGGTGTCCGCGTTCGATGCACTGCATCGTCCGGACCTGCGCTATCGCCAGTTCGATCCGGATAAAGCGGCGGACCTCGAACGTTATTACGGCTACTATTACTCTCCGCGTGGATGGTATCCCTACTACAACTCGGGTGAGTGGGGTCCGCGTCAGGTCCGGCGCTATCGCGGACATTTGCCGCCATATTACGCGTCGTGGGGATCGCCCAAGCGCAATTATCGCCATGTCGAATGGCATCGCCGTCATTACGGCGGACATCGCCGCGGCGATTGGTAAGCAACGACATCGTTTTCAGATTGAGTCGATCGGCGGCGTTCATAGCGCCGCCGGACGCGTTTTTGGGGGACGCGTTGGAGTATGCGTCCGCGGGATCAAGCCTTCGTTCGCTGCTGGCGTGAGGCCATTGCCGCATAGAGCGCAACTGCTGCGGCATTCGATACGTTCAGGCTGGCGAGCTGGCCGTCCTGCGGGATGCGCACAAGGCTGTCGCACGTTTTCCGCGTGAGTTCTCTCAAGCCTTTGCCTTCGGCGCCCATGACGATTGCGGTTGGTCGAGACCAGTCGGCGTCAGCGATCGATTGTTCCGCTTCGCCATCCAGACCCAAGACGGTAAAACCCGCTTCCTTCAGTTCATCGAGCGCCCGCGCCAGGTTGGCCACCAGCGCGACGGGTACGAGTTCCAGTGCGCCCGAGGCCGATTTTGCGAGAACGCCGTTAAGCGGAGGACTGTGCCGTCGCGTCATCACGAGGCCGCTGGCCCCGAATACAGAAGCCGATCGCAGAATCGCGCCGACGTTGTGGGGATCAGTTACCTGATCGAGCACAATCAAGGGCCGTGCGTTCGCATCTTTTGCGAGATCTTCAAAGTGGGGCTCTGGAAGCGGCTCCGTCTCCAGCAGCACCCCCTGGTGGACCGTATCGGCACCGAGGCGGCGATCCAGGTCCCGGGGTGTGACCCGTTCAATCGGGGGGGAAATCGCGCCCAGGGCCTCGATAAGCCGTCGCTCAGCGTTCTCTGTCAGTAGGAGCCGGTGGGCGCGTCGCGCTGGGTTACGGAGTGCAGCTTCTACCGCGTGCAGGCCGAAGAGTTCGAGCGGGCCATCGTGCCCCGCCGAGCCTTGCTCTCCCGGCGCGCCGTGCCGCTGCGGCTTTCCGCCCGACGCCGCGCCGCGGGCGCGTTCTAGGCGGCTCGAAAAGCGCTTTTTCTCGCGCCATGGCTTCTTGAAGCGTTCGTTTGACAGGGCTGATCTCGCACTTGAATGGGCGGCTTTCGGCACGCCGGCCCGTTCTGGCGGGCCAAGCAGAGCTGAGAAGCGGCTAAGCACTGGATGTCGCCGCGACATTGCAGCTTTTCCGATTGACAGGGAAGGCCCCCGTGAAGATAACGCGGGCGTAGGCCCTGCCCTCGACGGCAGGGCGCTTTCGTTTGGCGGCTTCAGTGTCGCCCTGGGGAGAGGTGCCCGAGTGGCTAAAGGGGACGGACTGTAAATCCGTTGGCTTCGCCTACGCTGGTTCGAATCCAGCCCTCTCCACCAACTTACCTTCCGCAGACGCCCGTTTCAGCCTTACGAAGCAACTTCCTGCAAAAGTTAGGACCGACGCTCACAAGAAGTGCGATCCGCGAAGTTTGTGGATTTGTGCGGATAAGGGGTTGGTTGTGCTTGCGATTAATTCACGCCGCCAGCTCAACCTTAAACTCAAACTTCAGCCCATCATAATCGAACCGCACGCCCTTTTCGTCGCGTTCGATCACGCCGGCGTTGATGAGGCGAGTCACGTCGCGATGCACGGCTTGCACGTCGCGCCCAACCCTGCGCGCAACCTCACGAATGGCAAGCGGTCCTTGGCCAGCCAGTGCCTTGATAATTTCGAGGCGCGACGGCGCAAGGGTTTCGTGCATGTCCGAATAGGTTGGGAAGCCAACAGAGTGCTCCGCCTTTGTCTTGCCCTTCTGCGCGGCCTTTAGCGCCGCCAGTGCGCCACGCTTCCATTCTTCGGTGGACTGAATTTTTATGAGTAGGTTGGTCATTTTGTTAGCCCCACTTTCGTATTGTTATTGAAAACAACGCTCGCAATCGTTGTCAACGGGAACAACAATTTCGCGATGTTTTGTGAGGCTGGGTGCAAGGCGCGGTGGCGATGTGGTGTGCGAATCATCCCTTCTTAAGGCGCTATGCTGAGCGCTACAGACATCATCGTCATTTATGCAGCGGTCGTCGCAATCGGTGCGTTGCTGTGGGATATTTGCAAGTGGCGCCCGCACCGAACGGGTCCGCTTAGGCCGAGGTGACGAATTGGGATTCGGTGTGTGTCCAGTCAGATGCGGTAGACGGTATATGATTTTACTATTCCCAGAGATCGCTCGACGAATATTTTTGCGTCCGGAAACATTGTAATTAAGGAGCGCTTTTCGATTACGCGTGTGCCGGCTACCATCTCGGTCCATTCCGGCATTTTTTCTTTCCAGCGGCGCAGATATTTCTCTCTCAGTGCTTCCGAATAGAACCACCACAATGGCATGCCATTGTGGGCCTCGATCGGGAACCATTTGGCTGGCGTCTGGATCCAATATCTGGGTGCGAGGCGGCGTGCGTTTGTAGCGAATGCTTCCTGGCGGCCACTGTCGCCCACGTGTTCGATGACGCTGTTTGAAAATACGAGATCGAAGCTGTTCGACGGTGCGGTCAGATCACACGCGTCCCCTTGGACATATGTAAACTTGTGATGTGATTTGCCGTTGGACCTGACGGTGCAGGGATCTTGGCCGCTGTTGAGCAGAGTTATATCAAGAGGCGTCGGCACCAACTCCCAGATCTTGGGTGTTCCACCAAGGTCGATGACCCGCATTCCGGGTCGCAAGCCCATTCGGTTGATGAATTGACTAATGCGCTTGCGGCGCCTGCGGGCGCTGTATGGTTGCAGCAGTTGGTAGAATGTTTGAACTCTCAGCGTTGCCGTCATGGCAATTCTCGCCGTTATATGAATATCAATTCGTGTTCATTTCATCGGAATAAAATACACCTCTACAACTAGCGGGATTTGATGAGTTTTGGCGGCATTATTGCGTATTCGGTTAAAAATAGAATTTTTATGGAAAATTAAATGGATTAATGGCGGCCAAATTTGGCGAGTCCGGCGCTTTATTTCGAGCAATGCCGCGGCTCAAAATTCGTCAGCGCTTATTGGATTAAGCTGGCTGCCGAGTGGTCAAGCCAAACTCATTGACCCCACAGGCTTTCGGAATTTTTCTCCGGAGCGTGTGATCTTGCGGTGTCTGGACAGAACAATGAGGAGCGCTCTCATTGAGCCAGCGTCATTGCGGCTAGTGTTTTGTGCTTGTCGCGGATTCGTCAAAGAGATTGCACGATAATTCTTCAAAGAACTTGTCGGCAGGCTCGCGGTTATTCGGACCTTTTCCGGGCGATATGCAAAGGCAAACCTCGGCGTCGTCCAGCCGCGGATAGGACGTAACATTGAACCAGAGAGACTGTCCGTTTCCGCGCAGTTCGAAAGCTTGATGCGCGACTTCGAACCCGTTGCCGCAATTCGATACTTCTATGAAGGCGCGCAAGACGAAGTCTTTGATGCTGACGCCATGGGCAGCGAGCGTCTTCTCTACGCTGCCATAGAGATCAAAGCGGATGTTGATCGGCGTGAAGCTCGAAGTGTCCCTGAGGGTATCGAGGTCATCCATCGCGACAGTCTCCCAGTGATCGACGCGAAACACATTGCTTCTTAGGGGAGCCAACTGCGCGCTTTAAATTTCTACGCGACGCGTCGCGATTTTGTCCGATTGCACCTTGGCTAAGGTGCTCGAATTTCGCATCGGAGGGCAAAATCTGTCAAGCGATGCGGATCGAAAAACGCGGGCTGTCGAGCAAAGGCAACGGATGTCGTCAGTATAGAGATATGCGGCTCGCGGATGATTCCGTCCCTGCAACCTTGCGCGAACCTTGCTCGCCGCTTGCGTGGCGACGGCGTGCCGCAGACTGTTGCCGCGAATCACGATAGTTTCTGTACGGTGTACATTTTAGCGCGCACTACGTTTTTCGAAGTCTCTGTACGTTTCAAAGTTTCTTTTTTTTCTCTGATCTGACTGTCAACATGCGAGGACTCTCAATGCCGGTATTTTTCCGATCGATCGTGTTTGCCTTTTTTTCCTTCGTGGTAGCTGGACAGGCAAGCGCTACGGACCAGAACATCAATCTGACGGCCACTGTTGCTGCTTTCTGCACGATTGAGGGATCGCTATCCCCGAGCGCCGATTCAGCGACCGTTCCGGCACCTGGTGGTATTGTCGACTCTACGGCGATCGTGAAATCGTATGCCGTGATCTGTAATGCTTCTGCAGATGTGACGCTGACGTCGATCAACGGGCGCATGACGACGGTGGCAGGAGCCATCACCGGCTTCGACAATTTCATCGATTATACCGCGGGCGCCGGTGGTTTCGTAACGATTGCGCCATCCAGCACAGCCGTCGGTCCTCTCGGTACGAAGGTTCTTGGCACGACGTCTACGAGCGGCGCCAAAGCTGGAAGCCTCACGGTCACGATTACGCCGATAACGGCCCAACCACTGGTCGCCGGGGCCTATGCCGATACCCTGCGCGTTTCGATTGTTCCGCAGATATGAATGGCCAGGGCGAGGTGTCGGCCGATAGCCGACGTCGCGCTCGCGCTGCATATCGCCGTGCTTCGGACGTAAGCAGCCGTGCGCTTGTATTCGTGTTGGCCGTGCTTATCGCTTTCCTGGCTGCTGACGCAGCCCAGGCGATGAGTGTTTCGCCAACGGAGATTGAGATGTCGACGGTGGGCGGGAAAAGCCGCGCGCAGATCGGCGTTACAAACGATGGAGATCTTCCGCTTCCCGTTGAATTGGTGCTGAACAAGCTGACCCTTGATGAGGCCAGCGGGCGAACGCTGAGTGCGGCGGGTGACGAATTTCTGGTGTTTCCGCCGCAAGCCATGATCGCGCCCGGCGAAACGCAGGTCTTCCGGCTGCAGTGGGTGGGCGAGCCGGATATTGCCGCCAGCAAATCCTATCTGATGTCTGTCAGTCAGGTGCCGGTGAAGTTCAAAGGAGCGCGCAGTCAGGTTCAGGTCGTCGTGGGACTTGGCGTTGTCGTCAACGTTGCGCCACCTTCCGGCACGCCGAACCTTCGTGTCGTTGCGGCTGGCATCTCCAACGATCGCGGCGGCCACCGGCATCCGACGATCACCGTCGAGAATACCGGCAATGTCCATGCTTTGTTGTCTCGCGCCACGATCGACGTGTCGGGGCACGGATGGTCGACGCAGGTTCCTGCGGCCATCATTCGTGAGCGGCTTGGGATGGGGCTTGTTCAGCCCGGAAAGCGACGCTCGTTCGTGCTGCCGGTCGCCGTTCCTGACAACGTTGCGGCGGTGGGGGCAGCGCTAACTTACAAGTTGAAATGATGACCGGCAGTTTGCGAGCGGCGGAGACAACGCCGAACGCGGCTCGGCAAGCGGAGGGCGGCCATTCGGTTCGTGCGGTGCGCGGGCAGCTCGCGACGCTTTTTGCTGCTGTTGGTTTTTTAGGAGTCGCATTGCTTCGGACTGATCCCCTGTTGGCGGGGGTCGCACCGCAGGACGGTAGCGAGTTTGTTGCCCAGGAGCATACGTTGAACAGCACCGGTCGCGCTGTGACGCTCGCCGTGCCGTTGACGCGCGCGGGGGATGCGCTGGGTGATATCTCCGTCGTTATTGGGAAAAACGATAGCGTTCTCATTCCCAAGCAACCGCTTCTCGCGCTTCTCGAACCGGTTATCGATTCCGCCGTTCATGCCCGTCTCGCGGCGTTGCCTGGAAATTCCGGCCGCTTGTCGCTGATCGATATCAACAGCACCGGAGTCAAACTTAAGTTTGACCGTCGCCGGCTTGAACTTGTGCTGATACCGGATGCAGACGTTCATCAAACCGATGTGCCGATCACGCGTGCGCCGAAGGCCGCCGCGCCGCCCCTTCGGCCTGCCGATTTTTCAGGTTACGTGAATGTCACCGCGGGCGTCGATTACTACTGGGATGATGGCGTTACGGGCTCGGGTCCCGGAGCGCACGTCAATCTTCAATCCGCTATGCGGTGGCATGGCAGCGTGATCGAGAATGAAGCGAGCCTTGGCGGACGCGGGGGCGATGGTCTTTGCCCTCTCGGCGCGCGCTGCATCTATGACGACCTCAATGGTTTCAGGCGGACGCGCTCGCGTATCGTCTACGATATTCCCGATGATGACATTCGCATTCAGGCCGGAGACGCGGACGTTTTCACCAGCGGGTTTCAGCGCGCGCCGGACGTTGCGGGGTTCACGATAGAGAAATCGCCGCGCAAATTTCACCCCGGTATCGATACGTCGCCTGGGGGAAGGACGCGTTTTCAACTCGATCGCACGTCTGAAATCGATGTGCGCGTCAACGGTGTCGTCGTGCGCCACATGCGGCTTGCGGCGGGCACGTATGATCTTTCCAATTTTCCG
This sequence comes from Hyphomicrobium methylovorum, assembly GCF_013626205.1. Taxonomy (NCBI): domain Bacteria; kingdom Pseudomonadati; phylum Pseudomonadota; class Alphaproteobacteria; order Hyphomicrobiales; family Hyphomicrobiaceae; genus Hyphomicrobium; species Hyphomicrobium methylovorum. Next base: position 2,998,948 of record NZ_QHJE01000001.1, read on the forward strand.
TTACCGAGCGGCGCGAGCGATATCGAGCTCGTCATTACGGATAACGCTGGGCAGACTCGGAGCCTACACTTCTCGACCTTTGCGGGCGATACGCTGCTGGCGCCCGGAATGAACGAATGGTCGGTTTCGGCGGGCGTTCCTTCGTATTTGTTCGATAGCGAGCGGCGCTATGAAAGCGGCGCGTTCTTCGGGACGGGATTTCTGCGCTACGGATTGACCGACGCGCTCACTGGTGAAGTAAATCTGCAGGGCGATCAGAGGGTCGCGATGGGCGGCGTGGGTGGAAGCCTTGGAACGCCGTGGGGGCTTTTCGGTCTCGATGGCGCGCTGAGTACGAGCGATACAGGTTTCGGCTTTGCCACCCAGTTGAAGTACGACCTCACGAATTTTCGCGGGCCGTTCTCGTACTACAGCGATCTCCCGGAATCATTCCGCTTCAACGCGGAGTACCGCAGCAGGGATTTTCGGGAGCCTGGCGAATTTCTCGTTGGTGCGGGGGACATTCTCTACCCGCAGTTTCCTTATTGGCTTCGGCTCTCGGCTTATTACTCGATGGCGCTTTCGCCGGTGACGTCGGCCACCCTCAGCGCGCGATACCAATTCGCCAATGATGATGCACTGATCCTTTCGCCCTACACGCTCAAGGATGATCGGTACGGCGCCGATCTTACACTCTCTCGCCCGCTGACATCGTGGATGAGTGGGAGCCTCACACTCGGCTATTCGAACGAATCCTATGCCTACAGAAATTTTTACGAACGGGAGGAGCCCGAGTTCCGCCTCATGGTTCGGCTGTCGGCGATCCCTGCGGAGCATACGCGGATCGAAACCAGCTACGATACGCTCAACGATGCGGGCTATGTGTTTGCGTCGCGCGAGTCTGGCTATGGCGTGGGAAGCTGGCAGACGTCGATCAATGCGCAACAGGATGGCAGTTCCGATACAAGTTCGTTCGACGGATCGATCACGTATATCGGGAACCGCAGCGAGGTGCGGGTGGCGCAGCGTGCAGGATTTGCGGCATCCGTTTTCAACGGCTTCGAGGGAGGACCGCGTGGGTCGGTCACCAGTATCGAGGCGGCGACGTCGATTGCATTTGCGGACGGAGTGATTGGAGTCGGTCGGCCGATACGGGGAAACGGTTTCGCTATCCTCAGCCCGCATGAGAGCATCGCCGACCTGACTGTTGTTGCCGGAATGCCTGAGGACGTAAGTGCCGAAGCGGATTGGCTGGGGCCGGCGGTCGTTCCGAATTTACCCGCCTATTCGCGAACCACGATTCCTGTCGACGTTCCTGATCTGCCGGTGGGATACAGTCTAGGCTCCGGAACGTACGAAGCGGTTGCGCCTTATAAGGCCGGATACCGAATTCAAGTCGGTTCGGCCCACTCCGTTTCTGTCTATGGCAAGTTGCTTGATGCCCAAGGCGAACCGCTGGCGTTGCTGACGGGTGCGGCCCACGCCTCGGAAGAACCTGACAGGCGTGTCGAGATTTTCACGAATTCGGCGGGTCGCTTCGCGGCCGATGGATTGTCGCCGGGGCGGTGGATCATCGACATGGGCAGCGACGAAGACGCGACGCACTATTCGATAGACGTTCCGCCCGGAACGATCGGTCTATTCAAAGCTGGAGATCTGATGCCAGGGGGCGCGACGTGACATTGCGGCGTTTGATATCGGCAGTGGCTGGCTTCATTTCGGCCGCGCTATGCCTTGTGGTGACGGCAACGCCGGGGCAGGCAGCGCTGTGCGTCGCGCCGTTTCCGATCACTGTTAGTTCGGTGACGACGACGCTGCTGTCACCTTATGATCCATTTTCGGGCACCGACGCGACACTCGGCGTTACGATTACGTTGTCGAACAGTCTCATTTCTCTTGGTTGCGACGTTTCCATCTCATTTACGCGCTTGGCGGGGTTGCCCGCTGTCATGAGCCAGGGCGCGAATTCGTTGCAGTACACGATAGAGTCGCCAGGCGGGGCAACGCTTCTGCAGACAACAGGCTTTGTGCAAGGCTCTAGTCCTGCTCCCGCCAATCGCATTGACGCCGTTGTGCCATTGCTTGGCAGCGTATCCGTCAATGTCATCATCCGTGTTCCGGCGGGCCAACTGGTGGCGGCTGGAAACTATTCGGATCTGCAGGTCACCCTGCTTGTCGTCTCGCGAGGGGTTTTGTTGAGCAATACTCCAAGAGCCATCATTGCGCAGCAGGCGTTCGTTCCATCGATTTCGGTGGTGTCAAAGTGCGTTCTGCCCGCGCCAAGCTCCTCGACGCTCGATTTCACATCCGCGATTTCGCACGGGGTGCCCAATCCGGCGATTGTGAAGTCCACGCAGTTCACGAACGTGCAATGCACGGCGCCGTCCATTCTGCGTCTCAGTGGGTCAGCGATGCAGCCTGTCTTGGCGACGCCGCCCAAAACGGGGTTCGATAACTCCATCAACTGGCGCGCGAACGGGACGTTCGGGAATGCTTCGAGTTCGCTGAATACGTCGATTGCGTCTCAAGCCGATAGCGGCTCGAAGAACGTCGGTTCAGGTGCGACCTCCAATGGCAACATCAATGTCGATGTCAATTTGCTCAGCGGAAATCCGATCATCAGCGGCAATTATTCCGGCGTGCTGAAGGTAACGATCGACCCCAATCTTTAGTCGCGGAGACGGCTAGCCGACGCACGAATGCGCACCCCCGCGTTGTCGGCGAAGGGTGCGCAGCGGCATGTTCAGCACTGCTGGTTTGCGTCAGCTCTTGGTGTCGACTTGCGGAGTTTGTCCGCCGCGCAGGACCGTGTTGCCCTGATAAAGCGTCCGCTGATCGATCGGCGCGGGCTTCAGCCAGTCGTCTTCCTTGATCTGGCCGCTCTGCCCGTAAGCCGCGAGCGCATTTGCATACGTTACCAAGCGGATGTCGCTATCGGAGATGCCTTGCGCTGCCATCAGCTCGGCCGTTTTGGGAACCGACAGCGGATCGGATATGCCCCAATCGCATGCGGAATCGACGATCAACCGTTCGGCGCCGTATTGTTTCACGAGTGCCGCCATGCGTTCCGCGGTCATCTTCGAGTGCGGGTAGATAGAGAACGCCGCCCAGAAGCCACGGTCTTTCACTTCTTGGATCGTCTCTTCGTTGACGTGATCGATGACGACGCGGTTTGGCGACAGCTTGTGTTCGAGGATCACGTCCATTGAACGCGATGCGCCGCGCTTCTTATCGCGATGAGGCGTGTGGATCATGACCGGCAAATCGAGTTCGCGCGCGAGATCGAGCTGCAACCGAAAATACTTGTCCTCAAGCGCCGTCTGTTCGTCGTAGCCGATTTCGCCGATGGCAACGACGCCCTCTTTGACGGCAAACGAGGGCAGAAGGTCCATCACCGCTTCCGCAAGTTCCTCATTGTTGGCTTCCTTGGAATTGAGGCCGATGCAACAATAGTGACAGATACCGAACTGACCGGCGCGGAAGCGTTCGAAGCCGAGAATGTGCGAAAGGTAATCGCGATAGCTTCCGGCGTTCGTGCGTGCTTGCCCTGTCCAGAACGCAGGCTCGATGACGGCGACGACGCCAGCCTTTGCCATTGCTTCGTAGTCGTCGGTCGTGCGCGAGATCATGTGCGCATGCGGGTCGATGTAGGGCATAGTATAGAGGCTCCTTCGTGGGCGATGCGCTCGGCTAGCGGCAGATCGAGTTCCAGGTTATGCGCTGATTTGCAACGCGGTCCACCACCGCGCTGTGCTGCTTCAGCGCCTGTTGCGCAGCTGGCAGGGTGCTTTCAGAAAGAGAGAGGGCGGCAGCGTTTGCTTCCATCTCAGTGTTTGATCGAAGCGCTTTGACGAGCGTGGCGAGATCCTGCTCGCGCACGTATGGCCCGATGCAGCGCCAGATTTCCGGCGAGACTGCGCGTCCCGCTGCCCAGCGTTCATGCACGTAGTCGATCAGCGTTGACGCGAGGTCGGGATTGCGACGCTCGTCGATGCCTTGGATCGGCGCGAGCACGCTTTCGATGAAGAACGCTTTCAGCACCATTTGATTCCACTGCGCTTCATTGAACTCTTCCTTCGGGAAGGGATTTCGATGCGCAACGGATTCAAATACCGGCCCCATAGCGGAGCGAAGACCCTCGGCGGCGCGTGGGACGAGTTGCTTGCTTGCGGGGTAAAGCGGGAGTCCGCGCAACAAAGCGATGTGCTCACTGATTTCGCCCGACTGGAAGATGAAATCCAAGCCGGACGCGAAGGCGGCTGCGTCTCCCTTATAGCTTGCAAGCGCGAACAGGATGCGCGCCGTCTGGTCGACGCTCCAGCCGGTCGTATCGAGGCCAGCGCGGACACGTTCGGCTTCGGCGCGTTCGTCTGCGGAGAGTTCGAGGTCAGCCTTGCCGAGTTTCCGCGGTGCAAGGGCGACGGCGAGGGAGAGTTCGCGTTGGCGCGGTTCGCTCGAGATTGCAGAGAGGCGCTGATCAATCCAGAGGAGTTGCTCGGCGGAAACTCTGCGTTCCAGCCAGCCGCGGAGCATCGCAATCCTTGCAGGAACGTCGTCAACTTGAGACATGCTTTCGAACCAATCCTAGGTGCCTGGAATCGTGCGCTGGGACATTACCGTCACGACGAAGAGTGCGCAGCACGCCAGCGCCATGTCGATACGTCCTGCCGATGCAGCCGCGATTGCATCGCAGAGCGCGATCGCGGCGATCAACAACGATACGGCGCGGCCGACGTCGCCCGGTGCCCGCCGCCGCAGCCAATGCAGCGCCAACGCAATCGCTCCGGCTGTCAGGGCGATGAAGGGAAGAACAGCCGCTTCGCTCGAAGCGTATTGAAGCCCATTTAGAAGCGGAAGGGCAAGGAGCGCGAGCGGCCACCATGAGCGAACCCGGTCAAAGCTTTCTTCTTTTGCCGCGAAGGTGAGGCCCGCGACGTAGGCGAGCAGCGCGAGCGCTGCGAGGAGCAGGGGACCGGTCAACAGCGCGCTCAGCGCTACGGCCGTGGCGATGTACACCAGCGCGCGGCATAGCCCCATGATGAACGGGGCGATCGGGTTGCCTTTGTGCCAGGCATCATAAACGACGATCGCAGCCGCCAGAGCCAGGGCAGCGGCGGTGGTCTCCAGGCCGAACACTGAGAACACGCCGACGCCACAAATCAGCATGGCGATGCCTACAATCCAGACGCTTCGCAAACTGACTTTTTGTGACGGGATCGGACGGGTGGGGCGTTCGACGGCATCGATTTTCTGGTCGAAGGCATCGTTGAGAACCATGCCGGCGGTGTAAAGCAGCGATGCCGCAAGCATCACGAGCACGACGTAATCATCGAACACGGCGCCGGTCAGCGCCGTTGCTGCGAGGACGTTGCTCCAAACTGTCGGCAGGTTGGAGACGCGGGCTAGCCGAAGAAACGTGCCGAGCTTGCTCACGTGCCGAGTTCCTTCAGCACCCAATCGAGTTCGCGAACGATAGCACTCGTCATGTCGCTCTGGCGGAGTTCCGACGGTAGCACGCTCCAGGTGTACGTTTCGACCTCCAGATGCGGCGCGACCGTGCGCTCGCGGCAAATGCGAAGCACATCGCGCAACGAGGCCTGCGTCGATTGCAGGGTTTCAAATCGATCGACGAAAACAGGCACGTGGCAGTGAACGCGCCATTCTCCGCCTGCTTCGCCTCGGCCGAGTGCCGCGAATGCGTCAGCGAGGTCGGTGTGGCGTGTGATGGCGCCATTTCGAGATTCAACCGTCTGATGCAGATAGACTCCATCGTCGAACTTCGCGAGTTCGGCTTTGGTACCCGGCTCGACGTTGGCCACCCGAAGAGCTGAGCTCAATTGTATTTTTGGGATGCGGATGCCTGCGCGCTCAACGCGTTCCAGTATCTCGTCTGGGTTTTCGAATTCGACCGCGGAATGACATACGTCAAAGCAGAGGCCGATGTGCTGCCGGAGCGCGGCTTCCGCATCTTCTTTCGAAGCGCCAGTCAGCGCCGCAAATTGCGCAACAGCAGAGTCTGCGAACAGGTGTTGCGAGAAATAGTCGATCGCCTCGTCAGTGGTTTCCAGGAAGCACGCGGGCTCGGGTTCGATAGCGAGAGCGATTGTTTGCCCGGTCGTTTTGCGAAGCGAATGCAGGTGCGCGGCGCAAGCAACCAGCGCATGCGTAATTGCTTCGACGTCGGCGTCCGTTGTGATGTGAGCTTTGAAGCCACCTGGAACAGTGCTGATGCTCGTTTCCGAGCCGTTAGGCGCGAGTTTTGACAGGATGTTCGCGACGCGACGTGTGAAGTCCAGGCGCTCAGGACGACGCCAGTCGGGCTCGTACACCTGCTCCTTCACGCGCTGCCCGTGAAAAGGGCCGTAGGGAAACGCGTTGATTGTGAAGACGTACAGACCGTTGTCAGCCAGGAACTGTTGAAGTTCGGCGAGCGTATCCGGTTGCTCCAGTTCTGCGGCGGCGATCGCCGACAAGCGAAGGCCGACGCCCATCGGGGCATCGGGAGATATGGCTGCTTTTACAGCAGGTAGATTCCGGCGAAGCGCAGTATTGATTTCGGCCCACGTTTCGCCGGCGTGGATGTTGGTGCAGTATGTGAGGTGCGGCCTGCCCGGGAGAGGAAGCTGCATTAGGCCGGCATCTCCTCGCGAAGCCAGTCGATCGCTTCGACGATCAGTTTCGGGTCCATCGTGTGGACTTCGACACCAACGCCGATGGCAGACAGCAGCGTGATGGACAGTTCGCCGCCGAGATGGGCGCGGAACTCTTCAAGCCCGTCGAGCACTTTCAACCCGCCGCTCGCGTTCTTTTCACCGGCCGCTTCGTGCCAAAGAGTGAATCCGAGTTGTTCAAGAAGACGGCGCACACGGATGTCGTCGCCTTCCGGCAGCAATCCGGAAATGACGGAGTAGCGCGTATCCAAAGCGATGCCGATGGCGACGGCTTCTCCGTGGCGTAGGGTATAATTGGAGAGTGTCTCGAGCTTGTGAGCTGCCCAGTGGCCGAAATCGAGCGGCCGCGCATTGCCGCGTTCGAAGGGATCGCCGCCCTGGGCGATCTGGCGCATGTGAAGCATCGCGCAGTGACGGATCAAGCGGTCCAGCGGCTCAGACTGAAACAGGGCTAGTGCACCCGCCTGATCTTCAAGCCACTTGAAAAACTCGCCGTCACGGATGAGGGCAACCTTCACAGCTTCGGCCATTCCGGCGCGCTTGTCGCGTCCCGGCAGCACGTCAATGAATGCTGAGTCGTTGATGACCGCAGACGGTGGCTGGAACGTGCCGAGCAGGTTCTTCACGCTGAAAGCGTTGACGCCGTTTTTGACGCCGACGCCGGAATCGTTTTGCGCCAGCACCGTCGTCGGAACGCGGATATGGCGAATGCCGCGATGAGTGGTTGCGGCGACGTATCCGATGAGATCGAGAACTGCGCCGCCACCGATGCCGACGACATACGAGTGCCGGTCTATGCCTGCGTCCACGAGGCGCCGCTGAAGCGTTTCGACGATTGTCGTGTCGTTCTTGCAGATCTCTCCGCCATCGACGCATTCGACGGGATGTACGAGATCAAATGCGTCGGTGTGCGCGAGCGCGTAATTCGAGATCCGGCGCGCAATGTCGGGCATCTGCTGTTCGACGCCGCTGTCGATAAAGAACGTCACGCGGGGTTTGTTCGGTCCGCCGTTGCTCGTGATGCACTCACGGAGGGCAGTATTCCCAGGAGAAAAAATATCTCGGGTGAAGAGAACGGGATATTCGTATGGGACGGAAAATCGCTGGTAGTAGGTTCGGATCTGTCCAGGTGCTTCGAACTTCTCCAGTGCGTCGCTGATTGTGCTCGACACTCGTTAAACTCCATTCCCATGCTTGCGCTGTCTACGTTGCGGCGATCGCAAATTGCAAGGCCAGCTCGATATCTTAGCTGCTTTTTGCCCGTTTTTGCGTGCGAATTTTTAGCTTTCCTAATGATGGCGTAGCGAGGCTGGAGCACGCGTTGTGGTTGCTCGCACGTGATTTTGTCCGGCTCGATGATTGGTCGTGTGCGCTCGCCGTTTACCTTCCAACACCCGCAGGGAATTATTCCCGGTTCAAAGTTCGATTTTGCTGATCCGCATGAAGATCCTATTTGCTTTCTCATCAGTAGATAAGTTTTCTCACATTTAGTTGATCAGAGCGGAGGTGAGCTTGTGCCGATGAATGCCGTAACGTAGCGTGATTACGCCGCAGACGCATCAAATGCGTCAGCGCGGTGAAGTACGGCGCCGATCCAAGGTCCCTCGGTTCGCGCCGACAGCAAATTCCATAAGGGAGTAACGTCCAATGCGAATGCGGTTAGAACTTGCCGCGTCGATTGCCGCTGCCGCCACGCTCATGCTTGGTTCGGTTCCGGCATTTTCTCAGGTCGTGCCGACCAAGGCCGACGAAGTTGCCCGCCCAGGCGGAAAGCTTCCGGGCGATCCCAAAATCGCGCTCGTCAAAGTTGCAGACGGATTTTTGGATCCTGTCGGCGTTGCGTCAGCTTTTGACGGATCGGGCCGCATCTTTGTTGTCGAACGTCAGGGCAAGATCCGGGTCGTCACCAAGGACGGAAAGGTCAACGAAAAGCCGTTCCTCGATCTGACGAAGAACAGCCCGCTTGGCTCGGAAGTTCAGACCGGCTTCGTCGAGCAGGGACTCTGGTCCGTTGCTTTCGATCCGAAGTTCAAAGAAAACGGCTACTTCTTCGTGAGCTATTCGTCGCTGCCCTTCAACGGCGCGCACGTTATCGCACGTTATACGGTTGATCCGGCCAGCCCGGACGTTGTGACGGTCGAGCAGGCAAACAAGTCTGTTAAGGTCATCATCAATATCCCGCAGCCCTACTACAACCACTACGGCGGCGGCATTCAGTTCGGGCCCGACGGCTATCTTTATGTCGGCAAGGGCGACGCGGGCTGGGAAGGCGATCCTTTGGACGCCGGCCAGAGCAAGAATGAGCTTTGGGGCAAAATGCTTCGCCTCGACGTCAACACGCCGGATGGCGTCGGCTACAAGATTCCCGACACCAACCCGTGGGCTCACGCTTCGCAGGCACGCATGATGACGCTGTTCGGCGTCACCGAAGAGCAGTTCGCACAGATCCACATGGGCTCGCGTCCTGAAATCTGGGCTTTCGGTCTTCGCAATCCCTACTCGTTCCACTTCAACAAGAAGACTGGCGACCTGTTCATCGCTGACGTAGGCCAGAACCATCTCGAAGAGATCGACTGGCAGCCTGCGTCCAGCAAGGGCGGCGAGAACTACGGTTGGAAGCACAACATGGGCACCAACTGCCATCCGATGTTGGGGCCGAATGACAAATGCCCGATCGTCGGCGTTCTTCCGGTCGCAGAATACCCGCACCAGACTCCGTATCCCGGCGCTGAAAAGCTGAAGGATGGCTGGGGCTGCTCGGTGCAGGGTCTCGGCGTTGCCAACTATGCTGGCATGAACGGCGTCTTCCTGACGGGCGACTGGTGCTCGGGCCGGGTCTTCGGAACTGGCTGGGACGGCACCAAGTGGCAGCTGCAGGAACTGGCGCAGACCGCGCTTCAGTTTACTTCCGGCAACAATGACGAGGACGGAACGGTTCTCGCCGTTAACTGCAACTGCTTCTACACCGACGACAGAGGCGCCACGGCAAACCCGCCGGGATCGCTCTGGCGCGTTGTAGCGGCTGACGCTGTGCCTCCGGGCGCCGAAGTTGCAAAGACGAAAAAGAACTAAGTCGAAAAACTACGCTTGAAATACCGGGGCCTCTTTGCGAAATCTGCAGAGAGGCCCCGTGACTTACGGTTAGTCCAGAACCAAGAGATTTATTTCATGCAGTCGAACACGCGCTTCTTCACCATCCTTCTCGCCGGGTCGCTTCTTGCGCTGACGCCCGCTTTGACGGCTCCGGCCGTCGCCGACGTCAAGTTCCTCAATGCGCTTGACGATTCCCCGCTCGATCTTGAGCCGATCAAGGGCGAGACGTTCACCGATGCGGTCAAGTCGTTCCACAAGGACGGCAAGAACCCGTACAACGGCGATGCAGCGGCGATTGCAGCCGGCAAAACCCAATTCGAAGAGCACTGTGTTGCCTGCCACGCCGACGATGCGTCGGGCGGAATGGGGCCGAGCCTCGTCGACGACGTGTATTCGAACACGCGCGCGAACACGGATGTCGGCATGTTCGAGATCATTCACTCCGGTGCTTCGGGTGCGATGCGCTCGTTCTCGATCCGCGGTGTCACGCAGGACCAGATCCTGCAGATGATCGCTTACATTCACTCGCTCAAGAAGTAAGAGCCTTCGTTCGAAGGGCGGGTCTCCCATCATGACTCCCACGATCGTCATCAACGTCGTCGGTTTGACGCCGGCGTTGATCGGTGATGCGACGCCGAACATCCGGCGCTTTGCCGAGCGTGGTGCTGCGCGTGCACTGACGACGATCACGCCCGCCGTCACGTGCAGCGTTCAAGCAACCTTGACGACCGGGAGTCTGCCGCGAGAGCACGGAATTGTCGCCAACGGCTGGTTTTTCCGCGAGGTGCTGGAAATCTGGCTTTGGCGGCAATCGAACAAGCTGGTCGCGGGCGAGCACATCTGGGACGCCGCTCGAAAGCAAGACGCGAACTTCACAGTCGCGAACTTGTTCTGGTGGTACGCGATGGGCGCTGCGACGGACTATTCCGTTACGCCGCGTCCGATCTACAAGGCCGACGGCCGCAAAATACCGGATTGCTATTCGGATCCACCGGAGCTTCGCGACGAACTCTCAGCGAAGCTCGGCGTGTTTCCGCTGTTTCAGTTCTGGGGACCGGCGACGACCATCGCATCCAGTCGCTGGATTGCGGACGCGGCCAAGCACGTGATGACGGCGCGCGATCCGACGTTGACGCTCGTCTACCTTCCGCATCTCGACTACGGCTTGCAACGGTTCGGGCCGGACGCGCCGGAAATTCGTTCGGACCTCACCGAGATCGATGACGTGGTGGGCGATCTGATCGCCGAGGCGGAAAAGCTCGGTCGTCGGGTCGTTTTGCTTTCCGAGTATGGGATCGTTCCCGTTCGGCGTCCGGTGCATATCAATCGCGCGTTGCGCGAAGCCGGGCTGCTGGCGGTTCGAACGGAGCAGGGCGGCGAGCTGCTCGATATTCCACGTTCTCGGGCGTTTGCAGTTGCCGATCATCAGATCGCGCATGTTTATGTCCGCGATCCCTCGGCGCTGCCGCTGGTGCGTGCGGTGTTGGCGAAGCTCGACGGTATCGACGCCATTCTGGACGAAGACGGCAAGCGTGGGCACGGGCTCGATCATTCCCGGTCTGGCGAGATCGTCGTGCTTGCAGCAAGCGACGCCTGGTTCACGTACTATTATTGGCTCGATGACGCGCGTGCGCCGGATTTCGCGCGGACGGTCGAAATTCACCGCAAACCTGGATACGATCCGGTCGAGCTTTTTCTCGATCCCGCGATCCGATTTCCGAAGCTTGCTGTCGGATGGCGTCTGCTGAAAAAGATTCTTGGCTTTCGGACGCTGATGAATGTCATTCCGCTCGACGCCAAGCTGGTGCGCGGTTCGCATGGGCGGGCTGATACACCCGCCGAACACACGCCGGTCTTCATGTCATCCGAGCGTGACTTTGTGCCGGACGGTCCGGTTGATGCGCGGGACGTTAAAGCGTTGGTGCTCCGGCATATCTTTGAACCGCCATCGTCCAGGTCGTAGCCGGTTCAAACTTCAGCGAGGGCCACGTTGGCCCGCTGTGCAATTCAGCGGTGACTGATGGCAAGGCTGGTTGTCGTCTCTTTCTTCGTAGAGCAAACTTTGGATATCGTCTTGCACTCTGTCTGAGTGGCATAGTTCTTACGCGACGGCTCCTTGCCATTGGCAATTTCATAGCAATGGTCGAGCAGAGAAGCGAGCGGCCGCTCATCTCCCAGCGGACCGACCGAGATCTTCTTTGGACTACGCAGCCAAAAAAACGATGCAAGCGTCGCCGCGAAGAGTAGCAGTGCCACGCTTACGATGATTTGCTTTTGCGTGCCGCTCATAGCCCCGTTCCCCCGCCCCGGAAGATGACGTCCACGATCTTCAATCATATCAGCGGCGGACGTCAATGCTCGCTGTTTAGTCTATTGCGACTCTACACGCGCATGATATATATTAACATATAAATATTGCTATTTGATGCGGAAAGGTAGCTGCCGAGGCGTCTTCCCCTTCTAAGTCAGATCCAAATCCAACATCGAGGTTTCTCAATGCGCATGCTCGTTCTTGCTGTCACGGCGCTGATTGCTGCCGCTCCAACTGTTGCTTTTGCTCAGTCTGCTGATGTTGTCGGGCCAAATATGGCGAAGATCGGCAAGATCGAAGCGAAAGAGGGACCGCATGGTCTGGTCTTGGTGCTTAACCTCGACAAGGGTGCGCTGACCCCAGGCGCTCACGGCATTCACATCCACGAGCATGGAGACTGCTCGGATGAGGGCTTCAAGAATTCAAAGAGCCACATTAACCCGAGCAAAACCGAGCACGGATTTTTGAATCCGAAGGGACCTCATCCTTCGGATCTGCCGAACGTCTGGGCGCATGAGGATGGTTCTGTGTTGGCCGAAATGTTTGTTCCTGGCCTGTCGCTCACGGGCGAAAACGCTATCTACGATGAAGACGGCTCGGCGGTCGTCATTCACGCCAGTGCGGATGATCACATCACGCAGCCCATTGGCGGCGCCGGCGCTCGCGTGGCCTGCGGACTATTCAAGAAATAAGCGTTGGATGGTGTTTGGTCGCAAGAGCGATCAATGCAGTGCATGCATGTAAGTACCTTCGGGGTGATAGCGCAGACTTGGCTTCGCTATCGCCCCTTTTTCTTTTGCAAAATATTCAAACCGCATTGAAATGGTGAATACACCGCGTTTCTCGGCCGTGATTATATGCCGGGTACCTGTGGCAGATGTTTTGCCCCGTCTTTCAATGCGTAAGTCCAGAACGCCGTAGCGGTTGGACCCAATCCTTTATCGAGGCGGTGCACCAGATTCCATTCTCGGACTACGGGTAGGTCCTTGATGTTGAGAATGGATAGGTATCCGGCCTCGATTTCCAATTCAATTGTGTGCGCCGATATCAAGGCGATTCCTAAACCCGCCATCACCGCTTGTTTGATTGTTTCGTTCGATCCGAACTCGATAATGGACGAGGGGTGGGCAAGAGGTGTGCCTTTGAAGAACTTTTCGACGGTTACGCGGCTGCCTGAGCCTTCTTCGCGGACAAGCAGTTTGTTTCCGATCAGCACGCTGCGGTCCATGACACGCTTGCGGCTTGCTAAGGGATGATCGGGCCGTGTGATCAGGACGTAGGGATGCGGTCCAAAGCATGCCTTGCTCGTGACGATGTCGCTCGGCGGGCGCCCCATCATCGCAATGTCGATTTCATAGTCCCTGAGAGCAGCGATCGTTTCTTCGCGGTTGCCGACCAGCAAGCGTATTTCGACGCTCGGTACGGTCTGAATAAACGCATGGATGAGTCGCGGTACGAAATACTTTGCCGTGCTGACCACGCCTATTGTGATGCTGCCGGTCTCCAGGCCCTTCAACGATTGAAGCTGTTCGGTCGTATCTTGAATCAAAGCCTCGATGCGCATCGCAGCTTCAAGCACGATGTGGCCCGCGTCCGTCGGTCGCAATCCGCTTTTCGTTCGATCGAACAAGCGCAGATCGAGATCTCGCTCAAGGAGTCTGAGTTGCTCCGTGACGGCAGGTGGCGTTAGCCCCAACCTATTGGCCGCAATAACAATCTTGCCCGATTTTGCTATCGCAATGACAGATCGGAGCTGTCTCAGGGTCGCGTCTCGCATTTTTCACCAGTCAATAAAATCTAGCACAGAACTCATTATATTCGATTTTATCTATCTATCAACGAGGCGCATCCTCTTTCCACAGTCGCACTTTGGAAGCTGGAGGAGACGGGCCAATGCAAAAGGAAATAGATCTCCAAAGTTATTTGTCGACGCTGGTCGCTCAAGGAAACGCGTCGTCGGAACTCGAGAGCATTGTTGATGCGCTCGGACGTTCGGCGATAAAAATTTCAAAGCTTATTGCTCGTGGTGAAGCAGGTGGCGGTCTCGCCAAATGCGTGAAGGCCGACAACGGAACGGGGGATTCGCAGAAGCGCCTTGACGTACTGGCTCACAATTATGTGGTCGACGCTTTGCAGGGCTTGCCTGTTGCGTGGCTCGCTTCAGAGGAATGCGAAGAGAGCATTGAAATAACGCCTGGAGCGTCGCTGTCTGTCGCTATTGATCCTCTTGATGGTTCGTCCAACATCGAGACGAACGCGCCCATCGGCACCATTTTTTCAATTCTTCCGACTGCATCTGACGCGACGTCAGACTCAACGTTCTTTCAGCCAGGTGCCAAGCAGGTTGCGGCAGGATTCTTTGTTTACGGCCCGCAGTGCGCGCTGTTTTTGACATGCGGTTGCGGAACCGACGTATTCATTCTCGATCCCGACAGCGGCCTATTCGTACTCAACTCAAAGGGCGCGAAAATAGCGAGAAATGCGTCTGAATTTGCGATCAATTGCTCCAATGCTCGCCACTGGAGCTTGGCCGTTCGCCACTATGTCGATGATTGCGCTGCAGGCAAGAATGGACCGATCGGACGCGATTTCAATATGCGTTGGATTGCGTCGCTGGTCGCTGAAGCACAGCGTATCGTTGTTCGGGGCGGGGTGTATTTGTATCCGAGCGACGAGCGAAACGGCTACGAGAACGGCCGTTTGCGCTTGATCTATGAAGCCAATCCCATCGCGCTCCTCGTCGAGCAAGCCGGTGGATTGGCGACCGATGGCAGCGCACGCATCCTCGACGTCAAACCTACGCGCCTGCATCAGCGAACGCCTTTCGTTTTTGGTTCGCGCGGCGATGTCGAACTCGTTCGCTATTACACGCGTGGTCCTCATTCACGCGAACGGAGCCCCGCGCTCTTTTCTCAGCGCGATATTTTTCGCCACTGACACCTCGCGAACGACTTCAATTTCTGGAACGTGAAAATTTATGTCGAAATTGCACCCAATCATATCGGTCACGGGTTCATCAGGTTCAGGGACGACTCTGATCAAGGCGACGTTTGATGCGATTTTTCATCGCGAGAATGTCACCGCGGCTTGCATCGAAGGCGATGCATTCCATCGCTATGACCGCGCCGGAATGAAGAAAGAGAACGAAGCTGCGCTCGCGGCTGGCTTGCCCCAGCCGAGCCACTTCGGGCTTGAAGCGAACCTTCTGAAGGAGCTGGAAGAGACTTTCAAAAATTATGGTGTGAATGGGACGGGAAGAACGCGCACGTATGTTCACGACGAAAACGATGCTGAAACGTATGGCGTTCCCGTAGGAAATTTCACGCCCTGGCGCGACTTGCCGGAAAATACGGATTTACTTTTTTATGAGGGGCTGCACGGCGCTCTTGTTTCAGCTGGCGTTGATATTGCCAAGCATGTCGACCTGAAGGTCGGTGTTGTGCCGGTGATCAATCTTGAGTGGATTCAAAAGATCCATCGCGATCGATCGACGCGCGGGTATTCGACTGAAGCCATTACCGATGTGATCCTTCGGCGGATGCCGGATTACGTGCACTACATCTGCCCGCAGTTCACCGAGACTGACATTAATTTTCAGCGCGTGCCGATTGTCGATACGTCCAATCCGTTCGTTGCTCGCTGGATTCCGACATTGGATGAATCTCTTGTCGTCATCCGATTCAAGAATCCGCGCGGAATCGACTTCTCCTATCTGCTGTCGATGATTGATTCCAGTTTCATGAGCCGCGCGAACTCAATCGTGATTCCTGGCGGGAAGCTCGATCTGGCGATGCAGCTCATTCTAACGCCCATCATTCTGGAATTGATCGACAGAAAGCGGCGCGTCGGCTGGGGCGCAAATGCAATCTCGGCATTGGAGCAAGAAAAGGCATGAGCTACGCGCGAGCATTTTCCGGGTCTGATACTGCAGGCATGGGCAACGCCATTCGTTTTCTGACGATGGATGCCGTCGAAGAAGCGAACTCCGGGCACCCCGGGATGCCGATGGGTATGGCTGACGTTGCGGCGGTGTTGTTTCGAGATCATATCAAACTCGATCCCGCAGTTCCCTATTGGCCAGATCGCGACCGCTTCGTGCTGTCCGCCGGACACGGTTCGATGCTGCAGTATGCGATCCATTATCTGCTCGGCTATCGAGATATGCCGATCGAGGCGCTGCAACGCTTTCGTAAATTTGGCGCAACGACCGCAGGACATCCGGAATTTGGTCACTGCCAGGGCGTTGAGGCAACAACGGGGCCGCTCGGTCAAGGCATCGCGATGGCGGTGGGCATGGCCATTGCGGAGCGCATGCAGAACGCGCGCTTCGGAAACGATCTCGTCGATCATTATACCTATGTGATGGCCGGCGACGGGTGCCTGATGGAGGGCATTTCGCAGGAAGCAATCGATCTTGCGGGCCATCTTCAGCTCGGCCGATTGATCGTGCTTTGGGACGACAATGGAATTTCCATTGACGGCCGAACCAACCTGTCAACGTCGACGCATCAACTGGATCGCTTCGCGGCCTCCGGATGGGATGTCGTCAGTGTGAACGGTTACGACCACGACGAAATATCGTCGGCAATCAGCGTGGTTCGGAAGTCGGTTCGACCGAGTCTGATTGCGTGTCGGACGGTGATTGGCCGCGGTGCGCCAACCAAGCAAGGAACGGAAGGTGTGCACGGAGCTCCTCTTGGCGCGGCCGAGATCTCGTCTGCACGTCAAATGTTGGATTGGCCGCATGAGCCATTTGTCATTCCGGAAAATATTCTGGAAGCATGGCGTGACGTGGCGCGGCGCGGAGCCTCTGCGCGTCACGCATGGGAGCAGCGTTTAGCGCAGTCTTCAGCGAAGGATGACTTTGAAAGAATTGACGCTGGCGAATTACCGGCGTCGTTTTCCCGCCGCATGTCGCAGTTCAAGGAACAACTCGTTGCGACGAAGCCCAAGGTGGCTACGCGGAAAGCGAGTGAGATGGCGCTGGCGGTCATCAATGATGAGACCGATCTGACGATTGGCGGCTCGGCCGATCTCACGCATTCCAACTTGACGCTGACGGAGCAGCTCAAGCCGGCCGTATCAGCGGATTCATTTCGCGGCCGCTATCTTCACTACGGTATTCGCGAGCATGCGATGGCCGCCGCGATGAATGGCATCGCGTTGCACGGTGGATTTATTCCGTACGGAGGGACCTTTCTCGTGTTCTCTGACTACGCGAGAGGCGCCATTCGTTTGTCGGCTTTGATGCGGCAGAGAGTTATCTATGTATTGACGCACGATTCAATCGGCCTGGGTGAAGATGGCCCGACGCATCAGCCGATTGAGCACCTTGCATCGTTGCGGGCGATCCCGAACCTGAATGTGTTCCGTCCAGCCGACGTGGTGGAAACGGCGGAGTGCTGGGAATTGGCACTCGCGTTGAGAGCAACACCCTCTGCGCTTTGCCTTTCACGGCAGACGCTTCCAACGCTGCGGCGCGATTGCGACGAAAACCTAAGCGCCAAAGGTGCGTACGTTCTGCATGACGTGGGTAAGGCGCGGGACGTCACGCTGCTTGCTACGGGATCAGAAGTCGAGATCGCCATGATCGCGGCTGAATCTCTGAACGCCGGTGGCATCAAGGCAGCCGTCGTCTCGATGCCGTGCTGGGAATTGTTCGAAGCGCAAGACCCAGCGTATCGCGCTGCGGTTCTCGGGAAAGCACCGCGCATTGGCATCGAAGCTGCTGCCCGTCTCGGCTGGGATCGCTGGATCGGAGACACAGGCCGTTTCGTTGGGATGTCCAGCTTCGGTGCATCCGGTCCGGCTTCCGAGCTCTATCGGCACTTCAAGATTACGCCCGACGACATCATCGATATCGCAAAGTATCTCGCACGACCTAACACGTCTTACGGGCCGTCACTCCGCAGCTCTTTTCACCTTTGAGGTTTATTCGATGGCACGCATCACTCTTCGTCAACTTCTCGATCACGCAGCCGAGCGCGGATACGGTGTCCCCGCGTTCAACATCAACAATATGGAACAGGCGCTTGCGATTATGGAGGCTGCGCGCGCAACCGACAGCCCCGTCATTCTGCAAGTGAGCCGCGGCGCGCGGACGTATGCCAACGACATCATGCTGGCAAAAATCATGGACGCGCTGGAAGCGATCTATCCTGAGATTCCGATTTGCATCCATCAGGATCATGGCAACAGCGTCAGCACGTGTCTGTCGGCCATTCAACATGGATTCACATCGGTGATGATGGATGGATCCCTTGGGGAAGACGCAAAGACGCCCCGAAATTATGCCGAGAACGTCGCCGTTACTCGCGAGGTTGCGCGCCTTGCTCACATGGTTGGTGCGTCAGTTGAAGGTGAACTCGGGTGCCTCGGTTCGCTCGAGACCGGGCGGGGTGAAGCAGAGGACGGACACGGCTTCGAAGGCGCGCTCGACAAGTCCATGCTTCTCACAGATCCCTGTGAGGCGAAGCGTTTCGTAGCGGAGACGAATGTCGATGCCCTGGCGGTCGCTATTGGCACTAGCCACGGCGCCTACAAGTTCACGCAGAAGCCGACGAACGCTGTGCTGGCAATGGATTTGATCGAGAAGATCCATGCCAAGCTGCCCAATACGCACATCGTTATGCATGGCTCTTCGTCCGTTCCGCAGGAATGGCAAGATGCGTTCAAAGCGTATGGCGGCGCGATGAATGAAACCTATGGCGTACCCGTCGAGGAGATCGTTCGCGGCATTCGTTTCGGTGTTCGAAAGATCAACATCGATACCGATCTTCGTCTGGCTGCGGCTGCGGAATTCCGCCGTGTGGCCGAGACGCAGAGATCGGAATTCGACCCGCGCAAGTTTCTCAAACCAGCGATGCTCGCAATGACTGCGCTTTGCTTGCAGCGTTTCGAAGCATTCGGCACCGCGGGCAATGCCTCAAAAATCAAAGTTATCGCCATGTCGGATATGGCGAAGCGATACGCGGCGGGTGAATTCGGAATCCCCACTCCGCCGACCGACGTTGCCAAGGCTGCCTGACGCGCATCTGCATTTCATCGAATTCAAAGGAGCAAGACAGTGGATATCAAGGCTGGCGAACTGACTGGAAAAGAGCGCTACAAGTCGGGCGTTCTGGAATATCGCAAGATGGGATACTGGAACGGTGACTACGTTCCGAAAGATACCGATGTCCTGGCTCTGTTCCGTATTACGCCACAAGACGGCGTTGATCCGGTGGAGGCTGCAGCGGCGGTGGCGGGCGAAAGCTCGACAGCGACATGGACCGTGTGCTGGACCGATCGTCTTACGGCCGCACATAAGTATCGCGCGAAGGCGTACAGAATTGATCCGGTGCCGAATGCGCCTGGTTCGTACTTTGCCTATATCGCTTATGACCTCGATCTCTTTGAGCCGGGATCGATCGCTAACCTCACCGCGTCTATCATTGGCAACGTGTTCGGCTTCAAACCGCTGAAGGCGCTGCGACTTGAGGACATGCGTTTTCCGGTTGCGTACGTGAAAACGTTCCAGGGCCCGCCGACCGGCATCGTTGTTGAACGTGAGCGTCTGGATAAGTTCGGCCGGCCGCTGCTCGGTGCAACTGTGAAGCCCAAGCTCGGGCTTTCGGGTCGAAACTATGGGCGCGTCGTTTATGAAGCGCTGAAGGGCGGACTCGATTTCACCAAGGACGACGAAAACATCAACTCGCAGCCATTCATGCATTGGCGCGAACGCTTCCTCTATTGCATGGAGGCCGTCAATAAAGCGCAGGCGTCTTCGGGCGAAGTGAAGGGAACATACCTCAACGTAACCGCGGGTACGATGGAGGAGATGTACGAGCGCGCCGAATTTGCGAAGAGCCTGGGTTCCGTCGTCATTATGATCGATCTCGTGATCGGTTGGACGGCAATGCAGTCGATGTCCAAGTGGGCCCGCCGCAACGATATGATCCTGCATCTGCATCGCGCAGGGCATTCAACATATACGCGGCAGAAATCGCATGGGGTGTCGTTCCGCGTCATCGCTAAGTGGGCTCGGCTTGCGGGTGTTGACCACATTCATGCGGGCACCGTTGTTGGCAAGCTTGAGGGCGATCCGCTGACGACGCGCGGCTACTACGATGTTTGCCGCGAGGATTATGTTCCGCGGTGTCTTGAGCACGGAATTTTCTTCGATCAGCAGTGGGGTAGTCTTGGCAAGGTGATGCCGGTTGCATCGGGCGGTATCCACGCGGGGCAAATGCATCAGCTTCTCGATCTTCTGGGAGAGGATGTTGTGTTGCAGTTCGGCGGTGGAACGATCGGTCACCCGGCGGGGATTCAGGCGGGCGCAACAGCCAACCGCGTCGCGCTGGAAGCCATGGTTCTGGCGCGCAACGAAGGCCGCAACTACGTCAAGGAAGGTCCGCAGATCCTGGCGGAAGCTGCGAAGTGGTGCACGCCGCTGAGACAGGCACTCGATACATGGAAGGATGTGACCTTCGACTACACGTCGACGGATAGTCCGGATTTTGTGCCGACAGCTACTGCCGCAGAATAGAAAATTGATCACGACATTAGGAGCTAAGACATGCGCGTAACTCAAGGTGCATTCTCATTCTTGCCCGATCTTACGGACGCTGAAATCCGCAGGCAGATTCAGTACTGCCTCGAGAACGGTTGGGCAGTGAACGTCGAATTTACGGATGATCCACATCCCCGCAACAGTTTCTGGGATATGTGGAACCTGCCCATGTTCGACATTCCCGATGCTGCAGGTGTGATGCAGGAAATCAATGCATGCCGAAAGGTACATGGCGGCAGAGCTTACATCCGCGTGACGGCATTCGATAATACACACGGATGGGAGTCCGTGAAGTTGTCCTTCATCATTGATCGCCCGAGAGACGAAGCGGGTTACGCTTTGGTTCGTCAGGAAGGTGCCGGCAGATCGATCGCATACACCACGCGGGCATATGCGACTGACAAGCCGGAAGGGGAGCGATATCGCGACTGATGCGAGAGCGGCGGCGGTTCTCACTTGCCGCCGCTTTGCTTTCTTTTCCTAGATATAGGATCGAAAAATGTCTGAAGATTTGGCGCGTGTTGAGATCGCGGGACAGGCAGCAGCTAACTCTGATGCAGTCATTGATCTACAAGCTGAGTTTGCTGAGACCGGTCTCAGCGAAACCGTAGCCAGCCTCGATCGCGAACTGATCGGGCTCGCGCCGGTCAAGCAGCGCGTCAAAGAGATTGCGGCATTGCTGCTGGTGAATAGAGCGCGCAAGCGTTTCGGGCTCGAGAGCGAAGTTCCAACGCTTCACATGAGCTTCACCGGCAATCCGGGGACGGGCAAGACCACGGTCGCCTTGAAGATGGCCGAGATCCTTCATCGGTTGGGCTACGTGCGTAAAGCTCATGTTGTTTCGGTGACGCGCGACGACCTCGTCGGACAATACATCGGTCACACGGCGCCGAAGACCAAGGAGATCCTGAAGAAAGCGATGGGCGGCGTGCTGTTCATCGATGAAGCTTACTATCTGCATCGTCCGCAGAACGAACGCGACTACGGGCAGGAAGCAATCGAAATCCTGCTGCAGGTCATGGAAAATCAGCGTGACGATCTCGTCGTCATTCTTGCGGGTTATGGCGCCCGGATGGAAACGTTCTTCGGCTCAAATCCAGGCTTCAGGTCGCGCGTCGCTCATCACATCGAATTCCCCGACTACGGCGATGACGAGTTGCTTGAGATCGCAGATCTGGTGATGACCCGTCAGAGCTATCGTATCGATCCGGCGGCGCGCGAAGCGTTGCGCGATTACATTGCGCTCCGCCGCCAGCAACCGCTTTTCGCGAATGCGCGCTCGATCCGGAACGCACTCGATAGAGCGAAACTTCGTCATTCCAGACGGCTGTTCGAAAGCAGTGCCGGGGGCATACCGGTCTCCGAACTGTCGATGATCCGCGCGCCGGACATTCTCGCAAGCCGGGTTTTTAGCGGTGGTTTTGACGGCGGATCCGCTCCGGCGCGGTCACCGAGAGATCCATCCTGATCGTATTGAAGTTGTTCGTGCGTCAGCTTTCAAAAGCACAAATGAAAGAGAGTTATGCAGAACCCTGTTTCGCAGACGGTTGTCTTCGATCTTGATGGCACGCTTGTCGACACGGTGGCGGACATTGCTGCCGCGTTTGATGAGGCGATTTCGCCATATAGCTCCGGAACGACATGCCCAAAAAACGCTGTTTCCATGATGGGCGATGGACTCGGTACGTTTTTCTGGCGTGCTGTTGTCGATCGGAGGCTCGATCTGCCGGCCGACGAAGCCGCAGCGGCGTTTAACAAATTCATCGCTCTGTACCGGCGCACGCCAGTTCTGCGTTCGCACACTTATCCGGGAATACGCGAACTTCTTCAGGAGCTGAAAGACCGCGACGTTCGGATGGCGGTTTGCACGAACAAGGTGGAGTCAATTGCGCTGACGATCCTTGATCAACTCGGCATTCGCGACATGTTCGATGCGGTCGTTGGGCATAAAGATGATCGTGCAAAGAAGCCCGATCCTGCGCCGCTGCTCGAGGCGATTGCTCTTGCTGGAGGACGGCCCGATGATGCGCTGATGATTGGCGATACCGACGCTGATTGCGGTGCTGCGATTGCGGCGCGAGTTCCGGTTATTCTTGTTGCTTACGGATATAGCTCGGTATCAGTTCGTGAGTTCTGTGCGTGTCGACATGCGGAGACCGTCCAGGACCTCCGGCACAACGTGATGGAGTTTGTTACCACGCGCACGCGCGTCTATCACAAGGCGTCGTTGACGTTTTGAGCATCTGCGAAACAGTCAGCACGACTCTTCCCCACTTGGTCGTGCAATATGTCGCGCGACATTCTCGAGATTGCATCAGCGTACGTTGAAATGGCCCAATGTCCGTTCGCCAAGTGTCCAAAAATGCTTTGCGACAGTCTCCTTTAAACGCGTGCTCGCGCTGCGGCATCGCAACATAAACGGAAAGGGACAAGCGCCATGAGGGTTGCGGATCTACTGGATGGAAAAGAGCAACAGCTTCTGACCATCAAGCCAAACGAGACCGTTGGCCTCTTGGCCCGCAAGCTTCAGCGCTACCGTGTCGGCGTCATGGTTGTCAGCCGCGATGGACAAACAATCGACGGCATCGTTTCCGAGCGCGATATTGCCTATAGCCTGGCCGAACGTCGTGGCGAGCTGCACCTGTGCCCGGTCTCAGCGATCATGACTCGCAAAGTGGTTACGTGTACGCCCTCGACCAAATTGGACGAGGTGATGCATCTTATGCAGCAGTATCACATTCGTCATATTCCGGTGTCGGACAACGGCCGATTAAGTGGGATTATCGGCATGCGGGATATGATGGAGTTCCGCCTGCAAGAGGTCGAAAAGCGGTGCAAGGCCGTTGGACACTGGGCTGCATTGACCGAGTAGCGGGCACCTCCAAGTTGAGACTTTAAGCCGTTTCGTACGGCTTTCTGCTGCCGAAGATAGCTTCGACAAAATGAATATCGGGACGCCGACGTAGAGTTCGATACGACGGCGTTAAGCTTCGTGCGGCCGCGCTCTGTGTTGCCAGCGCTCGTATTGCCGACAGCATAATTCCAGTCCATGTTCCGATCCAAGAGTGGAAATACGCACACGCAGCGTTGTTTCGTGGTTCGGGTTTTCGGCCGCGCACAACAACAGAACTTATTTGGAGGAACTATGCGTTACGCTTTGGCGATGCTGCTGTTGTCGGCATTTTCGGCCGCTGCGTCAGAGGATATTCCGGATCAGTATCCGCAATCCGTACTGTACTCAAAGCCTGTCGAGTTCATTCCTCACGTATTCACAGCTATCGGGGCAACTGCGCCGCCAACGTATGAGAATGCAGGCCACAACAACAATCTTTCCTTCATCGTCACTGGCGATGGCGTTGTCGTTGTAAATTCGGGTGCTTCATGGCGCCTGGCAAAGGCGCTGCACGACGAGATAAAACTCGTCACCGATCAGCCTGTGAAGCTAGTAATAAATGAGAATGGTCAAGGCCATGCCATGCTCGGAAATAACTATTGGATCGAGCAAAAAGTACCGGTTTTAGCGCATGCCGATGCTGCTGCGGATTTTGCCGATCGTAGTCCGCAACACTTGGAGTCGCTGAAGAAGTACGCGCGCGAAAATGCTGAAGGAACAGTCCCGATGGGGCCGACGGAGACCTTCACCGACAGTCGCGTTATTACGATGGGGGATTTCCGTATCGAAATTCTTCATCTCGGGCCAGCGCACAGTCCCGGCGATGCACAGGTATGGCTGCCCAATCAATCTTTGATAATTACGGGAGACCTCGCTTTTCACGAAAGGCTGCCGCCAATTTTTGAAGGAACCTGCACCTCGTGCTGGATCGATACTTGGGAAAATAAGCTTGTTCCGCTCGCGCCGACATACGTCATTCCGGGGCATGGACATCCAACAAATCTCGCGCAGGTGACGCGCTATACGCACGATTATCTCGTTGATCTTCGCGCCAAAGTGAAAGCTCTGATAGACGAGGGCGGAGATCTGAAAGCGGCGTATTACGTCGATCAGTCGAAGTGGTCTCACCTCGATACGTTTGAGGAACTGGCGACCAAGAATGCCGGCGTGGTCTATGCCGAAATGGAGTTTGAATAGCGGTCTTTTACGCTGTCAGCTTCATGCTTGGTCATGACCCTCGGGTATTGCGGACGGCAGCGTATTTTACCGATCTTGTATGTCGCGCAACTACGCCTAAGGCGTCTCCAACGCGGACTTCTCATCCCGTGATTTTGCGTATCACGAACGATCTCGACCGCACCTGCAGATTTAGAAAAAACTTGTGGGTGCGGCGGAACCTCTCGTGGGGTGGTCGTTAGGCTTGCGGATCGAATCCAGAATTCCAAAATGTCAGTTCAGTGACGAAACGGGCGAGCGACGTGTTTTTCTTCTTCGCGTCTCTCGAGCACTTTGGCGGAAAATTGCGAGCAAAATTTCGGGTTTGGTCGAGGAGTGTTGTTTTGCTTTTATTTTGTGTTCAGTGCCTATTCGCTGTCCCGTTTTCCGTGTTTTCGGAACAAAATATTAAAATTTTGACGAACTGTGGAAAATTATTGCGTTCCACCGCTTGATAGATCAAGCCTTTAGATACAAACATATAAATTATTGCATGAGTATCTTGCGTTGCCCCCCAAAGCAGCTACTGTTTGGCCTGCGAGATGCGATCGCACTCGAAGTGCAAACAGGACAAAGAGCGAAAAATGCGCAATCGCCCAGTGTCCCAGCAAGAGAGGATTTCCTGTGAACACGTACTTCCGATGTGCACCGACGCTCAAACTGATCTGCGCCATGGCGGCGTTGTCAGTTGCGGGCAGCCTTTCGGTGAAGGCTTATGAAGAAGGTACCTTCCCAACCGCTGATCTGGTCGGCGGCGAGGTCTTTCCTAAGGGCCTGCAACCTGGCGATGCCTTCCCGATGGACGTCAAACTTTTTGACGAAAGCGGGGCGGAAAAGAACCTAGGAGACATCACTTCCGGCAAGCGGACTCTGTTGGTGTTCTTCATTTCAGCGGCGCCTGTGTCTGTCGCTGAGCTCTCGAAAATCGATAAGTTTGTCGCTGCCGACAAGAGCGACACGCAGGTCATTTTCGCGAATGCGGATACGGTTGGTGTTGCTCTCATGGGAGCAAAGCCGATCGCAGAAACCGTTCGGACCATCAATCTCGTCAAGAAGGAAAACAATCTGACGTCACCGATCTTCGTGGCGCCGAATAACGTTCTAGACCCGGGCGGAATTTCCAACAGGCTTGGTTTCCGTGGTCTCCCGACGAGCTATCTGATTAGCAAGGACGGGAAGGTGGAGAAACAGTTCGTCGGTTCCCGCGAGTGGAAAACAGGCGATCTATAAGAAACATAGTTGGGAGATGGTCCATGGAAATTTCTAGAAGGCGTTGGCTCGCCAGCGCCGCTGGTGTTGGAGTTGGCGCAGGTCTCGCGCTACAGAAGCCGTTGTCGGGTGCAGCATTTGCTGCAACGCATGACGCCAGCAAAGAAGCTCAGCACTCGCTTTTCAGCAAGTTTAAGAACCAGGTTGTGCTTATCCCTGGCAAGTACAATGGCAACGTTTCGGCGCTCGATCTGAGCGTGCCGGAAACGCTGGCTTGGTACACATTCGGACGCCAAGGCATCGACATGCCTATTCCGCATCATATCGCGGCGATGCCGTCGAGCGATCCGTACAAGTCGTTTGATTTCTATCAGACGATGCAGCCGCCTGGCGCGCCGTACGTCAACGAGAACTCTCCGGAGTGGCGCAACCGCGGCGACTTCAAGATGTTCAAGATGCGTTATGATGGAAGTGGAGCGCAGAACTCCATTTCTGTCGTCAACGATATCTCGGCAACGACCGGCATGGCGCTCGGCGTTCACGTGTCCATCGGTGTTGGCGTCAACGCGAACAAGTACGTCGCGTTCGCTGATGGCCAGAAGGACATGGTGCTGATCACGACGGTCGATGACGATCCGAAGATCGTGAAGGCGTTCCGTTGCGACTACGATCCCAACTCGCGCGAACTTCATATTTCTCACATGTTCCCTGAGGGCTCTACGGGCAAGTTCGACTTGCAGGGCCGTAAGGGTATGAAGACGTCTCACGAAGCTATGCTTGGTGAAGAGTTGATGCCTGCGGATCCCACAGCGGTATTCGTCGACGCATTCACTTGGCATCCGACGTTGCCTCTCGGAGCCATCCTCATTCGTCGTCATGGCTGCTGCTGCATCGTGAACACGGATACGTGGGAACCGGTGGCGCTGTTGTCGACTGCCAAGGGTGCGCCGGACTCGTTCCCGCTCATCAAGCAGACCGGCTACACGTGGACGTTCTCGATCCCGTCGGTTCTTTCGCCGTTGCATGAAGCTGGCTTCATCACCAGCGGTCAGTACTTCCTCGCTTGCAACAACGTTCTGCAGAACAACGTTGCTGTCTACCGTTCCGAAGATCCCGATCCGAGGAAGTGGAAGAAAGAGAACTTTGTTGAAGGCTTCGGCAACAAGTATCTGCCTCTGCACATGGGCAACGTGCCGGATTCCCGTTGGGTCTTCTTCACGATCTGGGCTCGCAAGCCGAACAACGGCTTCATCTGTAAGGTGGATCCCAAGACGTGGAAGATTGCGGCCAAGTGGGATACGGGTCCCGATCCGCACACGTGCGATTGCACGACCGATGGCAAGTACATCACGACGGTGTACAGCGGCCATCAGGCCGGTCAGTCGGGCCTCGTTGTGATCGACGCAGACTCCGATGAGATCGTTGCACGCTTGCCGACGGCAGCGGGTAGCCACGATCACGTCGTTGTTCCTGAGTCCTGGGAAGGCCTCAAGGCATCACGCAGTACTTCCGTTTAATACGGTGTTCGTATCGCGCCACAGTCTTCGTGACTGTGGCGCGTACGTGTTTCGATTAAACCGGGTGGCTTCGGGAGTAGGGAAATTCCGATGTTCAAGAGAATTTGGGTCAACTCTCTTTTTGCGCTGTTTGCACTTGTTATGGGAGCAGCAGTGTCAATGCACTCGGCTGGTGCTCACGATAACGCCGACCTTGCGGCTCATCCTGGACCGAATGGCGGCATGGTTCAGATGTCCGGTGATTACCACATTGAATTGCTGCTCAAGCCAGACGCAGTGAATGCCTGGCTCACCGATCATGGTGACGTGCCTCAAAGTACAGAAGGGGCTGCTGCCCGGGTGACGATCTTCGGTAGCAATGGAGCGCGAACGTCTTTAGATCTCCAGCCTGCCGACAAGAATGCCTTCCGCGCCAGCGCCAAGCTTGACGAGACAAAGGGCGTTCGTGTTGTGGTGGATTTGACGATGCCTGGAGAAAGTCCAGTGCAGATCCGCTTCGACATTCCTCGTTGACGGAGCCTATTCTCCCTTTTTCGTAGCTATCGAGGGATATCATGCGGCGTGTGTTGTTCTTGCTTGTCTTCAGCCTCGCTGCGTCTTCAGCTTTCGCTGAAGAGTCCAATAGAGACCGCCTTATAAAGACGAACGCTTGCTCCGGTTGTGACTTGGCGGGCGTCGATCTTTCGGGCGTTGGACTGATACACGCGGACTTGCGCGGAGCCGATCTATCTGGCGCGAAGCTTCAGAGCGTCAATTTGAATGCGTCGCAGCTGGACGGTGCCAAATTTGAGAATGCCGATCTTCGCTCCGCATTGCTTGGCGGGGCGCATATGGAAGGGGCGATTTTCAAGGGCGCGACGATGGACGGGGCGACGCTGACGCTCGCGAAGCTTGTGAATGCCAACTTTGAGGCTGCTTCGCTCGTAGGCGTAAGGTTCGACAATGCGAACCTTGAAAGCGCAAATTTCGAGCGCGCCAAGCTGGTTGATGCCGATCTTTACAATGCGAGACTGTTCTTTGCGAACTTCTCTGAAGCCGACCTGTCCGGTGCGGATCTGAGTGCGGCGGATATCGGTGAAGCGGACTTTACAGATGCCGTTTCAAACGAAAAAACGACATGCCCCAAATTTGGCAGCGGTCCATGTTGGGGCGAAGACAGCACCAAGTAGGTCTCTATCGTGGAGCACGATTAAAGTGGTCACCAAGGTTGACGACGTGAAGTCGATTTCGAGACGTGGAGCCCTGCAACTTGCGGCCGGTGCCGGAGTGGCGGTTGCGTCTCTGTACAACTCGTCGATGGCGCAGGCGCTCAAGCGCTTTTCGATTGGCGCTTCGGAGATCGTCATTATCAGTGACGGAAATCTCGTTCTTCCTGCTTCTTTTGTGTTTCCAGAAGTCGCCGATGCCGAGCGTGCCGGTGCTTTAGCGGAAAGCGGCTTGCCAACGGATACTGTGAAGCCGGACTGCAACGTGGTGCTGTTGCGTCTCGGAGAGCGGTCAGTGTTGTTCGATGTCGGTTCGGGCGGGAACTTCATGCCCACGGCCGGCAAGCTTCTGGAGAATCTCGGGGAGGCTGGGGTTTCGCCCGATAGCATCACAGACGTCGTGTTTACACATGCGCATCCCGATCATCTTTGGGGACTGACGGATGAATTCGACGAGCTGGTGTTTGCGAATGCAACTTACAGAATGATGCAGGCTGAATGGGATTATTGGTCTGATCCATCGACATTGGACAAGACGCCCGAGGATCGGAAAACCTTTGTCGTTGGCGCGCAGAGACGCCTGCCTTTGATCAAAGAGAAGCTGGAGCTGTTTTCACCCGGCGCTGAAGTCATACCGGGTGTTGAAGCTATCGGTACGCCGGGTCATACGCCTGGGCATGCTTCCTTCATGATTCACGGAGAGGGCAACTCTCCGCTGCTGATTACGGGCGACGTTCTTTCCAGCCCGGTGTCGTTTACACATCCGAACTGGCATTGGGGTACCGATCACGATCCGAAGGAAAGTGTCGTTACACGGAATAAACTTCTGGATCGTGCTACTCATG
Organism: Hyphomicrobium methylovorum; assembly: GCF_013626205.1. Lineage (NCBI taxonomy): Bacteria > Pseudomonadati > Pseudomonadota > Alphaproteobacteria > Hyphomicrobiales > Hyphomicrobiaceae > Hyphomicrobium > Hyphomicrobium methylovorum. Next base: position 3,028,437 of record NZ_QHJE01000001.1, read on the forward strand.
AAAAAGCGAGACTGATCGGCTATCATCTCCCGCATCCGGGAGAAGGCGTTGCAGTCGCTGACGGTACGGCCTATCGCTTCCGCTCTTCTGAGGGTTGACCGCTTAAGGAGGTTTGCGGTGCGCTATCTGGGTTTGGTTTCGCTTTTCTTGTTGTGTGCGGTTGTTCTGCCCCGACACGTCCACGCGCATTCCGACGCTTCGAGCTTCGCAAGTGACGATCACGGCGCTGTGCATTCGCATCATGAGAGGGAAGAGCGTACCTTCTATCCGGCGACAGTCGTTATCGATCCGCAGAAGAGCAAGAACGTCGTCCTCAAGGTCAACGCGCGCATAACGCGACTGCTTACGGGCTTTATCGGAGAGAAAGTCTCTCAGGGACAGGTTCTCGCCGAGTTTGAAAGCGCCGAGCTCGCGACGCTGCAGCAGACGTTTATTGAAACGATCATCAATCGCGAGGCGATGACGGCGTTCAGCACGACCGGCGAAGAAAAAATTCTCGAAGGCCGCATGAATTTGCGGTGGCGGGGCCTTTCGAACTCCGAGATCGATCGTATCGAAAAAGATCGCCGTCCGATGCAGACGGTCGAGATCGTGTCGCCGCTCGATGGGATGCTTATAGGCGTCAACGTCGCGACATCGCAGATCGTTTCTGCCGGATCGCGCGGAGGCCTGTTTAGCACTGCGGGGACGACGTTGTTCCGCGTGGCGACCGCTGATGCGCTTCTGGTTGAAGCGCAGATGCCACATCACATCGCTGCGGAGTTGAAGCCGGGTGAGGTCGTCGAACTTCATATTCCGGGTACGACTTCATCCGAGGCGATCAAGGGAACCGTGGAGACTGCGGTTACCCAGATCAATCCTGTAAACAGGACGGTGACGGTCCGGGTTCGGCCGGATGCGCAAAGCGCTGGTGCGCTTCTTTCAGGAACGACCCTTCTCGTCGCCCTGCAAAACAAAGATCGTGAGGACGACCACCATCATGGCAAGCATTAGAGACAGCATCCTGCGGTGCGGGTTGTTCACGGCTTTGGTGTTGCTCTCGCTTTCTGCAATCGTGCCAACTCAATCCGCTGCCAATGATGAGCACGCGTCCGGCACAGGGTCGTCGCAGGAAAAGCACGACGATAATCCGTCGGTTGTTATCGCCGACAAGACCTTGGTGACTTTAGCTTCCGCGCAAGCGAAACCTGCAGCGGATGCTTACAACACCTTCGGCCGCGTCATCGCTCATCCGGCTGCGGTGCGGGACATCAACGCCAATATTAGCGGCCAGATCGAAAGCGTGCTCGTGCGCACGGGCTCCGTCGTTAAGCAGGGCGACGCTATCGCTACGGTTACGAGTCCGGATTTCGTCTTTACACAGCGGTCGTATCTAATCTTGCTCAGCAATGAGGAGCGGCTTGCCATTCTGCGAGAGGAAGGCAACCTCCCCAACTTTCTAAAGAGTGCCCGTGAGAACCTTAAGTGGTGGGGCATGACCGAGAAGCAGATTGATGAGCTCGCGAGCAGCAAGACGATTGTCGAGCAAATTACAATTCCTGCTCCAGTCGACGGCGTTATCACGGAGATCTCGGTACAGCCCGGGGACGTCATCGATGCGGGCGATAAAACGATGCAGAATTTCATCGTTCTCGGCCGGGTGATTGCGCGGATGCTCGAAACCGAACGCGCGCCGCTGCTCGAGGTTTACGCGTATGCCAATACCATGTCGTCGCTTCGGCCCGGCACTACGCACGTGAGGTTTGCAGCAAAGCAGGGCGGCGCATCGGTTGATGTTCCGATCACGTATGTTGCGCCTCAGGTCGATGGCACAGCCCAGATGGTGCGCTCGATCGTGGACCTGAAGGATGTTTCGCATGAGTTTTCGATTGGCGACACGCTGCCGGTTGCGGTGCTGAAGGAGTCTGCGGAGGGTGTGTGGGTTCCTCGCGCCGCCATTCTACGGCAGGAGCTGCAACCCGTAGCTTTTGTGCTGAAGGCGGACGGTTCTTTTGAGCGGCGATCGCTTGAGACATTCGAGAGCGCGGGCCAATGGGTGCGCGTCGGCAATGTTGCGCTTACGGAAAAGCTTGTGACGAGCGGCAAGACCGTTCTGGAGGGCGCATATCGTCATCAGGTTGGTGGCGTTGAGCCCGATCACCACCACGATCACAGTCATTGAGGCCATCGGTATGTTCAATTGGATAATCGACTGGTCGCTTCGCAACAGACTCGTTGTTTTGATACTCTACGTTCTGCTGGCGATGGCGGCTGTAGCTGTCGTTCCCAAAATGACTGTGGATGTCTTTCCGGAATTTGCGCCGCCGCAGGTGCAGGTTCAGACGGAGGCTCCGGGCTTCTCCGCGAAGGATGTCGAGCTGTTGGTGACGAGACCGCTTGAGGCTGTTCTTCAGGGCATGCCGGAGGTCGATCAGATTCGTTCGAATTCTTCGGTTGGTCTGTCTCGCGTCATCGTTGTCTTCAAGAATAGCATCGACGTTTATCGCGCGCGGGCGATCGCTCAAGAGCGATTGCAGATGGTGCGCGGACAGATGCCGACGGGCGTGAACCCGTCGCAGATGATGCCGATGACGTCAGCCATCAGCTGGCTCGTGAAGTTTGCGCTGGTCGACTGGTCGCCGAATCCAAATCCGATGGCGCTGAGGAGTCTCGTCGATTGGGAGTATCGCAACCGGCTGTTGGCGCAGCCCGGCGTTGCGGAGGTCGTTGCGGTTGGAGGCAAGGTCAAGCAATTCCAAGTGCAGGTCGACCCGATCAAGCTCAAATCCTACGGTATCCCGTTCTCGGATGTGATCGCGGCTGCTGAGCAAGCGAACGTCGTTGCGCCTGGTGCATTTATCTATCCGAGCCCGGATGAGGAATACACCATTCGCGTCAACGGGCTTGCGCAGAGCCTCACGGATATCGGGCGGACGCCGGTGGCGACACGCGATGGCGTGCCCGTACTGCTGAGTGACGTTGCGGAAGTGAAGCTCGGCGAGGAAATCAAGCGCGGCGATGCGATGATGCTCGGCGGCGAAGCGATCGTCGCCACGATATCGAAGCAGTGGGGCGCAAATACCATTGAGACGACGAACCATATCGATGCGGTTCTAGCTGACCTTGCGAAGAACCTTCCGCCGGGCGTCGAGATGCATTCTCACGTTTTCCGCCAGGCGACATCGATCGAACGCTCCATGAGCAACCTCACCGAGGCGCTCTTGGAGTCCGCGATCATCGTGGGGTTCGTTCTGCTACTTCTGCTGGGCCGGTGGAGACCGACTTTTATCAGTCTTGTCGCCATACCCGCTTCGTTGACGGTGGGCGTGCTTTTCCTTTGGTTCGGGGGCATAGGGCTGAACGCCTTGACGCTCGGAGGCTTGATCTTCGCGATAGGCGAGGTCGTCGACGATGCGATCATCGACGTCGAAAATATTCTCAGGCGATTGCGTGAAAACGACAAAGAGAAATCGCCTGCGAGCGCGATGCATATCGTCTATGAGGGCTCGCGAGAGATCCGCAACTCGGTGGTCTATGCTACACTCATCGTAGCCGCGGCTTTCCTGCCGATCTTTTTCTTGTCCGACATCGAGGGTCGCATCTTTGCGCCGATGGCGATCGCCTATCTTGCGGCTGTTGTTGGTTCCTTGTTTGTCGCGTTGTCGCTTGTGCCGGTGCTCTCGTACTACGGGATGGCACGCTCGGCGAACGCCACGCAGAACGCGATGAGCCCGGTTGCGAGTTGGCTTAAGCGCCATTACGGCAACTTCTTGAAACGGACTATCGGTAGTGGCCGGATCATTCTGGCGACGTACGTTTCCTGTCTTGTTCTGTTTGCGGTTCTTCTGTTTTCGCTCGGCCGCTCGTTCATGCCGACATTGGCGGAAGGGAACATTGTCATTGCGACAACGATGATGCCCGGCACATCGTTGGAGGAAAATCTTCGCATGGGCCGCAAGATCGAAGCGCGGCTTGGTGCTATTCCGGAAATCGCCAGCGTTGCTCAGCGGGCAGGTCGGTCGCGGCTGGACGAGGATGCGCAGCCCGTCAATTTCAGCGAGTTCGACGTAACCCTGAAGCCGGACGTCGGTGATCCCCATGCGGTTCTGAAGACCATTCGGGAGAGCTTGGGCGAATTCCCCGGCATCAACATCAACGTCTCGCAGTTCATCACGCACCGGATGCAAGAAATTCTGTCCGGGGTAAAAGCGCAGGTCGTTCTGAAGATCTTCGGACCTGACCTTGACGTACTCACTGCGAAGCAGGCCGAGATCCTCGAGGCCGTAAAGCCGGTCATCGGTGTTACGGATCTGCAGGCGGAGCCAATGATCCGTGTTCCCGGAATCGATATTCGTGTCGATCGGCAGGCGGCGGCGAGCTTCGGATTTACGCCAGGTGAGATTGTTCGTCAGGTCGGTCAGGCGTTGAACGGAACGGCCGTATCGCGCGTTCTCGAGGATGATCGCACTTATGATCTTTTCGTGCGTCTCGATGAGCCTAGTCGCGCTGCTCTTTCAGATATTCGCGATATGCCTTTGCAATCGAAGCAGGGGCCTGTGGTACCGCTTCGTCAGGTCGCGACGCTGGAAGCTAATCTTGAGCCCTATCAGATCAATCGCGATTCAGGCACGCGACGCTCTGTTGTGCAGTGGAACGTGACGGGTACCGATCTGAACAAGAGTATTGTTGCTGCTCGCGAGGCTATCGCCAGCCAAGTCAAACTTGATGCCGGTTACTCGATCGAGTTCGGCGGCGACTATGTCGGGCAAGAGCGTGCGACCCACAACCTGCTTCTTGCGGGAACCGCAACGCTTGCAATCGTCTTTATGCTGTTGCTGCTCGCGTTCCGGTCTTTCTGGTTTGCGACACTCGTGATGGTGAGTATTCCGTTTGCGCTCATCGGAGGTGTGTTCGCGTTATGGATCTCTGGCGAAACACTCAACGTGGCCTCGATCATCGGACTGATCGCACTTACCGGGATTGCTGCGCGGAATAGCATATTGCTGCTCTCGCGATATCAGGCGCTCGGTGAGAGCCATGAGCTCAGCGACGAGGACGTTGCGATCCACGGTGCTACCGATCGCATGTTGCCTATTCTGATGACGGCGTTGGCGACGATCTTGGCGGTCATTCCGCTTATGATTGGAGATCCGGTCGGGAAGGAATTCCAGGGCGCGGTGGCATTGACTTTGGTTGGTGGGATGTTGAGTTCAACTCTGTTGAATCTGCTGATCTTGCCGACGGCGTACGTCTATTTTTCACCGAGCCGTGAAAAGGCGCGTGATGGACGGGACGAACGCCAGGCAACGGTGGTCAGCTAACGGAGTTTTCTCAGCGTGCGCTGTTATCTGAAAGCCGTGCTTTTGGCGGCCCTGATTCCGGTGACGGTTGCCCGCGCCGAAGATGACCTTGTAGTGCTTTCCGTCAACGCGTCGTATGCGGGCGTCGTACTCGATGTCGAGGATGCGATCGTTAATCGTGGGTATGTCGTCGATCATCGCGGCCACGTCGGTACTATGTTGAAGCGCACGCAAGATGAGGTCGGAGCGACCGGCAGCGTCTACAAGAATGCTGAATACCTGCAGTTCTGTTCTGTATTGCTTGCGCGGAAAGCCTTCGAGAAAAATCCCAACAACATTGCGTACTGCCCCTATACCGTTTTTGTTTATGAGACGGAGGCGAACCCGGGCGTCGTTGAGGTTGGATATCGCAAGCTTCCAGCCGGCGAGGAGCGTGATGCGATTAACACGCTTCTCAGCCAGATCGTCCAGGAAGCTGCCAAGCCCTGATCGGTTGTGAGGCTACTTCACCATTTCTCGCGGTAACGAGCGGAAACCTGCGAGGACCGATCCTTCGATCAGATATCCGAGGCCAAGTTTGGCGCCGATGGCGATGGATATGAAGACGACCGGCGCTGAAACGGCGAGCGTGGAAAATCCCGTAACGCCCTGACCGATTGTGCAGCCCGCGGCGAACACGCCGCCTGTTCCCATCAGGAAACTGCCGAAAACGTGCCGTCCAAGTTCGCTCGCGCTGTCGCAAGCTTCCCAGCGAACGTCCTTATATCTCCATGCGCAGAGCGCCGAGCCCATGATCACGCCGAGAACGAGACCGACCCCATAGTCAGGCATCGTGCCGGTGTTTGTCGCGAATTGCAGAATGGTGTCACCCAACGGGACGACGAACGAACCAGCCTCGATCTGCACGACCTCAAGCGAGTGCCGCAGGTGATACGTCGTAGCAAGCCAGCCAAAGGAGATCGCTGCTCCGAGCACCACGCCGGTCGCGATGCTTCCGCGCTCTCTTCGGAAGCTCGGTTCGCTAAAGACCCATGCAAGCAACGCGACGGTGATTACGATCGCCGTTGGAATGGCGAGGTCCAAGCCTGTGGCCCAAGTCAGCAGGCTGCCAATGGATTGATCGCCTGCGTCCGATACGTCGATGGCGAGATTGTCGACGGTGGCGACTCGCAGTTGAGCCACCAATCCGCGTTGTGCCCCGAGAGCTGAGAGGCCGAGCACAATCAGCACCACCGCGGAATTTAGGCTTCCACCTCCCGTTCGAACGAGCGCGCCGAAACTACACGTTCCGACAAGGGCCATACCCACGCCGAATGCGAGGCCGCCGATAACTGCTCCGGTCAAGCCCAGCAGTGGAGACAGATAGAAAGAGGCGCGAAGGTCTGCGTAGCCTGCGAAATAGAAGGTCTGCGACAGCGCAATAGCTATGGCCGCAGCAAGAATCCAAGTTCTAAGTCCACGGCTATCGCCGGCGTACCAATAGCGTTCGAGGGCAGCCATTGTGCAGAAATGGTGGCGCCGAGCTACGAAGCCCATGGCGATTCCAGCTAGGACACCAGCCAAAGGCAATGTCCAAGGAGACTCGAGAACACTCATGGATTCCTCCCTGATCTTTGCAGATCTAGCGCCTACAGCCCTTATTTTTGTTTGCTCTTTTTAGGGCTGATAATGGGCTCGCAGAAGAGAGTATACAGAGTTTCTATAACTTTGCGTATCTCGGGATCAGAGATGGAATAATAAATTACGCGGCCATCGCGACGCGTATCAACGAGTCGATCGAAACGAAGACGTGCCAATTGTTGGGAGACGGCTGCCTGTGGCAGCGTCATGATCTCTTCGAGTTCCGATACCGACTTTTCTCCGTCTGTCAGCAGACACATGATGAGCAGGCGACTTTCATGAGAAAGCGCCTTCAGTAGCTCGCTGGCCTTCCGCGCTCTGTCCAATAGCGCGTCATAGTCAACCGCTATGTCTTTTGACCTAACCGGAGCAGTCATGCCTTTGCTTCTGTTCGGTGTAGCATCTTTGTCACCACGAACAACTCTCGCACCCTAAGCGCATTCTTGTTGCGGAGCACAACGGTGCCCGACCATCTCGAAGTGCAGTCTAATACGTAACCGATATTTCCGTAAGACTATTTCGAGCCCATTCGGATCAGAATTTTTCCGGGCTGCGATGCAACTTGAAATCGAATTACCACACGTTCGGATGAGCGTGTGCGCTGCGAAATCTACGAATTGTCGGTAGCATTGTTCGAATGTCAGGGGAAGTGGTTGGGTTCGGTTGCCCTCTGTTGATCCTGGAGGGCGCGGGGGGCCGAAGGCTCCGTGTCAATCGGATAGCAAAAAGAGCTATTTTACAGGTGCGCAACGCATAAGCCTTGCGACCGGCAATCTTCGGTGCTAAGTATTCATAAAATCATATGTATGCATTGATCCCGAAGTCGATGCAGGCCTTCTGTATCGGATTTTGCCGGCAGTTGATTCGATTGGTTCGGAAAGAGGGGCTGCTCTCTATGGGTTGGAAATGTGCTGTAGTCGGCGTTTTGGGGGCATTGCTCTCGGTCTCGTCGGTATCGGCTGACGATGTCAGCCCCGCCGATGTCAAATTCGAAGACGGCGCGGTCGCTTCTTCGATTTCAGGGCAGCCAGGTGATCCCGTGAAAGGCGCTGCGACCTTTCTGGATCGCAGCTTGGGTAATTGCCTAGCATGTCACGCGAACAAGGCCATGGAAAAGGAATTGTTTCATGGCGATGTTGGCCCGACGATGGATGGCGTAGCCGAGCGTTATACGCCTGAACAATTACGAGCGATCGTTGCCAACGCCAAGAAGGTGTTTGGCCCTGATACGATTATGCCCGGCTTCTACACACTGGAAGTCGGCAAGTATGTTCGAGACGATCTCGTGGGAAAGACGGTTCTCTCTCCACAGCAAGTGGAAGACGTTGTCGCTTACCTCGTGACGCTCAAATAACAACAAGAATGGCTTCAAGAAGGAGGACATAATGAATCTCAGTCGACGGCAAGCTCTTATGTATTGCACCGCCGGCGCGACCGTCGTCGCGTTGGGAGGGCTCGGTGCGATTTCCCCATCCATGGCCGATGACCTATTGGATAAGGAAATTAACACGTTTACCGGGGGCAAAACTCCGGCGGCCGGTAAAGTTACGCTCACTGTTCCCGAAATTGCGGAGAACGGAAACACCGTTCCTGTGTCGGTCTCTGTAGATAGCAAGATGACCGACGGCGATTTGGTTCAATCCGTGATGCTTGTCGCGGACGCGAATCCGTTCCCGAGCGTTGCCACGTTCAATTTTACTGCGCTGGGTACTGCTGCTGCAACGACGCGCATACGCCTCGCGAAAACACAGAACGTCATCGCTATCGCCAAAATGGCAGACGGCTCCGTGTACATGGACAAAAAGCTTGTCAAGGTCACCATCGGCGGCTGCGGCGGCTAATTAAAATTCCAGGGAGAAAATGCAATGGCAACGCCAAAGCCGCGCGTAAAAGTTCAAAAAACTGCAACGGCCGGGGAAGTGGTTATCGTCAAGACGCTAATCAGCCACGATATGGAATCCGGTCAGCGGAAAGACAAAGATGGGAAGCTGATCCCTCGGCATATCATCAATAAATTCATCGCGGAATTTAATGGGCAGCAGGTCTTTTCCTGCGACGTTCATCCCGCTGTTTCGTCGAATCCGTATTTCGAATTTGGCGTCAAGGTTTCCCAAAGCGGAACCTTCAAATTCATCTGGATGGACGACGACGGCTCCTCCTATTCGGATGAACAAAAAATCGAAGTTAAGTGACCTCTTGCATGCACCGCCGACATCTGTGTCGCCGCTAGATAGAACGGGGAGATCCGTGTGCGGAAAATTTTCACGATTGGAGCCACGGCTTTCGCCTGTCTGATTGGCGCAGTCTCGGCATCAGGTGATCCTGCTGATGAGAAACTCGAAATAGACGGCGTCGAGATCATCACGCGCGCGAAGGCGATTGATGGTCTTCCGTTCGATGAGGTCGTTTCGGGTTGGCTTTATCGCGAGCCGGAAACTCGGAAGATGCAGGCGGATGCATTCCAGAATCCAGGCATGCTTGCCGTGGAAGAGGGCGAATCTCTTTGGGGCAAAGTGGAGGGCACGGCTGGGAAGTCGTGTGCGTCCTGTCACAATGACGCTCCGGAAAGCATGAAGAATGTTGGTGCGCATTATCCTAAGTGGGACAAGAAAACCAACAAACCCATAAACGTCGAAGGGCAGATCAATGCTTGCCGCGTCGACAATATGGGAGCCGAGCCCTACGCGTATAATGCGCCCCAGCAGATCGCTCTTACCGCTTTCATCAAACATCAAGCCATGGGTCAGCCGATTTCGCTGAACCTTGATGATGGAGAAATGAAGACTTGGTGGGAGAAGGGCAAAGATCGCTTTTACCTGCGCACCGGTCAGCTCAATTTTAATTGCGCCTCTTGCCACGAAGTCGGCTTCGGGAAGCATATCCGCGCTGACTACCTCAGCCAGGGTCAGATCAACGGGTTTCCGACGTATCGCTTTCAACCGGGCTCAATGGTTTCGGCGCACGAACGGTTTCGCGGATGCATCCGTGACTCTCGGGCAAACATGCCTGACGGGATGTCCGACGAGTTGTTGGCGCTCGAGGTCTACGTGACGTCTCGAGGCACCGGTCTATCGGTAGAGACGCCGGCCGTTCGCCACTAGGCAACGCTTGGCATCGGTATCTTAGTTTTCGGTTTGTCGGTTTGCTCCGGCAACGAGATGTCTTGAGCTGAAAGCAGAATTTATGATCTCTCGACGTGAGTTTCTTGCAGCAACGACTGCGCTATCGGCGCTTGCCGGAACCGGGCTCTCGAGTAATTGGGCGCGTGCCGCTAGTCGGCAGGCGCTGAGCCAGAGTGACCTTCTGGACTTCCAGTCGTTCGGCAACGTAACGCTCGTGCATATCACCGATATCCACGGGCAGTTGATGCCGATGCACTTCCGGGAGCCATCGGTGAATCTCGGTGTTGGAAGCGTGGCGGGGCTGCCGCCGCACGTCAGCGGCGCGGACTTCCTCAAGCTGTACAATATCGAGCCGGGGACGCCGCAAGCTTACGCTTTGACATCTGACGATTTTACCTCGCTCGCAAGTGCGTATGGGCGCATGGGCGGCATGGACCGCATTGCAACGATCGTCAATTCGATCCGTTCAGCACGCGGCGATAACATGCTGCTGCTGGATGGTGGCGATACGTGGCAAGGCAGCTACACGTCACTGAAGACCAAAGGGCAGGACATGGTGGATGCCATGAACGCGCTCAAACCCGATGCCATGACGGGGCATTGGGAATTCACCTATGGCACCGCCCGAGTTAAGGAAATCGTCGACTCGCTGCCGTTTCCATTTCTCGGTGGAAACATCTACGACGCCGAGTGGAACGAGCCGGCGTTCAAGGCCTACAAGATGTTCGAGAAGGGTGGCGTGCGGATTGCCGTCATCGGTCAGGCGTTTCCCTATACCCCGGTTGCGAACCCGCGTTGGATGTTCCCGGATTGGTCGTTCGGGATTCGTGAAGAAGAAATCGTTGCCAACGTTAAAGCCGCCCGGGCCGAAGGCGCTTCGCTCGTTGTCTTGCTGTCGCATAACGGATTCGATGTCGATCGCGCCGTCGCGTCCCGCGTCCCGGGTATCGACGTCATTCTAACCGGCCATACGCATGATGCGTTGCCGGAGCCGGTCAAAGTCGGAAAGACACTGCTGATCGCATCGGGGTCTCACGGGAAGTTCGTTAGCCGGTTGGATCTCGATGTCGGAAAAGATGGCGTTGCCGGTTTTCGATACAGATTGATTCCCGTTTTTTCTGACGTCATCGCGCAAGATGCCGCCATGACGAAACTGGTCGCGGATTTGCGCGCTCCCTACGAATCTGAACTCAAACGCGAGCTGGCGACAGCCGATACGCTTCTTTATCGCCGCGGCAACTTCAACGGTACGATCGACGATTTGATCTGCCAGGCTTTGCTTGACGTTCGGGAAGCGGATATTGCGCTTTCTCCTGGCTTCCGTTGGGGCACCTCGGTTCTCCCAGGTGCAAAGATAACGGTCGAGGATTTGCACAACTCCTGCGCAATGACTTACCCCTCCGCTTATCGCTCCACGATGAGTGGTCAACAGCTCCGGGATATTCTGGAGGATGTGGCCGACAATCTCTTCCATAAGGACCCCTACTATCAGCAGGGCGGCGACATGGTTCGCGTCGGTGGGATGGGCTACTCGATTGTCCCCGAGGGCGAAATGGGAAGCCGTATATCCGATATGGTCTTGTTGAAAACGGGCGAGGCAATTGAACCGACAAAGAATTATGTCGTTGCCGGGTGGGCTTCCGTCAATCAGGCGACTGAGGGTCCGCCGATTTGGGATGTCGTAGAGGAGCACCTCAAGAGAAATCCAACGGTGCAGCTCGCGGAGAACCGGAGCGTGAAAATTAAACACTGAAATTGACGATAATTTAGTGTTGGCGTTACGAGTTTGGCTTGATATATAGAAAAATATGAATATATATCACTCTCGCAATTAGGGGAGTCCCATGCCTGAGGAAAAGAATACAGACCCTGTTTCCAAGCCAGCTAGCCGGCGACGTTTCCTCCTTGGCGCCGGCGCGGGCAGCATGGCGGCGGCAGCAGCAGCAACTGCTGCTGCCGCCGGCGGCGCGCGAGCTGCAGGTGATCCGCTTATAACCGAGATCCAGGACTGGAATAGTGCCCTCGGCGAGGGTGTAGACGCCTATCCGTATGGCAAGCCATCCGAGTTCGAAAAGGGCGTTGTTCGCAAGAGCGTGCCTTGGCTTACGGCGGATCCGATTTCGTCGATCAACTTTACGCCGCTGCACGAATTGGACGGCATCATCACGCCGAATGGATTGTGCTTCGAGCGTCACCACGGCGGTATCGCCAAGATCCCGCGTGAGAGCCACCGCTTGATGATCCATGGGCTGGTTGAGAAGCCGCTCGTATTCACAATGGCGGATCTTATGCGCTTCCCGCGCGAGAATAAGGTCTACTTCCTGGAATGTGCCGCGAACTCCGGAATGGAGTGGCGAGGTTCACAGCTCAATGGATGTCAGTTTACGCACGGCATGATCCACTGTGTCATGTACACGGGCGTTCCATTGAAGCACATCCTCGCTGCTGCGGGAGTCAAGACCAACGCAAAATGGCTTTTGGCTGAAGGTGCTGACGCGTCGGCTATGACGCGATCCATTCCTATGGAAAAAGCACTCGACGATTGTCTCGTGGCATTCGCAATGAACGGCGAAGCGCTGCGCCCCGAGCAAGGCTATCCGCTCCGTCTCTGTGTTCCTGGTTGGGAAGGGAACATGTGGGTCAAGTGGCTGCGCAGGCTCGAGCTCGGTGATGAGCCGTGGCACCATCGCGAAGAAACATCGAAGTACACGGATCTTTTGCCGAACGGAAAGGCGCGTCGTTTCACTTGGGGGATGGATGTCAAATCCGTCATCACCAATCCCAGCCCGCAAGCTCCGATCAAGCACGGCAAGGGTCCTCTTGTCCTAACGGGGCTCGCGTGGTCGGGTAACGGAACGATCAAGCGGGTGGACGTGTCGATCGATGGCGGTCGCAACTGGAACACGGCGCGGATCGACGGTCCAAGTTTGAGCATGGCGCTGCATCGCTTCTACTACGAGTTCGATTGGGACGGATCGGAACTGTTCCTGCAGTCGCGCGCAATTGACGAGGCTGGATATGTTCAGCCTACGAAGGAAGCGCTGCGGGCAGTGCGCGGTGCAAACTCTATTTATCACAATAACGGCATTCAGACGTGGCACGTCGGGCCTGACGGAGTGATCGAAAATGTCGAAGTCACTTAAGGTTCTATTTGCCGTCACTGCTCTTGCTGCATTTGGCGTTGTGTCTGGCGTAAACGCGGCAGATACGAAGAAGGTCGCTGCGACGTCGAAGAAGGATGCGTCCTCTACGACGGAACAAGTGACCAAGGTGTCGACGCACCAGCTTGGCCGGCTCGCGACTGAGGATGAGATCGCTGCTTGGGACATTGACATACGTCCCGATGGAGTCGGTCTGCCAAAGGGCAAGGGAACGGCGGCACAAGGCGAGCAGATTTACGGCGACCATTGTGCCGTGTGTCATGGCGATTTCGGTGAGGCGACCGGGCGTTGGCCACCTCTCGCGGGCGGCGCCGGAACGCTCACGGCCGAGCGGCCGTTGAAAACGATAGGTTCGTATTGGCCGTATCTCTCGACCGTTTATGACTACGTGCGTCGGGCTATGCCGTTCGGGAACGCGCGGTCGCTTTCGAATGACGATGTCTATGCGTTGACGGCTTTCCTGCTGCAACTCAATGACGTCATTCAAGACGAAAACTTCGAGCTGTCAGACAAAAACTTCACGTCGATCCATCTGCCGAATGAAAAGAATTTCATCGACGATGATCGCTTGTCCGAGCCGAACTACGTGAAGAACGAAGAGCCGTGCATGTCGAATTGCAAGCCGGATAAGGCAAAGATCTCGGCGCATGCCGCGGTTTTGGACGTGACGCCGGAGAATAGCGACGACAAAGAAGATGGCGCCAATAAGGGCGGCGTAGAGTAGGAGAGCCTACTTTACGACATCAAGCGGACTGGTTTTTGGATGCGCTGACGGGTTCAGCGCATCCGCCGTTTTCGGCCCGTTCGTACGAATCACATCCCGATGCTGCGCCGGACCAGTTCCGGCCAATTTCATTTATTGATTGCGCGGCATATGCCGTTGAGCGGGTAAGTGGCTGAAGCCCATCTCGCGTGCTGCAAATAGGCGGTGGGCTGAGTGAATTCAGCGTACTTGCGGCGTTGCCGTTTACGTTTTCTTTCGAAAATTGTCACGAAGAGCACGGCGGCGGCGGAACCTTGAGGCTCCCGTGCAACAGTCCCTCAATAAATATTCAAATTCATCTATATAATAATTGTAGCGTCGGGCGACTGCCCCTCAGTGTATCTGCGTCGAAATAAGAACGACTCAAAAAGAATGCTTGGGGGACGGGTTCCGTGGCAACAGATAAACTCTATTGGAAGGTGGCGCTCGCTGCGGTTTTCGCAGTCGCCGCTACAAGCTTTGACGCTCCAGCACGGGCCGCAGATCTCGGTGGCAACTGCTGCGCCGACCTGGAGGAACGCATAGCCGAGCTCGAGGCGACGACGGCTCGAAAAGGTAACCGCAAAGTTTCGCTGACGATCTCGGGATACATCGCCCAAGAAATCACATTCTGGGATGATGGCCGCGAGACAAATACCTATATCCACGGACTTGGTCCGACGCAGGCGTCGCATTTCAAGCTCAACGGGCAAGCCGTCATCGCTCCGGGCTGGACTGCGGGTTACATGATGCGCATCCAGGATCTTGGTGGTAATGCGTTCGGCGCGGGCCCCGGTGGCGCTGCGATCAATCAGAATAGCTCGAACTACGACGCTGGATTGAACGTCCAGATGTCGTTCTGGTATTTGCAGAGCAAGGACCTTGGCAAACTTAGCGTTGGCCGCCTTGCGCACGCCGCGAAAAGTGCGGCGATGGGTACGGACCAATCCGGTACCGCCATCATCGACAACTACACGTTCTTGGCCGGGTTTCCGCAGTTTTACCTTCGGAGCGGCGATAACCTGACGCCTCCGGTAACGTGGGGCAACCTTGGCTTCTGTTACTATCAGAACTTGCCATTCGGCGGCGACTGCACCGGCATCGTTATGAATGGCGTGCGCTACGATTTGCCGGCGTTCGGCGGATTTACGGCAGCTGTGAGTTGGGGCGAGGATGATATTTGGGAAGTTGCTGCTCGCTATGCCGGAGTACATAACGGTTTCAAGCTATCTCTTGGGGTCGGCTATTCTCATTCTAGCGATGCGAAAGTAACCGGGCCGCGTGTTCTGACTCAGAAAGACACCTCATACTTCCAGGCAGGTGCTTACGTAGAGCACGTCGCCACCGGCCTCTTCCTCCATGGTGCCTATGGATATGAGGACAATAACAGCAAGCAATTGCTTCTGAACGGCATGCAAGTCTCTGACGGCAAGCATTGGTACATCAAGAGCGGTATCCGGCAGAAGTGGAACTCGCTCGGCGCGACCATCATCTATGGTGACTACGCGGAATATCTGGATCAGATGGGGCCTGCTGCTCTCGCGCGCGGTGCGACCTCAAGCAAGTTGACCCGTTATGGCGGTGGTATTGCGCAAGAGATCGACGCTGCTGCGATGACAACGTATCTCAAGTATCAGCGTTATGAAGGTGACGTGACAGGCGCTCCGTCTTTGACCGATCTGCAGGATCTCAGTCTCTTCACTGTGGGTGCCTTGATCAACTTCTAACGGTGACCGTTTCTGTCACGTAAGCCGTCGTCCGCCATTTGAGTGTGCTGTGGCGGGCTTTAGGAACGAGGTGTTACGCGCCGCTTTGCCAGGAGCAGAGTGGCGCGTGATCGTTTTGGGCTGAGATTAAACGGATTTCGCTCCCGGCAAGTGAAGTGTCCCCTCGAGGGAAATCGTTGCCTTTCCACCCAGCACAACGCGCTGGCCGCGGTCCTCGCATACGACGATGCCGCCACGTGTTGAAAGCTGTCGTCCAATAAGGCGGCTGCGTCCTAAACGCTTTGCCCAATACGGCGCCAAGCAGCAATGAGAGACGCCGGAGACCGAATCCTCCGGAACGCCATTGGCCGGGGCAAAAAAGCGGGACACGAAATCTGATCCTTCGCCGCCCGGTGCAGTCACGATAACAGCAGGAAGGTCGAGTTTTGCGATCGCAGCCATGTCGGGATTGAGCGCGGCAATATCCTGTGGGTGGTCGAAGACAAACAGATGATGTTTGGCGGCCAAAGCCTTCTTGGGTGTTGCCCCCAAAGCCGCAACAATTGCTTCTGTGACGATCGACGGAACCGGAGGCAAGGCCGCCATATCCAATGTCACGCCATCGCCATCCCGCAACACAAGCATGTAGTCGTCGCCCGTGCGAAAGCGGACGGCATCGAGCATTGTATTCAAGCGTGAGAGAATCAGATGTCCGGCGGCTAGCGTTGCGTGACCGATATGATCGACCTCACGGGTTGGCGTGAACCACCGGATACGAAAGCCGTCGTCTTCCGGAACGAAGAAGACCGTTTCGGATTGATTGAGCTCGGCTGCAATGGCCTGCATCGTTTCTGGTGGCAGCCACGAAGTCAGCGGGCAGACAGCGGCTGGATTTCCTGAAAGAGGTTTGTCCGCAAATGCGTCCACGATAAAAACATCGATATTCATTCCGCAGTGTATCCGTGCTTCCAAGTCGATCGGCCAATCCGTTTCGACATTATAGCAGCGCCTTAGGCGTTGCTGCAGCAAGAGCTTGTACCTCGACGATTGCCGAGTTCGGGATCGCTTGTAGGTCTCCCGATGTGCTCACCGGGAGATCGGCAGTGCGCTTCCCGCGCCACGCTTGAACATGAAAGTGGGAGACGGGGCTTCGGCCGTCTGAAAAAGTTCGAGGCACGTGTGTATGGTCCGTCGTCTTGGTCGGGAACCCAGAACGCGATGGCGGACCTTCGTCCATCGCAGAGCCACGACTTGGCTGCACGCCTCTGGGATAGGCCCGACGCAATGAATGGAGTTGGGACGATGCGGACGATGACACGCGTTTCGATGGCTCTGATGGCCGCCGCTGCGGTTTCGCTCGCCGGGGCGCCGGCTGAAGCGAAGTCGTGCTTCAAAAAAGCGGCTGTCGGCAATGCGCTGACGGAAGACTTGGCGAAGTTCCAGGTCGATGCTGCGCTTTTGCAGGCGACGGACTGGAACATCTATTTCACGTATGTCTCGAGTGGGACGACGCCCGGCTACTCGTTCGGGAAGCGCGCCTATCGTTGCGGCCCCGGGGATGTGATCGGCTGGCAATGCCGCGGTTCTGCGACGCTCTGCAAACTCTGAGCTTCGCTCGTCATCGCGGGCACTGCACTTTTTTATCTCAGGCAGATACGGCCGGCGGAGTGTCTTCGCCGCGCCGGCGGGCAAAGCGTGCCTTGAGTTTTTCCAGCAGCAGATAGATCACCGGCGTCGTATAAAGCGTCAAGATTTGCGAGACGACGAGGCCGCCGATGATCGTAATGCCCAGTGGCCTGCGGATTTCCGATCCTGGACCGATCGCGAAGGCGAGCGGAACGGCGCCGAGAAGCGCGGCGAGCGTTGTCATCAGGATCGGACGGAAGCGCTGCAGGCAGGCTTCGTAGATCGAGTCCCTTGGCGAAAGTCCGCGTTCTCGCTCCGCAGCGAGCGCGAAATCGACCATCATGATGCCGTTCTTCTTAACGATGCCGATCAGCAGGATGACGCCGATCAGAGCAATCACAGAGAGATCCATATTCGCGGATTGGAGCGCGAGAAGAGCGCCCAGTCCCGCTGATGGAAGCGTCGAGATGATCGTGAGCGGATGCGCCAGGCTTTCGTAGAGAACGCCGAGGACAATGTAGATTGCGATCAGCGCCGATATGATGAGCAGACCTTGCATGCGTGCCTGCTCTGCAAATGCCTTCACGTCGCCAGCCGGTTCACTGCGGATCGATTCAGGCATGTGGAGTTCGGCAAGAGCTTGCTCAATGCCTTGCAGCGTCTCGTCGATGTTCGCGCCAGGTTTCAGGCTGTAATTGATCGTGACTGCCGGGAATGGGCCTTGGTGATTGACCACCAGCGGCGCCACACCTTCGTTGAGGGTAACGAGGCTTGAAAGCGGAACGAGCCCGCCATTTCCGTTCGGCACGTAAATCTTTCCGAGATCCTTCGGTTCACGCTGCAGTTTTGGATCGATCTCGATGATGACCTTGTACTGGTTGCGGTCGCCATAGATCGTTGAGAACTGACGTTGGGAGAATGCGTTATCGAGGGCGTTGTCGATATCGCTGATCGACACTTTGAGACGCGAAGCGGTGTCTCGATCGATCGTCACATTTAGCTGCAGGCCGCCTTGCTCGCGGTCAGACGATACGTCGACCACGCCCGGCACAGTCTTAACTGCGGCGAGTGCTTTCGGAACCCAGTCGTAGAGTTTGTCGTCGTATGACCAAAGCGTGTACTGGTAATCCGCTTTGCCTTGGCGCGCGCCAGAGCGAATATCGCGCGCAGGGAAGAGGCGTGTCGACAGGCCGACAACCTCTCCAAGCGGCTTGCGCAGCCGGTCGATGATCTGGGCCGTCGGAAGATTGTTGCGCTCAGCGAGCGGCTTCAACGCGATGAACACGCGACCCTGATTGAGCGTACTGTTTTGGCCGCCGCTTCCGAAGAACGAGCCGACGTTCTCAACGGCTGGATCGGCGAGAATGATTTCGATCGCACGCCGCTGCAACTCGTCCATTTTGGCGAACGAGACATCGGCGCTGGCTTCTGTTCCGCCCAGGATCAGGCCGGTGTCATCGTCTGGCAGATAACCTTTTGGCGTCACGTTATAGAAGTGAACAGTCAGCGCGATGGTGGCGACGAAGATGGCCAGCATAATAGCGAAGTGGCGCAGCGCGATCCGAAGTGTGAATGCATAAGCGGCGACGATCTTCGCGAGGGCGCCTTCGAAGAGACGATCGATCAGATACTTTTGTTCGCCCGTGCCCGCTTTCATGAAGTGGGCGCAGATCATCGGCGTGACGGTCAGTGAAACGATCGCGGATATCACGATGGCGAATGTCAGCGTCATCGCGAATTCATGCAGCAGCCGACCGGCGATGCCGGTCATGAACAACACCGGGATGAATGCAGCGATCAAGGAAACGGAAATCGATATGACGGTGAAGCCGATCTGCCGCGAGCCTTCGAGCGCGGCCGCCATCGGCTTCATGCCGCGTTCCATGTTGCGGTATACGTTCTCGATCATGACGATCGCGTCATCGACGACGAAGCCGACCGCAACGGCGAAGGCCATCAACGTCAGATTGTTGATCGAATAGCCCGCCGCCCACATCGCGGCGCATGTTCCAGCGAGGGATAGCGGCACGGTAATTCCTGCGGCAATCATCGGTGTGGAGCGGCGGAGGAAGACGAAGATCACCGTCATGACGAGGATGATCGTCAGGCCAAGCGTCCATTGCATGTCGTGGACGGAGGCGCGAATGGTGCCGGTCCGGTCCGAGAGAACGGAAATGTCGATCCCGGCTGGAATCCATTCCTTGAGCAGCGGGAGCATGGCCTTCACGCGATCGACTGTTTCGATCACGTTGGCTTCCGGCTTCTTCGTGATGATCAGCAGGATTGCCGGTTTGCCGTTGAAGCTGGCTGAGGAAAGACGATTGCGGGTGGCCAGCACGACCTTCGCGACATCTCCGACGCGCACGATGTCGCCATTCGGTGTGTTCTTGACGATGATGTCCTTGTAGTCCTCGGGCTTACTCATCTGAGCGTTGCTTTCGAGGACGATCGTCTGGCGGTCGCTGTCGACGGAACCGATCGGCGATAGATTGTTCGCGGCATCAACGGCTACGCGCACATCTTCCAGGCTGACGCCCATTTGCGCGGTCAGCGAGGGGTCGACCTCGATGCGGGTTGCGGGTTGATCGGCGCCGCTGACGTTCACGTCTGCTACGCCTTCGACTTGCGAAATGCGCTGGCCGATTACGGTGTCGGCCGTGTCATACATGTCGCTCGTCGTCATCGTTTTCGAAGTCAATGCGAGGATGAGAACGGGCGATGCGGACGGATTGTATTTTCGAAATGTCGGAACCTGCGGTAGGTCGCCAGGAAGATCAGCGGTTGCAGCGTTCAGCGCCGCCTGCACGTCGCGGCCGGCGCCATCAACACTGCGGTTGAGATCGAACTGGATCGTGATGCCGGCTGAGCCGAGAGAACTTTGCGACGTCATCTCGGTCACGCCCGCGATTTCGCCTAGGCGGCGTTCGAGTGGGGCGACAACGCTGGCGGCCATTGTTGCGGGGTCGGCGCCTGGCCGTGAGACGTTCACGCGAATGGTTGGGAACTCGATCGCGGGCATACTCGCGGTCGGCAGGAAAATGTACGCAACTGCGCCCGCAAGAAAAAGCCCGACCGCTAATAGCGCAGTTCCAATCGGCCGTTCGATGAAGATGCGCGAGACGTTCATGGCGCTACTCGGCGGCCTCTTCGAAATTGCTCTGGCGGCTGACGCGCGACTGATCCGGCGTTGTTCCAGCCGGTGGGCGGTTGCCGGTGATGCGGTCGCGGAGGCGTTCCATGGCCAGGTAGATGACGGGCGTCGTGTAGAGTGTCAGCAATTGGCTCAGCAGCAATCCGCCGACGATGGTGATGCCGAGAGGATTGCGAAGCTCCGAGCCGGTGCCGCTTTCGATTGCCAGCGGCAGTGCGCCGAGAAGCGCGGCGAGCGTCGTCATCATGATCGGTCGAAAGCGCAGCATCGCCGCTTCAAAGATGGACTCGCGAGGTGACAATCCGCGCGTGCGTTCGGCGTCGAGTGCGAAGTCGATCATCATGATCGCGTTCTTTTTGACGATGCCCATGAGCAAAATAATGCCGATGAGTGCCACGAACGACAAATCCTGGCCCGTGAGTTCGAGTGCGATCGCTGCGCCGATGCCAGCCGACGGGAGCGTCGAGAGAATTGTGAATGGGTGGATCAAGCTCTCGTATAGAACGCCAAGGACGATATAGATCGTGATGATGGCGGCGAGGATCAGCCATGGCTGCCCTTGCAGCGATTTCGAAAACTCCGCCGCATCGCCGTAGAACGTGCCGGTGACCGTTGCGGGCAGCTCGATTTCCTTTTTGGCCGCATCAATTGCCGTGAGCGCATCGCTCAGCGATGAATTCGGAGCGAGATCGAAGCTGAGGGTGATTGCCGGGAACTGGTCCTGGTGGCTGATGGCAAGGGGCGCTGTTTCGTACGTCATGGTCGCGACCGACATCAGCAGGACTTGCGTTCCAGTCGTGCTGGAGGGGACGTAAAGGCGGTTCAGACGCGAGGGATCGCTGCGATATTCGGCGGCCGCTTCAAGAACGACGCGATACTGGTTTGACTGTTCGTAGATGGTAGAGACTTGGCGCTGGCCGAATGCGTTGTTCAGCGCATCGTTGACGGCCTCCATGGTGACGCCGAGACGCCCGGCGAGAACGCGATCAACGGAGATGCGGGCGATCAATCCGCCTTCCACTTCCTCTGACGACACGTTGCGCAGATGGGGCGAAGTTTTAAGCGCTTCGACCAAGCGCTTCGCCCATTCCGAGACCTCCGCGTCGTCGGTGCTGACGAGCGTATATTGATAGCGGGCTCGGCTCGCTTGCGTCGAAATCTGTACGTCTTGTACGGGCTGGAAGTGAACGATCGTTCCGGCAACCGACGTGACGTTGTTCTTCAACCGGTCGATGACTTCGGTAACGTTTGCCTTGCGATCGGCGCGCGGACGAAGCTGAATTTTGAGATTGCCGACGTTTTGAGTTGCGTTGAGCTGGCCGATGCCGACGATGGACGCGACACTCGTCACATCAGGGTCGGCCGAGACGATCGCCGCCACTTCGCGCTGCAGGCGGGACATTTCCGTGAAGGAAATCTGCGGCTCGCCTTCGACGACGGCCGTGATGGCGCCAGTGTCCTGATCGGGCAGAAAGCCTTTCGGCATGATGACGTAAAGCCAGACGGTGATCACCACCGTCAGAAAAGCGACGGCCAACGTTGCGGGCTGGTGGCGCAGAACGAATTCGAGCGAGCGTCCGTAGCCGCGGATGACCCAATCCATGAAGCGGCCAAATTCACGGCCAATCCGTCCGCCGCCGTCATGGCCGCCCGCGCGCAGAAGCTTCGAACACATCATCGGAGTCAGCGTGAGCGACACGATGGCTGAGACGACGACAGCGATTGTCAGCGTCAACGCGAACTCGTGGAACATTCGTCCGACGAGTCCGGTCATGAAAAGAAGCGGGATGAAGACGGCGACGAGCGAAGCCGTGAGCGAAATGACGGTGAAGCCGATTTCGCGTGCGCCCTCGAGCGCGGCTTTGAGCGGCTTCTCGCCTTTCTCCATATGCCGCACGATATTTTCGATCATGACGATCGCGTCATCGACGACGAAGCCGGTGCCAATGGTCAGTGCCATCAGCGAGAGGTTGTCGACGCTGAAACCGCAGAAATACATCACGCCGAAGGTGGCGATGAGCGATACGGGAAGGGCGACGCCAGCGATGATCGTGGCCCGGATCGAGCGGAGAAAGAGTAGGACCACCATCACGACGAGGGCGACGCTGAGGACCAGCGTAAATTGCACGTCATGCACGGAGGCGCGGATTGTGCCCGTACGATCGCTGACAACCTGCAGATTGACGCCGGACGGCATGCTGCGCTCGACGCGTGGCAGTTCGGCCTTGATCCGCGCGACGGTGTCGATCACGTTCGCGCCGGGCTGGCGCTGAATGTTGACGATTACGGCTTCCTTGCCGTTGTACCATCCGCCGACGCGTGCGTTCTCAAGGCCGTCGGTGACTTGGGCCACATCTTTCAGACGGACCGGCGCGTTGTTGCGATAGGCGATGATGACGTCTTCGTACGCATGCGCGTTGTTGATCTGGTCGTTGGCTGCAATCGTGAAGGATTGTTTCGCGCCGTCGAGCGAGCCTTTTGGACCGGCGACGTTCGCGGCGCTGATTGCGGTGCTGAGATCGGCCATGCTCAGGCCGTAGCTCGCCAAGCGGCGGACATCGGCTTGAATGCGGATGGCGGGCTTCAGGCCGCCCTCGATCGATACGTGGCCGACGCCCGATACCGAACTCATGCGCTGGGTCAGGATCGTATCGGCGAGGTCAGACAGTGTTCGCAGCGATACGGTGTCGGACGTCATTGCGAGCGTCAGGATCGGCGTATCGGCGGGGTTCACCTTTGAATACGTCGGCGGATAGGGGAGGTTCTTCGGCAGCGTCGATCCGGCCGCGTTGATGGCGGCCTGCACGTCCTGCGCGGCGGCATCGATATCGCGGTCAAGCGCGAACTGCAGCGTAATGGAGCTGAGACCGAACGAACTCGTCGAGTTCATCGTCTGGAGCGACTGGATCTGCCCGAACTGGCGTTCGAGAGACGCAGTCACGAGCTTCGCCATTGTATCGGGGCTGGCGCCTGGAAGCTCGGTCGTTACCTCAACCGTTGGGAAATCGACCTGAGGCAGCGACGAGATCGGCAACGAGAAATAGCCAAGAATGCCGCCGAGCAGCGTCGCAACGGCCAGGAGCGAAGTCGCTATTGGCCGCTTGATAAACGGTGTGGAGACGCTCATGGCGATGTGCCGTTGGCGGTATCGCGGTGATTGCGCCGGCCGCGTTTCGCTTCGTCACTCGCGGCAGCATTCTTCGACGCCGCTGCGGCGTTCATTGCTGTTGAGCCGGTGACGAGGGAACTGTCCGCAGAGTCTTTGGCGGCGAGCGCGCTATTGCCGGGCGCGGTTTCGTTTTTCCCTGTCCGTGTCTGCGGCGCGGCCGAACTGCTGGCCGGGAGAGCGTCCGATCCATCGCTGATCGACACGCGGGCGCCGTCCTTCAGTCGGCCAAAGCCGCTCGTCACGACGCGGTCGCCGGGTGAGACACCTTCGGCAACGACGGCGACCTTGTCATCCTGGCGTTCGATCTTGACCGGGCGGATCGCCACCTGGTTTTCCGCGGAGACGACGTAGACGTACGTTCCGTCCGGACCGCGCTGAACGGACTCGGTCGGCACGACGACGACGTTCTTGAGTGTATCGACGAGAAGGCGGACGTTGACGAATTGACCTGGCCAGAGCTGGCGCTGCGCGTTCGCGAATTCCGCTTTCAGGCGAATGGTGCCGGTCTGCGGGTCGACCTGGTTATCGATGACTTCGAGGAAGCCGGAGTCGAACTCGTTGCGGCCATCCGTCGAGAGGGCTTGCGCCGGGAGCTTGCCCGAGCCGACCGACTTGGTGAGCGTCGGCAAGTTCTGCTGGGGCAGGGTGAAGAGCACGTTGATTGGCTGCACCTGCGTGATGACAACGATGCCACCCGCGTCTCCCGCGTGCACAAGATTGCCCTCGTCTACGATGCGGATGCCGGTGCGGCCGTCAAACGGCGCGACGATCGTGGTGTATCCGAGGATGGCAGTCGCGTTCTCAACGGCAGCGATATCGGATTTGATCTGCGCTTCCTGCTGCTTGATGAGCGCCTTTTGCGTGTCGATCTGCTGCTGGGAGATTGCGAGCGTGCCGACTTTTTCAAAGCGCTGGAGATCGCGTTTGGTGTTGGCGAGCAAGGCTTCGTCGAGTGCCTGTTTGGCGACCGCCTGATCAAGTTGCGCCTGATAGGTTACGGGGTCGATCTTGGCGAGCACGTCGCCCTTCTTGACGTCCTGCCCTTCCTTGAAATTTACGGATACAAGCCGGCCGTCGACCTGGGCGCGGACGGTGGCGGTGTTCAACGCTTTCACCGAGCCGACGCCTTCGAGATAGACGGGCACGTTAGCGCGTTGCGCCTCTTTCACGATCACGGAAACAGGGCCGCCGGCCCCGGCGAACCCGCCCCGGGCCTTCTGAGCGGTATTGGGGCCGCTCTGTTGCATTACGTAGTAGGCGCCGCCGGCAATGGCCGCCACGACCAGTAATGTCAGAACGGATTTCATCAGCTTCATTATCCGTCAATCCATCAATTCTCAGTTGCCGCAGGTTGTCGCCGACGGGGGTCCCAAAGGCTCGGGGCTCGTACCTTTTCCGGACCTGCATTGAAAACGTGCGCTGGGCCCAAATCCGTTGCGAGCGACATCCTTAACCGCTGAAACCCCATCTCGGTGTCGCTCTGTCGCGGGATGGGAGGCCTTTCGGAGGCATTTTCAGCTAAATGGTATTACCAACTCGGTTTTTGCCTCTGCCCGAGCGGGAAGGTGCCATCGAGGAGCTAATTGCCACCTAAAGAAGGAGGCGTCTCACGCAAAATTCTTCAAATTGCGGCCGGGGTCATGGCCGATCGTTAAGCTATTCGCGGCTATTTTTTAGGGCTTCAGGGGTACTGAGGTCCTATGACGGAACTGTTGCGTTTCCGCCTTCGGGCGGCTTGGACACGCGTTCATCGCGACCAGCTTGAGAGTTTGGCACGCGCGACGCCCGTGGCCATGATCGGCTACGGCATAAACGTGGGTGTCGCCGTGTTCGCGTTTCGCGGGCACACATCGGATACGGGGCTTGCGCTCTGGGCCGTGACCGCGCTCGGCCTGTGCCTCTATATCGGCATCCGATCCTTCGAACGGTCGCGCGTGCCGTCCGCGCCGCTGAAAAAATCGGGAAAGACCGGGCGGAGCGCGATCAGCGCTTTGGTCTTCGCGGTTCTTCTCGCTCTCCCTTGGACCCTGCTTGCAGTTTATCTGGATCAAGTCTGGACCGGTGATCTCAAGTTTGTCCTTCTCGCTCTGGTCGTTGGCATGGCGGCGAGCGGTGCCACGCTCCTTTCACCCGTGCCGGCTGCGGCTCTGATCTACTCGGCAACCATCCTGCTGCCGACTGCGATCAAATGCTTGTTCTTTCTCGGTGGGCACTACGTTCTGGTCGGTGCTCTTACGCTCAGTTTCCAATTCTTTCTGGCCGGTCTCATTGTCACGAAAGCCCGGATGTTCCGGGAACGCACCGCGGTCATCAACGAACTCAAGACGACAATCAGAGCCCTGAGCGAAGCGCGTGAAGAAACAGAACGCGTCGCGATGACCGATGGGCTCACGGGCATCGCCAATCGCCGGGCGTTCATGGCGCGTTTGGAGGCGCTCAGGTCGGATCGGCGTGCCGACCGGACCTACGGCGTTTTCTATATCGACCTCGATCGCTTCAAGGCGGTCAATGACGCGCTTGGCCATGGCGTCGGCGACAATCTTCTAAAGACAGCTGCGGTGCGCATTGAGGAGTCGATCCGGAAGGGCGATCTCGTTGCGCGGCTCGGTGGCGACGAATTTGCAGTCATCGCGCACGACATCGCGGACCGGGTGGCGGCTAGTGCATTGGCCGAACGGCTCGTTGCGTCGCTGAGTGAGCCTTACATGCTCGATGGGCAAAAGGTGCAGGTCGGCGCGTGCGTCGGCGTTTCGCTGGCATCGGAATGCCGCGCCGAAAGCGATGGTATGCTGAAGCAGGCTGACCTTGCGATGTATGCGGCCAAGGGCTCGGGACGCGGCAGCTTCTGCATCTTCGAGGCGGATATGCAGCGCTCGGCGGATGAGCGTCGCTTGATCGAACTTGGGCTTCGTACTGCGCTCGTCAACGACGGTTTTGAACTCTACTATCAGCCCATCTGCCTGCTCGCGACCGGCGAGATCACGGGCTTTGAATGTCTGCTGCGGTGGCATCATCCGCTGCGTGGACTTCTTCCGCCGTCCCAGTTCATGAATATCGCGCAAGACATCGGTCTGGCCGAAAATATCGGTAATTGGGTGATTACGGAAACGTGCCGTCAGGCGTCTAAGTGGCCTGGTGATATTCGCGTCGGCATCAACCTTCCGTCGCTGCAAATCAGCTCGGGTACGATTGCCGACCGGGTCGAAAAAGCGCTCAAGATGACCGGGCTTCCGGCACGTCGTCTCGAACTGGAGATCGAGGTTTCGGAATTGAGTCTGCTTCAAGACGATCCGGAGTCGATCCAGTCGTTGAAACGGCTCAAGGCGATGGGCACCTCGGTTGCGCTGGACGATTTCGGTACGGGGTATTCCTCGCTCGCGTATCTCGTCAGCTTCCCGTTCAATCGCATCAAGATCGACCGGTTGTTCGTGAGCCAACTCGGGCAGTCGGCTCAGAGCAATCTTATCGTGCGGTCGTTGGCGCAATTGGCCCAGACGTTGAATTGCAGCGTGGTCGCCGAGGGCATCGAGACGGACGAGCAGCGCGAGCGGCTGCTCAATCTCAATGTGTCACACGGGCAAGGTGCGCTTCTCGGCAAACCTCTTTCCGGCGCGGAAACGACCGAGCTGCTTGAACTGAACCAAGGGCTACTGGAACAGGCGGGCTAGACCGGCGCCTGTTTCATGCGTTGGGTTTCGGCTCGAATTTCAGGGCCAAGCCATTCATGCAATAGCGAAGACCAGTCGGCTTGGGTCCGTCTTCGAATACGTGCCCCAGGTGTCCGCCGCAGCGCCGACAATGCACCTCGGTGCGCGTCATCATCATGCTTTTGTCGACGTTCGTCCCAACCGCGTTATCGAGCGGCTTCCAGAAGCTTGGCCAGCCGGTGCCGCTATGGAATTTGGTCTCCGACGAAAAGAGGGCGAGCGCGCAGCCCGCGCAGACATAGGTCCCGGGCTTGTCGTTGGCGTCGAGCGGGGAGGAGCCCGGCGGTTCGGTCCATTCGCGCCGCAAGACGCTGAACTGTCCCGGCGTCAAAATTCGCCGCCACTCGCTTTCTGTTTTCGTGATCTCAAACTTTTCGGCGGCGTTGGCCGCAATCGAGCCCTGACCGGTGCCGCCCGAAATCGCCTTGTAGGCGGCGGCGCCACCCGCAAGCGTTAGGCCAAGGATCGCAAAATCGCGCCGGGAGTACATGGCTTCCACCTCTTCGTCTCAGTCTCGGGCGCTCGGCATATGCGCCTTTGGGGAGAGTACGCCGGGATCTGCGGCAGCGTTTCAGCGGCGTGAGCGAAAAATCTATCCGCCTTAGCCGAGGCCGAGAATGGGCACTGCTTGATCGACGACAATTTCCGTTGGGCTCAGGCGGCAACGATAGCACAGCATTTCGACGCCGACACGGTGCGCTTCGGCGAAGGCTTCGGCATAGGCCGGGTCGATGTCACGGGCGATGTCGAAGCTCTCGGCGTCGCCGCGCTGCACCAGGAACATCATCACGGCGCGATTTCCCTCGGCAACCATCTGGGACAGCTCGCGCAGGTGTTTGGCGCCGCGCTCTGTTTTGCTGTCCGGAAATTCGGCGCGTCCGGCGGTTCGCATCAGGTGGACGTTCTTGACCTCCACATAGCAGGGGCGGGGATCGCCGCCCGTCAGCAGAATGTCGATACGGCTCGCGAGGCCGTATCGGACTTCGCGGCGCAGGGTCGCGTAGCCGGCGAGTTCGGGTATCACACCGTCCGTTATGGCTTCGGTGACGAGACCGTTCGGGCGGCTTGAATTGATGCCGACGAGGTGAGGCCCGGCGCCCAGATCGTTTTCGATCAGCTCCCACGCGTGGCGATATTTGCGGGTGGGGCTATCGTTTTCGGAGAGCCACACAGTGGAGCCTGGTCCCGTCAGCCCGAGCATCGAGCCCGTGTTAGGACAGCTTGCCGTGACGGTAACGCCGCCCTCCAGCATGACATCGGCGAGAAAGCGTTTGTAACGCTGGATGAGTTTGCCCGGAACGAGCGGCGTTGGGAATTGCATGGCACCTTATTGTCCGCTGGATGCGGCTGGGCAAGGGGTTGGTGGGGACGGTATAGATAGCGCGGATGGATAAAGCGCACGGAGCCGACGTGGGAAGCGAAAAAATTGTAACTGCGGGTCTCCTGGTCATCGGCGACGAGATCCTTTCGGGGCGCACCAAGGATCGCAATATCGGGACGATTGCTGAGCACCTGACGGGCATTGGCATTCGGCTGCGCGAAGTGCGTGTGGTTGCGGACGATGAGCGCGAGATTGGCGATGCGATCGGCGCGCTCCGATCACGCTACGATTACGTCTTCACGACCGGCGGCATCGGCCCGACCCACGACGACATCACGGCCGACAGCATCGCGAAGGCGCTGGGTGTTTCGATCGATGTCGATCCACGGGCGGAAGCCATGCTGAAGCAGCATTATGCGCATCGCGGTATGGCGTTGACGCCAGCGCGGCTGAGAATGGCGCGTATCCCTGCGGGCGCTTCGCTGATCGCCAATACGATTTCCGGAGCGCCGGGATTTCGCATCGAGAATGTGATTGTCATGGCGGGTGTTCCCGACATCATGCGGGCGATGCTCGAAGCCGTCACGCCCGCCTTGGAGGCAGGTGATCGAGTGCTGTCGGTGACGATTGCTGTCAACAAACCCGAGAGCGAGATCGCGGACGTCTTCCTGGCGCATCAGTTGCGCTATCCGGACGTTGCGATGGGAAGTTATCCGCGATTGTGCGACGGCCGACCCGTTGCGGATCTTGTGCTGCGCTCGACTGATGGCGCGAAGCTCGAAGAGGCGGCTGAAACGCTACGTGCTCTGCTCGCAGTCTAGCGGCAGCTATGCTGTGCAATGGATACGTAATGAGCGTCGTTGGCGTAGCTCTCAGTTGAGCGGCGCGCGATCGATATCGTCTGGCTCAATGCGGAGCTGACCAGCCTGCAGCGGATCGTCTTCGACGAAGAGCGTGTATTGCACGTCGAGCGCGTCGAGAAATGCCGCTGCCATATCGAGAAGCGGTCCAAGTGCAACACGCTTCGCGATGAGGAAGCTATCGTCGATGGTCAACTGTGCAGCTTCGCGAACGGCTGGCGCGTCCGGCGCGATCAGGCCGCGGCTGCGGACATAGGATACGATGTCGTCGCCCGTTTCGAAATCTTCGCTGCGCGCGTCGCCGCTTTCCTCTACCGCGTCAAGCAACAGTGCCGTGCCCGATGCGAACAGCGATCCGACCGGGCGAAAGCGGTCGTCGATTTCAGCCAGCGAGCGGGCATGATCCCGTGCCTTCAGCACGCGCGCGACGAGTACGAGTTCGAGGCCCCGTACCTCTTCAGCAATGGCGCGTTGGCGAACGACGAAGTCTGCCGGGTCGCTTTTCTTTTCTGCGAGTGCACGCCAGTCGTGTCCGCGCGCAACAATGTCCTCTCCTGCTGCAAGGATGGCGTCGAGGTGATCGGCCAATAGATAGACCGATAGAGGGGCGCGCATCGCAACGTGAGACATGATCAACCTAATTCGAGAGCAATTTCACTCCGAAAGTGACCTGATTCGCATGTCCGCAACTAGGGTTAGCGGTGTCTGGACGATCGTATGTGGACGAATGAGGATAACGCGTTCAGCACGCTGTTTCCGGGCTAAATGGCTCGTTTTTGGCGTTTTCGCTCCGTGGCAAAAATAGCGCTGACGCAGAGAAGTGTGCGTGAATAGCGCCGCTGTCATCGCGCGTTCGAATGGTCGGCGCATCTCGGCTAACGCGACGGAAGAGTTCGCTCGCTCTTGCGGCAGGCTCTACGCGTAGGGGAGGTGGGGAGCAGAGGATTGCAATGCAATCTGAGTTCAGAGCATTTGAATTTATCTTCTTTCTCTTTTTGCTCGTCACTGCCTAGCGTCTTGCAATGCAGCGGACATGCGCTGCGGGTCATGCTTGGGGATTTTGCAATTATGAAAATCGTTCTTAGTGCCTTGGTCGCGGCTGTCATTGCCACGGCAGGTTTTGCGGGTTCAGCGTCTGCTCTTTCGGTTCCGGCGAAACCGGGTGTTGCCGCAGCTGGGCCGACGCAGGTGACGTTCTGGAAGGACGGCAAGAAGCGGGACGCGCGCCGGGCGCATAAGCGCAAGCACGCGCATGCGCACAAATCGCACAAGCATTCGAAGGCGCATAGGTCGTCGAAGAAGACGCACTAGCGAGGCCCCGCCTGGGCGGGGGCACCGCCCGGGCTGTTGAGCCTGCTACCAACCGAGAACGTGTTCGGGTGTCTCCGCGCCGGACTGCGTTCTCGGTTTTTTGTGCTGGTGCGGTGGGGGAATTTATTCTTCGCGCCAGGCGCAAATCTCGGAGGTGAGATCGCGCCACTCCGGGTTGGCTGTTTCGATCAGACCGAGCTTTTCGGCGCGAGAGATTTTCTTCAGCTTCTTTTCGCGGGCGATCGCATTCAACATCGTTTCGAAATGTTCATAGTGGACGAGCCGGTGCACGCCGTACCGCTGCGTGAAGCCTTCAGCGATGTCCTGCTGGTGAATTGAAACTCGCGCCGCGAGATCTCCGGTGACGCCGATGTAGAGCGTTCCATTGCGCTTGCTCGCCAGGATGTAGACAGCGGGGCGAACGACGCGCATCAGGAAATGTTTCCTTTGCCAGCCTCAACACCGGTCGCACGCTTCATCTGTTTTAGCACCCCGACCGTCATCCTCAGCCGAGCGCGAGACGAAGTTTCGCGTCGAAGGCTGGGGATCCAGCACAAGAATTGCCGAAGGCTCTAAAACAAACAAGGCGCTCCATTCGAAGCGCCTTGTTGAATTGCGGTTTGGTTTCGACGGCTGCGCCGAGACTTACGCTGGATCCCCGGCCGTCATTCGCTTCGCTCATTCGGCCGAGGATGACGAGATAGTAAACCCGTCTTGGAATATTTCGCTTCGACTGCCGCGAAGATGGCTCATTGCCATAGGGATTTCGTTGATCGCTATAGCCAAAACATTGTGAGCAACTATACGAATAGCGTCGAACTCTGGGACCTGAATTATCCCTCTCCCAAAATACTCAAACCCTTTGTTCGAGTATTGTTGGTTGAGAAGTTCTAGGAGAAGCCTATCCCCATCGCTCATGCCTTTGAACACGGCTGGACATCTCTTCTCAGCGTGGTGAAAGCAACTACATAAATCATGTCCGATATGTCGTTTTCGGTATTCGTTCGGGTGCATTCCGCTTTGGCGCAACAATGCCTTCAGTGACAGTTCAATCGAGTGTCCGAGTAAATAATAGACAGGCGATATGGCTAGGTTGCTGTGAGCCAGCCTTAGACGCTCTTCGGCAGCAATAGCCGAGCAATAATATTCCAATGCTTCGCGCACCTGACCGAGCGGAGTGACGCGCTCGGCAATCTCGTGATTAAAATTCTGGCGGCAATTTTGTTGCATTGAAATCTAGCTCGCGGGGTGGGAACGATCCGACCCCGCGATGCCTCCGTGGTACCTAGCTGCACCCGCTGGTGCTGCCGCAGGTGTCGCACTTCAGGCAGGTGCCGTTGCGGACCATTGTGAAGTTTTGGCACTCGGTGCAGGCGACGCCGACGTAGCCGCGGAGTTTGGCTTCGGACGAACGCTGTTTGTAGAGGTCGGACGCGCTCATCGGTGCGGCGGCCGACGCGGATGCTGCCGCCGTTGGCGAGCGCATTTCGATCGGTTGCGTGTCGAGCGCCAGAGCGTTTGCGCCGTGCGTTAGCGTCTGATCGATGTAGGGCGCCGCCTGGTTATAGGCCGTTGCGCTTTCCGAGGTGCTTTGCGAGACGGTTGTCCGGCTGGCGAGACGCACGACCGACGCGCCGCGTACAAGACCCTTGGAAACAACTTTCGAGACGGTCGGCAGGTCGAGCGCGAGCTGCTCGTCCGTTGCGTCGTCGCTCGAGCCGAGGCCCGTTTCACCGACGATTTCGCGCGGATCGACGTGTGCGAGATCGTGACGGCCGAGGTAGGAGACGCCAAGTTCGCGGAAGATATAGTCGAGGATCGACGTTGCGTTCTTGATCGTTTCGTTGCCCTGCACGAGACCAGCCGGTTCGAAGCGCGTGAACGTGAAGGCTTCGACGAACTCTTCCAGCGGCACGCCGTATTGCAGACCGAGCGACACGCCAATCGCGAAGTTGTTCATCAAGCTGCGGAAAGCGGCGCCTTCCTTATGCATGTCGATGAAGACTTCACCGAGACGGCCGTCGTCGTATTCGCCGGTGTGCAGGTAGACCTTGTGGCCGCCAACCGTCGCCTTCTGCGTGTAGCTCTTGCGGCGGTTGGGAAGCTTCTCGCGTTCGGACTTGCGGTCTTCCTTCACGTAGACGATTTTTTCGACGATCTTCTCTACGATTTTTTCCGTGACGACCGCGGTGCGCGCTGCGAGCGGTTGCGTCATCAGGTTTTCGAGCGCGTCGGCTGCCTCGTCCTCATCATCGCCGAGGATCTGGCTGTTCAGCGGCTGCGAGAGCTTCGAGCCGTCGCGATAGAGCGCGTTGGCCTTCAGCGCCAGTTTCCACGACATCATGTAGGACTGCTTGCAGTCTTCCACCGTCGCATCGTTCGGCATGTTGATCGTCTTCGAGATGGCACCCGAAATGAACGGCTGTGATGCCGCCATCATGCGGATGTGGCTCTCGACCGAGAGGTAGCGCTTGCCCTTGCGGCCGCAAGGGTTGGCGCAATCGAACACCGCAAGATGCTCGGCCTTGAGGTGCGGCGCGCCTTCCAGCGTCATCGCTCCGCAGACGTGCTCGTTCGCGGCCTCAACGTCTTTTTTCGAGAAGCCGAGGTGGGCGAAGAGATCGAACGTCTGATCGGCCAGCTTGTCGGCGGGGACGCCGAGCGTTCCGGTCAGGAAGTCGTCACCCAGCGTCCAGCGATTGAAGACGAACTTGATGTCGAACGCCGTCGCCAGGCCCTTTTCGATCTTGGCGAGTGCGTCATCGGTGAAGCCTTTCGCCTTGAGCGTTGCCGAATTGATCGCGGGAGCCTGCGCGAGCGATCCATGGCCAACTGCGTAGACTTCAATTTCCGCGATTTCGGACGGGCGGTAACCGAGCGTCTTCAGAGCTTCGGGCACGGACTGGTTGATGATCTTGAAGTAGCCGCCACCCGCGAGCTTCTTGAATTTGACGAGGGCGAAGTCCGGTTCGATGCCGGTCGTGTCGCAATCCATGACGAGACCGATCGTGCCGGTCGGCGCGACGACGGTCGATTGGGCGTTGCGGTATCCGTACTTCTCGCCGAGTTCGAGTGCGCGATCCCACGCAAGCTTGGCGGCGGTCGAGAGCCGCGCGTCTTTGAGCGATGCATGATCGAGCGGCACGGGCGAGATGGACAGCTTCTCATAGCCGCCGACGTCACCGTGCGCGGCACGGCGATGATTGCGGATGACGCGCAGCATGTCCGACGAGTTCGGCTGGAAGCCAGGGAAGGGCCCCAGCTCGGCTGACATTTCCGCGCTCGTCGCGTAGGAGACGCCGGTCATGATAGCCGAGATGGCGCCGCAGATCGCGCGGCCTTCGGCTGAGTCATATGGCGTTCCGGCGGACATCAACAGGCCGCCGATGTTGGCGAAGCCGAGGCCGAGCGTGCGGTAGCGGTAGGAGAGTTCCGCAATGCGGCGCGACGGGAACTGCGCCATCAGCACCGAGATTTCCAGAACGATCGTCCACAGACGGCAGCCGTGCTCGTAGGCTTCGACGTCGAAGGAGGCGTCGTCGCGGCGGAAGCGCAGCAGGTTGAGCGACGCGAGGTTGCACGCCGTGTCGTCGAGGAACATGTATTCCGAGCACGGATTCGACGCGCGGATCGGGCCGGACTGCGGGCATGTGTGCCAGTCGTTGATCGTGGTGTGGAACTGGATGCCGGGGTCGGCCGAGGCCCATGCGGCGAAGCCGATGTCTTCCCAGAGGTCCTTGGCGCGGATCGTCTTCGTTACGCGGTCGCCGAGGCGGGCGCGCAGATTCCACTCTTCGTCGGCGACGACGGCATTCAAGAACTCATCCGTGACGCGCACGGAGTTGTTCGAGTTCTGTCCGGCGACCGTCAGATAGGCTTCGCTATCCCAATCGGTGTCGTAGGTGTCGAACGAGATTTCCTTGTAGCCCTGGCGCGCAAACTGGATGACTCGCAGGACGTAATTCTGCGGGACGGAATCGCGCTTGGCTTCGCGGATGGCCTGCTTGAGCTTCGGGTTTTTCAGCGGATCGAAGCAGGCTTCACCCTCGGCTTCGCAATTCACGCACGCCTTCAGCACGGCTTTGAGCCGCTTCTGGCAGATCTTCGAGCCGGTGACGAGAGCGGCGACTTTCTGCTCTTCCTTCACCTTCCACGAGATGTATTCCTCGATATCTGGATGATCGACGTCGACGACGACCATCTTCGCGGCGCGGCGCGTGGTGCCGCCCGATTTGATGGCGCCCGCCGCGCGGTCACCAATCTTGAGGAAGCTCATCAGGCCGGACGAGCGTCCGCCGCCGGAAAGCTTTTCGTTCACGCCGCGGAGAGACGAGAAGTTCGAGCCCGTGCCTGAGCCGTATTTGAAGAGGCGCGCTTCACGCACCCAGAGGTCCATGATGCCGCCGTCGCCGACGAGATCGTCGGCAACCGACTGAATGAAGCAGGCATGGGGCTGCGGGTGTTCGTAGGCGGAGGTCGATTCCGTCAGGCGGCCGGTTTCGAAATCGACGTACATATGACCCTGGCCGGGACCGTCGATGCCATAGGCCCAGTGCAGACCCGTGTTGAACCACTGCGGCGAGTTCGGCGCGGCCATCTGCATCGCGAGCATGTAGCGGAGCTCGTCGAAGAAGGCTTGGGCGTCTTCTTCCGAGGAGAAGTAGCGGCCCTTCCAACCCCAATACGTCCAGGTTCCTGCGAGGCGGTCGAACACCTGGCGGGCGTCCGTTTCGCCACCCGTGCGATCTTCAGCGGCCAGTTCGGAGAGGGCTGCCTCATCCGGGATCGAGCGCCAGAGCCACGACGGCACCTGCGTTTCTTCGAATTTCTTCAGGCGCGTGGCGACGCCCGCCTTGCGGAAATACTTCTGCGCCAGGATGTCGGCTGCGACCTGGCTGAAATGTTCGGGAACGTCGAAGCCCTTGAGGCTGAAGACGATGGAGCCGTCGGGATTTTTGATCTCGGAGGTCGCACGGCGGAACGGAATGGTGGAATAGGGAGAGCGTCCGGCTTCAGTGAAACGCCGCGTGATCTTCATTGATAGATTCCCCTGGCATGCGGGACGCAAAGCAAATCGATGCCGTGCGCCGTAATGGTTGTTCTGGTTTGCTGTCCGGCCCAAAAACAGGCCGGAGCAGCGCTTCGGATAGACTTTGAAGCGGCATCGCTTCTGGCATTCAAAGCGCAGGTCTCCGTGCCTGCGGAGCGCGGCAAGCAGCCGTATCCCGCCGGCTTTGGGCCGACCCAAACTTGCAAATTGGATGTGCGCTTACGCTACGTGCACGCGGACGAACCCCTCTTCTCATCCGCGAATGCAACAGACGATGCGTGAACCGTGATCGTGTCCCTCAACATGAATTTCTGGTCTCAACGGCGGCGGTTCACAGTCCCGTCGTCATTGGTCCGATGGAGAGAAAGTTAGGACGATTCGTGGGGAGGCGTCATTGGGTTTGAGGTATATATTGCGGTGGCAGACGCAACCGACACAACATGTAGTGGTGTGGACAACTTTTGTGGTTTGCCGCGAAATCCGCGGAATAGGGCGCATTTTCGGAGTTTGACGCGGGTCCGGTGGTGTGGACGAGGTGGGATGACACGCAAATGGACCCCTCTAACGGCTTGAGGCTACCCTGATTCCGAGACAGGGCTGTTGCATGGCTGCACCGATGCCGCGTTGCTGGACATCCGGGGTAGTGTGAAGCTAAGTCGAAGTGCCGGGCGCATGAAGGAATCGATAGCGATATGAGCTTGTTCAGCGAAATTTTCAGCTGGTGGGGTGGCAACACTTGGGGAACGCGGCTGTTCACCTGGCGAAAAGGCAAACTTGTCGGGAGCGATGAGTTCGGCAACAGATATTATGTGCAGGTTCGCGGGGTCGGTCCGCTGGGCGTACCAGCGCGCTGGGTCACTTATCCTACTCTTTCCGAACCGAGCCAGGTTCCGCCGGATTGGCATGGCTGGCTTCACTACACTGTCGATGTGCCGCCGACCGAGGAGCGCTATCAGCCGAAACCCTGGCAGAAGCGCCATCAGCGCAATCTGACCGGAACGGCGGGTGCTTATCGGCCCCAGGGGTCGATCCTTGGCACCGGTGAACGCGCCAAAGCCACCACCGACTATAAGGCATGGCGGCCGCGATAAGGGGCCGTTCGAAAAATTGCCTGCTTTTGCCGTCAGATGACGACTCAACCACGGGCACTCCCACGCGGTGGAATTTCAGTTGTTACGATCATCACCTTTAAAGACGCGGCTGGTGAGTAGCTGGCGGATTCTCGGCGCGGCCGTTTTTCTAAGTGCCGGTATCGCAGGACCGGCGCAGGCAGATCGCATCGAAAACAAGGTTGCGGTGTTTTCTGCGCTCGACAAGGTGACGGCGCGGATTTCGAAGCTGGAAGTCGAGATTGGAAAGACCATTACCTTCGGAGCGCTGCGGGTAACGCCGCGGGCATGCTATTCGCGCCCACCGACGGAAGAACCGAAGACCACGACATTTGTCGAAGTTGATGAAACGCAGCTCGACGGATCGGAAAAGCGAATCTTTACGGGCTGGATGTTTGCCGAGAGCCCCGGCATCTACGGTCTCGAGCATCCGACGTATGATGTCTGGCTGGCGGAATGCGACAAGCCGAAAACGACCACGGCGTCCCGGCCTCCGCCGCCTCCTGCGCCAGTGGCGACCGGCGAACAACCGAACGACGCCTATGTGCCGCCGAGCGCACAATCGCCTGATGCCGGGCCGCAGGATGATGGCGATATCCCGCCGGAATTCCGTCGGCGCCTTCGGCGCTAGCGATCGACGCGTAGCATCCTCGATTTAGGCATTTGATCTAAGTCGTCGCCAGCAGACGTGCTGCTTTCGGAGCGAAGTAGGTGAGCACGCCAGCGGCTCCCGCGCGCTTGAACGCGAGCAGGCTTTCAAGCATCGCCTTGTCGTGGTCGAGCCAGCCGTTTGCAATGGCGGCTTGCAACATCGCGTATTCGCCAGACACCTGATACGCGAAGGTCGGCACCTTGAACGTGTCCGACACGCGGCGCACCACGTCGAGATACGGCAATCCCGGTTTCACCATCACCATATCCGCACCTTCAGCGAGATCGAGTGCGACTTCGCGGAGCGTTTCGTCGGTGTTGGCGGGGTCCATCTGATAGGTGCGCTTGTCGCCTTTCAGGACCGATCCAACTGCGTCGCGGAAAGGGCCGTAGAACGCGCTCGCGAACTTCGCCGCGTAGGACATGATCTGGATATTGTGACGGCCTTCTGCTTCGAGTGCCGCGCGGATTGCGCCGATGCGCCCGTCCATCATGTCGGATGGAGCGAGAATGTCAGCGCCCGCTTCCGCCTGCACGAGCGATTGCTTCACGAGCGCGGCGTTCGTTTCGTCGTTGGCGATTTCATCGCCGATTAGAAGTCCGTCGTGGCCGTGGCTGGTGTAGGGGTCGAGAGCTACGTCCAGGATCACGCCGAGATCCAAGTCTGCGGCTTTGATCGCGCGCGTCGCGCGGCAGACGAGATTGTCGGCATTGAAGGCTTCGCGTGCATCATCCGTGCGCTTGGCGGGATCGGTGAACGGAAAGAGCGCGACCGCGGGAATGCCGAGGCGGACGGCTTCGCGTGCGGCGTCAACAATCAGATCGACGCTCAAGCGTTCGACACCTGGCATGGACGCAATTGTTGTGCGTGCGTCTTTGCCTTCGGTGACGAACATCGGCCAAATCAAATCCGCCGGCGAAAGGCGATGCTCCGCGACGAGTGCGCGCGACCAGGACGCCTTGCGGTTGCGGCGCATGCGGATCGCTGGATAGCCGCCCAGCACCGGTTCGGTGGCATGTGGGGAAGCGTTTTTGATGGGGGGCACGCGGCTGGTCATCGAGGCCTGATGGTTGGAAATAGGGAAGGGTCGACATTGCCCCCGGCTATGGCGTCAACGCAAGCCGTGGGCAGGGTCGTGCTGTCGCAGCGTTAATCGCAAATTTTCTTGTACTTCCGCTCCGCCATGTCGACGTGGAAATGGTTGAGGTGATCGCGGTTTGCTTCCGGCCCTAAGGTCGTGCCGAAGATGCGGCACGCGGCGTCGTGGGATGCTTTCAGGAAGGCCTGCATCTCTGGGCTTTGTGGGGGAGTGGCCTTGGGCGGGGTGAACGCGACCGGCCGCTTCTTTCCGGTCTTTTTGTCGGCGTCCGGACGTACCGCCGGTCCGCCGAGTTTATCCGCCTTCGCGTGCTTCCGCGCGGCGGGGTTCTTTGATTTGTCCTTCGGGGTATCGGCCTCCGACCCGATGCCTTCCGCAATCGTCGCTCGGACGAGACCGGCCGCAGGGGCTGCAAGGGCCGATGCGGGCGCGACCGGCGTGGCGGCGGTTGAATTGGCGCTTGCGATATTGGCGTTCGCCGTCTTCTCGGCTGCTGCGACTTCGGCGGCGGCCTTTTCTTCTGCTGCAGCTTTCTCAGCGGCGAGCCTTGCGGTTTGCTCGCGCTCAGTTTCGCCCCAGGCGTCGAGAACGGATGCCGACTTCGACGAGGCCGTTACGAATTTTCCAATGTCGAGCGCGTTTGCAAGGCCGTGCTCGCTGAGACGCGTTGTCTTACGCCGGTAGGCGTTGCGGCAGGCATAAGAACTCATCGTTTCGATTTTGACGACTTCCGATTTGAGATGCTTGCGCGCGAGCGGCTGCACATCTTTCTCCAGCCATGTGGCGAGCGCGTCGACGAGGTCGCAGCGCATGATAGCGGGCGGTGACAGGACGATTTCGGGGCTATGTCCGATGCTGAGCACTTCAACGGGCGCGGGGGCTCCGCATGCGCCGGCTCTGATCGGCTCCTTCGCAACGATGACCGCATCGACGCGTTTCAAGACTTCTGCGCACTTCGCCTTGGCTTCAGCGATCTCGCCCTCGGACCAGGCATCCGGCGCTTTCGCAGCGGCGTCAGCCTTCGCCTTTGGATCATCAGCGGGTTTGTCGGGGGCAGGTGCCGGGTCGGCAGATTTTGCCGTTGGTTTTTCGGATGGAGTGGGGTCCGCCTTCGCGGGACCTTGTGGCGCTGCCGATGTGCTCGCTTTGGACTTGTTGCCGTCCTTCTTGTGCGACGCAGCGATGCCCGGTGACGTGCTGCTGAGCATGAAACACGAGGCTGATGCCGCTACGAGAGCGAGGGAGAAGAGGCGGCGAGCGGCGGACACGGGCATTCCTTCCAGAATCAGCGTTGAGGCGGCCCTTTGAATCGCGACCAAAGAAAACATTGCTGAATCGCGAACGGCGGGACAAGTAACGCAATGCTCGAAGACGCGTTTCCGATGAAAGGCGTCGCGATTCAGTCATAGCGGCGAAAAGTGGCGATCTGAGCGAAAACCGGCCATATCTAGGCTCTTGTCGTAATTTCTTTGGTTTTAGGATCTCCGTGAACGAACACCTTTCCCATGCTGTAGACGCGGCGGCGTCAGAGCCGAAGCTCATCGCTGAGCGCTCCGGTGCTGTGCAGATTTTCCGACTGTCGCGGCCCAAGGCGCTTAACGCGCTCGATGCGGATATGTGCGCGGTGCTTGCGAAGGAGATTCCCGCCGTCGCGCGCAATCCGGATGTCTACATCTCGGCGTTGCTCTCCAACAGCGCGAAAGCATTCTGCGCAGGCGGCGACGTGGTGGTGCTGACGGATCTGGCGCGGCGCGATATCGACGGCGCGAAAGCGCACCAGCGCAATGAGTATTCGCTCAACTGGCTGCTTGAATGTTTTTCAAAGCCAACGGTCTCTTTCATTGACGGTATTTGCATGGGGTCGGGCGTTGGGCTGACGGCGTACAATACCCATCGAATTGCGGGCGAGAATTACAAGTGGGCGATGCCCGAGGTGAAAATCGGGTTGTTTCCCGATGTCGGCATATCGCATCTCCTATCGCGGATGCCGTGGCCGATCGGACTTTATCTCGGATTAACTGGACGCTCCGTCTCGCGCGCCGATGCGCAATGGCTGCGTCTCGTGACGCATGTCATTTCGGCATCGCGTTTCGGAGAAATCGTCGAGAAATTGAGCGACGCGCAACCTGTCGATCCATTGCTTGATGGCCTGAATGAAATGCAAGCGCCCGGGCCTATTCAGGCTGAGCGCTCATTGATCGAAGAGCATTTCTCGTTGCCGTCGATCGTCGAGATTATGTCTTCGCTCGAGGCAGCGGCAGCAAAGGGATCTGACTGGGCAAGTAAGACGCTCGTGGGGCTTCGCGCTTCCTCTCCCGTTTCGCTTGCGATTACGGACAAGCACATTCGAAGTGTGCGTTCGCTCGATATTCGCGAGACGTTGATGCAGGACTATCGATTGGTGGTCCGCTTTCTTGAGGCCTCCGATTTCGAAGAAGGCGTCAGAGCCGCACTGCGCGATAAGGATGGCGCGCCGAGGTGGAGCCACGCGCGCGTTGAAGATGTACCGTCTGAATTGATTGAAGGCTATTTTGCGCCGCTTGGGACGGATGAATTGGTTCTGCCGATCCGTTCGGACATGCAGGCAGCGCGCGTCTGAGGCTTTTCAGGCGCCGCTACCGCCCCATTCTTGTAATCGCGTTAGTGCAATATTGACCACGCAACGCATTTCTTTCCGCATTAGTTAAAAATAGCTTCCAAATACCCCCCTGTACTATTCTTTTACTATATCTATTTAGCCGAAATTCAGCTGTTCGCGTTACACATTTATTCAAAATCCGGGACAAAACCGGATATGGCGTCAATGAGTGAGGCAAGAGTCATGAGTTTAGCGTACGATATTGCGCGGCAACGCGCGCCGATCCAAGAAGACGGTTTTCGCGCCGACTATCTCCAGGCATTGCGGCTTATCGAAAGACTGCACCGGCTTCTTCTCGACGTCATCAAGGACGAGTTCGACCGTCAGGGTGGCGCCGACTTAAATAGCGTTCAGGCGCTGCTGCTTTATAACATCGGCGAAAGCGAGCTGACGGCAGGCGAGTTGAAAACGCGCGGCTATTATCTCGGCTCGAACGTGTCCTACAATCTCAAGAAGCTCGTGGACATGGGCTATATCCATTACAAGCGCTCCGATACGGACCGGCGGTCGGTTCGCGTCAGCCTGACCGAAAAAGGTCTCGAGGCTCGCGATATCGTCTGCAAGCTCTATCTGCGCCAGCTCAACTCGGTTCAATCGGTCGGAGAAGTGTCGGGCGATGATGTGAAGAGCCTCAACAAGGCGCTCGTGCGCCTGGAGCGCTTCTGGTCGGATCAGATCCGCTACCGTCTCTAGCGGCTGGGCGCGGCTTAGCGCCCGGTTTGCCTCCCTTCGGCAGCTTTGCCGCGATTTGCTCAGGCCGTTCCGCCCCCGCGGAGCGGCCTTTTCGTTTTTCAGCGCCATGATGGGTGTTGCCCAGAGGGGAGTGGGGGTAGGGGCCGAGAAAAAAGGCTCGCCCGAGTCGGCTATCACTTTTAGAGTACAAGCCGGTTGGGGAATGCTTGAGCCCCGCCAGGGTGAGGTCGTGTCTGCAACTTATGGGGCGATCGCATTGTCCGGCGGGCGGCGATGATTGAAACGGGGCGAGGGGCGGATCGTGCACCGGAGAACCACCGATATCGAGGGTGCCTGTCGCCTCGTGCGCAGCTTCTGCGCGACGACGCTGGCGGCCGGTTTGCTCTTCGCTTTGGCCCTTGACGGACCAGGGGCAAGCCCTGCGATAGCGCAAGACTGGATCCAGTTTGGGCCGACTGGCGTGC
The DNA here is from genome assembly GCF_013626205.1 of Hyphomicrobium methylovorum. Lineage (NCBI taxonomy): Bacteria > Pseudomonadati > Pseudomonadota > Alphaproteobacteria > Hyphomicrobiales > Hyphomicrobiaceae > Hyphomicrobium > Hyphomicrobium methylovorum. The sequence goes on from NZ_QHJE01000001.1 coordinate 3,070,917, forward strand.
CTCCCGGCGGCACGACGAACTCCTATGATCCCGATTTCATCCGCGAATGGGAAGCCAATCCGCCCAAGGGCTTCGCAACGCTGTCTAAGGCCAATGTCGAAGCCACGAAGCAGGCAATAAAGCGCTACGAGGCGATCGTTGCGGGTGGCGGGTGGCTGTTCGTGCCGGAGCCGGCGCGAAAGACGCCGCGCGATCAGCTTCTGCAGTACGGCATCAATAGTCCCGAGGTCAGCGTGCTTCGAGCGCGGTTGATGGCGTCGGGAGAGCTGCCAGCTGGGGGAACGTCGACGAGCTTCGACGCCAGTGTCGATAAGGCGCTGAAGCGGTTTCAGGCGACCAACGGACTGACGCCAACCGGCATCGCCGACCTTCGCACGGTGCTTGCGCTCAACGTTCCAGCGGAAGCGCGGCTGAAGCAACTCAAGGTCAACCTGGCGCGCCTGCAGCAGGGCGTCGGAACGACGTCGAAGAAGTATGTTCTCGTTAATATTCCCGCGGCCCAGATCGAGACTGTCGAGAACGGCGCGATCGTCGGACGCTATGCGGGGGTCGTCGGCAAGCCGGACCGGCCAACGCCGATGCTCAACACGCCCATCACGGACTTAAACTTCAATCCGGTTTGGCGGCTGCCTCCGACCGTGGTTTCGGAAGACCTCATTCCCCGGGGACGCGAGATGCAGTCCAAGGGGCAGAACGTGCTCGAGAAGTTCAAGATCGACGCCTACGCTGGCGGTAAGAAAGTGGAGCCGTCGCAGATCGATTGGCAGAAGGTAACGCCGGGCACCTACAGCTACAGCCAGCAGCCGGGAAAAGAGAATCCGCTCGGCTTTCTGAAGATCAATTTCAATAGTGCGCAATCGGTCTACATGCACGACACGCCGTCTGACCGAATTTTCGGGCGCAATTTTCGCTCGGCGAGTTCAGGCTGCATCCGGGTTCATAATATCGAGAATCTGGCCCAGTGGCTGCTGAAGGAGCAAAAGGGCTGGGATAGCGAGCGCATCACCTACATGAAGACGTCAGGCCGGCGCCTGGATCTCAGGCTTAAGAAGCCGGTGCCGCTGCTGTTCGTCTACATCAGCGCCTGGGCGACGCCGGACGGCGTCGTGCAGTTCCGCCGCGACATCTATCAGAAAGATGGAATCGGCGAAGTCGCCTCGAATTATTGAAGGCGAGACACGGAAATCGGTTTGGCGACAAAGGGAATTTACGACGTCTGGTGGCAGAACGCCGGGTTTGCATAATCTGAGGTAAAGCCTCAACAAAAAGCCACATCAAGACGTGACAATTTCCTTTCGCCGCGCGACGAATGAGCACTGGCCCTCGGTGAGAAGTCGAGCCATAAAGACTATAACTAAAATAATTTTCGTCATGCCTTTGGGAGCGGAAATTCCTTATGACCTATGAGCAGAAGCTCGTTGACGCCCTGGACTCGGTCAAACGTGAAGGCCGCTATCGGGTGTTCGCGGATGTAAAGCGTCGTCGCGGTGCATTCCCTAAGGCCGATGTCGTCAAAGGCGATGCCGCCAAGTCGATTACGGTCTGGTGCTCGAACGACTATCTCGGCATGGGTCAGCATCCCAAAGTTCTTGCTGCGATGCATGAAGCGATCGACATGGTCGGCGCTGGTTCCGGCGGGACGCGCAACATCGCAGGCACGACGCACTATCACGTCGAACTCGAAAACGAGCTTTCCGACCTTCATGGCAAGGAAGCTGCTCTCGTCTTCACGTCAGCATTCGTCGCGAACGAAGCCGCTCTTTCCACGCTCGCTCAGCTTCTGCCGGGCTGCATCATTTTCTCGGACGAGAAAAACCACGCATCGATGATCGCCGGGATTCGCAACGGCCGCGGCCCGAAGCAGATCTTCCTGCACAACGACCTGGCGGACCTCGAAGCCAAGCTGGCGCAGGTTCCGCGCGAAACGCCGAAGATCATCGCTTTCGAGAGCGTCTACTCGATGGACGGGCACATCGCTCCCATCGGTGCGATCTGCGATCTTGCGGCGAAGTACAACGCGCTGACCTATCTTGATGAAGTCCATGCGGTCGGTCTCTATGGACCGCGCGGCGGCGGCGTCGCGGAACGCGATGGCGTGATGCACCGGGTCGACGTCATCAACGGCACGCTCGCTAAGGGCTTCGGCGTCATGGGCGGTTACATCGCTGCCTCGCGGACGCTCTGTGACGCCATTCGCTCGTATGCCCCGGGCTTCATTTTCACGACGTCTCTCGCGCCTGCCATCGTGGCTGGAGCGGTTGCTTCGATCCGCCATCTCAAGTCCAGCTCGGTTGAGCGCGAACAGCACCAGGAACGGGCACGCACACTCAAACGCCGGTTGCTTGCTGCCGACATCCCTGTGATGTCCGGGCCAAGCCACATCGTGCCGGTGCTTGTTGCAGACCCTGTCCGCTGCAAGGCGCTGACGGACGTGCTTCTCGACCGGTTCGGTATCTACGTACAACCGATCAACTATCCGACGGTTCCGCGTGGTACGGAGCGGCTGCGTCTGACGCCCTCTCCGCAGCATACCGACGCCGATATGGATCATCTCGTCGAGGTTCTGGCGTCGCTTTGGCAGGAATGCCCAATGGCGCTGATTGAGAGCCTCGCCGCTGCTGAATAGGCCTCCGGCCTAACCCGCCACGGCCGTTCCCGCGCCCTTGTTACACGGGGCTCGGGGTCGGTTGAGTGCTGGTGTCCAGCCTCGTACTATGGTTCAAAGCTCGTTGGCCGGACTTGACTCCGTGTCCTGAGCGCGCAGTTAAATCACTTTCATTTTGAAGGAAAACTCATGTCGTCCGCACCGGCTGCAGGTACTGCTCCCACGTCCCGTTTTTTCAAGTCGCACGTGTCGGAGACGGATCCCGATATTTTCAGCGCCATCCAAAAGGAATTTGGCCGCCAGCAGCACGAGATCGAGCTGATCGCGTCTGAGAACATCGTTTCGCAGGCCGTTCTCGATGCAGCAGGTTCGGTGCTGACCAACAAGTATGCCGAGGGCTATCCGGGCAAGCGCTACTACGGCGGCTGCCAGTACGTCGATATCGTTGAAGACATCGCGATCGACCGCGCCAAGAAGCTCTTCAACTGCGAATTCGCGAACGTGCAGCCGAACTCCGGCAGCCAGGCGAACCAGGGCGTGTTCAACGCTCTCGCGCAGCCGGGCGACACCATCCTCGGTCTCTCGCTCGCAGCTGGCGGTCACTTGACCCACGGCGCGCCGGTGAACCAGTCCGGTAAGTGGTTCAAGGCCGTGCATTACATGGTCAAGCCCGACTCGCACCTCATCGACATGGACGAAGTGCGCAAGCTGGCTCAGGAGCATAAGCCGCGCATCATCATCGCTGGTGGTTCGGCCTATCCGCGCAAGATCGATTTCGCTGCATTCCGCGCGATCGCGGATGAGGTTGGCGCTATCTTCCTCGTCGATATGGCGCACTTCGCCGGTCTTGTTGCGGCCGGTCTCATTCCGAGCCCGTTCCCGCATGCCCACGTCGTAACGACGACGACGCACAAGACGCTGCGCGGACCCCGCGGCGGCATGATTTTGACGAACGACGCGGACATCGCGAAGAAGATCAACTCGGCGATCTTCCCTGGCATCCAGGGCGGCCCGCTCATGCACGTCATCGCCGGTAAGGCCGTCGCATTCGGCGAGGCTCTGCGTCCGGACTTCAAGGTCTACATCAAGCAGGTGATGGACAACGCCCGCGCGCTCGGCGAAGTGCTTGTGCAGAACGGCTTCGCGCTCGTTTCTGGCGGCACCGACACGCACCTGGTTCTCGTCGATCTGCGGCCGAAGAAGCTGACCGGTACGAAGGCTGAGAAGGCGCTTGGCCGTGCCAACATCACCTGCAACAAGAACGGCATTCCGTTCGACCCCGAGAAGCCGATGGTGACGTCGGGCATTCGTTTGGGTTCGCCTGCTGGAACGACGCGCGGCTTCGGCGTTGCTGAGTTCCAGGAAATCGGCCGCCTGATCTCGGAAGTTCTGGATGGCGTTGCGAAGAACGGCGAAGATGGCAACGGTGCCGTCGAAGCGGCCGTCAAGGCAAAGGCTATCGCTCTTTGCGATCGCTTCCCGATTTACGCATAACGCTGTTTACGCGTTTTGAAGATACGCTTGGGCGCCGGGTGATTCCGGCGCCTTTTGCATCCCTGGACGTAACTGCGGATGCTAGAGGCTATTGCGGGCGTCACTCTTCTCGCGGTTTCAGCGGTTTGCATGCCTCTCGGGAGAGCGTTTGCGAAGACGCTGAAAAGACTTCCGGAACGACTGACGAGCATCGTTCCCCCGGCGGCACTTTCAATTTATTGAAGTCCTGGCCGAATGGTGTTCGACTAGGGCCGCCGCGGCGGCTGATTACAAGGATTGCACTATGCGCTGTCCGTTCTGCGGAAGCGAAGATAGCCAGGTGAAGGATAGCCGCCCGTCGGATGAGAATGCAGCCATTCGCCGACGGCGCGTCTGTGCCGATTGCGGTGGGCGCTTCACGACGTTCGAGCGCGTGCAGCTGCGCGAACTGACGGTTCTAAAGCGTTCCGGACGCAAGGTGCTGTTCGATCGTGAGAAGCTTTCGCGATCGATTTCGGTTGCGTTGCGCAAGCGGCCAATCGAGCCCGAACGCATTGACCGGTTGGTATCGGGACTGGTGCGCCAGCTTGAAAGCTCCGGCGAAACCGAGATCACGTCGGCGGACATTGGCGAACTCGTGATGATCGCGCTTCGGGAACTGGATCCGGTTGCTTATGTCCGATTTGCATCCGTCTACCGGGATTTTCGCGATACTGCGGATTTTCATGCCGTGCTCCGCGAGCTTGCGGACGAGACGCGTGATCCTCTCGATACCGGCAATCGCTTTGGCGGTGATCGCGACGGTTTGTTCGAGCCGAAAAAGCTATGACCGCAATCGCAAAAACCGCGAACAGTACGTTCGATGCTGAGATGATGGGGATTGCGCTCGCGATGGCTGAGCGCGGTCTTGGTGCGACGTCGCCCAATCCATCCGTGGGCGCGGTGATTGCGGACGAAGCGACAGGCGAAGTTCTTGCGCGGGCGACGACGGCTCCGGGCGGGCGTCCACATGCTGAAACGACAGCGATCGCAGCCGCGGGTGAGCGTGCGCGCGGCGCTACGATCTACGTTACGCTGGAACCCTGTTCGCATCACGGACGAACGGGGCCATGTGCCGAAGCCATTGTTGCTGCCGGACTGCGTCGCGCTGTCGTTGCGATCGAGGATCCTGACCCGCGTGTATCGGGCCGCGGTCTTGACCGTCTGCGCGACGCCGGGCTCGACGTAACGCGTGGCGTCGGGGCCGCGCAGGCGCGTCACATAACACGTGGGCATATCGTTCGCATCACTGAGCGGCGGCCGTTTGTGACGCTAAAGCTTGCGCTCGACGAAACTGGCGAGATCGCACGTGGCAGCGGTGTCTCTCCCGTCTGGGTTACTGGCGAGATGTCACGCGCGCATGGAATGCTGCTGCGAGCAAAGTCCGATGCGATCCTTGTCGGCGGGCAGACCGTCCTCGATGACGATCCCGAATTGACGTGCAGGCTGCCGGGGCTTTTCGACCGTTCTCCCGTTCGGATCGTGCTTTCGCGATCGCTCGATATTCCGATGGGCGCCAAGCTCGTTCGCTCGGCTGCGACTGTGCCGACCTGGGTCATGACAGGTGTCGGAAGCGACGCTACCAAGCGCTCCCAGTTCGAGGCGCACGGGGCCGAGGTTATCGACAGCACGCTGGTTCAGGGCACTTTGTGGTTACCGGCGATCATGGAAACGCTGGTGGCGCGCGGGATCACCCGGCTTCTGGTCGAAGGTGGTCCGCGCATCTGGCGAGCATTTGCGGACGCCTCGCTCGTTGACGAGATTGTTCTCTATATGGCGGGTGATCCGTCGGACGAACAGGCGCTGGCCGCGGCAGCCCGTTGGCTTGGGCCGATGGCGTTGCATGCCGTTGAACGGCGGCGAATGGGTAGTGATATGATGTGGCAGCTCGTTCGCGAACCGTTGCAGAAAGGACGTTGAGGTAATGTTTACCGGTTTGATCACGGATGTGGGCGAGGTTACCGGGCAGTCCGGCGGGCGCTTCAGCTTGCGGACGGCATACGCGCTGACGCCGGAAGATGCCGGCGCTTCCATCTGCTGCGACGGGGTCTGTCTTACGGCGACCGAGATCAAGCCTCTTAAGTCGGGCGCGGAGTTCTTCGTCGACGTTTCAAACGAGACGCTCGCCAAGTCGACGCTTGGGCGCTGGAAAGAGGGGACGCGCGTCAATCTGGAGCGTTCGCTCAAGGCCGGGGGTGAACTCGGCGGCCACATCGTTTCGGGGCACGTGGACGGGATCGCCAGAATCCTAACGATCACGCAAGACGGCGCGAGCCAGCGCTTTCTATTCGAAGCGCCGGAGCATCTTTCGCGCTATATTGCGCCCAAGGGTTCGGTCGCGCTGGACGGAACGTCGCTTACGGTGAACGAAGTCTCGGAGGCGCGGTTTGGTGTCAATCTCATCCCGCACAGCTTGACGGTAACGACGTGGGGCGCGAAAAGGCCCGGCGACGTGGTGAACCTCGAAGTCGATGTTTTTGCCCGATATGTTGCGCGTCTCATGGAGTTTCGCATTTGATGTCCGCCCCGACAAAGCTGCAGGCTGCGTCTTCAGACACGGTCGTTTCGCCGATCGAGGAGATCGTTGAGGACATGCAGAATGGCCGTATGGTCATTCTGGTCGATGCGGAAAATCGCGAGAACGAGGGCGACCTCGTTATCCCCGCACAGATGGCGACGCCGGATGCAGTCAACTTCATGGCCAAGCATGGCCGCGGACTCATTTGCCTTGCGCTGACGCAAGCACGGGCGACTGAGCTGCAGTTGGATTTCATGGTGCGCACGAATGGTTCGCGCAACCGCACCGCCTTCACGCAATCGATCGAAGCACGCGAAGGCATTTCAACCGGCATCTCGGCGTTCGATCGCGCACGCACAATTTCGACGGCGATCGACACCACGAAGGGTGCGAATGATATCGTTTCGCCCGGTCATGTGTTTCCTCTGATCGCGCGCGAGGGCGGAGTTCTCATTCGCGCTGGGCACACGGAAGCGTCAGTCGATCTTGCGAGGCTCGCAGGGCTCTATCCTGCTGCCGTCATCTGCGAAGTGATGAAGGACGACGGGACGATGGCCCGTCTTCCGGATCTTGCTGAGTTCGCGAACTTGCACGGGTTGAAGATCGGCTCGATCGAAGACCTGATCGCGTATCGCCTCAAGAACGAGCGGATCGTCAAGCGCGTGGCGCAGACGCAGGTCGAGACGTCAAGCGCGGGGCGGTTCGAGCTCTTCGTATACGAGACGACACCGGAACCGGCAGAGCATCTTGCTCTCGTCAAAGGCAATCTCTCCAAGGGCGGGCCGGTGCTCGTTCGCGTGCATGCCGTGAATGTGCTGAGCGATTTGCTTTGCATTGGCGATCACTGCGGAGAGAACGGCACCGTCATCGAGCAATCGATGAAGGCCGTTGAAGCCGAAGGCCGCGGCGTCATCGTGCTCATTCGCGATCTTGGGCCGAAGTCGATGTCGAATTGGGTGGCAAGTGGTTCGCGCCCCGGATCCGATGGTAGCCCGGGGAATGAGCGGCGGCAGGTCGAAATCGGAATCGGATCGCAGATCCTCACCGATCTTGGCGTGACGGACATGGTTCTGCTCACAACGTCACCGCAACATGTTTACGTCGGCCTCGAAGCCTTTGGGCTGCGGGTCACCGGCACACGGAAAATCGAGTAGCTCCATATGATTCAGAAAATGCCAACGCGCTCTCAAGGTGACGACAAGAGCGCGCATCCATTTCGTGCGCACATCCTCATTATCGAAGCGCGTTACTACAAAGGCATCGGCGATCTCCTTGCAGAGGGTGCCCTTGCTGAATGTGAGAAGCGAGGCGTTACGTACGAGCGCATCGTTGTGCCTGGAGCTTTGGAAATTCCGCAAGTGCTCGGCGCTGCGGCGGCCGCGCGTGCTGCGGGCCGCACCACGTTCGATGGCGCGGTGGCGCTTGGCTGTGTCATTCGTGGAGAGACGGCGCATTACGACATCGTCTGCAACAACGCCAACCATTGGATGATGGAAATCGCGATGCAGCACGAGGTTCCGGTCGGCAACGCAATTTTGACCGTCGATACCGAAGCGCAGGCGATTGCTCGCGCGGAAGGTGGCATCGACGGTAAGGGCGGTGATGCGGTGCGCGCGTGTTTGCGTCTGATCGAAGTCAAGCGTGCGTTCTGGGGAGCGCAGGCATGACGGCGAGTGAAAGGTCGAGACCGTCTGAGATCACTGCGCGAACCGCGGCTCGCATCGGTGCCGTGCAGGCGCTCTATCAGATGGATCTTTCCGGTATCGACGTTTCCGACGTCATAGCCGAGTTCATGCGCGAGCGATTTGCCGGTGACAATCGCGACGAGATGTTGGCGGGTGCCGATCAGGTTTTCTTTGCTGACGTGTTGCGCGCTGTCGTGCGCCGCCAGCGGGAGATCGATCCGCTGATCGACGAGCAGCTTGCTACGGGCTGGCGGCTTGTCAGAGTAGATTCCATTTTGCGGGCGATTTTACGCGGCGGCGTGACGGAACTTGTCGATCGGGACGACGTTCCGGCGCGCGTTGCCATCAACGAATACGTGAACGTTGCCCGAGTATTTTTCGATGAAGATGAACCAAGGGTCGTCAACGGCATTCTAGATAAGATCGCACGGCGCGTGCGGTCGCGGGAATTCGAGCGAAAGCCTGCCGCGCGGACCTGAGCCGGTCGATCGCGCCGGGTCGGAGTCAGCATGGCCGAAAATCGATCCAGCGTAGACGTCGAGCCGCTTCATGGGGATCGCGTCGAGAATGAAACCGATCTGATCCAGACGTATCTGGCGCCCCTTGCTCAGCCAATGCCGGGTGCTTTCGGTTTGCGCGACGACGCGGCATTGATCGCGAACGAACCGGGCAGCGATCTCGTCGTCAGCACCGATCCAATCATCGCGGGCGTTCATTTTTTGCCGACAGACGCTCCGGCTGATGTCGCATGGAAGGCTCTGGCGGTGAACGTATCGGACGTTGTCGCAAAGGGTGCCGATCCAATCGCGTATCTGCTGACGCTGGCACTCCCGGACGCACCCGAGCGCGCGTGGATGGGCGACTTTGCGAAGGGACTTCGGGCGGCGCAGGACGCGTTCGGTTGCGGGCTGATCGGCGGCGATACCGACCGAACGCCTGGACCGCTTTCCATTGCCGTTACGATTTTCGGCCATGTGCCGTCTGGCCGGTTCGTTCGTCGGCAAGGAGCGCAGGCGGGCGATCACGTTTTTATCAGCGGGACGATTGGCGACTCGGCGCTTGGCCTTTTGCTCCACCGTGATCCTGCTCTGTTTGCGACGGTGTTGACGGATGAAGGCCGTAGCGAACTCGTGATCCGTTACCTGCAGCCGCGGCCGCGGGTCGAGCTTGCCGAAACGGTGCGGACGCACGCGCGTGCAGCGCTCGATATTTCCGACGGACTTATGAAAGATCTTTCGCGTCTTACGGGCGATCTCGGGCTGACACTGAAGTTCGGCGACATTCCGCTTTCGCCGCCGTTGCGGGCGGCGCTCGAGGCGGACGAACGGGTTCGGGATGCCGTTCTCGGCGGCGGGGACGATTACGAACTGCTGATTGCCGTTCCACCGGACGACGTTGCCGGATTTCGTGACGGCGCGGCGCAGGCGGGCGTCGGAATCATGGATGTCGGTGTGTTGGAGAAGAGCGGCGGCCTAAGGGTCGTTGATGCTGACGGTAGCCCGATCACGCCGCGACGCTTCGGGTATGACCATTTTAACGTGTGAGAGGCCCTGGCGATGCACGGAAGACGCGCTGGGTTGGCAAAACGCCCGCCGCGCCATTTTGCCTGCAGGAACGCAGGTCTGGTCTGCGTATAGCCCCGTATTCAGGCGTCCACCGGGCTGCTAATCGGTCACCGTTTGGCCATATGCCCCGGTACACCTTTAGGTGGCCGAAAGGGCACTCCTTCTCACTCATTCGCATACCAGGGAAGGATTGATGCGTCTTGCGCGTTCAGGATGTTATGGCGGCGCGGATCTTAGGCTGGGGCAGGGAATGAGCGACGGACGATCCAAGATGCTTTCTTTGAGTTTTTGGGCACGTGCTGCGGCGCTGGGCGCGGCGGTGTTCGCGGTGCAAGTGCTGCCACAGAGTGTGCAGCCCGCGCAGGCGCAAATGAGTATCTGGGATCAGCTCACTGGACCGACCTTTGGGCGCGGTGCGGACGAGGCGCCGGTTCGCAAGATTGAGCCGCTGGATGATCTTCGTCCGGATTCGACGCCCTGGCGCAGCGATGCGTCGTTGAATGCGCTGGGTGGCGCGATCCAACGCTATGAGGCGATCGTCGCCGCTGGTGGTTGGCCGACAGTTCCTCCCGGCCGCATGATGCGCGTGGGCGAGGACGATCCGCGCGTGCCCATTCTGCGCAAGCGGTTGCGCATCAGCGGGGACATGCCGGCGAAAGGCTCGTACTACGATTCCGAGACGTTCGATTCCGAGCTTGAGGAAGGCTTGAAGCGTTTTCAGCGCCGTCACGGCATCCGGCCGACAGGTCGTGTCGAGCGATCGGTCTATGCGGAGTTGAATGCGACGGCGGAAGAACGCCTGGCGCAACTCCGGCTCAATTTGGACCGGCTGCACAATCTGATGCACGGGATCGAGGATCGTTACATCCTGGTCAACGTGCCTGCGTTTCAGCTCGAGGCGGTTGATAAGTACGAGGTGCAGTTGCGCCATCGCGTGATCGTCGGGCGGCCGGGCCGGGATACGCCTGATCTTCGCGCGACGGTGAAAGCGCTGAACTTCTTTCCCTACTGGCGCGTGCCGGACAGCGTAGCAACGCTCGATCTCATTCCGCGCCTGAAGACCGAACCGCAGTATCTGACCGATGAAGGTATCCGCGTTTACAACGGCTACAACGGTCCGGAACTCGATCCGCATACCATCGATTGGTCGTCACCGCAGACCGCGACGTACAAATTCAAGCAGGACCCGGGCGAGAAGAACGCGCTTGGACTTCTGCGTCTCGATATGTCGAACGAACACGGCGTTTACATGCACGATACGCCGATGAAAAACCTGTTTGACCAGCGCGGCCGGTCCTTCAGCGCAGGTTGCGTGCGCGTGCAGAATGTCTTCGATCTAGGCGATTGGATCGCTCACAACGAACCGGGCTGGGAACAGCCGGGCCGCGTGCGCCAGACGCTCGCCGGAGGGCAGCCGATGGAGCTGAAGCTGACGCGGCCGGTTCCGGTGTATTTCGCCTATCTTACGGCGTGGGCAGAGCCTTCGAATGGATTGATTGAGTTCCGTCCGGATATCTACGGCCGCGATGGCGCAGCGTTGCGCTCGTCGTATCAGCGTGATGGCGACGACGCTCCGCCGGCTGCTTCGGCTGCTGCACTCGCGCCCTGAGCCTGAAGCGTTCAGTGTTGGGCCTGCCGGTTTGTGGATGGCCCGCGACCGGTTCACGATACGCGCCGATGACGCTCGATTAGAGTGACGGATCATCCTAAGCTTGCCCCACGGAATTGAATCGTGAGTGTGGGCAATGCGAATAGGCGTTCCAGTAGAAATCAAAAGCGATGAATATCGCGTCGGTCTCGTGCCGGGGTCGGTGCGCGAGGTCGTGGCGCAGGGCCATGAGGTCATCGTAGAGACCGGGGCGGGCGCTGGAATTTTCGCAGACGATGCGGCTTACGAAAGAGTTGGCGCACGTATCGTGCCGACGGCCGCAGCCGTCTATCGAGATGCGGATCTGATCGTGAAGGTCAAGGAACCGCAGCCTGCCGAGTGGGCGCAGTTGCGGCGTGATCAGATCCTTTTCACCTATCTGCATCTGGCGCCTGACAGGGCGCAGGCCGTCGGTCTGATGAAGTCCGGGGTGGCGGCAATCGCCTATGAAACGGTCACGGATATTGGGGGCGGCCTGCCTTTGCTCGCGCCGATGAGCGAAGTGGCTGGGCGGCTTTCGATTGAGGCGGCGGCACTGGGATTGCGCCGCTCGACCGGGGGCAGGGGCGTGCTTCTCGGCGGCGTTCCCGGTGTGAAACCAGCGCAAGTCGTCGTGCTTGGCGGCGGTGTTGTCGGCACTCACGCTGCGCGCATGGCAGCGGGCGTCGGCGCAGATGTTACGATCATCGACAGGTCTCTTGCCCGGTTGCGCCAGCTCGATGAACTGTTCGAAGGCCGAGTGAGGACGCTGGCGTCTACGATGGAGTCGATTGAGAGCGCGGTCGACGCTGCCGACGTTGTGATCGGTGCGGCGCTGGTTCCTGGTGCGAAGACGCCGAAGCTCATCACGCGCGATATGCTGAAAAAGATGAAGGCGGGCGCAGTTCTGGTGGACGTGTCAATCGATCAGGGCGGGTGTTTCGAGACATCCCGGCCGACCACACACGCCGCGCCGACGTTCACGATCGATGACATCGTCCATTATTGCGTGACGAACATGCCCGGGGCGGTTCCGGTTACGTCAGCGCAGGCGCTGAACAACGCGACGTTGCCGTTCGTGCTCAAACTGGCGGCGAAGGGACTCGCAGCGTTCGACCGCGATCCGCACCTTGCGGCCGGGCTCAACGTCAAGGATGGGCGCATCATGCACCAAGCCGTTGCGCTGTCGCTTGGGTTCGATAGTCTGGACGGCGCACGCGCGCTGGGGATCGCGGCTTAGAGGACGTTCGGCGCAGCTAGCTCGTTGTGGTCTTCAGAACCTTCGTGAACGTCTCGAACAGCTCATCGATTTCATCCTTGGAGATGATGAGCGGCGGCGACAGCGCGATGATGTCTCCGGTCTGGCGCACCAGCAGGCCCGCTTCGAAACATTTGACGAAGCGGTCGTAAGCACGTTTGCCGGGCTGCGCGGGATCGGGCGCGAATTCGACGGCGCCGATCAAGCCGATGTTGCGCGTGTCGATAACGTGAGGAAGGTCGCGCAACGCCTGCACGCGGTCTTCCCAATAGGCGGCCAGATCCGCGGCGCGCGTCAGCAGTCCTTCTTCGGCAAAAGTGTCGAGCGTTCCGATCGCGGCGGCGCAGGCCATGGGGTGGCCGGAATATGTGTAGCCGTGGAAGAAATCGATCATCCATTCCGGGCCGTTCATAAAGGCATCGTGGATGTGCGACTTTACGAATACGACGCCCATCGGGATCGTGCCGTTCGTCACGGCTTTGGCCGCGGTGATGATGTCCGGCGAGATGCCGAAGTAATCCGATCCGAACGGCGTGCCGAGGCGGCCGAAGGCGGTTATGACCTCGTCTGCGATCAGCAGAATGTCGTGTTTCCGGCAGATGGCTTCGAGGCGTTTGAGATAGCCTTTCGGCGGAATTAGAACGCCGGTGGAGCAGGCGACCGGCTCGACGATAACCGCGGCGATGGTGGATGCATCGTGAAGCGCGACGAGGCGTTCGAGATCGTCTGCCAACTCTTGCCCATGCTCGGGCTCGCCGCGGGAGAAGGCGTTGCGCGCGAGATCGTGCGTGTGACGCAGATGATCGACGCCCGAGACGAGTGCGCCAAACATTTTCCGATTGCCGGCAATGCCGCCAACCGACATGCCGCCGAAGTTGACGCCATGATAGCCGCGTTCCCGGCCGATCAGCCGGACCTTCGAAGCGTTGCCTTTGGCGCGATGATACGCAATCGCGAGTTTCAGCGCCGTCTCGACCGCTTCCGATCCCGAGTTAGAGAAAAGAACCTGCTCGAAGCCATCTGGAGCGATTGCGATGAGCCGGTTTGCGGTTTCGAACGCGCGTGGATGACCCATCTGGAATGAGCCCGCGAAATCGAGCGTTTCAGCCTGCTCCTTGATGGCATCAACGATTTTCGGTCGGCAGTGACCGGCATTGACGCACCAGAGTCCGGATGTTCCATCAAGAACGCGGCGGCCGTCGTTTGTGGTGTAGTGCATCCGGTCGGCGGACACGAAGAGGCGCGGCGCTTTCTTGAACTGCGTATTGGCGGTGAAGGGCATCCAGAACGCCGAGAGGTCGTTCGGCTTGATTTGCGTGTTCATGGTCGTCCTTGGGATCTGGATGCCGGTGTGATTACGAATTCATTCCGCCGAGGCAGAGGAATTTTGTTTCGAGATATTCTTCAAGTCCTTCCTGCGCGCCTTCCCGACCGAGGCCGGATTGTTTGACGCCACCGAACGGTCCGACCTCGTTCGAGAACAGGCCGGAGTTCATGCCGACAAGACCTGTCTCCAGAGCTTCAGCAACACGCCAAGCGCGCGCGAGATTCTGGCTGAAGAGATAAGAGGCGAGGCCATACGGCGTATCGTTGGCGATGCGGATCGCGTCAGCTTCCGTTTCAAAGCGAATGATTGACGCGACGGGCCCAAAGATTTCGTCCTTCGCGATGGCCATCGCCGGTTCGACGCCCGTGATGATGGTTGGCGTGAAGAAAAGCGGGCCTTGCGGCGCTGGCGTTCCACCCGTGACGATCTTTGCGCCTTTTGACGTTGCGTCGGCGATCAGCGATTTCACTTTCTCGATGCCGTCGGCATTTATCAGCGGTCCAACGGTTGCATCCGGCTGGCGTCCGGGCCCGACCGTGAGTTTTTCGACGGCGACTTTCAGCGCGGCGACGAATTCGTCGTAGATGCCGGACTGCACGAGAATGCGGTTCGCACAAACGCATGTTTGCCCGGCGTTGCGGAACTTTGACGCCATCGTGCCTTCGACCGCTTCCTTGAGATCGGCGTCGTCGAAAATGATCATCGGCGCGTTGCCGCCGAGTTCGAGCGTCAGTTTTTTGATGGTACCAGCGCACTGGCGATACAGGATCTTGCCGACGTCGGTTGATCCGGTGAACGTCAGCTTGCGGACGCGGCTGTCGCTTGTCAGAGCTTCGCCCACGCTGGCGGCATCGTTCGTCGTGATGATGTTCAGGACGCCCGGCGGAACGCCTGCGTCAACGGCCAGTTTGGCAAGAGCCAGCGCACAGAGCGGCGTTTCTTCCGATGGTTTGACGACGATGGTGCAGCCCGCCGCCAGCGCGCTGCTGACCTTGCGGGTGATCATTGCAATCGGAAAATTCCACGGCGTGATTGCTGCGCAAACGCCAACGGGCTGCTTGATCGTGATGTAGCGCGTCGCGGTGTTTGTTGTCGGGATCGTGTGGCCGTACGCGCGTTTGCCTTCTTCGGCGAACCACTCGATGAACGTTCCGCCGTAGGCGACTTCGCTGCGCGCTTCGGCGAGGGGTTTGCCCTGTTCTGCCGTCATCAACTGAGCAAGCGCTTCGGTTTCGGCTGTGATCAGCGCGAGCCAGCGCTTCAAGACCTTTGAGCGTTCCTTTGCGGGTTGGGCTGCCCAGGCAGGGAATGCAGCATGCGCGGCGTCGATTGCGCGGCGCGCGTCGGTCGCGTCGAGATCCGGCACGTCAGCAAGCTTGTTGCCCGTTGCGGGATCGAACACCGGGAACGTCTTGTCTTTCGTTACCCATTCGCCGCCGATGAGGCACGCGGTTGGGAAGGTCGTCGTTTGCGCGTTCATTGCGTATGTCCGTTCAGAGTGTGATGGAGACCGACTTCAAGTCGGCGTACTTGTGAAGGGCGTGCAAAGAGCGATCGCGGCCGAAGCCGGATTGCTTGAAGCCGCCGAAAGGCATTGTGAGATCGCAGCTATCCCAGCCGTTGATCCACACGAGACCGGCGCGGAGTTCGCGCGCGGCGCGATGAGCGAGCGTAATGTCTTTGGTCCATAGGCCAGCGGCGAGGCCATACGTCGTGTCGTTGGCGATGCGGATCGCTTCATCCGCCTCGCTGAATCGGGTTACGCCGAGCACGGGTCCGAAAACTTCTTCACGCGAGAGTGTCGCTTTCGGATCGATGCGGTCGAAGATCGTTGGCTCTACGTAGAAGCCGCCCGTTTCGATGCGGGTGCGATTGCCGCCGAGTGTCAACGCTCCGCCTTCGCGTTTCGCTGTTTCGATGTAGCGGAGCGCGGTCTGCATTTGCGCTTCGCTGGCCATCGAGCCCGAAGACGTTGCGGGCTCTAGCGGATCGCCCGCCACGATGCCGGTCGCGACCGTGAGAAGGCGATCGAGTAATTCGTCCGCGATCTCGTTCTGTACGAGAAGGCGGGAGCCTGCCGTGCACACCTGTCCGGAATTGTAGAAGATGCCCCACGCCGCTTCCGTTGCGGCGCGGCCGAGATCCGGACAATCAGCGAAGACGATGTGCGGAGACTTTCCGCCAAGCTCGAGGCTGACGCGTTTGAGATTGCTTTGCCCGGAATACTGCATCAGCAGTTTGCCGACGGTGCCGGAGCCTGTGAAAGCGATCATGTCGACGTCGGCGTGAAGTGCGAGCGCCTTGCCTGCGTCTTCGCCAAATCCCGGCACGACATTCAGCACGCCCGCCGGTAAACCTGCTTCGAGCGCCAACTCGCCGATCTTCAACGCCGTCATGGGCGATTGCTCGGCGGGCTTCAGAACGACCGAGTTTCCCATGGCCAGTGCGGGTGCGATTTTCCACATCGCCATCAGCAGCGGGAAATTCCACGGCACGATTGCGCCAACGACGCCGAGCGGTTCATGAACCGCGAAAGACAAGCGGTCTGGCGCTTCCGGGCCGACTTCGCCGTAAACCTTGTCGAGCGCTTCGGCGTAATAGCGAAGCGTACGGATCGACCCCGGGATGTCGCCCTTGAGCGCGTTGGTGATCGGCTTGCCAACGTCGAGGCTTTCGAGCACGGCGAGGGCTTCGGCGTCACGCTCCATAAGATCCGCGAACTTCATCAGCACGCGTTTCTTGTCGCGGTAGTGTAGCCTGCGCCAGTCGCCGGCTTCGAAAGCACGGCGCGCGCTTTTAACGGCGGCATCGATATCGGTCGCGCCACATTCGGCGACGTGGTTCAGCACGCGGCCATTGCGCGGCCCGACATTGGCGAACGTTTTCCCCGACTGGCTCGCAACGCATGCGCCATCGATGATCGCGTCCGAAGGGAGCTTCAGTGCGTTGGCGATGGCTTCGAAATGCGCGAGCGATGTCATGGCGAGCAAACCTTATGCAACTTGGGCGTACCAGGTGTGATCGAGCGACGTTACGATGCGCTCAAAGTGAGCGCGCTCGGTGTCTTTCAGTTTGAAATAGACGTGCTGGAAGGTCGGGCCGAAGGCATCACGAACGACGCTCGATGTCGCGAAGCGTTCGAGCGCATTGAACCAGACGATTGGCAGGCGCGGCGTATTCGGGTTGTCCTTTTCGCCGAGCGCCATCGGGCCGGGCTCGAGGTTTTGGGCTATGCCGTGCCGTGCGCCCGCGAGAATGGATGCAATCACCAAGAAGGGATTGGCGTCCGCGCCGGAGACGCGGTGCTCTATGCGGGTTGCTGCGCCGGACGCACGTGGTATGCGCAGCGCGACGTTGCGATTGTTCAAGCCCCATTCGGCCGCGAGCGAGACGTAGCTGTTTGGTACGTAACGGCGATAGGCGTTGGCCGATTGTGCCCACACCGCCATGAAGTCCGCCATCGAGGTCTGCAGCCCGGCAATCACATTTCTGCCCAGCGGAGAGAGAGGATCGCCCGCAAGAATGTTTTTGCCGTCGCGATCGATCAGGCTGGTGTGGACGTGCATGCCCGAGCCCGGCCAATCGTGATGCGGCTTGGCCATGAAGGATGCTTCGAAGCCATGTTCCTTCGCCGCGGCTTTGACTGCGCGCTTGAGGAGAAGGCCTTCCGTTGCCGCGGCGACTGCATCCGCCCGGTGCTTCAGGTTGATCTCGAACTGGCCTGGACCTGTTTCCTGCATCACCGCGCCGACCGGCAGTTTCTGCGTATCGGCGATCTCGTAGATCGTGTCGATGAAGGGAGCGACGGCATCGAGTTCGCCGAATGCGAGCGTCATCGCATAGTCGGTATCCTGGGCGAGGCCGTCCGGTGTCTCGACGTTGAAGGCGCCGTTGGTTCGCGGCTTGGTGAGATAGAATTCCAACTCGACCGCAACGACGGGTGTTCGTCCATCGGCTTCAAGGGCCTTCACTTGCTGCGCGAGGATGCCACGCGGGCACAGGTCGTCGTGCTCAGCCACGGAGATGACGGCTTGCGCCAAGCGGCGCTCTCCAGTCGGAATGGCGTGGAGCGTGCCTTCGATGATGCGAAACGGAACGTCAGGATCGCCCGTCTCCCAAAGGCGGCCCGTTTCTTCGATGCAATTGCCGCGTGAGTCCATCACGAAGACGGTGGACGGAATCATGATGCCGTCACGGGCTACGGTCAGAAGGTCGTCGCGGCGAAGGCGTTTGCCGCGCGCGATGCCGTTCATGTCGAAGAGGATGAGATCAATCCATACGACGGTGGGATTGCTGCGCAGGAAGGCCTGGGCTTCGTCTAGTGTGATCCAAGTGTTCGTCATGCCGTGTGGCCTTTTGCATTGCGGGTTCTGGCGGCTTCGCCAAACCGGCGGAAGAGTGTGAGGGACGCCGGGTTATCACGCGGTTTCCATTCCGGGTGCCATTGCACGCCGAGAGAGAATGGGTTGCCTTGCGGCGCGCGGATCGCTTCGATGAGGCCATCCTCTGCGAAGGCTTCCGCGACGAGGCTTGGCGCGAGGGTTTTGATGCCCTGCCAGTGCAACGAGTTCACCGTCAATCCGTCAACTCCGACCCAGGATTTCAGTTCGCCCTGAAGTGTCACGCGGTGCTTCGGTCCGAACTTGACGTCGTAGTCTTCGTGGGTCGGTTCGCGATGATCGTGATGACCGTCAACCGAGTGGACGGCCTGATGCAGCGTGCCGCCGAGCGCGACGTTGAATTCCTGAAAGCCGCGGCAGATCGCGAAGATCGGTAACTTACGCGCAATCGCCGAGCGGATCAGCGGCAGCGTGAGGTTATCGCGATCGCGGTCGACGGTGGCCGGATCGAGCGGCTGCTCATCGCCGTAGTGGCTCGGCTCGACGTTCGAGAGGCTACCGGGCAGCAGAATCCCGTCGGCCAGATCGAGAACAGCTTCGACATCGGTCATGTTCGGACCGAGCGGCATCAGAAGAGGCTGGCAATCGGCAGCATCAGCGACGGCAGCAGAATATTTTCTGCCCGTAGCGTCAAACGTCAGGCCGTCGATTGATTTCGTGCAGCAGGGAATTACGACGATGGGACGGCTCATGTTGAAAGTTCTCTTCTCACGTCAGCAAGGGTTAGATCGAGTGCCTTGGAAATTCCGGTACTTGCTTCTTCAAACTGTTCTTCCGTCCAGATCAGCGGCGGCGCGCAAACCATCGTGTCGAACACGGCTCGCATGATGAATCCCGCTTCAAAGAAATGATCGCGGCAGATGAGACCAACGCGTCCCGGATCGTCGAAGCGCCGCCGCGTTTTCTTGTCGGCGACGAGTTCGATCGCGCCGAACATGCCGAGCGAACGGACTTCGCCGACGAGGGGGTGATCCTTGAAGCGGGCGAGGACTCGCGCGAGCGCTGGGCCGGTCGTCTCCTTCACGCGAGGGACCAGCTGGTTGCGCTCCATGATTTCGATGTTCTTCAGCGCGACGGCGCAGGCGACCGGGTGCCCTGAGAACGTATAGCCGTGGTTGAAATCATCGTCCTCGTTCATCAGAGCTTCGGCGATGCGGTCGTCAATCAAGAGGCCGGATAGCGGGATGTAACCGGATGTGACGGCCTTGGCGAAGGTGATGAGGTTCGGCCGTATTCCATAGTATTCCGACGCAAACCAAGTGCCGACGCGACCGAAGCCGGTGATGACTTCGTCGGCGAGAAGGAGAATGTCGTACTTGTCGACAATCTTCTGGACTTCGGGCCAGTACGTATCTGGTGCGATCTTGAGGCCACCGGCGCCTTGCACCGGCTCGGCTGCGATTGCCGCGACATTCTCCGGCCCACAGCGCAGAATTTCCTCTTCGAACGCGCGCGCGGCGCGGATGCCGAATGCTTCCGGCGTTTCGCCGGGCATCGACTCGCCAAACCAATATGGGTCCATCACATGTCGGAAGCCCTCGTAGACCGGATAGCTATGATGATGGACATGAGTCATGCCGCCCATCGAGCCCGAGGCGATGGTGGAGCCGTGATAGGCGTTGCGACGGCTGATGATGATCCGCCGCTTCGGCTGTCCCTTTAGAACCCAGTAATGGCGGATCAGGCGGATTGCGGTGTCATTCGATTCCGATCCCGACGAACCATAAAAGACCTGATTGATCCCGGCGGGTGCCAGTTCTGCGAGCTTGCGCGACAGGGCGACGACGGGCGGGTGGGTCGTCTTGAAGAACGTATTGTAGAACGGCAGCTCGAGCATCTGATCGTGAGCCGCCTTGGCAAGCTCTTCGCTGCCATAACCGATGTTGGTGGTCCAAAGGCCCGCCATGCCGTCGAGAATGCGGTTGTCTTCGCTATCGAAGATATAGGGGCCTTCGCCGCGCACGATGACGCGCGTCGCGTTCGGCGTGCGAAGCGTCTTGTGGTTCGAGAACGGATGCAGGTGATGCGACGCATCAAGGTCTTGGAATTGTTGTGTTTGGAGTCGGTTGGTCACGGCTTTGCCTTCAGCATAGGTCCAGGCCCGGGATGGTTCCCAGGCGTCATGCAAGCGGTGCTGGAAGACTTAGTGTGGCGTGTAGCCGATGCGCGCGCAAAGCTTCAAAAGCTCGCGCTTACGCGAGAGTACGCCGTTCGCCATGCCAGACCGGATTTTGGCTGGCATTTGACGAGCGAACAGATCAGGCGCAAATAGGATATTTATATTAATCATATTACGACGACATATTGGGCGACGCAATGCTACCGAAATTGATCGGTCAGTCTTGTTTACATTACAGTCTTTAGTCGTCAAAACAATTGATTTCTACGGCGTAGAGCAGAACTGGAAGATGGCTGTGGCGGATGTCAAATCCCGTGCGCGACGTAAGATCAGCAAGCTCGCTATTCTCGAAGCCGCGCTGAAGCTGTTCGCCGACGAGGGTGAGGCGGGTTTTTCCATCCGTAAGCTGGCGATGGTTATCGGTGTCGATCCGATGACGATTTTGCATCATTTTCAATCCAAGGATGGCCTGTTGAGGGCGATTGCCGCGCAGGCAATTCAGAGTATCGACGTTCCTGTTGCCACTGCGAGCTGGCAAAACGACCTGCGGACGGTGGCTGAGGCATACCGGGAGTTGGCCCGCCAGAATCCGCGGATTTTCCATCTCCACTTCCGGTACTATTCGACCTCTCCGACCGACCATATCGAAGGCGAGCTCGTTTACAGCGCGATGCGGCGGGCGGGGCTTAGCGATCGCGACGCTGTTGGGCTCGGGCTGGCGTTCTACGCGTTCGTGCTTGGGTTCGCGCTTGCGGAAGCCGAAGGCTTGCTACGTCCGATCAGCGATGACGACGCGGCCGAGTTGGACGCGCTCGATCCGGTGGAGTTCAAGACCACACGGGAACTGGTGCCGTCGCTCAAGGCGCTCGATCCGGCCGAGGCATTTGCAGCGGCGACCACTGCGTTCATCGATGGCATCTGTGACCTTGCCCGGCGTGAGCCGCCCAAGTCTTTGGCTTAACGCGCAACGACTGAAATGGAAAAGGGCCAGCACGTGGCTGACCCTTTTCGCTATCTATGCAGACGGTGTGTCGTTCAGGGCGTGATCCGGGCTCGCGCCACTTCGTCTGTTATTGGTTCGAGGCGGTAAAGGGTGGCCTCGCTGCCGTCGCTGAGCAAATAGATGAATCCATTCTCCGAGACAGCCACGTCGCGGATGCGGCCGATCTTGTCGTGCAGATAGCGCTTCTCATTTACGACGATGCCGTCTTCAATCTCGAGCCGGATGAGCGACTGGCCGACGAGCGTGCCGATGAGGAGGTTTCCGCGCCAATCGTCGGGCATCACATCTCCCGAATAGGCAACCAAACTCGCGGTTGCCATTGACGGCACCCAATAGTGGACCGGATCGACCATGTCAGGCGCTGATGTTTGATTGGAAATGATCGTGCCGTCGTAATTGACGCCGAAGGTGGCGACAGGCCAGCCGTAGTTGGCGCCGGGCTTGATGATGTTCAGCTCGTCTCCGCCCTTCGGACCTTGCTCGATCGACCACATCCGCCCGTCGCCCGCATTGGTGATCAAGCCTTGCGGGTTGCGATGGCCATAGCTGTAGACTTCCGGACGGACATCTGAGCGGCCGACAAACGGATTGTCTTCGGGAATCCCGCCATCAACGGTGATTCGGATGATCTTGCCGGCGTCATCCATCAGGTTTTGCGCGCGATCTTGCTCCCAGCGATCACCGATCGTCAGATAAACGTGTCCGTCGGCACCCAATGCGAGGCGACCGCCGATCTGATCCGTTCCCTTTATCGGGGGTTCGCTTTCAAAAATAACCTGTTTGTCGACGAGATTCATCCCGTCGAGCCGGGCGCGAACGATGCGCATCGTCAGGTTTTCCGCAGGGCCCGCCATATAGGACATGAATATGCGCTGGTTGGTGCTGAAGTCCTTGTCGACGACAATATCGAGAAGGCCCGAATGTCCGCCCGCGGTGACTTGCGGTACGCCCGAGATGGCCTGCGGCAGGAGCTGATCGTTTTCGATAACGCGCAGGCGGCCGGGCCGCTCGGTTACGAGTATGCGTCCGTCGGGCAAGAAGGCGATCGACCACGGCGATTCGAGTGGGCCGGAAACTTTGCGCAGTTCGTAGGGGAATTCTTCGTCGGGAACGTATTGCAGCTCGGGATTGGATGCCGTCGGGCCAGCGCGCGGCTCACCGATCACGACTTCGGCGTGCGCAAATCCTGCTGATGCCAAGATGAGTCCGGAAAGGAATGCTGCTGCAATTCCACTTCCAACCCAGTTTCCTCGCCCCCCTACCATTCGAGCCAATATTCCCTCCAGCAGCTGATCATTACGGTTTAATGACACTAGGTGAAATCATGGCGCAAGCAAGCCGTGGATATGAACGTTCAGACAGCGGGATAATTTCGATTATCGGGGCGCGCTTATTCGCAAATGCGGAAAAATACAGCATTTGCGGTGCTTTTCGTGATTCGGAGAGATTTCTGTATATTCATTCATCTTCGGAAATTGGCCGTAAGCGGAGCAATTTATATGGGAAGAAGTACCCAATAGCGGTTGTTTCAAAACAGCTTGGAGCGCCGCGGACAGCCGGTCTGGCGCATACATTTCGGTAAACCTCGATATTCGACTTGATGAGGACTTATGGCGGGCGCAGACCACATAGGCCGGAAAGACTGTGTCTTTCTGGCGCGGTCTTTTGGCTTAGTTTTCGTGGAGGAAGGAATGAAGACTGGTCTTGCTGTGCTCGCGACGGTTCTACTGACGACATTGTCAGCCGCTGCGCATGCCTCGTGTGATGACACTGCGAAGGATAAGAAGCTCGCGGGAGCTGCTCTCAAAAGCTTCATGACGAAGTGCGAAAAGGATGCGGCGACGACGTGCGCGGCTGAGGCAAAAGCTAAAAATCTTCACGGAGCGGCGGAAAAGAGTTTCTCGACCAAATGCGTGAAGGATGCCACCGGCCACTAATTCGATACAGCATTCATCAGATGAGATTTTATTGAGCCATGAGGCCGACGCGGTGTGTAACGCGTCGGCCGGTTTATGTTCGGCACCGATATCACCGAATTGCTCGCAAGCGTTTATAGCGTCCACAGAACGGGAACATCGATTTCGTCTTGCGCTTCCACCTTGACGGATGCCGCTGCCCATGCCTCTTGGCCGAGATTAGCGGATCCTCCACTGTTTTCGTTCAGCGGTTGTCTGGGGCTGCGGCACAGATGAAACGGAACGCTCATTCTGTGTGAACTCAATTCGGTTGGCTCGTCTTTGTGTATCTCGTCGGCAGAACGTATTTGAACATGAAGAATTTGAACGTCCTCGTCGACTTGAAGCCTGCATTGGATGGGCACGCGGGAATTCCGCAAGAGTCACGTCTGTTGTTTCGCGCTCTGCAGGATCTTGGCGGTGACTTTCGAGTCGATGGCCTCATTCAACATCAGCATGAAACCCTCCAGATCTATCCAGACGCCGACGCTCCGCTTTCGTTGAGCGACCGGATCATCCGCACGTCGCGAACGATTGCGTCATTCGACAGTGAGCCCGTTCTTGGCCGGTTGCGGAGCTACCAAAGACGGCTCGCGCGATTGCAGCAGATGTATCGCTTGCGTTGGCAGGCGCGCCGGGAGCGGGATGTTCCTCTTGGAGCTTTCGACGCAGAGTTGTTTCAGGACTTTGTTTGGTCTCGCCTGTTTTCGAAGTCTTTGGACGTCCAGTCCAAGGATGTCGTGACGGCGGCGCGTTATAAGATTGTTGGTCCGTCGCGGGATATGTTTCACCATGTCGGGCTGGGTGGACTTAGCAGCTTTCATCCGCCGCAACATCTCATGCTCGATACGCGCGGCTACGATTATGTTTTAGCGCAAACGCCGTTTCCGGCGCGCGTCTTGCCCGGCACGCAGTTGATTGTACGCTATCACGACGCTGTTCCGATTTTCATGCCGCACACCATTGGCGCGAAGAAGATCCATCAGGCCATTCATTTGCAGGCATTGAAGCTGAACGTGGATAGGGGCGCCTTGTTTGCTTGCTGTTCGGAAGCCACGCGAGCAGATCTCTTGCGCATCTTCCCGGAATTGGAAACACGCTCAGCCGTGATCCACAACATCGTTTCAAACGCGTATCAGCGTCAGAATTCGACGCGGCAGCAGGCGAGCAATATCATTCAGGAGCGGCTGTCCGAGGCAATGCTCGACGCGGCTGCCGTCGTTGCGGGCCCCACGGGCCCCTTCATGTTGATGGTTTCGACGATCGAGCCGCGCAAAAACCATTCGTGTGTGCTTTCCGCTTGGGAGCGATTGCGGCAGGAGGGATTTCCAGATCTCAGTCTCGTTTTGGTGGGCGCTCGCGGGTGGGACGACGGGGACGTTTTCGAACTCATGCGTCGCGGAATGCGCCGGGGGCAGCTCTTTCATCTGACCAATGTTCCCGCTCGAGAACTCGGAGTACTCTATGAACATTCAAGTGTTACGCTTTGCCCGAGTGTCGGTGAAGGGTTCGACTATTCGGGAGTCGAGGCAATGCAGTGTGGCGGCCTCGTGGTGGCTTCAGATATTCCGGTGCATAGAGAAATCTACGGTGAGGGGGCCGGCTATTTCGATCCCTATTCAGCGGAGGATCTGACCAGCACACTGGCGCATCTTCTGAGCGATGAGGGCCGCGACCGTCGAGTTTCTGTGCAGCAAGCGGCGCAGCTCATCCCGGAACGTTACGAGGTTTCGACGATCCTGCCGCAATGGCGGGCGTTCTTAACCAGGAATGCAGCGAGATAGCATTTTTATTGGTTTTTCAGGTCTGGTCGCGCACAACCAATTGCTTGAATGTTTCGGGGAAAATTTCGATTTGCGGCACTGACGACCGCGTGCTTGTCTGCAGTCGAAAAATTCATAGCGGTATGGGGCAATGTCAATCGTACTCACATGCGGGCACGCACTTTCGGGCCCTGAAGTCGCTCATGCGCTCTTAAAAAGCGCCGGATTGGCCGACGCAAATCCATCGAAGCAGCAGACTCTTTCGCCGCAGGATTTAACGCGCAAGTTGCTTGACGCACATGGTGTCGTAGAGGGCGAAAAGAACACTTTTGCTCAAATTGCTCCGAGCCGTGTTTGGGAAGCGCTAACCGTCGATCTCATGGTGGCAAATCTCGATGCGCCGCATTGGGGATGGCCTGACGCGCATAGTCTTTATCTCCTGGACTATATGCGCGATTTCGATCCGCGCATTCGGTTTTGTCTGGTCTATTCTTCACCTGCGTATGTCGCTGCTAGCTACATTGCCTCCCAGACTACGAATGCAGACGGACTGAAGCACACGATTGAAAACTGGGTCGCGTATAACAGCGAGCTATTGCGTTTCTACTATCGCAATAGGGATCGTTCGCTGCTGGTGAACATCGAGCCGGTATTTGTTGATCCGCAAGATTTTCTCACAAAGGCGCGAGACGTTTTCGGATTCGATTTTTCTGAACCGCAGTTCGCAGACAATCTGGCGCAGCCGCAGAACGCCGTTGCGCGATTGACTGCTTCCGTTCTTTTGCGTGATGCGAAAGAAGCCGATGCACTGTTTCAGGAATTGGAAAGCGTTGCCCAGGTGCCGTCCTTCGCAACGATGGATGCGCGCACGTTGGCCTGCCGTGCTTGGTCGGAAAATCATGCTCAAGCTAAACGAATAGAAAGCTTGGGTTTCGGGAAAAATCTCGCAAGGACACAGCACGAAACACAGCAGCAGGAAAACGAACGCCTTTTGCAGAAGCTGGAAGATGGGCGGGAGGATGCAGCGGAATTATCAGCGCGCTTACAGCGCGTCGAACTCGCACATCAATCGCTGCAGACAGAACATTCGGAGTTGAAGACGAAGTTTCGACAGGCGCAGGATGCGCGCGAGGGTGAGCCTCGGATCAGTAGTGCCAGCGCATCTCAGGGAAAGGCCTCTCATGGTGAGGTGATCACTCTACAAGCGAAACTCGCCGAGGCGGATAAGAGAGCGGACCTGCTGTTGTTGCAACTTCAGCAGGTCCAAGATGAGCTTGAGCATTACTTCTTGAAATATCGGGAGCTGAGTGGGAAGGCGACTCCTTCTGAGGCCAGTGATGCTACGCCAACGCAACTCCCTCCAGCATCGGTCAAGACTATAGCCGATGTTGCGACGGCGCCTGCCGTTGGAAAGGCGGCAAATGCATCTCCTTCTAATACAAATAAAACGGTCAGCGCGACGGCCAAGACCACGAATCTCACGATCGATATGCGCCACTTCATCGACGGCGAAAACTGGTACTTTGCTGAGGATGATGGCCGCTGGTCGGGTCCGGGCACAAAGAGCGTTTTGCGCATGCCGCCGTTGTCGAAGGGGCGCTACAGTCTGGAGCTGGACATCGTGGATGCGATGTCGGCGGAAATTGTGCACGGATTGCGCGCGACTCTGGATGGCAAGCCGCTTTCATTACGCTTCAAAAACCTCGGACGCAAAAATGGAGCGGGATCTGGAGCCATGGCGTCCGTTAAGCAGCTTTACAAAGAGGTTTGGCGGCGGGAGCCCGTTTGGCCTGTTCGAGCGAGCGGTGAGCTCGAGATTGATACGCCGACGACGGAACGGCGATCGACGCTTGAACTTCAGTTTCCGAATGTCATCTCACCCGCAAGTCGTGGAGGCCTTGATGATCGAGCGCTGGCCATTCGTTTGAAGCAAGCGCGAATCTGCTCGATCTGAATTTGAGGCACTGTCCGGAAACGGGTGAAGAGCGCTTGGAATATTGAACCTCAAGAACGTCTGACCAATTCCGCGTCATGTCGTGCCGTTTGCCTAGAGCGAAGCGAAGATACCTCCTAAGTTTACACAGCAGGACGCATTATGGGTCATTCCGGAAGCCAGCAAACGTTGTCGCTGTCGTCGTGGCTCGACGTATTGAGCGTAACGCAGCCACCGCGCGGCGTTCTCGTCGTTGGCGCAGGATCGGGTGAAAGCCAATGGATCAAGTGGCTCGCCGTCAGGCCCGAGGCCAAGGTCTGGCTGGTTGAGGGTGATGAAGGCCAATTTCAGGCCTTGCGGCATCAGGTGCCACCCGCGCACAATTGGACGCTGCGACGGGATGTTGTGGCTGACACGTCTGACACCGTTACTTTCCATCAAGCCTCGAATCCGGCCGAAAGCGGATTGATTCCGCCGAACGATTTGCGGGCCCTTTGGCCCAATCTTCGGCCTATCCATGCTGAATCGTATGCTGCCGCAGTGACACTCGACGCGCTGTGGGATGAGGCGGAGCAAGGATTCAATTGGCTGCTGCTTGACTGTCTTCCCGCGGCGACCCTGTTAAAGGGAGGCAGCCGGCTCTTGGCGCAAGCCGATCTCGTCGTTGTGCGTGTGGCGGTGAGTGAGGACGTCGATATTGCACCGGAAGCGCGGCGCGCTGCGGCTGATGCACTGTTGCGTTCGGCTGGATTGAAATGCGTGCACCCATTTCCGCAACGCCATCCCGGGCTCGCGCACGTACTCTATATCCGCGACATCGCCGTGCGGGAGCAAGCGTTTGCGGCGGCGAAAGCCGACGCGGAGCTTGCGCAGAGCGAATTGTTGCGGCGAACAGAGTTAGAAATCGAGCAGATCCGTTCCGAGTATGAATCTGCTCTGGCCGAGAAAGATCGAGCTGCGAACGCCGGTGAGACAACTATCGTCAGCGTCGAAGCCAATCTAAGACGAGATCTCCACGCACTCGGAAGTACCCTGAGTGCGCACGATCGAGAGAGTCGCGCATTAGCCGGAGCTGCAGCGAAAGCTGATACGAATTCTGTCCTGCGAGAATTGCATCATGTGCGGAATGCGATCGAGCATCTCCGAGCTGATCATATCGTTGAGTTGGCCGAACGCGATCGGGAAAACCGTACTCACGCCGGGACGTCAGTTGCGACCGATGCGAATTCTGTTCTGCGCGAGCTACAACAACAGATGCGGCGCGAGATCGATAATCTGCGTGCCGATCAGATGTCCCATCTGGAGACCATTGAAGCGCGACTAAAAAAGGGACTTCGTGACGAACTGAGTAAGGCAGTCAAACAGATCGAAGCCTTCACTTTCATCCAGAATTATATGGCCATAGGGAAGGGACTTCCCAGTTTTCATGGTTGGCCAATAAGTCCGGATATTGGCCAGTTCCTGATCGAACGAATCGGCGAGCGCCGGTACGACATGATCATCGAATTTGGTAGTGGAACGTCGACGGCACTGCAGGCTCGAGCGTTAGAGATCAATCGGAATTTGCGCACAAATCAAAACCACGCGTCCAGTCGGACGTCTCAGGGTGCGCCTTCGCTGTGTTCGTTCGAACATAATCCGCGCTTTCTACGCAAAACGCAGAGACTGCTTAGATCCGTGGGTGTGGAAGAGCATGTGGAACTCTTGCACACGCCTCTCAAGGATTGGGAGGATGAGACCGGGAAATATTCTTATTACGATTGCAATGCAGCGTTGGCCGCTTTGGCCAAGCGTCTTTCTGCCGGCGGGAGCAAACGCATTCTAGTCTTGGTGGACGGACCTCCTGGTTCGACGTGCTTGAACGCGAGATATCCGGCCGTTCCGCTTATTTTCAAGCACTTGGAGAAGCACGAGATCGACTTGGTTTTGGATGATGCTGATCGTCCTGATGAGAAAGCTGCCATAGCGCTCTGGCGCGCGCATTGGAAAAAGCGTGGGATTAGTGTCCGCGAAGAAATGATCGCAAGCGAGAAGGGGTTGTATTTTGCGACGAACACGGACGATAGTGCGTGATACCTTTTTGGATTTTTATATCTAGCCTGTATCTGAGCGCAGGCACGTGTTCCTCAGCAAAAACAAAATGCCATGCCCCGTACACAACTCGCTCCAGAGGCGATCGGATGTGAGGATCTCGCAAACTGGCAGTATCCGGCGATAACGGAGAAGGCTGCGCTCGATGTGCATTTTGATCGATTGGTGCCTGGAGCGGTCGAGGCTTGTTCCGGTCCCCGCGGATATTTCGGTGCTCCGTGGGCGACTTTTATTGACGCGGGCGGGATTTCAGAATCTCAGCGTTTAGAGATAAAGCGCCGTCTATCGGAATACATTGGGCGCATCGCTTATGCGACGCGAGCAGAGCAAACGACCGTCGAAATCCATACTGTTTGCCAGCATATATATTGGCCTAGGCTTTTACAGTTCTGGCGCGAGATTGGCGTGACAGACCTGCACGTTTCGCATTTGGAGCCGGACGCGATCCTCTCTGACGTGCGCTTACATAGTTGGCATCTTGCTGCCGCAAACGTCGTCAATGCCGATCGCCGTGAAGGTTTGCTGCTGAATAAGCCGCCGGCGACCAAAAAGTATCTCGCGTCGTTCATCGGTGCGCACATGGATCATTATCGCTCGGATGTCCGACTGCGAGTTCGCGATGAGGTTCTTCGCGATGGGTTTTCCGACGTGGTCTGTGAGCTAACTGGTGATTGGCATTTCAATCGCGTTGTTTATCAGCAGCAGATCGATGGGATACCGCTCAGCGTTCGTGGGGCGGCTGCTGAGCGCGTAGCAACCAAGCATTACAATGAGGTTCTGTCGGAAAGTGTATTCGCGCTCTGTCCCGAAGGCGCTGGGCCCAACACGATCCGGCTCTGGGAAGCGCTCGCGATTGGCGCCATTCCTGTCGTTATTGTCGAAGACTGGGTGTGGCCAACGATACCCGGCGAAAATTTGAAATGGGACGACGCCGTTATTCATGTCCGGCGCAACGAGCTAGATGGACTGTTCGATGATTTGCGTGGGTTGCGGCGGTTCGAGGCTAAACGCGTTGAGTCGATGCAGCGGGCCGGGATGGAAGTTTACAGGAGATTTCAGAACAAGCGGTGTTTCTAGCGGGCGTTATCTTTGACCGGTTCGCGCTCACGATACGCTAGCGGTATGAACGATCAATCGCATTATGAGAATTTCAGCGGTTGCCGTCATTCGGAAGTATGTACCGCAGCTGTTCCTGTAGCGCGCGGAGATCGTTTGGCTCGAAGCAGTCTTTCACTTCGTCGAGCGCCGTTCGCAGTTGTTCTTCGATGTGGCCATCTCCTTCAGGGGGAGCTTGGTGCAGTAGTTCCTCGATGTACGTCACGAACCAGTGGGTCGGCGCCGTTCCCATATGCCGGGCGACGACGCGAACTCCTTCAAGTGCGACAGTCCTTCGAGCGGTCTTGGTGATGCAGGCGTCGTGCAGGCGCGACTGGGCCTGCACCGCATCGATGAATCCGATGCGGTCCTGAAACGCTCGAAACGCGCGCAGCCAATAATCGAAATCAAATGACGCCTTGAGATTGTTGTCCAACGCGCCGAGCAGCAGATACATTGATCGCTGGAAGAAAACCGTCGGTTGGCAAATGAAGCAGCCGTTAGAGAACCGCTCGATTGGGCCGTCAGGTCTTAGCGTCGGATATGGAGCGAGGACCGTTCCCTCTTCATCAACATGCTCGCCATGGCCGTATGTCATGATCCAGTCGGGCTGTGCAGCGAAGGCGTTGACTGCGCTTTGGATTGCACCAGGTGTGTAAAGGTCATCTGAGTTCAACCAGCCGACGATCGTTCCCTGAACACCGCGCAGAGCGCGATTGAGCGCTTCGGCGGGGCCGGTATCGCGTTGTGACGACCAGCGTAATCGGGGGTCTGCAGTGCTCATGTCTGTGAGCAGCCCATGCGTGTTATCGCTTGAGCCTCCGTCTGCGACGACCAATTCTAATTCGGAGTAGTCTTGCGTTAGGACGGATTCGATCGACTGCTTTATAAAGCGACCCTGATTCAGGGTTGGCATCACGATAGATACGAGCGGCCGGGAAGGAACCCTGCCGAGTTTTTTCTGGCTCATCAGTCGCGCGCCTTGTCTGCGCCGACGTCTGTTCGTCCGCCCCAGAGCGCTTTTTGTGTCCAGTCACGGTCGACGTCCGACCAGAATGGTGCCGACGGCGACAGTCCCAACGGCAGAAATGCGGTGCTACAGAGATAGAGGCTGCCGGTAGAGATGTA